>JBIOVM010000025.1:0-70550 GCA_044867785.1 Candidatus Rokuibacteriota bacterium | reverse complement strand
GCGCGAGCGGCCTGATCTACGAGGTCGTCTGGCTCCGGTGGCTCACGCTCGTCTTCGGCGCCACCGCGCTGGCGGTCAGCACCACCCTCGCGGCCTTCATGGCGGGGCTCGCGCTCGGCAGCTGGGCCGGCGGACGCCTGGCCGCGCGCGTTCGCCGGCCCGTCCTGGCTTACGGCGTGCTCGAGCTCGGGATCGGCGCCTACGCGCTCGCGATGCCCACGCGACGCGGTCAGCGCGCGGCCCCTCGAGGACGGGCGGACCCGCCTGGTCGTCAACGACGCCCGCGGGTTCCTGACGCTGGCCCGGGAGCGTTTCGACGTGATCATCTCCGAGCCGTCCAATCCGTGGATGACCGGGGTGTCAAGCCTCTTCACGACGGACTTCTTCCAGCTGGCGCGGAGCCAGCTCCGGCCGGGCGGCGTCTTCGGCCAGTGGGCCCAGCTCTACCAGCTGTCCCCGGACATGTTCCAGTCGGTGGTCGCCACGTTCCACGCCGTGTTCCCCCATGTGGTCGTCTTCCGCACCTCGCCCGGGGACACCGTTCTCGTCGGCAGCGAGCGCCCCCTCCACCTCGACCTGGCGGATCTCGAGCGACGCTTGGAGGAGGCTCGCGTGCGGCACGATCTCGGCCGGGTCGGGCTCGGCGGGGCGGAGGACGTGGTCGCCCGCCTGGTCCTCGACGCCGGCGACGTCGCCGGCTACGCGCGGGGGTCGCACAAGACAACGGCTACCTCGAATTCGAGGCGCCGCGGCATCTCTACCTGAACGCCGCCGGCGGGAACGCCCAGGGGCTGGTCGAGGCGTTCGGGGACCGCGGCACGGTCCTCCCACGGCTACGACGCCTCACCGGGGCTGGAGCTTATCCGGGCGGCGGTCCTGGCCATCAACTCCGCGGACGACGAGCGCAACCCGCCGGAGCTCGGGATCATGGAGCGCGAGCTCAAACGCGTCAAGGACGCCCGCCTGGTGCTCATCCCCGGGAGCGAGGAGACCGCCGGGCACGGCACTACCGCCCAGGCGAAGTGGTGGAAGCGCCAGTTGGTGGAGTTCCTGCAGCGCGTGCCGCGCCGAGGACCGTAGCGCTCAGGCCGTCTGGCAGGTCCGGAGCGCCTGGTCCAGATCCTCCAGCACGTCCTCGACGCCCTCGATCCCGACCGACGTGCCCGGCCCGATGCCGAGCGCCGCCTGCTGCTCCGCGCCGAGCCAGCGGTGGGTGGTGCGAGCCCGGTTCACCATGATCGAGTTGCCACCGGGCGCCCTCAGGCGCCCGACGGCCGCCGGTACGACAATCCGTAGGCGAGGTTGTCCTGCCTGAGCCGCTTGTCGGTCCCGAACAAGATGTGCTTGGACATGTCGGGCGAGTAGCGGCTGGCGGGCGGGCGCCGGCCCAGCCCCTCGGCCAGGCTCCGGACGTGATGCG
Source organism: Candidatus Rokuibacteriota bacterium (assembly GCA_044867785.1). Lineage (GTDB taxonomy): Bacteria > Methylomirabilota > Methylomirabilia > Rokubacteriales > DASRDR01 > DASRDR01. The sequence continues at coordinate 69,130 of JBIOVM010000025.1, read as the reverse complement.
GCCCGGCGCCGCAGCAGACGCCGAGATAGCGCACCCCGAGATCGTAGGCCTCCTTGCCGAACTGGGCGATCTCGTAGCGGTTGCACACGAAGGGATCGAGCGCCGCCGGGAACGGGCGATTGTCGGGAATCACCTTGCAGTGGGGGTCGTTCAGCGACTGGAAGGTGGGCTCCGCCGGCGTCGTGCGATACGGCACCGGCAGCGCCGCGACGTGGCAGCGCACGGCGGCCCGGATCTCCTGGAGCAGAGGCATCATGGTCGCCGGACCGCGCGAGCAGTTGAGACCGACCACGTCCGCGCCCGCCGCTTCGAGCCGCCGCGCGGTGTCGGCGACGCTCCAGCCCTCGCGCATCCGCCCTTCCCGCGGGACGGCCAGCGTGATCACGGCAGGCTTACCCGACTGGCGGATCGCCTCCAGCGCCAGCAGGGCCTCGCCGCCCGTGCTGTAGGTTTCCCCCACGATGAAGTCGACCCCCGCGTCCACCGCCCAGCCGATCTGCTCGTCGAAGATCCGCCGGGCCTCCTTGTGCGACTTGGCATCGTCGGGCCCGTAGATGCTCGTGTTGCAGATGTTCCCGGCCAGCAGCGTGCCGGTCGCGCGCGCCACCTTCTTCGCGAGCTTCAGCGCCGTCCGGTTGATCCGCTCGAGGTCGCGCTCCCGCCCGACGATCTTCATCTTGGCGCGGTGGGCGTAGTACGTGAACGCCTCGACGACGTCCGAGCCGGCGTGGACGAAGTCCCGGTGGAGCCCCTCGACCAGGTCCGGGTGCTCCAGCACCACCTCGGGCACGAAGGCGCCGGCCTGGAGATAGCCGCGGCGCTCGAACTCGAAGAGATATCCCTCCGCGCAGATCACGGGACCCGTCGCGAGCCGCTCCATGAGTCCCAGTGGCTTCTTCGTCTTCGATCCGGTCTTCTTCGCCGTCTTCGTCGCCATGGCGTCCTTCCTCTCGCTCGAGGGTTGTCTGGTCTTCGACGGGTCAGTGCGGCGGGTCGGCCGCCGAGGCTCGCGGCAGGAGGGCCCCGTCCCGGAACCGGGACCAGCGGAGCGGCTCGAGGTCCCATCCGGACGCCCGGCCCTCCAGCACGACCTGGGCCAGGATATCCCCGATCGCCGGCGCGTGCTTGAAGCCGTGCCCGCTCCAGCCGAAGTCGACGTACAGCCCGGCGTACTCGGCCACGGCGCCGAGCACCGGCTCGTGGTCCGGGGTGTTGTCGTAGACGCCGGAGTACCCGCCCATCGAGAGGCCGTGCTCCATCGCCGGGAACCGCTGGGCGATCAGCTCCGAGTTCCGCAGCACCTCGCCCGGATCGGCCCCTTCGTTGTAGTGGTCCGGGTCGACCGCCTCCTCGTAGGCGAACAGCCCGTGGATCGTCAGATTCCCGGTTTCCGGGCGCATGTACGCGCGCTGCGGCCGATCGAGGACGGCCGGGTGGGGGCCGAACTCCGGCGGGCGGCGGAAGAAGCACATCTGGTGACGCGTCGGCGTGACCGGCACCTCGATCCCGAGCGGGCCCAGCAGGCGCCCCGCCCAGAGGCCGGCACACACGACGACGGCGGGCGCCTGGATCTCACCGGCGGCCGTCCGCACCCCGGTCACCCGGCTCCCCCGCGTCAGGATCGCGTCGACCGCCACGTACTGAACGACCGTGGCGCCCAGCTCGCCCGCGCGCGTCGCGAAGGCGCTCGTGGTCATGGCCGCGTCCGCGTAGCCCGACTCCGCCTCGTAGGCGCCGAGCGCCACGTCGTCGACCGCCATGGCGGGAACGAGCGCCTGCACCTCGCCCGGCGACAGCGGCCGGACGTTCACGTCGAGGGCCCGGGCCCGTTCCACGTTCGTCCGGAGGTTGTCGGCATCCTCGGGGCCGGTGAGCCAGAGGACCCCGACCTGACGGAACCCGGGGATCCCCCCCGCCGACGACGTCGGCCCAGTGGCGGAAGACCTCGGCCGAGGCGTTCGCGGTCCGCGTGAGAAACGGCATCGCGTAGAAGCGCCGGACCAGGGCGGACGACCGCCCCGTGGGCCCCGACGCGAGGAACTTTCGCTCGACGAGGACCACCCGGCGCGCCCCGCGCCGCGCCAGGTGGTAGGCCGCGCTGGCGCCGTGGACGCCGCCGCCGACGACGACGACGTCGGCCGTGGACGGGACGCTGGCCATCGGCGGGCGACTACCGGCGCCGGCCGGGGGCCGCGGCGCGCGGGGCCACCGCGGACTCGAGCGCGCGGCCAGGACTCACGGCGCGGTCACACCGCATCCCGCTCCCTGTCCGCGCCGCGCGCGCTCGAGCGCGAGGCGCCAGCCCGTGCCGAGCCCGTGGACGCGAGCGCCGACGACGACGGTGGCGTGCGCGCGGCTCGGGAGTGGGCTCATGTCGGACCTCCGAGATCGGGGAATCGAACGGCGTCCCGCAGGGAACCGGACTTTCGTACCATCCACCCCCTCGGCCGTCAAGGCTCGGTCGCCGCCGGCGGCGGATCACGCACGGGTTGACACCTCGCCGCCGACCAGGCACATCATCTCCCGGACCTCGCGGCCGCCGCCGACCCGCCGGTCCGAGCGTCCGTTACATGTCACCCGCCACATCGGAGGCACCCGATGATCCGTGATCGGCAGGGCAACCAGGTGTCCGGCGCCACCGGGGACGCGGTCTCCCTCTTCGACCAGGCGCTCGGCGAGTTCAATCTCTACCGAGGCGATCCGGTGGCGACCATCGACCGCGCGCTCGCCGCGGCGCCGGGCTTCGTCATGGCCCATGTCCTCAAGGCGTATCTCTTCGGCCTCGCCACCGAGCCTCAGGCCACGGCGCAGGCCAGCCAGATCCTGGTGGCGGCCCGGGCGCTGCCGATGGACGATCGGGAGCAGTCGCACCTCGCGATCCTCGACCAGCTCCTCCGCGGCAACTGGACCGCGGCCGCGGTGGCCGCGGACTTCCACAACGTCGCGTACCCGCGCGACCTGCTCGCGCTCCAGGCGGGTCACCTGATGGACTTCTATCGCGCCGGCGCGCGCGACCTGCGCGATCGCCTGGCTCGGGCGCTTCCGCGGTGGTCACGGTCGACCCCCGGCCACAGCCTTCTCCTCGGCATGTACGCCTTCGGTCTCGAAGAGACCGGGGACTACGCGCGAGCCGAAACGGTTGGCCGGGAAGCCCTCGACGGCGAGCCCTATGACTGCTGGGCGCACCACGCCGTCGCGCACGTCATGGAGATGCAAGGCCGCGCCCAGGACGGCGTGGGGTGGGCGGCCGTGCGCGAGCCCTACTGGGCGAGCGACGACAACTTCTTCAAGGTGCACAACTGGTGGCATCGCGCGCTCTGCCACCTGGATCTCGGTCAGGTCGACGAGGTACTGCGCCTCTACGACGGTCCGATCCGGGGCAGTCGCAGCGTCATCGCGCTCGACCTCGTCGACGCGTCCGCCCTCCTGTGGCGCCTGTCCCTGTCCGGTCACGACGTGGGTCATCGCTGGACGGAGCTGTCGCAGTGCTGGGATCAGCACGCCGACGGCCGCCTCTACCCGTTCAACGACTGGCATGCCGTCATGGCGAAGCTCGGCGCCGGGCAGGACGCCGAGGTGGACCGGCTGATCGCCGCTCTCGAGCGAAGCGGGACCGGGACCGCCGACACCGCGACCTGGGCGCGGACGATCGGGCTCCCGCTCGTCCGAGGGTTCCGGGCATTCTGGCGGGGCGACTACAGAGCTTGCGCGGAAGGCCTCCACCCCGCCCGGGCCATCGTGAACCAGTTCGGCGGCAGCCACGCCCAGCGCGACGTGATCGACTGGACCCTGACCGAGGCCGCCGTCCGCGGCGGGCTCACCGGGCTCGCCGAGGCGCTCGCCCACGAGCGGCTGGCGCTCAAGCCCCACAGCGTGGTCAACCGCGCGCTCCTGCGGCGCGCGCGCGGCGAGTCCGCGCCCGCGGCGCGCTGACCGGGGGCGCCGCTACCCCGATCCGGCCGGGCGCGGCAGCGTCGCGAGCAGCTTCTCGGCCCGCGGGCGATCCTTCACGGTCCAGTCGGCGAGACTCGTGGGCGCCGTCTCCGCGAGCACCGCCTCGAGCTCACGGCGCGCTTCGGCCAGGCGGTCCTGCCGCACCAGCACGCGCGCGAGGCCGACCCGCATCGCGGTGAACCGCGGGTCGAGCTGGAGCCCGGTGCGAAACGCCTCCGCCGCGCGCTCGAGGCTCCCCCCGAAGACGGCGGGCACCTCGAAGTCCACGTACCCCGCGAGCGCGTAGGCAACGGCGAGCCGGGGGTCGAGCTCGAGCGATCGCCGGGTGGCCGCGCGCACGTCCGGCAAGAGCGTGAGCGAGCGCAGGATCCCCTTGGCCTGCCCCCACCGGGCGGTGCTCACCCCGTAGAGCACGTGAGCCAGCGCGTCGCGCGGGGCGAGCTCCGTCGCGCGGCGCGCCGCCTCGCGCCCCGCCGCGTAGGCGGCGAGCTTTTGCTCGGTCGTCGTGGCGCGGATGTCGCCCCAGAGCACGTGGGCCCGGGCCAGCGCCAGGTAGCTGCGCGGAGCGGGATCGTCGCGGACGGCCTGTTCGAGCTCCGCGCGGATGGTGTCGATCCGTCCGAAGTCCTCGTGGTACCGGTTGACCAGCGCCTCGAGCTCGGCCACCAGCGGCGACTCCGCCCGGGCGAGCCCGCCGGTGAGCGCCGCGATCACGGCGAGCCCCGCGAGCGCGAGCCGACCGAGACGCCGGGCCTTCCGGCATCCGGCGCGTCGCGGTGGGATTCGTCTCATGCCGTCAGGCTCGCGGCTCCCGCGCGCGGTGTCAAGCTTTCGGGGGCGGCGGGCCGGCGGCTCGCGGGCCGCCGAACCGGACGGCTACGTCCAGGGCACCGCCTCGCCCCAGTGGTCGAGGTAGGTCGTCTCCCGAGTGGGCCGGCGGCGGCTGCCGCCGAAGCGGGCCCCGTCGGCCGGATAGCCGAGCGGGATGCAGAAGTGGAACGCGAGCTCCGGCGGCACGCCGAACATCGCGTACACGCGCGTCATGACCGACGGGTGGAGGGTGGTCGGGATGGAGCCGATCCCGAGCGCCCGGGCCGCCAGCATGAGGTTCTGGCAGGCGGGGAGGATGGAGTTCGCCCAGCCCGGCGGCTCGGCGAAGGCCAGCACGACGCAGGGCACGTCCCGCATGTGGTCGGCGAGCCCGGCGGCCGCCCGGTAGTTCGGCGCGTCGGGCGGAATGTCCGCGGGCCCGGTCCAGCCATGCTCGTCCCGGCGCTTCGCCCACCAGGCTTCATGGTAGAGCGCGCCGAACCGAGCGATCCGCGCCCGGTCGGTCACCACCAGGAACCGCCCGATCTGGCGGTTGCCCCCGTTCGGGGCCCGCACGGCCGCCTCCAGCACCAGTCGGAGGTCCGAGACCGGGATCGGGTCCGGCCGGAACGTTCGAATCGATCGCTGCGTGAACATCGCCTCGCCCACCGACATGCTCAGTCGCCCATGGTTCACCACCGCGAGACCTCCTCGTGCGTGCCGATCCGCAGCCGGGTCCGGCGAGGACCGCCGCGCGGCCGCGCCGTCCCATCCTTGACGCCCCTGCGCGGCCCATGATACGGGCTTGTAAGCATCGCGCGCGACGACCGATGGAGACCTACGCCCAGAGGCTCGGAACCTTCGCCGCAGGGCTCGCCCCGACCGCGGTGCCACGGGAGGTGGTCGAACAGGCCGGGCGCCTTCTCTTGGACACCGTCGGCGTGGCGCTGGCGGCGGCCCCGGACGATTTCGCCGAGAGCGTCCAGACGGTGGCGCGCCGCCTCGGGGGCCCTCCCGAGGCGAGCCTCTGGGGTGGGCGGGCCCAGGTGGGCACGGCCGCCGCCGTCCTGGCGAATGGCACTCTGGCCCACGGGCTCGACTACGACGACACGTTGGAGGAGGCCATCGTCCACACGGGCGCCTGTTGCGCGACGGCCGCCGTCGCGGTCGGGGAGGCACGCCACGCCTCGGGCGCCGAGGTGCTGACGGCGCTCGTCGCGGGGGTCGAGGTGATGGCCGCGGTCGGCAGCGCCTGCCCCGGCGCGTTCCACCGGCGCGGCTTCCATCCCACCGCCCTCTGCGGCTCGTTCGGCGCGGCCGCCGCCACGGGCCGCCTCCTCGGCCTGACGGCGGGCGAGCTCGCCATGGCGTTCGCGCTGTGCGGCAGCCAGGCGAGCGGCATCATCGAGTACTTGGCCGACGGCTCGTGGACCAAGCGCCTGCACGCGGGATGGGCCGCCCATGCGGGCGTCGTGGCGGCCCACCTGGCGCAGGCCGGATTCACGGGCCCCCGGACGGTGTTCGAGGGCACCCACGGCTTCTACCGCGTCTTCGGCGGCGAGCCCCCCGACGCGGCGCGGCTCGCCGCGCTCGCCGAGGGACTCGGGCGCGAATGGGCCATCCAGCGGCTCATGTTCAAGGCTTACCCGTGCGGCTCGATCAACCAGCCCTACATGGACTGCGCGGCGCGGATCCGGACGCGCCCCGGGTTCGACCCGACGGCGATCCGCGCGATCCTCTGCCGGACGGCCGAGGGCCCGGTGCACCGGCTCTGGGAGCCGCTCGCGGAGAAGCGGCGCCCGACGACGCCCTACGGCGCCAAGTTCAGCCTGCCGTACTGCATCGCCCTCGTCCTCGTGGAGGGCCAGGCGGGCGTGGACGGCTTCACCGAGGCGTGGACGCGGGATCCGCGTATCCTGGAGGTAGCCGGCAAGGTCGGCTACGTGGTGGACGCGAGCCTGCCCTACCCCCGGCGCTTCACGGGGCACGTGCGCGTCGAGCTCGCCGACGGGCGCGTGCTGGAAGAGACGCAGGACGCCCCGCGGGGCGGCCCCGAGCACCCGCTCGCTCCCGAGGAGCTCGTGGCGAAATTTCGAGCGAACGCCGCGCGGGCGCTGCCCCGCGCCCAGGTGGACACGCTCTGTGAGCGCCTGCTCGCGCTGGAGGGCGTGGAGGACGTGACGGCCGCCGCCGCGGCGCTCCGGCGCGCCGCGTGAGCCCGGACAACGACGACGGAAGGAGAACGCCCATGGCACGACGAAGACTCTGGAAGCTCCTGACCGGACTCGCCCTCGTCCTCGGGCTCGCCGCCCGGGTCGACGCCGCCGACCCGGCGGTGATGGAGGCCGCGAAGAAGGAAGGGAAGGTCGTCTGGTACTCGTCCCTCGGGCTGTCGGTCGCGCAGAAGGCCTGCGACGCGTTCAACAAGAAGGCGCTCGGCATCACGTGCGAGCTGATGCGCGACGGCTCTCAGCGCGTCTTCCAGAAGGTCATGCAGGAGGCGGGGGCGGGGCTCGCCGTCGCCGACGTCGTCCACACCTCCGACATCTCGCACTTCCTCGAGTTCCAGCAGAAGAACATGCTCATGCGCTACCTCCCGGCGGGCGCGGACAAGTTCCGTGCGGATTTCCGCGACAAGGACGGGCTCTACACGATCCTGCGCGGCACGCCCTACGTGATCGGCTACAACACGCAGAAGGTGAGCGCCGCCGACGCGCCCAAGGCCTGGAAGGACCTCGCCGACCCGAAGTGGAAGGGCAAGCTGGTCCACGCGCATCCGGGCTACAGCGGCGTCGTGATGACCGGGATCATCGGCCTGCTGCCCGTGATGGGCGGCTGGGACTACTACACCGCGTTGGCGAAGAACAACCCCCTCGTCGTCCAGTCGGCGGAGGATCCGCCGATGAAGCTGTCCGGCGGCGAGGCCTGGGTCGGCGCGACGGGTGAGTACAACATCTATCGCGAGGTCAAGAAGGGCAACCCCATCCAGATCGTCTTCCCCGCCGAGGGCGTGCCCTTCGTGACCTCGGCCAACGCCATCCTGGCCAAGGCCCCGCACCCGAACGCCGCGAAGGTCTTCACGGACTTCCTGTTCGACAAGGACGCCCAGCAGCTCCTCGCCGACGACGGTCTCTACGTCCCGAACGAGGCCGTGACGTATCCCAAGGACAAGCGCCCGCTCAAGGAGCTCAAGCTGATCAAGGTCGACCCGGAGGAGATGCAGAAGCGGGACGACGAGGTGAAGAAGAAGTTCCGCGAGCTGTTCGGGGTCTGAGGCGATGCCGGGCGCGGCGGCGGGGACCGCGGGGGGGACGCGGAGGCGGGTCGACGCCGCCCCCGGGGTCTGGTTTCTCTCCGCGGCGATCCTCGCCGTCCTCGTCGTCGCGCCGCTCGCCATCCTGCTCCTCACCGCCGTCCGGGCGCCCGAGGGCGCCGGCTTCACCCTCGGGAACTTCCTCGAAGCGTTCGGCGAGGCCATCTACCAGGGCCCGGTCGGGAATTCCCTCGTCTACGCGATGTCGGTCGGCGTGCTGAGCGTCCTCGTCGGCGCGCCGATGGCGTGGCTCGTCACGCGGACCGACATGCCCGGGAAGGCCGTCGTCCGGACGTTCACGATCGCCGCGTTCGTCACGCCGTCCTTCCTCGGCGCCACCGCCTACGTGATCCTGGCCGGGCCGAACGCCGGGCTCTTCAACGTCCTCTACCGCGCGATCACCGGGGCCGAGGGGCCGCTCGTCAACATCTTCTCGATGCCCGGGCTGATCTACGTGACCAGCCTCTACACCTTCCCGGTGGTCTTCATCCTGACCAGCGCCGCCCTGGCCGCGACGCCGGCCGACCTCGAGGAGGCCGCGCGGATCGCGGGAGCCGGCCGGCTCGCGGTCATGCGCACGATCACCCTGCCGCTGGCGCTCCCGGCGATCGTCGGCGGCTTCATCCTCGCGTTCCTCGAAGCGCTCGTGCTCTTCGGCGCCCCTGCGATGCTCGCCATCCCGGCGCGCTTCCACGTCATGACCACCCAGATCTGGGCCTTCTTCCACTACCCGCCGAAGGTCGAGGTGGCGGCGGCCTACGCGATGCCGCTCCTCTTGGTGGCAATCGCGCTCCTGTGGGTCCAGCGGCGGCTCATGGGCCGGCGCGGCTACGCCACGGTGGGCGGGCGGGCGGCAGCCGCGCCGGCGGTCGCGCTCGGGCGATGGCGGTGGACCGCCTTCGGCGCGTGCGGGGTGGTCCTCCTGCTCTCGATCGGGCTGCCGTACTTCGCCCTCCTCCGGGCCGCGCTCGCCAAGGCGTGGGGCCTCGGCTGGTCGTGGCAGAACCTCACGCTCCGCAACTTCCGCTACGTCCTGTTCGAGTTCGACCCGACGCGGGCCGCCATCGTGAACACGCTCGAGCTCGCCACCGTCACGGCCACGCTCGCCGCCCTCCTCATGGGCGCGATCGCCTACGTCGCCCAGCGGCGGCTCATTCGGGGCGCGCCGGCGCTCGCCTTCCTCGCCATGGCGCCGCTCGCGATCCCCGGGATCGTGCTCTCCATCGGCCTCTTCAAGGCCTACTCGCGGCCGCCGATTCTCCTGTACGGCACGATCTGGATCATCTTCGTGGCGTATCTGACCAAGTACCTGCCGATCGCCTACACGGCCTGTCATGCCGCCATCCAGACGGTGCACGCGGACCTCGAGGACGCGGCGCGCACGCTCGGCGCGAACCGTCTGGTGGCGTTCAAGGACGTGACGATGCCGCTGTTCAGCGCGGGGCTCGTCTCGGCGTGGCTCCTGGTCTTCCTCCCGAGCATCCGCGAGCTGTCCTCCTCGATCCTGCTCTTCACGACTCGCTCCCGCGTCGTGTCGGTCGTCATCTACTCGCTCTACGAGGAGGGCCTCTGGGAAGCCGTGTCGGCGCTCGGGATCCTCCTGCTCGGGCTCACGCTCGCCCTGGTCGCCGTGGCGCAGCGCTTCCTGGGCCGCCGCTTCCTGCAGACCTGATCCGCGGCATGGCCGGGGTCCGCCTGCAGGCGCTCACCAAGCGATACGGCGAGAACGTCGCGGCCGTCCGGGATCTCACGCTGGCGATCCGTCACGGGGAGCTCCTGTCGCTCCTCGGCCCCTCCGGCTGCGGGAAGACGACGACGCTCCGCCTCATCGCGGGCTTCCTGACGCCCGACACCGGGGAGATCTGGCTCGGCGACGTCCGCCTCTCGGCGGCGGGCGTGGCGGTGCCGCCCGAGCGGCGCGGGATGAGCATGCTCTTCCAGTCGTACGCCGTCTGGCCTCACAAGACCGTGGCCGAGAACGTGACGTACGGGCTCAAGTTCCGCGGCGTGCCGCGGGCCGAGTGGCCGCGGCGGCTCCAGCAGGCGCTCGCCCTCGTGCGCCTCGAGGGCTTCGCCGCGCGCTACCCGGGGGAGCTCTCCGGCGGTCAGCAGCAGCGGGTCGCGCTCGCGCGGGCGCTGATCGTGGAACCGGCCATCCTGCTCCTGGACGAGCCGCTCTCGAACCTGGACGCGCACCTCCGCGAGGAGATGCGGTTCGAGATCCGGCGCGTGCACGAGGCGCTCCAGATCACGACCATCTACGTGACCCACGACCAGGCCGAGGCGATGGTGACCTCGGACCGCATCGCGGTGATGAACGCGGGGGGCATCGAGCAGGTCGGCACGCCGGTCGAGATCTACGAGCGGCCCGCCACCGCGTTCGTCGCGGGCTTCATCGGGCGGACGAACCTCCTCCGCGGGGACGTGGCCGCCGACGGGCGCGTCGTCTGCACGGGCGGCTTGGAGCTCATCACGGCGGCGGGGCCGGAGCATCCGCCGGGGACGCCCGTCTCCGTCTCGATCCGCCCGCACACGATCGCGCTCCTGTCCGCGGCGAGCGACGGCCCGGGGGCCCAGCCCGAGCCCGGCCCGGCCAACGTCTTCCCGGGGAAGGTCACGCGCGCCGCCTACTTCGGCGATGCGATGGACTACCAGGTGGCCATCGCCGGGACCGTGACCGCCCTGCGCGTCGCCGGGCCGCCCGCGCCGCGCTTCGCCGTCGACCAGGCCGTCGTCGTCCGGATCGAGCCGCGGAGCTGCATCCTCGTGCGCTGACCCGCCGCGCCGAGGCGCGCGGCCGGTAACACGCGCGGGTGCGCTGAAGGGTCCCTGGGACCCTCCGGCCCCCGGCGCCCCGCCCGGAGCCGACGCGCGCCCGCGCGCTTGAGGGGGCTCCGGACCGCGGAGTAGGATCGACTGGGCGACGGCGATGGATCCTCTCGGCGAGCTCCTCGGGCAGAGTCCGGCGATGGTGGCGGTGCGCGAGGAGGTCGGCCGCCTCCTCGCCCGCAGCATCGACACGCGCCGCCTGCCGCCCGTCCTGATCCAGGGGGAGACCGGGACCGGCAAGGGCATCCTGGCGCGCGCCCTCCACCGGCAGAGCCCGCGCGCCGACGGCCCCTTCGTCGATGTCAACTGCGCGGCGATCCCCGACACGCTGCTCGAGGCGGAACTCTTCGGGTTCGAGCGCGGCGCCTTCACCGACGCGCGAAAGGCCAAGCCCGGGCTCTTCCAGATCGCGCACGGCGGCATGATCCTCCTCGACGAGCTCGGCCTTCTTCCCGAAGGGCTCCAGGCGAAGCTCCTGAAGGTGCTCGAGGACCAGGCCGTGCGCCGCCTGGGCGGCACGCGCGCCGAGCCCGTCGACGTCTGGGTGGTCGCCGCGACGAGCGTGGACCTGGCACGGGCCAGCCGGGAAGGGCGCTTCCGCCAGGATCTCTTCCACCGGCTCGCGGTCGTCACCGTGACCCTGCCGCCGCTCAGGACCCGGGGGCAGGACATCATCCGGCTCGCGGAGCACTTCCTCGGGCGGGCCTGCGCCGACTACGGCCTGCCCTCGCGGACCCTCACGGCCGACGCCCGCGCGGCGCTGCTCCGGCATGCGTGGCCGGGCAACGTCCGCGAGCTCGCGAACATGATGGAGCGCGTCGCGCTCCTGTCCGACGGCGAGACCATCGATGCGGGAGCGCTCGACCTCGGAGTCCCGCCCGACGCACCCGGCGAGCCGCCTCGCGACCGCACGGCGCGCGCGGGCGCCGCGCGCGCGCCCGACGAGCGCGAGCAGCTGCTCGAGGCGCTGCACCGGACGGGCTGGAACGTCACCGCCGCCGCCGAGCGCCTCGGCCTGACGCGCAACACGCTGCGCTATCGGATTCAAACCCTCGGCCTCGAGGCGGACCGGCCGGCGCTGCGCGCCCGGCGGGCGGAGCCGACCGACGCCGCGCCACACGGCGCCCCGCGCGAGACGTCGCCCGGGCGAGCCGACAGCGTCCGCCGTCACCTCTCGTTCCTCGGCGTGAGCTTGATCATGCCGCCCGATACCGCGCCGGCCGAGACGAGCGTCGCCCTCGACACCGCGCTCGACAAGATCCGCAGCTTCGGGGGGCGCGAGATGGAACGAGGGCCCGCGAGCATCGGGGCGGTCTTCGGGCTCGAGCTCTTGGACGACCCCTCGCTCCGTGCCGCTCACGCCGCCCTGGCCGTCCAGAAGGCCACCGAACGCGCGCGGCAGGAGGAGTTCCGGCCCTACGCCGCGCGGGTCGGCCTGCACGCCGCGACCCTGCCCGTCTTGGGGGAGGGGCAGGACGCCGAGATCGAGCCGGAGGCCCTGCGCGACGTGCAGGTCCTGATGGCGACGCTCCTCCGGCACGCCGAGCCCGGGCGCGTGCTGCTGACCGCCGCGGTGGCCCCGTTCCTGGAGCGCCGCCTCGACCTCGTGTCCGTCGGCGCGGTGGACGGCGTGCCGGGACCGGTGTTCCGGCTCCTGGGTCGCGAGCGCCCGGAACCCGGGCCGACGCGCCGTCTCGCGACCTTCGTGGGTCGCCGGCACGACCTCGAGCTCCTGCAGGGGCGGCTCCGCTCCGCGGTGGCGGGGCGCGGCCAGGTCGTCGGGATCGTCGGCGAGGCGGGGCTCGGCAAGAGCCGGCTGCTCCACGAGCTCCGTCAGAGCCTGGGACCGGACGTCCGCTACGTCGAGGGACGCTGCCTGCCCTACGGCAGCGCCATCCCCTACCTGCCGCTCCTGGACATCCTCCGCGCCCACTGCGGGATCGTCGATGCCGACAGTCCGAAGACGATCGTCGAGAAGGTCCGGCGGGGCCTCGAAGAGGTCGGCATGGACCCGGCCGAGGGCGCGCCGTATCTCTTGCAGCTCCTCGGCATCCGGGACGGGACCGAGCGCCTGGCCGTGCTCAGCCCCGAAGCGATCAAGGCGCGCACGTTCGAGACCCAGCGCCAGCTCGGGCTGAAGGGCAGCCGGCGGCAGCCCTTGGTCCTCGCGATCGAGAACGTCCACTGGATCGACAAGACCTCGGACGAATACCTCGGCGCCCTGGTCGAAAGCCTGGCGGGGGCCCCGATCCTGCTCGTCCTCACGTATCGGCCCGGGTACCGCCCCGCCTGGATCGACAAGTCCTATGCGACCCAGATCGCGCTCCAGCCGCTGGGCGGCGCCGATGGGGCCAGCATCGTCCGCTCGATGCTGGAGACCGCCGATCCGTCGGCGACGCTCACCTCCCTGATCGTGGCCAAGGCCGAGGGCAATCCCCTCTTCCTCGAAGAGCTCGCCCTGGCCGTCGGCGAGCAGGACGGCGGGACCGGCACGCTCCGCATCCCGGACACGCTGCAGGAGGTGCTCGCGAACCGCATCCAGCGGCTCTCCGAGGACTGCCGACGCGTCCTCCAGGCGGCGGCGGTACTCGGCCGGGAGTTCTCCCTCCGGCTCCTGGCCGAGCTCTGGCAGGAACCGGGGGGGCTCGAGCCACACCTGGTCGATCTCCGGCGGCTCGAGTTCGTCTACGAGAAGTCGGGCGCCGAGGAGCCGGCGTACGTCTTCCGGCACGCCCTCATCCAGGAGGTCGCCTATCAGGGCCTCGCCGCCGGGCGGCGGCGCGCGCTCCACGCGGCGGCCGCCCGGGCGCTCGAGGCGCAGTACGCCGACCGCCTGGAGGAGGCGTACGACCGCGTCGCCCACCACTACGCGCGGGCCGAGGACGCCCACCGCGCGATTCATTACCTGACCCGCTCGGCGGAAAAGGCCGCCCGGAGCTACGCGCACACCGAGGCCGTCGCCGCGCTCCGGGACGCCCGGGGCTTCGTCGGGCGCGTCGCGCCCGGAGAGCGCGATCGGACCGGCGTCGAGCTCGCGCTGCGGCAGGCTCACTCCGAGTACTTCCTCGGCCGCTTCGCCGACACGCTGGCGCTCCTCGACGGGTTGCACGACACCGTGGAGGGCCTGCGCGACCCGGCGCTCGCCGGCGCCTACGACTTCTGGCTTGCGCACACGCAGAGCCACCTGGGCCGGCACGACGCGGCCGTCACCGCCGCGGAACGGGCGATCGCCGAGGCCACGCGCGCCGGCGACGCTCCGACGCTGGGCAAGGCCCACTACGTGCTCGCCCGCAGCGGCTTCTGGTCCGGTCGCCTCCACGAGAGCGTGGCCGAAGGCCGCCGGGCCGTCGCGATCCTGGAGGGCACCGCCGAGCGCTGGTGGCTCGGGCTCGCCCACTGGGGCGTGGCCTTCGGCCTGGGATTCCTCGGGGACTTCCGGCCCGCCCTGGCGGCGGCCGCGCGGGCCGACGCGCTCGGGCACGCGATCGGCGACCCCCGGCTCGAGACGTACGCGGCGTGGACCACCGGCTGGCTGCAGGCGGCGCTGGGCGATCTCGATGCCGCCCTGGCCGCGTGCCGGCGGAGCCTCGAGCGCTCCCCCGATCCCGTGAACACCGCGGACGCCATGAGCTTTCTCGGCCACGTCCTGCTGGAGAGCGGGGCGGTGGGCGAGGCCATCCCGCTGCTCGAGCAGTCGGTCCGGCAGTGGACCGAGTTCCAGCACACCCCGATGCTCGCCTGGTTCACGACGGTGCTGGCCGACGCCTACCTGGCGGCCGGCGAGCCCGACCGCGCACGCCCGGCCGCCACGCGCGGACTCGGGCTGGCTCGGGACGCGGCCTTCCCCTACGGGATCGGCCTGGCCGCGCGGACTCTCGCCCGCATCGCCCGGAGCGAAGGACGGCTCGAGGAAGCGGCCCGCCTCGCCGCCGAGGCCCTCGAGACCTTCCGGGGGATCGAGGCCCGATACGAAGAGGCGCGGACCGGACTCGAGCTGGCCGCGATCGCCGCCGTCCGCGGCGAGCCGACCGCGGCCCGGGCGCATCTGGCCGAGACACGCCGGCTCCTCCGTGCGACGGAGATCCGTGACCCCGAGCGCCTCATCGAGGACGCCGCAGTCAAGCTCGGCGTGGCGCCCCCGGAGGACTGACGCCGACGCAGCCGCCGTCCCGCCGCCTCACCGACGGACGACGGCGCAGGAGGCGGACGCGCCGCGCCGGACCGGCGCGCGCAGGCTGGGACGGGCGTATCCGGGGAGATGGGCCGAGTTCTTGCTACGCTCCGAGTGCATGGCATTCGCGTCGACCCGACAGGCCCCGAGACCCCGATGAGGGGACCGGAACAGATCCGGCCCGTCGCTGAATCCGGCCCGCTCGACCTCGACGCCGGCCTCCGTCGGTTGGGCCATGCGGGCTTCCGGCCCGGGCAGCGGGAGGCCATCGAGCGCCTGCTCGCCGTCGGGCGGCTCCTCCTCGTCGCCCCGACCGGTGGCGGGAAGAGCCTCGTCTACCAGCTCCCCGCCACGCTCCTCGGCGGGACCACGCTCGTCATCTCGCCGCTCATCTCCCTCATGCAGGACCAGGTCCACGCCTTGGAGGCGCGTGGGGTCGCCGCCACGTATCTCGCCTCGACCCTCGATGCGGCGGACATGCGGCGGCGGCTCGCCGAGCTCGGGTCCGGCCGCCTGGCCCTCGCGTACGTCGCCCCCGAGCGGCTCGCCTATCCGGGGTTTCGGGCGCTCCTGCGCGGCCTGGCCTGTCCCCTGGTCGCCGTCGACGAGGCGCATTGCATCAGCGAATGGGGCCACGACTTCCGGCCGGAGTACCTCGAGCTCGGGGGCATCCTGGCCGAGCTCGCGGCGCCGCGCGTCCTCGCCTGCACGGCCACCGCGACCCCGATCGTCCGCGACGAGATCCTGGCCCGGCTCGGTCTCCCGGCCGACACGCCGCAGATCGTCCAGGGCTTCGCCCGTTCCAACCTGGCGCTCCGGGCCGCCGAGGTCGACGGGCCGCGGAGCCGCGCGCGCCGCGTGGACGCGCTCCTTGCCGAGGCGCTGGGGCGGCCCGGGGCCGGCGGCGGCACCGCGATCCTCTATGCGGCGACGCGGCGGGACACCGAGGCCGAGGCGTCCCGCCTCGGGGCAGCCGGGTGGGCGGCGGTCGCCTATCATGCGGGCCTCGAGGGGGCTCGCCGCCAGGAGATCCAGCGGGCGTTCGCGACCGGCCAGGTCGAGGTCGTCGTGGCCACCAACGCCTTCGGCATGGGCATCGACCGGCCCGACGTGCGCGCGGTCGGCCACCTGGCCCCACCCGGCTCGATCGAGGCCTACTACCAGGAGGTGGGGCGAGCCGGGCGCGACGGGCGACCGGCGATCGGGCTCCTGCTCACGAGCCCCGGAGACCTCGGACTGCGACGACGCCTCCTCGAGCGCGCGCCCGACGGGGAGTCGGTCGACGTCCCTGTGCTCGAGCACAAGTGGGGCCTGTTCCTCGAGCTCATGCGATGGGTAGAGGGCGGGAGCTGCCGCCACGACGCGATCCTGCGCTACTTCGGCGACGCGGCGGCGACGCTCGACGGGTGCGGACGCTGCGACGAGTGCCTGGCGCTCCGCGTCGCCGAGGACGCCGACCCCACCGAGACGACGCTCGTCGTTCGCAAGGCGCTCAGCGGCGTCGCCCGCGTCAGCGGGCGCTTCGGGATCCAGCTGGCGGTCAAGCTCCTGCGGGGCGAGGCCGATCCCCGGCTGGAGCGCTCCGGACTCGCCGCCACGCCGACCTTCGGCAACCTTCGGGAGCACCCATCGCCCTGGCTCCTTCGCCTCCTCCGGCGGTGCGTGACCCGCGGCTGGGCGACGTTCAGCGGCGGCGACCGGCCCGTCCTGGTGCTGACCGAGGACGGACGGGCGGTCATGCGCGGCGAGCGCCCGGCGCGCCTGCGCCTCCCGCCGACCGAGGGGGGTTCGCCGAAGCGGGCGGTCCCCGCCCCGGCGCCACTCACGGCCGGCCGGGCGCCGGCCGCGGATCCGGTGACGCCGGTTGTCTTCGAGGCCCTGCGCGGGCACCGGCTCACGCTAGCGCGCGCGGAGGGCGTCCCGCCTTACGTGATCGCCAGCGACCGCACGCTCCGGGAGCTGGCCGAGATCCGGCCGCGCTCGCTCGACGCGCTCCGGCTCGCCCACGGCATCGGCCCCCACAAGGTCGAACGCTACGGCGCGGGCCTCTTGGCCGTCGTCGCCCGGACGCTGGCCGCGACCGACCGCCGCGCCGCCGCGGACCCTCCGCCCGGCCCGTGAGCTAGGCTATCGGCCCCCCTACGCGGGCGCGCCGGGCCAGCGCCGGTCACGCGTACTCGAAGTTGATCAGCGTGGAGCCGTAGTCGCTGTACTGGCACGAGCCGCACAGCGGCAGCTCCCGGCTCACGATCTGGTCGCGGACCTCGCGCATCTTCTCGCTGCGGAGGATGCTCATGAGCCCGCCGTCCCGCGCCACGTTGGCGAACACGTGCTCCCCGTTGCTGTCGTAGCAGCAGGTCGTGACGTCCCCGTTGGCGAGAACGACCCCGTTCTCGTAGGCCCAGCTGCACACCCGATCCTGGATCTTCAGCTCGACCTTGTCCTCGTCGATCCGGTACTTCCGATACTTGTCGCCCTTCGGCAGCATCTTCCGGGCCATCCGCTCGCGGAGGTGCTCCTTGACGAAGGACCCGAGCGACACGTTCTTCAGCGCCAGCTGGTCGACCCGCAGGGACTCGGCCAGGTCGATCATCTGGTCGATCTCGTGCTCGTTGTAGCTGAAGACGAGGGACTGCAGGCGGATGAACGGCTTGGTGCGCCCGAGGGCGTGCCGCCGGTGCCCGAGGCGCTCGATCCCGGCTTTGACCGCCTCGAAGCGGCTGCCGATCCGGTAGCGCTCGTGCGTGCCCGGGCTCGCCCCGTCCAGGCACACGATGATGGTGCTCAGGTCCGACGCGAAGATGCTCTCGACGTCCTTGTCGCCGAGGAAGGTCGAGTTGGTGCTGACGCGCACCCGGATGTTCCGCTCTTCGGCGTACCGGATCATGTCGAAGAGGTCGGGGTTCAGGAAGGGCTCGCCGAAGTTCCACAGCTCGATCAGCCGCGCGTGGCCCGCGATGTCGTCGACCACGTCCCGGTAGGTGTGCGGCGACATGTGCATGCCCGGCCGGTGCATGTGGGCCGGGACCGGACACAGCGGGCACTTGAGATTGCACTCCGTCGTCGGCTCGAGCATGAACATCCGGGAGTAGAGGCCGCTCGCGTCGGGCACGCGGCTCAGCGTACGGAGCCCCTTGGCCGCCTGCACTTCGGTCCTCGTCGCCTTCATCGTCTTCCCTCCCGCGCCGCGCCCCGGACCGCGCGTGCGTGGCCCCGAACCGCTCGCGTCCCTCCCAAGATAGCGCAGTCGGACACGCCCGCGCGCACGGCGTCGCGGGCCTTGATGGTGCGGACGGGGGCAATCGGTGTCAAGGACGCCCGCCCGGTCGCTCGGCTTCGAGCCAGCCTGGACGACCCGCCGGGTCCGCCAAACCCTCGCGGCCGGTGGTAAAATGCCCGCACCGTCGCCGCTGCACGCACCACTGGTCAAAGGGGACAGCACAATGAGGTCACGGGATCGACTCCGCCTGGCCGCCGGACCCATGTTCGCCCTCCTCTTGGCGCTCGGACCGATGGCCCAGGCCGAGACGCTGACCGGGCTCCAGCCCGCCGAGCCCCAGCCCGCGCAGCTCACCCCGGGACTCGCCGTCGAATACGTCTACGCGAAGGTGAACCTCATCGAGGAGCTGAAGGGCCGGAAGTTCCAGCCGGGCCCCCCGCTGGCGGACATCAACTACAAGTGGGGCGGCAACGTCCTGACCAGCACGGCGCGGGAATCGGTGGGCGCGAACATCGCCGGGTTCATTCGCTTCGAGAAGCCGGGAGTCTACGGCTTCGAGGTCACCTCGAACGACGGCGTGCTCGTCGAGATCGGCGGGAAAGTCCTCCACGACGACCCTGGGGTCCACTCGGACAGCACCTCGGACCGCATCAACGTCAAGATCGACCAGCCGGGGTGGTATCCGCTCCGCGTGACCTACTTCCAGAAGCGCGGCACCGCCACGCTGGTGCTCGCCTGGGTCCCGCCGGGCGAGAAGGGGAAGGCGGTCCCCGTCCCTGGGAAGTTCTACGGACACGTGAAGAAGTAGCCCGAGCGCCGGGGCCGCGGCGGCCCGGCCGACAGAGGGTCCGAGCGACCACCCCATGCCCCCGGATGCCCCGCCGCGCCGGCTCGATGGGCGCGTCGCCATCGTCACCGGCGCGGGGATGGGGCTCGGCGAGGCCATCGCCCGGCGGTTCGCGGAGGAGGGGGCCCGCCTCGCCTGTGTCGACGTCCGGCCGGCGCCGAACGCGGACGTCGTCGCCGCCATCCAGGCGGCCGGGGGCGACGCCGTGGCGCTCCAGGCCGACATCGGGGCGGCCGCCGACGCGCAGCGCGTCGCCGAGACCGTCCAGGCGCGATTCGGCCGCATCGACGTGCTCGTCAACAACGCCGGCGTCCTCCCCTCGCGGGAGACCGTGCTCGACACCACCGAGGCCGACTGGGACGAGACGATGCGCGTGAACGTCAAGGGCGTGTTCCTGATGAGCAAGGCCGTCCTGCCGGCGATGGTCGCCCGGAGCGGGGGCGCGATCGTGAACCTCTCGTCGATCACCGGGGTGGTCGGCCTGCCGGTCCGTCCCGCCTACTCGGCGTCCAAGGGCGCCGTCGCGATCCTCACGAAGCAGCTCGCCGTCGACTTCGGCCGCCACGGCATCCGGGTCAACGCGCTGGCGCCGTCCTTCGTGATCACGAGCATCAACCGCGCCATGTTCGAGCGCATGCAAGCAGAAGGCGCGGCGTGGGAGCGACTCCTCGACCAGCACCTCCTCCGTCGCCTCGGCGAGCCCCGCGACGTCGCCAACGCCGCCCTCTTCCTCGCCTCCGACGAGGCGCGCTGGATCACCGGGGTGACGTTGCCGGTCGACGGGGGTTACACCGCTCATTGAGAGAGGGTGCACCGATGCCGCGCGCGACCGTGCCACACCGGGTTGTCGAAGCGGGGACCCGCGACCGGGGCCCTGCTCCCGCCACGCGGGCGACCGGGGCGATGCCTTGACGGCCCGCACCGCGGGCGCCGTTGATCCGGCGCCGACGATCGTCATCGGCCAGCTGGCCGAACGCCCTGCGCCGCCCACGGCCGCGCGGGCCAGCTGGCCGAACGCCCTCCTGACCCGGGTCGCCGACGTGGTGGCGCACCTGGGCCCGCCGCCCTGGGCGACCCGGCTGATCGCCGACGAGCGCCAGCTGGTGACGCTGATCGCGAGCCCGCCCGGCGCCGGGAACCGTCCTCACTGGCACCGGGAGTTCGACGAGTGGTGGGTGGTCCTGGCCGGCCGGCTTGCATGGGAGCTGACGGGCGGGATCGTCCTCGAGGCTCGGAAGGACGACCTCGTGTGGGTGCCGCGGGGCACGGTCCACCACATCCGGAACGTGGGGGACGACCTGGCGCTGCGGCTCGCGGTGGCCATGCCGCCGGCCGTGCACCACTACCATGCGTGCGAGCAGTGCGGGTACGCGGACGACGGCCCGCGCGAGTGGCTGGCGTGAGCGGCCCGCCGGCGCCGCGGGCACCCGCCGCCGGCGGGCAGGCCTGGCTCGACGCCATCGCGGAGGCGGCCGCGCAGGTCTCCGACGCGCCCGACGCCTGGCTCCTCCGCGTCGAGGGCGACCGGCTGCGGCTCGCGGCGAGATACGGCTCGCGCCGGCCGCCGAAGGCGGCGGAGGCCACGGCTCCGGTCCGCCGGACGACCGCGGCCGGGCGCGCCCTCCTCGACGGCCGGACGGTGCAGGTCGGCGCCGACGTCGCCACGCCGATGTGGCTCGACGGGACCCCCTTCGGCGTGATCGCCATTCGGCGGGCGACTCCGCGGCCCCTCCCGTCCAAACAGCGGGCAGCGCTCGAGGCCTTCGCCCGGCAGGCGACACTCGCCCTGCGACAGCTGGAAGTGTCCACGCGGGAGCTTGCCGAGAGCCGCGAGCAGCAGGCGGCGGCCGGTGACATCCTCCGCGCGATCTCGAGCGCCCCGTCGGACATGCAGCGGGTTTTCGACATGGTCGCCGAGAACGCCGTGCGGCGCTGCGACGGCCAGTTCGGGGGCGTCTTCCGGTTCGACGGGGACCGGATCCACCTGGTCGCCCAGCACGGCCTGGCCGCGGAGGGGAGCGACGTCTACGCGCGCGCGTTCCCGCGCCCGCCGGGTCGGGACAGCGCGATGGGGCGGGCGATCCTCGACCGCGCGATCGCCCACATTCCGGACGTCCTGCGCGATCCGGACTACGGCTTGGCCGCGCTGGCGACGACGGGCTCCATGCGCTGCATCGTGGCGGTGCCGGTCCTGCGCGAGGGCCATCCCATCGGCGGCATTGTGGCGTGGCGGTCCCGGCCCGAGCCGTTCACCGAGCGGCAGGTCGAGCTCCTTCGGACCTTCGCCGACCAGACGCTGATCGCCGTCGAGAGCGCCCGGCTCGTCGCGGCCCTGGAGGGGCGCAACCAGGAGCTCACGGAAGCCCTCGAGCAGCAGACGGCCACCGCGGAGATCCTCCGCGCGATCTCGGGCTCCCCGACCGACCTCCAGCCGGTCCTCGACACGGTGGTCCGCGCCGCGGCGCGCTTCTGCGGGGCACCCGACATCCTGCTTCTCCGTCTCGATGGCGCCGTCCTCCGGGGAGCGGCCGGACTCGGCCCGGTCCACGACACGGTCGTCCGCCAACTCGGTAACCTGGCTGCGCTCGAGCTATCCGTCACCCGAGGCTCGGTGACAGGTCGAGCGGTCGTCGACCGCGGTGTCGTGCACGTCCAAGACCTGGCCCACGAGTCAGCGGACGAGTTTCCCGAGGGGCGCGAGCTCGCGCGCCGCTTTCACCATCGCACCACGATGGCGACACCACTCCTTCGCGAGGGAACTCCGCTCGGCGCGATCGTGCTGTTTCGCGAGGTCGTAGAGCCGTTCTCCGACAAGCAGCGCGAGCTGCTCCGCATCTTCGCCGACCAGGCGGCGATTGCCATCGAGAACGTCCGGCTCTTCCGCGAACTCGAAACGCGCAACCGCGATCTGACGGAGACGCTGGAGCAGCAGACCGCGACCGGCGAGATCCTGCGTGTCATCTCCGGGTCCCCGACCGACATCCAGCCGGTCTTCGACACGATCGCCGACAGCGCCGCCCGCCTCTGCGAGGCGGACTTCAGCGTGGTGGCGCGGCTCGACGGCGGCCTCCTCCACCTGGTCGCGCTCAACATGTCGCCGGAGCAGCGCGCGGCATACCAGAGTCTCTTTCCTCGACCGCCGGGCGGTCACTTCGTCGTGGGGCGCGCGGTCGTCGAGGGCCGGCCGGTCCACATCGAGGACGTGCAGGCCGATCCCGCCTACGACCCTCGCACCCTGCAGGTCTTGCAGCGTGCCGCGGCGTATCGCACGTTCCTGGGCGTCCCGATTCTCCGGAACGGCGTGCCCATCGGCGTCATCGGCTGCGGGCGGCGCGCGGTGCGACCGTTCGCGCCGGCGCAGATCGAGCTCGTCAAGACCTTCGCCGACCAGGCGGTCATCGCCATCGAGAACGTCCGGCTCTTCAAGGAGCTCGAGGCCAAGAACCGCGACCTCACCGAGACCCTCGAGCAGCAGACCGCGACCAGCGAGATCCTGCGCGTCATCAGCCGGTCCCCGACGGACGTCGAGCCCGTGTTCGACATCATCGGCGAGCGGGCCGAGAAGCTGTGCGATGCGGCGATCAGCGTCGTCTCGCGGTTCGACGGAGAGCTGCTGCACCTGGTGTCGCTCCACGGCGTGAAGGCGGACGGCGTGGATCCCGTCCGCAGCGCCTTCCCCATGCGACCGGACGACGAGACCGTTTCGGCACGGGCCGTTCGAGCCCGCACCGTCGTGCACGTGCCGGACGTCCTCGCCGACGCCAGCTACGAGCAGAAAGGCGTCGCGCGGGCCAGCGGGTATCGCGGCTGTCTCGCAGTCCCGATGGTCCGAGAGGGGCAGGTCATCGGCGTCATCTTCGTCGCCCGCATGCGCCCCGGCTCGTTCACGAACACGCAGGTCGAGCTCCTCAAGACGTTCGCCGACCAGGCGGTGATCGCCGTCGAGAACGTGCGCCTGTTCCAGGAGCTGGACGCTCGCACGAACGATCTCACCCGCTCGGTCGGTGAGCTACGGGCGCTCGGCGAGGTGAGCCAGGCCGTCAGCTCCACGCTCGAGCTCGAGACGGTGCTGGAGACCATCGTCAGCCGGGCCGTCGAGCCGTCGAGCTCTCCGGCAGCCACAGCGGAGTCGTCTACGAATTCGACGAGGCGTCGCAGCGGTTCCAGGTGCGAGCCACCCACCACATCACGCCCGAGCATCTCGCGGCGATCCGGGAATCGCCGATCCGCCTCGGCGAGGGCGCGATCGGCCGGGCGGGTGTGATCCGGGAGCCCGTGCCGGTCGCGGACATCGAGGCCGAGCGGCAGCTCGTCGCTCCCCAGGTGCGCGACATCCTGGCTCGGCAGGGCCTGCGGTCGCTCCTCGCGCTGCCGCTCGTCCGGGAAGACCGGCTTCTCGGCGGCCTGGCGATCATCCGCCGGGAAATGGGCGCCTTCTCGCCGGCGGTCGTGCAGACGATGCGGGCCTTCGCCGCCCAGTCGGTGCTGGCCATTCACAACGCGGGCCTCTTCCGGGAGATCCAGCGCCGCAAGCAGTACGCGGACGCGATCGTCGAGACGAGCCCGGTGGCGATCGTGACCGTCGATCTGACCGGCCAGGTCGTCGGCTGGAACCCCGGCGCCGAGCGCCTCTTCGGGTTCACCCCGGCCGAAGCCCTGGGACACCGGATGGAGGAACTCGTGGCCACTCCCGACTCCCGCGCCGAGGTGCGCGCGAACATCGAGCGGACGCTGGGGGGGGAATGGATCCGCGCCATCTCGCGGCGCGCGCGAAAGGACGGCACTCCGGTCGACGTCGAGATTTCGTCGGTGCCGGTGGTCGTCGACGGCGTCAAGATGGGCATGATCGGCATCTACCACGACATCACCGACCTCCTCCGGGCTCGCCGCGAGGCCGAGGCGGCCAACGAAGCCAAGACCGCCTTCCTGGCGACGATGAGCCACGAGATCCGGACGCCGCTGAACGCCGTGATCGGCATGAGCGGCCTCCTCCTCAACACGCCGCTGGCCGACGAGCAGCGCGAATACGCGGAGATCGTCCGCCAGAGCGGCGACGCGCTCCTGACGGTCATCAACGACATCCTCGACTTCTCGAAGATCGAGGCGGGGCGGCTCGAGCTCGAGTCGCAGCCCTTCGACCTCCGTGAGTGCGTCGAGGGGGCCCTCGACCTCGTGGCCACGCGGGCCGCGGAGAAGGGCCTCGATCTGGCCTACGTCATGGGGGACGGTGTCCCGCCCGCCATCGTGGGCGACGTGACCCGGCTCCGGCAGGTGCTCCTGAACCTCCTCTCGAACGCCGTGAAGTTCACGGAGCGGGGCGAGGTCGTCGTCTCGGTCGGCCGCAGCCGCGTGGACGGGCACGACGCTCTCCACGAGCTGACCTTCTCGGTTCGCGACACCGGCATCGGCATCCCGGCGGACCGAATCGGGCGCCTGTTCCAGTCGTTCAGCCAGGTCGACGCGTCCACGACGCGCCGCTACGGAGGCACCGGCCTCGGCCTCGCGATCAGCCAGCGGCTGACGGAGCTCATGGGAGGCCGGATCAGCGTCACGAGCAAGGTGGGGGCGGGGAGCGAGTTTCGGTTCGCGATCCGGGCGGCCGCCGCGGAATCGTTGCCGGCCCAGGCCCGGCGCGATCTCAGCGGCATCCAGCATTCGATCCGCGGCAAGCGCGTGCTGGTCGTGGACGACAACGCGACCAACCGGCGCATCGTCACCACGCATCTCGACACCTGGGGCCTGCCGGCCCGGGCGACCGCGTCGCCCCTCGAGGCGGTCGAGTGGATCCGGGCCGGTGAGCGCTTCGATCTCGGCATCTTCGACATGCACATGCCGGAGATGGACGGCGTGGCCCTCGCCCGGACGGTCCGGGCGGAGCCGGGGGGCGCCGAGCTCCCGCTCATACTCTTCACCTCTCTCGGGCGGCGCGAGGCGCGCGCCGAGGAGGAGGGCTTCGCCGCGTACCTCCACAAGCCGATCAAGCCCTCCCAGCTCTTCGACGCGCTCGTTTCCGTCCTGGGCGACCAGCCCGTCCACGTGCGAGAGCGCGGGGTGGCGCAGCGCCAGCTCGACCCGGACATGGCCCGCCGCC
This sequence comes from Candidatus Rokuibacteriota bacterium, assembly GCA_044867785.1. Lineage (GTDB taxonomy): Bacteria > Methylomirabilota > Methylomirabilia > Rokubacteriales > DASRDR01 > DASRDR01. The sequence continues at coordinate 43,895 of JBIOVM010000025.1, read as the reverse complement.
ACCCCCTCCGGATCCTTCTGGCCGAGGACAACGTGGTCAACCAGAAGGTGGCGCTCCGGCTCCTCGCGCAGATGGGCTATCGGGCCGACCTGGCCGCCAACGGGCTGGAGGCGGTCGACGCGGTGGAGCGGCAGACGTACGATGTCGTCCTGATGGACGTCCAGATGCCGGAACTCGACGGCTTCGAGGCCTCCCGCGAGATCAACCGGCGCTGGGCGGGCGGCCGCCGACCGCGGATCGTCGCCATGACGGCGAACGCCATGCAGGAGGACCGGGAGCGGTGCGTCGCGGCGGGGATGGATGACTACGTCGCGAAGCCCATCCGGGTCGAGGAGCTGGTCACCGCGCTCGAGCGCACTCCGCGGCGCGAGACCGAAGCCGGGCATGGCGTCTCGGCCGCCCGCGCGGTGGCCCGGGCGCCCGGCCCGGCATCGGAGTCCGGGGCCCCCGAGCCGCCGGGGGCGGCCGCCGCCGACACCATCGACCGGGCGACGTTCGACGGCCTCACCCGCTCGATGGGCGGCGTGTTCGTCGCCGAGCTGATCGACACCTTCGTCGAGGACGCCCGCGAGCTGACCGCCGAGCTGCCCGCGGCTCTGGCCCGGCGGGACGTCGACGGCTTCCGGCGGGCCGCCCACTCGCTCAAGTCCACGAGCGAGAGTCTCGGCGCCAGCGGGTTGGCCGCGCTGGCTCGCGACCTCGAGGCCATCGCGCGGGCGGGCCGCCTCGAGGGGGTCGACGAGCGGCTGGGCCCGGTCGCCGCCGAATATGCGCGCGTCGCCCACGCGCTGCGAAAGCTCCGGCGTGACCTCTCCGCGTAGCGCCCCGACCGGTCGGCTTCTCGTCGTGGACGACAACCGCGTGAATCGGCTGCTGCTCGGTCGCGCCCTCGAGCAGCTCGGGCACGCCGTGACGTTCGCCGAGAACGGGCGGGAAGCCCTGGCGGCGCTCCGCGAGCGCCCGGTCGATCTGGTGCTGCTCGACATCGAGATGCCGGAGATGGACGGCTACGAGACCCTGGCGGCGCTGGCCGCCGACCGCCGCCTCCGCGACGTGCCCGTGGTGATGATGTCCTCGGTGGAGGAGGTGGACAGCGTCGCCCGGTGCATCGAGATGGGGGCGGAGGACTACCTCTTCAAGCCGGTGAACGCGGTCCTCCTCCGGGCGCGCGTCGGCGCGAGCCTCGAGAAGAAGCGCCTCCGCGACCAGCAGCGGGAGCTCTTTCGGCGATTCGCCACCGCCGAGGTGGCCGAGGAGCTCCTGACGTCGGGACTGTCGCTCGGCGCCAAGCAGGTCGACGCCACGGTGATGTTCTCCGACATTCGCGGGTCCACCCGGATCGCGGAGGTTCTGTCGCCCGCCGAGACCATCGAGCTCCTGAACAGCTACTACACGCTCATGTTCGACGCGATCGGCCACCACGGCGGGATCGTGAACCAGATGATGGGAGACGGCCTGATGGCCATCTTCGGCGCGCCCCTGCCCCGGGCGGATCACCGCGCGGAAGCGGTCCGCGCCGCCCTCGACATGCTCGACCTGGTGGACGGGTTCAACCGCGAGCAAGCGCTCCGCGGCGCCACGGAGATCCGGGTCGGGATCGGCATCGCCTCCGGCCCTCTCGTCGCCGGCTTCACCGGCACGGAGCGGCGCATGACCTACACGTGCGTCGGCGACGCCGTGAATGTCGCCGCCCACCTCGAGACGCATACGAAGGCCCTCGGCCGACCGATCTTGATCGACGAGCACACCCGGGGCGGGCTCGGCGACGCGATCCGCACCGAGCCGCAGGGGCCCACCCAGTTCAAGAGTCGGAGCCAGCCCGTGCCGGTGTACGCGGTGGCGAGGCCGTAGAGGAGACCGGCCGGCGCCGTCCCCGGGGACGCCGGCGTGCTCCTGATTCGCGCCATGCGCGAGCGCACGCTCGCCTCCGTCCTGCTCGTGAAGGCCGTCGAGGAGACCGACGCCGAGGGCACGCTTCTCCCCGTCGCGGACCGCGCGGCCGCCACCCGGGAGGTCGCCCGCGAGCAGGGCGCGCCGCCCGGCGCCGTCGGCCCGGGCGGCGGGCCCTTGGCCGGCCCGGCCGAGGCGCTCCTCGCCGCGCGCGCCGCGCGCCTCCACGCCCGGCTGTCGGCCCGGTTCCCCGTCGTGGACTCGGCGCTCCTGCTGGCGCGGACGCCCTGGTGGGCCGGCGTGCCCCTGCTCGGGCTGGCGTTCGCCGCCGGCTTCTCGCTCGCGGCGCTGGACGGCAGCCGCCGCATCAACGTCCTCGCCTTCCCGCTCCTCGGCCTCGTGCTGTGGAGCCTGCTCGTCTACGTCGTCGTGGGGGTTCGCTGGATTCGCTCGCTCGTGCGCCCGGGGGCCCGGCTCGCGCCGCTCGCCCGCTTCCTGGCCCAGTGGGCGCTGGCCCGCGTCCGACGTGTCGTCGCACGATCCGCCGCCTTCAACGTGCCGCTGGCCGCGGCGCTCGGCCGCTTCGTCGGAGAGTGGGCCGAGGTGGCGGGACCGACCCTGGTGGCCCGGGCGACCCGGCTGCTCCACCTCGCGGCGGCCTCGACGGGGCTCGGCCTCATCGCGGGGTTCTATCTGCGCGGCCTGGTCCTCGACTACCGCGCCGGCTGGGAGAGCACGTTCCTCACCCCGGAGCAGGCGCACGCGCTGCTCCGGATCGCCTACGGTCCGGCCTCGCTGTTGACGGGCATTCCCGTGCCCGACGCCGCGCACCTGGCGGCGATCCGCTGGCCGGGCGGCCAGGGCGGGGAAAGCGCGGCGCCCTGGATCCACCTCCTGGCCGCCACTGCCCTCCTCTTCGTCGTCCTCCCCCGGCTCGCGCTGGCCTTCGGGGGCAGTCTCGCCGTGTGGCGGCGCACCCGGTGGGCGCCCCTCCCTCCGACGCTCCCGCCGTACTTCCGGCGGGTGTTCGGCCAAGCGGCGAGCGGGGCGGGCCGGGGCATCGTGGCCGTCGTGCCCTACGCCTATGCGCCCTCGGCGGCGACGGCCGCGGCGCTGACGCGCCTGCTCCCCGCCGCGCTGGGCGACCACCTGGCCGTCGACCTGCGCGCGCCCGTCCGCTACGGGGAGGAGGACGAGTTCGTCGCGCACCTGGCCGAGCGAGGTGGCGCGGTGGCCGACGTCATCGCCCTCCTGTTCACGCTGGCCGCCACGCCGGAGGACCAGAACCACGGCACGGTGATCACCGGGGTCCGCGACTGGCTGGCGCGATCGCATCGGCCGGCCGCGCTCCTCGTCCTGGTCGACGAGGGGCCCTACGCGGAGCGGATGGGCGGGCCGACGGGCCCCGGCGACCGGTTGCCGACCCGGCGCCGGGCCTGGGAGGCGTTCGTCGCGGCGCGTGGCCTCTCCGCGTGCGTGCTCGACGTGGCCGCGGCGTCGACCGGCGACGCGGCGGACGCCGTCGCGCGGCTGCGCGCGGCCCGGTGGCACCCGGTGCCCGCGTGACCGCCGTGCCGCCGGCGCCCGGGAGCGTCGTGACGCTGTCGCTCGTGTCGCACACGAACGTGGGCAAGACCACGCTCGCGCGCACGCTCCTCCGGCGAGACGTCGGCGAGGTGCGGGACGAGGCCCACGTCACCGAGACGGCCGAGGGACACGTGCTGATCGAGACGTCGGACGGCGCCGTGCTCCGGCTGTGGGACACGCCGGGCTTCGGCGACAGCGCCCGCCTGCGCCAGCGCCTCCGCCTCGCCGACAACCCCATCGGCTGGCTGCTGACGCAGGTCTGGGATCGCTTCACCGACCGTCCCTTCTACAGCAGCCAGCAGGCGGTCCGTCACGTGAAAGACGACAGCGACGCCATCCTGTACCTCGTGAACGCCGCCGAGGCGCCGGCCGCCGCCGGCTACGTCGAGGCGGAGATGCAGATCCTCGGCTGGATCGGCAAGCCCGTCGTGCTGCTCCTCAACCAGCTGGGGCCGCCGCGCGGCGCGACGGCCGAGGCGGCCGACGAGGCGGCATGGCGCCAGCATCTCGCCCCCTATCCCTGGGTCCGGGGCGCGATCAGCCTCGACGCGTTCGCGCGCTGCTGGGTGCAGGAGGACCGGCTCCTGGGCGCGGTGGCGGCCGTGCTCCCGGCGGAGACGCGCGAGGTGTTCGGGCGCCTGCGGGACGCCTGGCGCGCCCGCAACCTCGAGGTCTTCGACGCGGCCATGCGGGCGATCGCCGAATACCTGGCCGCCGCGGCCACCGATCGCGAGGCGGTCGGCGATGTCACGGTGCGCGACGAGCTCGGCCGCTGGGTCGCGTCCCTGGTGCGCGGGGAGGCGCGGGCCGATCCGGAAACCGCGCGGGCGATGGACGCCCTGGCGGGCCGGCTCGACCGCGCGACGCGCGACGCGACCGACCGGCTGATCTCGCTGCACGGGCTCTCCGGCCGGGCGGCCGAGGAGATCCTGACGCGGATCGCCGGCCACTTCGAGACCCCGCGTCGCGCCGATGTCGCCAAGACGAGCGTCATCGGGGGCCTGGTGTCGGGGGCGCTGGGCGGGCTGGTCGCGGACCTGGCCGCCGGCGGGCTCAGCTTCGGGGCGGGCGTGGTGATCGGCGGCATCCTGGGTGCGCTCGGGGTGGGCAGTGCGGCGCAAGCCTACAACGTGGCCATCGGAGCCGAGCAGGGCACGATCGGCTGGTCGGCCCCATTTCTCACCCAGCGCGTGAGGGCCGCGCTGCTGCGCTACCTCGCCGTCGCGCACTTCGGCCGCGGCCGGGGCGATTGGGTCGAGGGCGAGCATCCGCCGCACTGGCACGTCCTCGTCGAGGAGATCGTGGCGGACCGGACGGCGGCCCTCGCGGCCGTCTGGGCGCGGGCGGAAGCGGGCGAAGGCCGGGAGGCCGTCGGGCGCGGACTCCGGCCGGTCGTGGACGATGCGGCGCGGCGCCTGCTGGTCCGTCTCTATCCCGAGGCGGCGCCGCTCTTGGCCGAGTCGGGAACAGGCGCCGATCACCCCGCGGGGGCCGACTGAGGACCGCTCACCGACGCCCGGCGCTCGCGGCCCACCGCCGGCGCCGCGCGCGGGCGGCCGCTTAGGACTCGGCGAGCTCCTCGGTGGCGGCGGTGAAGCGCTGCCGCTCCTCCGGGTCGTCGATGTGGCGGGCCAGCCGCTCGTAGAAATCCCGCGTCCCCGTCGCCTCGCCGGCCGCCCGCTTGACGAGGAGCCTCGCGACGGGCCCGATGTGGACGGCGAGACGCTCGGTAGCCTCGGCCAGGATCTCCGGCGACAGCGAGCGCGCCGGCCGGGCGGGGCCCGGCGACCGCGTCCCCGCCGGGGCCGGGGCATCGGCGGGGGGGCGTCGAGCACCCGCGAGATCGGCGATCCGGAGCCGGAACCTCTCTTGCTGGGCTTCGGGCACGGCCAACGCGAGCATCTGGCAGAGCGCCGCGACGTCGGGAGCGGTCTTGGCGGCCTTGCGCACCAGCACCTGCGCGAGCGGGCCGATGGATTCCGCGAGCGCGCCTTCGATGCGCGCGAGCACCGCCGGCGCGAAGCTCGGCGGGCCGGCCGGCACGAACTCGCTGCTCTCCACGCGCTCGGGCGACGCGCCGGGCGCCGGGGCCGGCTCGCCTCCCCCGTGCGCCATCACGTACACCTCGTGCTCCCGCACGTGCTTGTCCCGATGGACCCCCACGTACTGGAACAGCCGCGCGTATTCCTGGGAGAGCCGGGACACGATCTCGTAGTAGGAGCGGGAGACCAGGATCTGGTTCGGCTGGGCGAAGCTCATCACGCGCTGGGCGACGTTGATGCCATCGCCCAGCATGTTCGGCTGGCCGTTGACGTCCTTCACGACCCGCACCGGCCCCAGGTTGATCCCGATCCGAAGGGCCAGCTCGGGGCCGGCGGCGAGCGTGCTCCCGCGCAGGTTGCTCGCCGCGAAGACGGCGTCCTCCGGATCGCCGAGAAAGCAGAGAGCCGCGCCGTCGCCGGTGTCGAGCATCATCCGGTCGGCCACCGGGACGTGCTCCAGCACCGAGGCCACCATCGTGTTGAGCCGCGTCTTGATCTCGACCTGCTGCGCCACCGGGCGCTGCGAGTACCCGACGATGTCGATGAACACCACCGTGGCGATGAACGTCCGGTGGCCGGGCTCGACGTGGCTCGGGGTCGGCTCCACGGCCCTCAGCTCTCGATCATCTGCATCGCCTTCTGGAGGCTCCGCCGCATGCGATTGAAGGCGCGGCCCAGGAGCGCGATCTCGTCCCGGCCCCGCTCCGGGAACTCCGGGATCTCGAAGTTGCCGGTGCTCACCTGGTCCGCCGCGTGCGACAGGCGGGCCACCGGCCGCACGATCATCCAGCTCAGCATCACGTTGAGGGCCACGAAGACGAGGGCGAACACGGCGAGCAGCGAGCCCATGAAGGTGTAGAAGGCGCGCTGCGCGTTCTGCAGCGGCAGCGTCATCGGCACCGACACGATCTGGGCGCCGACGATCTCGTTGAGCTTCCAGCCGAATCCGTTGGCGGGGCCGTAGAGCTTGACCATGGTCGCGGGCGCCGCCTCGGGCGTGCTGTGGCACCCGAGGCATGCCGGATTGCCGATCTGGATCGGCCGCGCGATGTAGAGCGCGCGGCCGGTCGGGGTGTCCCGCTCGCCCCCGAGCTCCTTCAGGCCGGGCCGGTTCCGGAACTCCTGGACGATGTCCGTCTCCCAGTCGCCCGCCCGGTTGCGCGGGTTCGTGGGGTTGAGCGTCGCCTCCTTGTAGAAGTAGTCCGGGTACTTCTTGCGCAGCTCGGTCATCGTCTCACTCGCCGCGAAGGCCGGCACGCTTTGCGGCAGGAACGCGCGCATCAGCTGGAGGTCGAGATGCGGCCGCACCTGGTTGATGGTGTAGCCGCGCACGGCGAGCGCCGTCTCCATCATGAGGCCGGCGTTCCGCGCCACCTCCTCCCGCGCGTTCCGGATCAAGAGGTCGCGCGAGATCCACCCGGCGACCCCGAGGCCGACCAGGAACACCAACAGCAGCACCAGGTTGAACTTGAGCCGCAGTCCCATCTCGCCCTCCCCGGCGTCCCGACCGCGTCAGCGGCAGCCGGCGAGCTCGCCGTAGGCCTTGGTGAAGCCGATCAAGCTGAACGTGGCCGAGTGCGCCCCCGTCGCGGGCCACTCCGGCCAAAATCGGAGCTGCGCGCGCAGCCGGCTGCCGGCCTTGAACAGCTCGACCAGTCGCGCATGCTTCGAATCGAAGAGCGCGGTCTTCCTGCCCGACAGCCGGTCCATCGGAACGAACTCCTGCTGGTCGACGACGAGACCGACGTCGCCGCCGCCCGGATCCAGGTTCGACGCGGACGTGACGGCCACCGACCGCGTATCGACCGTCACGTGCGCCGTGGTGGTCTGGTAGCCGTCCGGGAGCGCCTGCTTCTCGGACTCGACCACGCACCGGCTGCCCGGCCCGTCGGTCCGCGGCACGCTCTTCACCGACCACTCTGCCGCCGCCGGGCCGCCCACCACCAGGAGGGCGAGGATGACGGCTCGCGACAGAGTGCACGCGCCATGCCAGGAGCTCGCTGCCATGAAATCGTCTACCCCCACAGCCCGCCTAGTGTAGGAGAAGCCCCGGCCCCGGAAGCACGGGTTTTTCGGGGTCGGGCCGCGGCTGGCCCGTCCAAACGCGCGGTTCGGGCTCGGCCGCGAGGGGCCGCCACTCGTACAATGGCCCCGTGCCCGAGGAGCAGTGCCGGGTGACGTGTCTGGCCTGCAAGGCGCGCCTGCCCCGGTTCGAGCGCTACGGACTGCCACCGCGGCCGGGGCTCTGCCCCCGGTGTGGCGCAAAGCCCCGCCACCGCGCGCTGCTGGTCTTTCTCCGCCGCTGGCTTCGGCCGCGGCTTCGGGAGGGCGGCGAGGTGCTCGACATCGGACCCTCGCGCCCCGCGGCCCGCTTCGTCGCGCGGCGGGACACGATCGGCCGCGCGCGCTACACGGCGGTCGACCTGGACCGGCGCTCCCACCACCAGCGCCTCCGGCCGCCCCATCGGTTCCGGTGCATGGACGCGGCCCGGCTGGGGTTCCCGGCCCGGACGTTCGACGTGATCCTCTGCAACAACGTGCTGCCCTTCGTCCTGGACGACGCGGCGGTCCTCGGCGAGATCCGCCGCTGCCTCAAGCCGGACGGCGTGGCCATGGTGGACGTCGCGGTGGAGCTTCCGCACACGACCTCCACCGCCCGGCTGTTCGGGACCGGCCGCTTCACCACCGGCTACCTGGCCAACAATGGCACTCAACGCTTCTACGGTCGGGACTACCCGCGCCGCCTGCGCGCCGCCGGACTGGTCCCGCTGCGCTTCGACTCGCTGGCGGGCCTGAGCCTTCGCTTCCGGCGCGCTCACGGCCTCAAGCTCGATGGGCGCGTCTACCTCGCCTTCGGGACGCCGGGCGCCGCCCGCGCGTTCGCGCGCGCGGCCACGGCTACTTGACCTTCTTCAGCTTGCCGGTGACGGTGCGCAGGATCTCGCCGTCCCGCACTCGGGAGTAGCGGAGGTTCATGCCCCCCGGCACCAGCGTGTACTCGTACGTCTGCATCTCGTAGCCCCCGTTCTCGGTCACGAAGAGGGCATATCGCCACAGCTTGTCCTTGTCGACGCGGGCCCACATGTACGGGTCGCCGACGAGCGGATCCTTGGGGACGGCGTTGCCGAAGACGTCCATCCGCATGGCCGAGCCGTAGATGCCCGGGCGCTTGGTGGGGACGAACGCGATCGTGTACTCGTCCCGGCGCGGCGGCTCGCTCCCGCGTTTCACGATCACCGTGAAGCTCACCTTGAAGCCCTTGCCCTGCGGGGCGATCTCCGCGTTGATGTCCCGCTTGTCCAGGCCATCTCCGCTCTCGGACACCGCCTCGCCGACGTACCCGCCGTAGAAGCGCTGGATCCCGTCTTGCGCCTCCGCGGTGGCGGCCCCGAGGACCACCCCCACCGCGAGCCCCAGCAGGGCCTCCCATCTCGGCCAACGACGCATGCGTGCCCTCCCGCGCAGGCCTCCGGTCGCGCCACCCGCGGCGCGACAGCACCCTTCCGGTATGCGTAACACTATCACGGGGCCACGGGGCGACGGGGACGCGTCTTGCGAGGCCCGTGCGCCCGCGCTAGGCTCCACCTGAGAGGCCGCCGGTCGGCAGTCCAGGCACCGGTACCCCTCGGAGGATGACCATGCGGACCCGCCGCAGTTGGCTCGGCATCGGGCTCGGGCTGACGCTCGCCGTTTCGCTCTGCCCCGGCGCCGCCCGCGGGGCGAGCGAGGTGCCGGCCCTCGCCCCTCTGGTGGCGGCCCGGCAGCTCCCCCCGCTCGCCGAGCGGCTGCCCGATCGCCCGCGCGTCATGCCGACCGAGCCCGAGGCGGTCTATGGCGGCGAGCTGCGGACGCTGATCGGCACGTTGAAAGACACGAAGCTCGCCTTCGTCTACGGCTATGGCCGGCTCGTCGGCTTCGACCGGAACTACCGGCTCGTCCCGGACATCGTCGAGCGGTTCGAGGTGGCCGACGGGGGCCGGACGTTCACCTTCCATCTGCGGAAGGGCCACCGGTGGTCGGACGGCGCGCCCTTCACGAGCGCCGACTTCGCGTACTGGTGGAACCACGTCGCGAACGATCCCGAGCTCTCGCCCGGGGGCCCCCCCGCCACGCTCCGGGTCGACGACGAGATGCCCAAGGTGACCTTCCCCGATGCGGCCACGGTGCGCTTTCGCTGGACGCAGCCCAACAACCTGTTCCTCGTCGACCAGGCGGGCGCGTACCCCACCATCGTCTACCGGCCGGCGCACTACTTGAAGCAGTTCCACAAGGCGTTCAACGAGGCCGACACTCTCCGCAAGCGCGCGCGGGCCGAAGGCCGCCGCAACTGGGCGGCGCTCCACAACAAGAAGGACTCGATGTACCTGATGGACAACCCCGACCTGCCGACGCTCCAGCCCTGGCGCCCCACTGTGGGGCCCCCGGCCCAGGTCTTCGTCGCCGAGCGGAACCCCTACTTCCACCGCGTCGACCAGCGTGGTCGCCAGCTGCCCTACATCGACCGCCTGACCATGGTCCTCGCCGAGAAGGCGGTCATCCCCGTGAAGACGTCAACCGGCGAGTCGGACCTCCAGGCCCGGTACCTGACCTTCGAGCAGGTCCCCTTCCTGCGCAAGAACGAGCGGCAGGCCGGCTACCGCGTCTTCCTCTGGAACACCGGGGTCCCCTCGACGGTCGCCATCTACCCGAACCTCACGACGAACGATCCGGTCATGCGGGCGCTGTTCCACGACCGGCGCTTCCGGCAAGCTCTGTCGCTCGGCGTGAACCGGAACGAGGTCAACAAGATCCTCTACTACGGCCTCGGCGTGCCGGGGCAGGCCACCGTCTTGCGGAATCCCGTGGGCCACGAGGAGCCCCGCATGGCCTACGCGCGGTACGACCCGGTCCAGGCCAACCGCCTGCTCGACGAGATGGGGCTCACCGCGCGTGACAGCCGCGGCTTCCGCCTGCGGCCCGACGGGCAGCGCCTGGACCTCATCGTCGAGACGTCGGGCGACTCCACCGAGCACACCGACGTGCTGGAGCTGGTGAAGGACACGTGGGCGGAGCTCGGCATCGAGCTCCTGATCCGCCCGAGCCAGCTGGAGGTGTTCCGGCGCCGGGTGTTCTCGGGCGAGGCCATGATGAGCGCCTACGAGGGGAACTTCGGCTTCGGCCTGCCCACGCCGGACATGAGCCCGGATTGGCTCGCTCCCGTCAGCGAGCAGCAGCTCCAGTGGCCGAAGTGGGGTGCCTACTTCATGAGCAAGGGGCGCGATGGCGAGGCGCCGACCCTCCCGGCGGCGCGGCACCTCGTCGAGCTCTATCAGCGCTGGCTGGTCTCGACCGACGCGGACGAGCGGGCGCGCATCTGGGCAGAGATGCTGGACATCAACGCGGAAGAGGTCTTCACGATCGGCATCGTCGGCGGGACGCTCCAGCCGGTCGTCGTCAAGAACGGGCTCCGCGGCGTGCCGGTCAAGGGCGTCTACGCGTGGGAGCCCGGCTCCCACTTCGGGATCTACGCGCTCGACACCTTCTACTGGGAGAACGGCCGGCGGTAGCCGGCCGCCCCGGACGGCACCCGCGCCCTCATCCGCGGGACTGCTGCCGCTGGAGGAGGGCGCTCGAGCTCTCGAGCCGCTGGGCCAGGACGGTCATCACCTGCATGCTGATCTCCGGGCTCTGTCGCACCAGGTCGAGGAACACGTCGGCCGCGATCTTGAACGTGACGACGCGGTCCCGCGCCCGGATCGTGGTCGTGCGCCGCCCCTTGCTGAGGACCCCCACCTCGCCGAACAGGCTGTTGCGGCCCATCGGCGGGAGCTTGATCTCGTGCCCGTCGACGTCCTGGATCGACACGTCGGCTTCGCCCTCGGTCAGGATGTAGACCGCGTCCGCCGCATCGCCCTGCCGGATGATCGTCTCTCCGGGGGCGAACTCCATGACTTCCGCCGTGTAGGCGATCAGCTTGAGGCGGGCGGTCGGCAGCCCGGCGAAGTACGGGATCTTCCGAAGGGTCTCGACGTCGCGCTCGAGCGGCATGTCCGTTCTCTCCCCGTCAGCCCACGCCCGCCTGGGTCGCGATCCGGCGGAGCAGGCTGCCCTGCTGGCCCATCAACTCCTGGTACGTCCCCGTCTCGACGACGGTCCCCGCGTCCAGGACCACCACGCGGTCGAACAGGCGGGCGAGATCGGGACGCTCCACGACGGCGATGACCGTCCGGTCCTTCATGGCCGTCAGCACGCGCTGGTGCAACTCCAGGCGCTCTCCCGGCTCGAGGGGCGCGAGCGCGCCGTCCAGGATGAGGATCTCCGGCCGCTTCAGCAGGACGCGCGCCAGCGCGATCCGCTGGCGCTGCGAGGCCGAGAGGCGGCTGCCGAAGAGCCCCACGTGATGGTCGAGGCCGACCTCGAGGACGAGGCCGCGGAGATCCGCCGCCTCGATCACCTCCTCCACGATGGCGTTCACCTTCTTCACGGCCAGACTGCTCGTCGCCACCACCTTCCCGAAGAGCAGGTTGTCGAGGAGCGTCCCGTCCGCGAAGTACCGCTCGCGGTCGTACGGCGCGAACGTCGCCGCCAGCTCGGGGGGCAGCGTGTCGGCGAACCGGTGGCGCGCCGCCAACACCTTGGCGACGAACGCCTCGTCGATCTGGCCGAGCCGGTGGCGCGCCGGGATGAGCCGGAGCGCCAGACGGATCAGCCGATCGCGGTCGGCCAACGATAGCTGGGCGAGCGGGCCCCGGCCCATGCGCGCCAGGATCTGCGCGTATTCCGGCAGCTCCCCGGCCGTCACCAGGCTGAAGCGCGCGAAGAGCTCGTTGTCGGCGGCGATGTCCTTGAAGATCTCGACCATGTCGCGCGCGAGATCGGCGCCCAGCTGCAGGAGCGGCCCGTCCAGCTCGACCTCGGCGATCACGGCCCGGAAGTGCGGGTGCTGGACGAGCTGCTCCAGCCCCAGCCCCGCGTCGGCGCTGTGCCCGAAGAGGATGTTCTCGCCGATCGACGCGTAGGCCGAGAACCGCTGCGCATCGAAGAACTCGACGGCCGTGTCCTGCTTCTCGCCGGCGAAGCGGTCCGCCACGAGTCGTCGCGTGGCCAGGATGCGCTCGGTCACCTCGGGATGCCGGGCCACGTCGACGCGGGTGCGCAAGCCGAAGGCGAACAGGTCGCCCTCCAGGGCCACGAGCCGCACGGCATCCAGCGCCGTCGTGATCAGGCCCGCCCGGTCCTCGACGGCGAGGGGCGCGAGGTCGAGCCAGTCGTCGCCGGCCAGCCCGAGCTCGGCGTCCCCCGGCTTCCGCGGCTGGGCCGGGCGATGCCGGAGCCCGTAGACCAAGTTGTCCAGCACCGAGCCCGTGAACAGGCGCGCCTCGGCCGGCACGAAGCCGATCGTGCGGCCGGCCACGCTGGCCGGCACCTGGGCCAGGTCCGCGCCGCCCAGGAGCACCGTCCCGGAGTAGGTGCTGAGCTTCGCCAGCACCAGGGCCAGCGTGCTCTTGCCGCTGCCGGCGGTCCCCACCAGGGCGACGTGCTGGCGAGCATCGAGCGTCAGCTCGAGGTGATCCAGCACGGGCGTGGTGCCGTCGAGGAGCACGCTCGCCTGCCGGAGTGAGTAGCCCCCGGCGAGCGGGGCCGGCCGCTCGGGCAGCGCGTCGTCCCGAGGGAACTCCCCCCGGAGGCCGGTTGGGTCGAAGTTGGCGATCACGTGCTCGTACTTGACGCGCGCGTTCTCTCGGAGCTGGAAGAAGTTGATCAGCTCCCGCCACGGCTCGTTCAGCTGCGAGTAGGCCTGGAGGAACGCGACCAGAGCGCCGAGGTTGAACTCCTCGGGGTGGTTGATGATCATCCAGCCGCCGACGAGCAGCAGGACGAACTGGCCGAACTTCTCCAGGAAGTTGTTGATCCACTTGATCAGGTACTTGAGGTTGTAGATGTTCAGCCGCACGCGGAAGATCCGCTGCAGCTGGTGGCGGAACCGGCTCGCCTCGTAGGCGGTGGTGTCGTTCGCGTAGATCTCCGACAGGCTTCCCGCCGACTCCTGGATGCGGTCGGACAGGCCCCGCACCATCCGCACGCGGTCCCGGGACAGCGCGCTCACCCGGCGCTGCAGCCGTCGGATGAAGACGATCTGGACCGGGAAGAGCACCATGCTCACCAGCGCCATCCAGGGATTCGCGTACACCATGAAGCCGAGGGTGCCCAGCAGCATCGCGCCGTGGAAGGCGGGCGTGGAGAGCGCCAGCCCGAAGTACCCGCCCAGCTCCTCGACCTCGCCCAGGATCATCGCGACGAGCTGCCCGGTCGAGGTGTTCTTCAGGTGAGGCAGCGGGAATCGCAGGATGCGGTTGTAGAGCTCGCCGCGCAGGTCCCGGAGCATCGTCTCCGAAACGTACCCTTCGAGGTTCTGCTTCACGTATTTGAGGGCGCCGTTCGCGATCACCGCCCCCAGGAAGCCCCCGCAGAGCCAGAGCAGGGCGTCGAAGTTCCGCTGCCCGATCGCCTCGTTGATGATGCGTTTCTGGAGGGTGAGCATCCACGGATTCACCGCGAGCCCCAGGACGAAGCTGATGCCGATCAGGATGAGCTGGGGGCGGAGGCTCCGGCGGACGATGTAGCGGTGGAGATTCCGGTCCACGGCGGCCCGGCTAGGCGTACGGGTCCGCGGCGTCCCGGAGCCCGTCACCCAGGAAGTTGAAGGCCAAGACGGTCAGCACGACCATGACCACGGGGGTCAGGAGCCAGGGATAGAGCGCGACCGCGTTCATGTTCTGGGCCTCGGACAGGAGCACCCCCCAGCTCGTGATGGGAGGGCGCAACCCCAGCCCGAGGAACGACAGGGCCGTCTCGCCGAGGATCATGTTCGGGATCGACAGGGTCGCCGAGACGATCAGGTGGCTGGTGAAGGCCGGCAGGAGATGCCGGCGGATGACGTAGGGGGGCGAGCCGCCCATCAGCACCGCCGCGGTGGCGAAATCCTCCTCCCGCACCGCGAGCAGCTTCCCCCGGACGCTGCGGGCCAGCCCGGTCCACTCGAGGACCCCCAGGATCACCGTGATGCCGACGTAGACCAGGATGGGATCCCAGCGGGGCGGCAAGGCCGCCGAGAGCGCCATCCAGAGCGGCAGCTCGGGAAACGCCCGGATCACCTCGATGACGCGCTGGATCACGATGTCGACGGTCCCGCCGTAGTAGCCCGACAGGCCGCCGAACACGAGCGCGAGGACGAAGCTGACCGCGATGCCCACCAGGCCGACGGTCAGCGAGATGCGCGCCCCGTGGATGATTCGGGAGAGCATGTCGCGGCCCAGCCGATCGGTCCCGAGCAGGAACAGGGTGCCGCCGTCCTCGACGCCGATCAGGTGCCGCTCGGCCCGCCACAGGCCCCAGAACATGTACGGCTCGCCGGTCGCGAAGAGCCGGACGCGGTACCGCCGCGACGTGTCTTCCCGATACTCGCGCCGGAGGGTCTCCATGTTGATGGTCATGAGCTGGCCGTAGACGAACGGGCCGACGAACCGTCCTTCGTGGAGAAGTCGCACCCGCTGCGGCGGGGCATGCACGTGGTCCGCGTGGCGACTCCGGAGCTCGTACGGCGCCAGGAACTCCACGAACGGGATCGTCGCGTAGAGGGCCACGAGGAACCAGAACGAGAGCATCGCGAAGCGGTGACGCCGGAGCCGCCACCAGATGAGCTGCCACTGCGAGGCGAAGTAGTAGCGCTCGTGCTCGGAGGCCTGGACGCGCTCGGCGGTGGCCGGGAGCGCGGCGGCGGTCGGGGCCACGCTCATTGGGCAACCCGGGCGGCGCGGGAGTTGATCGGACGGCCGTCGGCCTGTGGGCTCACCCGGGCACCCTCGGGGCGCGGGCGGCGCGCGCGCCGCCCCGGGGCGGCCGGCGCCCGGGTCGCGGCGCCGGGCCACCAGGGGCGACGAGGGCCCTCATCGCGTCTGGCCGCTGCCCTGCCGGATGCGCGGATCCAGCGCCGCCAGCGCCAGGTCGGACAGGAACACTCCGATGACCGTGAGGGCGGCCAAGAGCATCAGGAACGAGCCCGCCAGGTACATGTCCTGCGAGCGGAGCGCCCGGAGCAGGATCGGGCCCGTGGTCGGAAGGGAGAGCACGATCGAGACGATGATCGCGCCCGAGATGACCTGCGGCAGGAGGTTGCCGATGTCGCCGATGAAGGGGTTGAGCGCGATCCGCAGCGGGTACTTCAGCAGGATGCGGCGGGGAGCCAGGCCCTTGGCGCGGGCGGTCACCACGTAGGGACGGCGAAGCTCGTCGAGCAGGTTCGCCCGGAGCCGGCGGATCATGGCGGCCGTCCCCGAGGTGCCGATGACGATCACCGGGATCCAGAGGTGCTGCAGCATGTCCCACACGCGGGCCCAGCTCCACGGCGCGTTCTGCATGTCCGGCGAGAAGAGGCCCCCGACGCTCGTCCCGAAGTAGGTGAAGGAGATGAACATCAGGATGAGCGCGAGCAGGAAGTTCGGCGTGGCGAGGCCGAGGAAGCCGAGGAGCGTGAGCCCGTGGTCACCCCAGCTGTACTGATGGGTCGCCGAGTACACGCCGATCGGAAACGCGACCAGCCAGGTGAAGACGATCGAGCCGAACGAGACGACGAAGGTCAGGAGCAGACGCTCGCCGATGATGTCCGCCACCGGGCGATCGTACTCGAACGAGTAGCCCAAGTCCCCCCGGACGAGGCCCGAGAGCCAGTTCCAGTATTGCTTCCAGAGCGGCTGGTCGAGCCCGAACTCCTGGCGCAGGAACTCGACCTTCGCCAGGTCCGCGCGCTCGCCGGACGACTCGAGGTCGCTGATCATCGTCTCCAGGTAGTCGCCGGGCGGCAGCTGGATGATGACGAACGTGACCAGGGAGATCAGAAAGAGGGTCGGCAGCATCAGGAACAGCCGTTGGATGAGGTAGCGTCCCATCGTCAGCGGCTCTCGGGCCCGCCGGGCCGGCGGCGTGGCGTGCGGACCTGGCGGGCTCCCGGCCCGTTCATGCCGATCGCGCGACGGGCCGGCGCGGCAGCGGGGTCAACCGGAGCTCCTCGGCTCGGTGACACCGCGCGTAGTGGCCGGGCCCCACAGGCCGAGCCTCCGGGACCTCGACGCGGCACCGCTCGATCACGTACGGGCAGCGCGCCGCGTAGCCGCAGCCCGGGCCGCCGCCGACGGGCGGCGCGGTCCCGTCCCGCCCGCCCGCGAACGCCGCTCCCCGGAGCGACGGATCGGGCCGGAGCACGGCCGCCAGCAGCGTCTCCGTGTAGGGGTGGCGGGGGCGGTCGAACAGCTGTCGCTTCGACGCGAGCTCGACGATGCGGCCGGCGTACATCACGGCGATCCGGTCCGCGACGTAGTCGATCACCGCCAGGTTGTGGGAGATGAAGAGATAGGTCAGCCCGAGCTCGCTCTGGAGGTCCTTGAGGAGGTTCAGGACCTGGGCCTGGACGGAGACGTCGAGCGCCGACACCGGCTCGTCGCAGACGACGAGCTCCGGGTTCAGCGCGAGCGCCCGGGCGATTCCGATCCGCTGACGCTGGCCGCCGGAGAACGAATGCGGGTAGCGCCGGAGATACTGGACGTTGAGACCCACCATGCCCATGAGGGCCTTCACGCGCTCCTGGATCTCCTCGCGCGATCCGCGCCGGTGGATGTGGAGGGGCTCGCCGATGATCTCCCCGACGGGCATGCGCGGGTTCAGCGACGAGAAGGGATCCTGGAAGATCATCTGGATGTGCGGGCGCAGTGCCCGCAGCGCCCGGCCCTTCAGGGCGTCCACCCGCACCGGCTGCCCACCTACGCGGAACAGGATCTCCCCGCGGGTGGGCTTGAGCGCGCGGAGCACGAGGCGCGCCGTGGTCGTCTTCCCGCATCCGCTCTCGCCGACCAAGCCCAGGGTCTCGCCCCGCGTCACCTCGAAGCTCACCCCGTCCACCGCCACGACGGTGCCGACCTGGCGTCGGGCGAGGCCGACCAGCCAGGGCTGGTAGAGCGGAAAGTGCTTGGTGAGACCGCGGACCTCGAGCAGCGGCTCCGCCACGGTCACACTCCCGCCAAGACCGTCCGCGCCTCCGGCAAGGATCCTCGCTTGTAGCAGGCGACCCCCCGCTGCGGTTCGAGCGCCCTCAGCGCCGGCATGGCGTCGCCGCAGAGCGCCGGCTCGCCCTCGGGGCACCGCGACAGGAACGGACAGCCCGGGATCGGCGCGAGGGGATCGGGCACCGCGCCGGGGATCGTCTGGAGCTTCTCGCCCTCGGCCACGCCGAAGTGCGGCGTGCTCCGCAGGAGCGCCTGGAGATAGGGATGCTGGGGGTTCTCGAACAGCTCCCGGACCGGCCCCGTCTCCATCACGTGGCCGCAGTACATCACCGTGACGAGGTCCGCGACGTGGGCGACCACGCCCGGGTCGTGCGTGATGATGATGAGCCCCATGCCGTAGCCTTGCTGGAGCCGCATGAGGAGATCCAGGATCTGCGCCTGGACCGTCACGTCCAGCGCCGACGTGGGCTCGTCGGCGATGACGAGCGCGGGCCGGCACACCAGCGCCATCGCGATCATCGCCCGCTGGCGGAGGCCTCCGGAGAGCTCGAACGGATAGGCGTCCACCTTGCGCTTCGGTTCGGGGAACCCGACGTCCCCCAGGACGTCGATGGTGGCCGCGCGCGCGCGCTCCCGGCTGAGCCCGCGATGGAGGCGCGCCACCTCACCGATCTGGTCTCCGATCGTGTGCACGGGCGAGAACGCCGTCATCGGCTCCTGGAAGATCATGCCGATCGCCCCTCCGCGGATCCTCCGCATCTCGCGGCCGTCGGGCTCGAGAGCGGCCAAGTCGACCGGCGGCGCGTCGGACGGGGCGAAGAGGATGCGCCCGGCCTCGATCCGGGCCCGGCTCGGCAGGATGCGCATGATGGACTGGGCCAGGACACTCTTGCCCGAGCCGGACTCCCCCACGATGGCCATCGTCTGACCGCGGGCCACCGAGAAGGAAACGCCGTTTACCGCGCGGACGACCCCCTCGTCGAGGTAGATGGACGTCCGCAGGTCCTGGACCGCCAGCAATGGGGCGCCCATCGCAGACAATGACTTACCATTCCGGGCCATTCGGAGCAAGGGCCGCCCGCCCGCGAACCCGCTCCGGAGGCACCTCCGGGCCGTCTTCCGGGCTCGGGGGCGAGTGCCGGGAGGCTTCCCTTTTGCGCGGCTTTTTGGTACACGTGACCTACCCGGGCACCGAGTGCCCTGCTCCCTGGACACCTGGGAAGTCACCCTAAAATCATCCGCCTGACCCCGTGGGAGGTGGACGTTGGGAACGGTCCGATCCGGCAGCGTGGCCAACGGCAACGGCCAGCGCGGCCCGGCCGTCGAAGACCCGAGTCAGTACCGGGTTCTCATCTATAGCCACGACTCGTTCGGCCTGGGACACCTGCGCCGGTGCCGGACCATCGCCCACTCCCTGGTCGCCCACCACAAGAAGCTGAATGTCCTGATTCTGAGCGGCTCGCCGATCGTCGGGCGCTTCAGCTTCCGCTCCCGGGTCGACTTCGTCCGCGTGCCCGGCATCATCAAGCTGCGGAACGGCGAGTACACGAGCCTCAATCTCGAGTTCCACGTCGAGCAGACGCTGGCGCTCCGCGCCTCCATCATCGAGCACACGGCCCGCGTGTTCCGGCCGCATCTCTTCCTCGTCGACAAGGAGCCGCTCGGGCTGCTCGGCGAGGTCCAGCGCACGCTCGCGCTGCTCCGGCGGCAGGGCGAGAGCCGCCTCGTCCTCGGGCTCCGCGACATCATGGACGACCCCACGGTGCTCGCCGAGGAGTGGCGGCGCAAGCGCGCGATCCCGGCCCTCCAGCGCTACTACGACCAGATCTGGGTCTACGGGCTGTCGCAGATCTACGACCCGATCGAGGCCTACCGTTTCCCGGCGGACGTGGCGACCAAGACGGTCTTCACCGGATACCTCCCGCGCGAAACGAACGCCGACGCCACGCTGCCCGCGGAGGTCCAGGCCCGGGTGCAGCAGGGGCCGTTCCTGCTGGTGACCCCGGGCGGCGGCGGCGATGGCGCGCAGCTCGTGGACGCGACGCTCAGCGCCTACGAGCGCTTCGCCGGCCG
Source organism: Candidatus Rokuibacteriota bacterium (assembly GCA_044867785.1). Classification (GTDB taxonomy): domain Bacteria; phylum Methylomirabilota; class Methylomirabilia; order Rokubacteriales; family DASRDR01; genus DASRDR01. The sequence continues at coordinate 24,268 of JBIOVM010000025.1, read as the reverse complement.
GCTGCCGTGGCCCGCGCTCATCGTGTACGGCCCGTTCCTGCCGGCCAAGGACCGGAGCGGGTTCGAGCGGCGGGCCGCACGCCTGCCGCGGGTCACGACGCTCGACTTCCACGCACACCTGGAGAATCTCGTCGAGAAGGCGGCGGGGGTTGTGTGTCTCGGCGGGTACAACACGTTCTGCGAGGTGCTGTCGCTGAAGAAGCGCAGCCTCGTGGTCCCACGCGTGACGCCGCGGGCGGAGCAGCTTCTGCGGGCGCAGGCCGCGGTCCGCCTCGGGCTCGCGCAGACGCTGGACCCGAGCCGGCTCACGCCGGAGACGCTCGCCGAGGCCATCATCCACCTGCCGGAGCAGCCGCCCCCGGCCACCCATCGGGTGCCGGGTCTCCTCGACGGACTCCGCTTCATCAACCAGGCCGTCGCCAAGTGGCGGGTCGAGGGCCCTCCACCCCGTCCCCGCGGGTCGGGACGCGGGCCCGCCGGCCGGCGCCTCTCCAGCCGGCGCGCCGTCTGACGCAGTCGCCGGCGGCCGCCTCGATGCGGCCCTCGAACGCCGCACGCCGGATCGTCGTCGTCCTCAAGGGCTACCCGCGCGTCTCGGAGACCTTCGTCGCCCATGAGCTGGCCGCCCTCGAGCGGCGCGGGCTCGCGCTCCACATCGCCTCGCTCCGGCACCCGTACGACGCCCTCCGCCACCCGGTCCACGCGACCGTCCGGGCGCCGGTCACATATCTGCCGGAGTACCTCTACCAGGCGCCCGGCCGCGTGCTCCGTAGTCACGCCCGGGCCTTGGCCCGGGCCCCCCGACGCTATCTCCGCGCGCTCGGCCTCTGGCTTGCCGACGTCGTGCGGGATCCCACCCCGAACCGCGGGCGACGGTTCGGGCAAGCCGGCGTGCTCGCGGCGGAGCTTCCCGCCGGCGTGGTCCACCTCCATGCGCATTTCCTGCACACCCCGGCCTCCGTCGCCCGCTACGCGGCGGCCATGACGGGGCTCGGATACAGCCTCTCGGGACACGCGAAGGACGTGTGGACGACGCCCGACTGGGAGCTCCGCGCGAAGCTCGGCGAGGCGCGCTTCACGGTGACCTGCACCGCCGCCGGACGCGCCCGCCTGGATGCTCTCGCACCCGGGCGGGTGGAGCTCGTCTACCACGGGCTCGACCGCCGGCTCTTCGCCGCGCCCGCGACCTTCGGGTCGCGACGTGACGGGACCGATCCGGCGGACCCGGTGCGGCTCCTGGCCGTCGGCCGCTTCCAGCCAAAGAAGGGCTACGCCACCCTGCTCGACGCCGTCGCGCGGGTCCGGCCCGCGGTGCGGTTGACCGTGGTCGGCTACGGCCCTCTCCAAGCGGCTCTCCGCGCCCAGGCCGACGCGCTCGGCTTGGGCGCGCGCGTGGTGTGGACGGGGCCGCTGGACCAGCCCGCCGTCCGGGAGCGCTACCGGGCGAGCGATCTCTTCGTTCTCGCGTCGGAGACGGCGCCCGACGGCGATCGCGACGGCCTGCCGAACGTCCTCGTGGAGGCGCTCTCGCAGGGCCTGCCCGTGATCGCCACGCGCGTCGCCGCAATCCCCGAGCTGGTGGTCGACGGCGTCCACGGCCGACTCCTGCCGCCCCGCGACGCCGCCGCGCTGGCCGCGGCGATCGAGGCTCTCGCGCAGAACCCCGATGCGCGGCGGCGGATGGGCGCGGCGGGCCTCGCGCGGGTGACCGACGGCTGGGATCTCGAGACCGGCGCCGATCGCCTCCGCCGGCTCCTCGGCGAGGCCGCGCCCGAGGGCGACGTGCGCGCGCCGAGCGAGGTCCCCTCGAGCGTGCCCTCGTGACGGCGCTGGCGTTCTACACGCCCGTCAAGCACCCCTACCAGACGGAGCCCTCCGGCGATCGCGAGCTCGGACGCCTGCTGATGACCGCGTTTCGCGGCCTCGGATTCACGCCCCATCTCGCGAGCCGGCTGCTCACCTACCGGCGGGCGTTCGACCCGGTGGACGCCGCGCGCGTCGAGCGGGTTTCCGCCCTCACCGCCACGCGCCTGATCGCCCGCCATCGCCGCGAGCCAATCGAGCGGCGGCCGCGCGCATGGGTGACCTACCAGACCTACTATCGCGCCCCCGACCTGATCGGCCCGGTCGTCGCGACCGCGCTCGCGATCCCCTACGTCCTCGTCGACGTCTCGCTCTCGGCGAAGCGCCGCTCGACGGCGTTCCGCCCCTGGGTCAGCGCGGCGCGGCTCGCCGTCCGCCGCGCCGATCTCATCTTCCTGATGAGTCCCCGGGACCGGCCCGGCATCGCGGCCTGCCGCGGGCCCCGGTTCACGGCCGAGCGCCTCCGCGACCTCCCGCCGGCCGTCGACCTCGGCCGCTTCGCGGCGAGCGCGGAGCGCCGCGCGGCGTGCCGCCGCGCCCTGACCGCGCGCTTCCCCGCCGCCGACGGGCCGCTGATCCTGGCGGTGGCCGCCATGCGCGAGGTGAAGAAGCTCGAGCCCTATCGGCTGCTGGCCGATGCCCTCGCGCGGCTCCACGCCGAGGCGCCGACCCGGCCGTGGCGGCTGGCGGTGGTCGGCGATGGGCCCGCGCGGCCGGCCGTCACGGGGGCGTTCGACGGCCTGCCGCCCGGGCGCGTCGCCTTCCTCGGCGCGCTCGAGCCCGACGCCTTGCCCACCGCGTATCTCGGCGCCGATCTCTTCGCCTTCCCCGGCCGGTTCCACGTCGTCTATCTCCAGGCGGCGGCGGCCGGCCTCCCCGTCGTCGCGTGCCAGGGGCCCGAGCCCGATCCGATGGTCGCGCCCGGGGGGGCGCTGCTCACCGGCCCCACGGCCGACGCCTTCGCCGCGGGAGTCGCCCGGCTCCTCGACGATCCCGAGCTCCGCCAGACGATGGGCGCGACGGCCCAGCGCTTCGTCACGGCGGACCGGACGCTCGAGCGGTTCCAGCACCGCCTGGCCGCGGGATTCGCGGTTCTCGGCCTGACGTGCGGTCCATCTACGTCGTCCTGATCCGCCACGCGCCGACCGCGTGGAACGAGGAGGGCCGGGTGATCGGCCAGGCGGATCCCCCGCTCTCGGCCGCCGGCCTGGCGCGCGCGGCCGACTGGCGCCTGCCTCCGGATCTGCGCGCGCTCGCCGCGGCGGGCGAGCTCGGCTGGGCCACCAGTCCCCTGCGCCGCGCCGTCGAGACCGCGCGCACCCTCGGCGCGGTCGACCCGATCGTGGAGCCGCGCCTCGCCGAGCAGGACTGCGGCGCGTGGACCGGCCAAGCGCGCGCGGCGGTCGAGGCCGGCGCACCCAGCGCGGGCTGGGACACCGCGCCGCCCGGTGGCGAGTCGCCCGCGCGCGTGCTCGCGCGCGTCGGATCGTGGCTCGCCGAGCTCGCGCCCGCCGGCGGACCGGCGACCTGGGCGGCGGTGACCCACATGGGCGTGATCCGCACCGTCGTCGGCGCGGCGCTCCGGTGGGACCTCGCGGAGCCTCCGCCGATGCGCCTGCTCCCCGATCGGCTGCATCGGGTGCGGCGCCGGGGGGACGGGCTCCTGCAGCTGATCGGCCTCAACGAGCCGCTCAAGCCGTGAGACACCCACAGGCCGAAGGCCGCCCGATCAACCACTCTGGCGAAGCCCGGGTATCCCCGTGAGTGCGGGCCCGATCCTCTTCTACTGCCAGCACCTCCTCGGGCTCGGCCACCTCGAGCGGGCGGCCCGGCTCACGCGGGCTCTCCGGCGTGCCGGCGAGCCCGTCGTGTTCGTCCAGGGCGGCCGGCCCGTGCCGCATCTCGAGCTGGGCGACGCCGAGGTCGTCGAGCTGCCGCCCCTCGTCGCGGCGGACGAGCGGGCCAGCGCGCTCGCGCGCCCGGACGGTCTCCCGCCGGCCCCGGAGGATCTCGCGGCCCGGCGCGATCGCCTCCTCGCCTGTTTGCGGACGCACGACCCGAGCGTGGTGCTGCTCGAGCTCTTCCCGTTCGGGCGGCACGCCCTCACGTCGGAGCTCGGCCCTCTGCTCCTCGCGCTGGCCGACGACCGGGCCCGGCGGGGCGCGGCCGCGCCCCGCGTCGCGGTGAGCCTCCGAGACGTCCTCGTCAGCAAGCCGAACCAGGCGTGGGCCGAGCTGGCCGCCCTCGCGGTCGCGCGCCAGTGGACGGACCGAGTGCTCGTCCACGGGAGCCCCGACCTCATCCCGCTGGACCGGACCTTCGCGCTCGCCGGCCACCTCGGCGAGCGGCTCGTCTACACGGGGTATCTCGGACTCGACGCGAACACGCCGGCGAGGGCCGCGCACGGCGAGGTCGTGATCTCCGGCGGCGGAGGGCAAGTGGCCGGGCCGCTCTTCCGTACGGCCTTGGCGGCCTGGCCGCTCACGGTCGCGGCGCGCGCGCGGCCCTGGCGCATCGTGACCGGTCCGTATCTGCCGGAGACCGAGCGCCGGGCGCTCGAGGCGGAGGCCCGTCGGCTCCCGCACGCCGGTCGCCCGGTCGTCGTGGTCGAAGGCCATCGCCCCGCGCTCGGTGCCCATCTCGCGGGCGCGGCCCTCTCGGTGAGCCAGGCGGGATACAACACCGTGCTGGACCTCCTCGCCCACGGGGTCCGCGCGCTGGTCGTGCCGTACGAGGCCAGCGGAGACGAGCAGCCGCTCCGCGCGCGGCTTCTCGGCGAGCGCGGGCTGCTCGCGGTTCTCCCCGAGACGGAGCTCACGCCGGCCCGGCTGGCGGCGGCCATGGATACCACGCTCGCTCGGCCCGACTTCCCGGCCTCCGCCGCGATCGACCTGGACGGCGCGCGGCGGTCCGTCGCGATCCTGGCCGAGCTGGCGGCGGGCGTCCGAGCGGCGCGGGCTCAGGGCACCCTGCGGAGCTCGTAGCGATGGAAGTGGTCGGCGTGGCCGGCGCCGGTGGGCGCCGGGACCGGAGCCAGCCCCCACTCGGGATCGAGCCGCACCGGCCGGTCGCTCAGGACCCACGCCCCGGGTCGGAGCCAGTCACGCGATCGCTCGACGACCAGGCGGTGGAGCCGCGCATCCGCCGAATCGCCCCACGCGAGGTCCAGGTGCGCGAGGATGACGCGGCCACGGAAGCGCGCCTGCACGACCGGGTCCGTCAGGACCGTCGCGAGATCCCCGAGGACGACGCGCTCCGGTGGCGGGCCATCGTCCGAATAGGTCGCCAGCTCGCGGTCGAAGCAGTAGATCTCGCGGCCGGGGAAGCGCTCGACCAGGTGCGAGTACGACCGGCCCCGGCCGAGGCCGAACTCGACGATCCAGCCCGGGCGGCCGGCGAGCGCGCGCGCGGCCAGGTCGATGCTGTCGCGCTGGGCGATCTTCTGCTCGATGTGAAAGTCCAGGCGGCTCATGACGGGTCCCCCGAGCATACCCGGCGCCCGCCGGGGCCGTCACGCGGGGGCGCGGCCGGCCGCCATCGTCCCGCCCGGTGACGAACGCCGGGGACCTGGCCGCGTGGGAGCGCCTTCGGGCCGAGCTCGACCGCTGGCCGCCCGGCGCCGCGACGTTCTGGTGGCGCGACGATGACGCCGGGCGCGCCAGCCCGGCCTTCGACCGCCTGCTCGCCCTGGCGGCGGCCCGGAGCGTGCCGCTCGCCCTCGCCGTCGTGCCGGCCTGGCTCGACCCACCCGTGGCCGCGCAGATTCGCGCGGCGGCCGGCGGGGTCCACGTGCTCCAGCATGGCTTCGCCCACCGAAATCACGAGCCTCCGGGGCCCGGCGGGACGCGCGGCAAGCCGGCGGAGCTCGGCCCGGCGCGCGCCGTCCCCGCGGCCCTCGCCGAGCTCGCCGTGGGCCGGGCTCGATTGGCCAGCCTGGTCTCGGGTCGGCTCCGGCCGGGCCTCGTCCCTCCGTGGAATCGGATCGCTCCTGCGATCCGGGCCGCGCTCCCCGCCGCCGGCTATCGAGTCGTGTCGACGTTCGGCCCTCGATCGTCGGGGTCGGGCGCCCCCGGGCTCCGCGCGCTGAACTGCCACGTCGATCCCATCCAGTGGCGCGCAGGCAAGCGCTTCGGCGGCGTCGAGCGGACGCTGGATCAGATCACCGGCCATCTCGCCGATCGGCGCCTGGCGCGCGCCGACCCCACCGAGCCCACGGGCCTGCTCACCCACCATCGGGACTTCTCGCCGGAGGCTTGGGGGTGCCTCGACGAGCTTCTCGGCCGCCTCCGGACCCACCCGGCCGTCAGCTTCCCCGCGCTCGATCCGCTGCTCGACGGCGACGGCGGTGCCTGAGCGCGTTTCCTGAGCGCGCTTGACGCCCGCCGGTCGCGACCCCACCCCTCGAGACCAGCCCCATGCGCCACCCGGAGCCCACTCCATCCCGACCCGCCATCCTCCTGGCCCCCGGCGCGGGGCGCGCCTACCCAATGCGACGCATCGCTGCGCTCTTCAAGGCCGACGGGGACGAGACGCGAGGTGCGTACTCGATCTCCGAGTGGTGGCTCGAGCCGCACACGGACGGCCCCGGCGCCCATGCCCACGCGGAGGACGACGTCTTCTTCGTCATCGAGGGGACGATGAGCTTCCTCCTGGGCGATCGCTGGGTCGATGCGCCGCGGGGCTCCTTCGTCCTGGCGCCGGGCGGCCTGACGCATGACTTCCAGAACCGCACCGACCATCGGGCCGGGGTGCTGAACATCTCGATCCCCGGCGACTTCGAGGACAGCATGCCGGCGATCGCGGAGTGGTTCGCCGCGCATCCCCCGCAGGACGCCTAGAGCCGCGCGGTCGCGCCGTGCCAGCGGGCGAGGTGCTCCCGCTGGGTCGCGGTCAGGGCCTCGGGCCGGTAGAAGCGGTCGTAGAACTCGACGTCGACGTGGCTCGCCTGGAAGCCGAGCACGGTCCGAAACGGGGGCGCGTAGGCGGGGAACCGTCCGTAGCGCTCCCAGACGTACGTGGCGTAGGCGATCGCCGCGTCGATGGCCGCCGCACTGGGCGGGGACGCGGCCGCCGCGAGTCGTCCGGGCTCGCGAAAGGCGCTCGTCGCCGCCCCGCCGCGGAAGACGCCCTCCGCGCCGAACTTCAGCGCGACGACGGCGCGCACGGCCGCCTCCATCGAGGCGTGGTACGGGGGTCGATACGGTGCGAGGACCGGCCGGCCCTCCACTTCGAGCCCGATGGCCAGCGGCACCGGCACGTCGCGCCCGAGCAGACGGCTCATCCAGCGGAGCGGCCTCGAGAGGCCGAGGAAGCGGCTGGCCGGCATCTCCGCCATGCGGAACCCCAGCGCCTGGAGCCAGCCGAAGGGGTGCGCCGCCCAGTGAGGGAACCCGCCGAGGCCGAGCGCCTGCGCCATGAGCCCGAGGTTCTGGACGATCATTCCCTGCTCGATCGTGACGAACTCGGTCACCAGGCTCTCCAGGTCCCGGATCGTGAGTAGCCGGCCGTCCCGCGGATCGTCCCGGAGATGCCCCCCGCGGCTTCGCGCGAAGCGCCCGAGACCGGCCGGCCGGAAGCCGGCGCGCTCGTCGACGACGAACGCCCCGGTCGGCTCGCCGAAAACCTCGAGGACGCCGTTCAGGTAGAGGAACGTCAGGTCGTTGATGGGCAGGAAGTAGGTGCCGGCCGGGTCGTAGAGCGACCAGCGGTTCACGTCCAGGTTGAACGGCGCGTCGAGCGGCGCGGTCGTCCGCCCCGCGCGGATCGGGATCCGGCTTCGTCGGTGGAGCTCGACGTATTCCCCGGCGGCGGCGAGGCGGACCAACTCGGCGATCTCGGCGGGCGCGTAGTCCCGTGGCCGCTTGAGGAGGTACGTCGACTCGGCGTTGGTCACCACGACGGCCACACTCTGGATGGCGTCGCCGCTCGCGACCGTCCGGCCGAGGAGGCCGGCCATGATCGTCCCGCCCTGGCCAGGCGCGTACGCGAGGTCCGCCAGGGCGTAGCCGGTGATCCCGCACGCCGCGAAGGCGAGGAGGGCCTCCTCGCCTTCGGTGAGCCGAAGGCCCTGGTGGCGGCTCCGGTGGGCGAAAGGCCCGGCCGGGAGCGCCATGCCGAGGCCGAACCGCCGGGAGCGGCGCTCGCGCAAGGCCTCGAGCAAGGGATAGCGCCGCAGGGCGGCGAGCGCGTCGTCGGGAATCATGGAGCCCTCCTCGAGCCCTACGTTCCCCGGTCCGGCGCGGATTGCCCGGGCGACCGATGCCGGCGGGCGGCGTGGTGGCTAGAGGTCGATCCGCTCGGACGCGGGCAGCGTCAGGAACTCGACGAACGGCTCGTCGAGGGCCACCGCCTCGAACACCTCGCGCGCGGCGGCGTAGTGCCCCGGCTGGGACCGGTCGCCGCTCCCGGCGGCGCCGAGCTTCTCGAGCTCCTCGCCCACGATCTGCTGCACAAGCTTCCGCGTGACGACGTCGCCTTCGACGAGCCGCGTGCGGTGGCGCACCCACTGCCAGATCTGCGAGCGCGAAATCTCGGCGGTCGCGGCGTCCTCCATGAGATTGAAGATCGCGACGGCCCCGGTCCCGCCCAGCCAGGCGGCCAGGTACTGGAGCGCCACGCTCACGTTGCTCCGGAGGCCGGCCTCGCTGACGGTCCCGCCCGCCACCCGGACGTCGAGCAGCGCCCGCGCGTCCGGCTCGACGTCGGGGCGCTGGCGCTCCAGCTGGTGCGGACGGTCGCCGAGGAGGCGCGCGAAGGGCTCGCGGGCTACCGTGACGAGATCCGGATGGGCCACCCACGTGCCGTCGAACCCGTCCCGGGACTCGCGGATCTTGTCCTCCCGGACGCGCGCCAGGGCGACCTCGGTGACGTGCGGATCACGGCGGTTCGGGATGAAGGCGGCCATGCCCCCGAGGGCATGGGCGCCGCGCCGGTGACAGGTCTTCACGAGAAGCTCGGTGTAGGCCCGCATGAAGGGCACCGTCATCGTGACCTGGGCGCGGTCCGGCAGCACGAACTCGGGCGCGTCTCGGAACTTCTTGATGAGGCTGAACATGTAGTCCCACCGGCCTGCGTTGAGCCCGCCGGAGTGCTCCCGCAGCTCCCACAGGATCTCGTCCATCTCGAACGCGGCCGGGATCGTCTCGACCAGGACGGTGGCGCGAATGGCGCCCCGCGGGAAACCGAGGCGGTCCTCGGCCAGCGTGAACGCGTCGTTCCAGAGCCGAGCCTCGACGTGGCTTTCGAGCTTGGGGAGGTAGAAGTAGGGGCCGGTGCCCCGCTCGAGGAGGCGGCGGCCGTTGTGGAACACGTAGAGGCCGAAGTCGAAGAGGCTCCCGGACATGGACGCGCCGTCGACCTGGCAGTGGCGCTCGACGAGGTGCCAGCCGCGCGGGCGGACGAGCAGCGTCGCGATCGTCTCGTTCAGTCGGTACACGCGGCCGTCGGGATTCGTGTGCTCGATCGTCCGGGCGACCGCATCCAAGAGGTTGACCTGGCCCTGGACCATGTTGCGCCAGCTCGGGGTGTTGGCGTCCTCGAAGTCCGCCATGAAGACGTCGGCGCCGGAGTTGAGCGCATTGATGACCATCTTCCGCTCGGCCGGCCCCGTCAGCTCCACCCAGCGGCGCTGGAGGTCCTTCGGCGCCGGCGCGACGGTCCAGGTCCCCTCGCGGACCGCGCGCGTCTCGGGCAGGAAGTCCAGCCGCGCGCCGGCGTCGAAGGTCGCCTGGCGCTCCGCGCGGCGACGGAGGAGCGCCGCCCGCGAGGGCCCGAGCTCGCGCTCGAGGAGGGCTACGAAGCGGAGCGCGGCGGGCGTCAGCACCTCGCCGAATCGCCCCTCGACGGGGCCGTGCAGTTCGATGCCGTCGGTCCTGGTCATGGCCGGGTCCTCCTGCCGATCGGGGTCACCCGGGCGCGCGCCGGGATGGGGCCGCCCGCGGTGAGCGGCGGGGGTCACTCATCATCGTACTATGCCCGCCCGAACCGGGCGAGCCGCGGCGCCGCGCGCCCTAGACGAGGCGCGCCCGGATCCGGGCGCTCGCGAAGTCGACGGCCATCACCATGAGGACGGTGACGAGCAGCACCGTGGACGCCGCCGGGTAGTCGATCATCCTGAGGTAGGTCTGGAGGTAGAGCCCGATCCCGCCCGCCCCGACGAAGCCGAGCACGGTCGCCGCCCGGACGTTCGACTCGAAGCGATAGAGGACGTACGACAGAAACAGCGGCAGGACTTGAGGAAGGACGCCGAACCGCAGCACCTGGCGGCGCGTCGCGCCTGTCGCGCGGATGGCGTCCACCGGGCCGGGGTCGATCCCCTCGATCGTCTCCGAGTACAGCTTCGCGAGGGACGTCGTGGTGTAGGCCAGGACGGCGAGCATCCCCGGGAACGGCCCGAGCCCCACCGCAGAGACGAACAAGAGCGCGTAGACCAGCGTGTCGATGCTTCGGAAGAAGTTGAGCGCGGCGCGCATCCCGTAGTAGACGGCGGGCGGGGCGACGTTGCGCGCCGACAGGAAGCCGAGCGGCACCGCGAGCACCGCCGCCAGGGTGGTCCCGAGGAGCGCGATCTCCACCGTGGTCAGGGCGCCGGCGAGGGCGGCCGGGAGCACCTCGAGGTCCGGCGGCAGCATCCGCCGAACGAAGTCCCACATCCAGGGAACCCCCCGGGCGAGCCGCACGGGGTCGGCGTCGATATCCCAGGCGATCACGGCCAGGACGAGGGCGCCCGCGAGCCAGGCCGCGCGCTTCACGCCGCGGCGTCCCCGTAGACGGTCCGGACCACGTCGGGTGACACCGCCGCCGGCGGGCCGTCGAAGACGATTCGCCCGGCCCGGAATCCGATGATCCGCGTCCCGTACTCGAGCGCGGTCTCGAGCTGGTGCTGGCTCACGACCAGCGTCAGCCGATGCTCCTGGTTGATCCGGCGGAGGATGCCCATGATCGAGCCCGCGAGCGTCTGGTCCAGGCTGGCCGTGGGCTCGTCCCCCAGGATCACCCGCGGCCCCTGCGCGAGCGCACGGGCGATGGCCACCCGCTGCTGCTCCCCACCCGAGAGCGTGTCGGCACGGCGCTCGGCGAACTCGGCCAGGCCGACCTGCGCCAGACAGTCTCGTGCGAGGGCCCGGTCCGCCGCCGGGAAGCGCCGGAGCAGGCTCGGCCACTCGGGGACGTAGCCGAGTCGACCCGCCAGCACGTTGTCGAGCACGGAGGCCCGCCGGACCAGGTTGAACTGCTGGAAGATCATGCCGATCTGGCGGCGAACCAGGCGGAGCGCGCCCGGATCGGCCCCGGTCACCGGCTGGCCCGCCACCCGCACCGTGCCCGCCGTCGGCTCGATGAGGCGGTTGATCGCCCGGAGGAAGGTCGTCTTGCCCGCCCCGCTGCGCCCGATGATCACGACGAACTCCCCGGGCTGGACGACGAGGTCGACCCCGTAGAGCGCGACCGTGTCCGGGGGCAGCACCACCCGGAGCCCCTGGACCTCGATCATCGGGGTCATGGCGCCCCGACACGCGGCCGGGCGCCCGGGCCGAGGGGGACGAGCGTCAGCGCTTCGGACGCCAGCCGAGGAGGTCCATCGCCGCGCGCACCGGGTCGTACTCCCGGTCCTCGGCCGGCTCGAACCCGTCGATGTCGTAGAGCTGCTTGAGGAGCGGCGCGTACGCCGGGCCCCGCATCGACAGGAGGGCCGTGCGGACCTTGGCGAAGAGGGCGGGGTCGAGGCCGTCGCGAGCGGCGATGCCCCCCTCCGGGATCGGCGCGCTTTCGGCAACCCAGATGAGCCGCTCCCGCTGCGCCGGGTCCTTCAGGTACTGCTCGCGCGCCTGGTCGAAGGAGGCGAAGGCGTCGACATGGCCGTTCAGGAGGGCCTGGAGGCCCGCGTCGTGGGACCCCGCGAACACGAAGTCCTTGAAGAACGTCTTGGGATCCCTGTTCCGGACGAGCCCCTTCTCGATCAGGATGACCATCGGATAGACGTAGCCCGACGCGCTGGACGGGTCCACGAACGCGATGGTCTTGCCCCGCAGGTCCTCGAGCGTCTTGAGCCCGGAGTCCTTCCGGACGTAGATCCGCGAGGTGTACGACGTGTTCCCGTGCCACTGATCCTTGGCGACGATCATGGCCTTCGCCTCGCGGTTGGCGAGGACGTAGCCGGCCGGGTGGACGAAGGCCAGGTCCGCCGTCTTGTTCCGGAGCGCCTCGACCACCGCCGCGTAGTCGGAGGCGACGGTGACGCGGATCGGGACCCCGACGAGCTTCCCCAGCGCGGCCCCGAAGGCCTCGCCCGCCACCAGGAGGTCGGTGGGCTTCTGGGACGGAGTGAGCACCAGGTGGAGCGCGGTCTGGGCGGTGGCCGGCCACGCCCCGAGCGCGGCGAGCGCGAGCGCGCTCGAGACGACGACGGTGAGGACGAGACGACGCCGCTTCATCGGACCTCCCTGCGCTGGCATTACCCAGGTCAGGTTCAGGCGGTCGGCAGCGAGCGCTGCCCTCTCAACTCGGGGATTCCGAGCTCCCGCGATTCCCTGGGCGGAGTCTATCCGGCGCCCGGAGGGCCGTCAACCGACGGCCGGCGCCTGACAATCCCCGGCAGCGCCAGTGACAATCCGGGACGCCGCGGCTGACTTTCGTGTCGGTCGGCATGCGGGGCGAGGGCGGCCGGCTCTTTGATTTCACGGGGATTGCGCCGGCCTCCCAGCTGGGCGCAGGAGTTGCAGTGCGGAGACGCGACCGGGCCCTCCCGGCACCTGTAGAGGAGGACTGCCATGACACGACGGATCGAGTTCGGGGCTTTGCTCGTCGCCGCCGGCCTGACCGTGGCTTTGGCCGGGTGCGCGACCCGGTCCACGACGGGGGCGGGGGTGGATGGAACCGGCACCAACGCCAGCGACGCGACCGCCAGCGGCGGCACGGCGGGCGCGAGCGGCGTGGGCAGTCGCGCGGGCGGCGGGGACTCGGCGCGGATCACGGCGCCCGGAGCCAGCATGTTTCCGACGCTGCCCTCGCCGCATGAGTTCAGCGAGGCCGCGGCGCTCCGAGACGTCCACTTCGAGTTCGATCGCGCCGAGCTGCGGCCGGAGGACGCCCGGGTCCTCGACGCGAACGCGCGCTGGCTGCTCGACCGGCCGGGAACCCAGGTCCTGATCGAGGGTCATGCCGACGCGCGCGGGACGAGCGAGTACAACCTGTCGCTCGGGGACGCCCGGGCGCGCGTGACGCGCGACCAGCTGGTCGCGCGGGGTGTGGTCGCCTCCCGCATCACGATCCTGAGCTACGGCGAGGAGCGGCCCGCGTGCCGTGACTCGAGCGAGGCGTGCTGGGCGCAGAACCGGCGCGCACACTTCCTCGTGAAGTCGGCCGTGACCGTCAGCTCCGCCAAGCAGTAGCCCACCCGCGAGCCTCCGTCGTCGCGCGCGGCGCCGCCCGGCTCGGGCGGCGCGCGCGGCGAGCGGGGGCGGGCGCCCGCTAGGGCGCCGCCTCGAGGACGACGACTCGGGCCAGGGTGCCGTACGCCGAGGTCATTCCCCGCACCCGGAGCCCCCCGGCGAGGGCGGCGACCTCGATCACGCGGCGCGCGCTGTTGCGATAGCCGTAGGCGGGACGGAGCCGCTTGATCCCCATCGCCTCGGCCATCGAGATCGGCACGCGCCAGGCGGGGTGCGGGGTCACGATGAATCCGGGCGCGCCCGATCGGAGCACGCCGCGGATGTGCCAGAGGGTCTTCGCGGGATCGACGAGGAACTCCCACGCGTCGATGAGGACGACCGCGTCGAAGGGGCCCTCGGGCATGGACGTGGCGGCATCCAGGACCCGAAAGTCCACGCACTCGGCGCCCGGCTTGGCGCGGGCCTGGCCGATCATCGCGGCGCTCTCGTCCACGGCGACAACCTCGAAGCCGCGCGCGGCCAGGGCAAGCGCATACCGTCCGGTCCCACAGCCCACGTCGAGGACGCGTCCGTGGCTCGGAAGGCGTGGCGTCAGCCATGCGAGCACGTGGCGAAAATAGCGGGAGCTGGCGTCCCGATCGTAGCGAGAGCTCAGGGCGTCGTAGACGGCGCGGAAGCCGGTCGCCGGGGAGCCGGGCACGGCCCCGATACTACCCTACATTGTCAGGGAAAACACCTAAACGATGGGTGGTGTCGAGGCCCGGACATGGGCCCACCGGTGGGCGAGTCGACGGGGCGGTCGGGGCGGTCCGCTCGCATGCCGAAGATCGGTCAGTGAAAGTCGTGCGAGGGGACGGGGGCCCGCGCCCCGAGCGGCCGGACCTTCGTCGCTCGCACGGCGGTGACCCCGTCTTCGTGCTGCAGGACGCCGTCGACCAGAACGAAGGGCTCGTGCACGAGCGTCGCGCGCTCGCGTTCGAACAGTCCCGGCCGGACGATGGCGTTGGCGATCCCGGTCTCGTCCTCGAGCGAGAGGAACACGAAGCCCTTCGCCGTGCCCGGCCGCTGACGCACGACCACGGCGCCGGCCACGCGCACGCGCGCGCCGCTGGCATGCGCCGCCAGCCGAGCGGCCGGGGTCACGCCGAGGCGGTCCCAGTCGGCGCGGCGGAGCGCCATGGGATGCGGACCCACCGACACCCCGGTCCCGCGGTAGTCGGCGACCAGCCGCTCGGTCGCCGTCATCTCCCGCAGCGGTGAGGGCTCGGGCCTCGGCGCCTGCCCCTGGAAGAGAGGCCCCGGCGGCCGCGCCGCGCGCTCGGCCTGCCAGAGCGCGGCGCGGCGCCGGAGTCCGAGGCTCCCCAGCGCCCCGACGTCCGCGAGCGCGGTCACCTCCTCGTGCGAGAGGCCGGCCCGCGCGCAGAGGTCGTCCACGGAGGTGAAAGGCCGGGCCAGCCGAGCGGCGACGAGGCGCGCGGCCGCGGCCTCGCGAAGTCGCTTGACTTGCCCGAGCCCGAGCCGCACCGCGCCGTCCTCCACCGTCGCCCGCCACGCCGAGACGCCCACGTCCACCGGGCGCACCGCCTGCCCGCGCCGGAGCGCGTCCCGCACGACCGTCGCCGGATGGTAGAAGCCCATCGGCTGGTTGTTGAGGAGCGCCGCGTAGAACTCGGCCGGGTGATGGACCTTCAGGTACGCGCTCGCGTACGCGAGCAGCGCGAAGCTCGCCGCGTGCGACTCGGGGAAGCCGTATTCCGCGAAGGCGGTGATGGCCCGCACGATCTCCTCCGCCGCCGGGCCGGTGATGCCGTTCCGTGCGATGCCCGCCCGCAGCTTGGCCTCGATCGCTTGCATGCGCGCCCGCGAGCGCCTGAACCCGAACGCCCGGCGGAGCTCGTCGGCCTCTCCGCCCGTGAGGCCGCCGGCGACCATCCCCATTCGGAGCAGCTGCTCCTGGAAGAGCGGCACGCCGAGCGTCCGGCGGAGGATCGGCTCGAGCGAGGGGTGGGGGTAGGTGACCGGCTGGCGCCCCGCCCGCCGCGCGAGAAACGGGTGGACCATCTGGCCGATGATCGGCCCGGGCCGGATGATCGCGATCTGGACGACCAAGTCGTAGAAACGCCGGGGGCGAAGGCGCGGGAGGGTCGCCATCTGGGCCCGACTCTCGACCTGGAAGAGCCCCACCGTGTCCGCCTCTTGGAGGAGCCGGTATACCGCCGGGTCGTCGGGCGGAAGGTGCGCCAGATCCACCTCGCGGCCGGCCGACCGGCAAAGCGCGATCGCCTCCTCGAGGGCGGCCATCATGCCAAGCCCGAGGAGATCGACCTTGATGAGGCCGAGGTCGGCGCAGTCGTCCTTGTCCCACTGGACCACGACGCGCCCCGGCATGGTCGCCGGCTCGAGCGGCACCACCTCGTCGAGCCGGCCTGCGCAGAGCACCATGCCCCCCGAGTGCTGGCCGAGATGGCGCGGGAGCCCCACGACGGCCTGCCAGAGCGCGGCGAAGCGCTGGATCCGCGCATCCGCAAGGTCGGCGCCGGCCCGGGCGAGATGCCGCGCCGGCGTTTCCTCCGCCGCGTCCTGGTACCCCCAACCGGGCACGCCCTTCGCGAGCCGATCGAGGAAGTCCGGCGGGAGACCCAGGGCCTTGCCGACCTCGCGCACGGCCCGGCGCGGCTGGTAGGTGATGACGTTCGCCGTCATCGCGGCGCCCGTCCCGCCGTAGCGCTGGTAGACGTACTGGATGATCGCCTCGCGGCGCTCGCCCGACGGGAGGTCGAGATCGATGTCGGGCCATTCTCCTCGCTCCTCCGACAGGAATCGCTCGAAAAGGAGATCCATTCCGACCGGGTCCACGGCCGTGATGCCGAGGCTGTAGCAGACCGCGCTGTTCGCCGCCGAGCCTCGGCCCTGGACGAGGATCCCCCGCGCGCGCGCCTCGCGGACGATGTCCCAGACGATCAGGAAGTACCCGGCGAGGTCGAGCTTCTCGATGAGGGCGAGCTCGCGGGCAAGCTGCCGGCGGACGCGCGCCGTCACGGGACGATACCGGCCGCACGCGCCCTGGTCGACGAGCTCGCGGAGGTAGTCGATCTGCGGCCGGCCATCGGGCACCGGATAGGCGGGAAAGCGGTAGCCGAGATCCGCGAGCGTGAAGCCGCAGCGGGTGGCGATCTCGCCGGTCGCGGCCACCGCCGCCGGGAGGTCGGCGAAGCGACGGGCCATCTCGGCCGGGGGCCGCAGGTAGCGCTCGGCGTTCGGCGACAGGCGCCGGCCGAGCGCGTCGAGCGGGCTGCGCAGCCGGATGGCCGTCAGGACGTCGACGATCGGCCCCTCGGCGGGCGTCGCGTGATGGACCCCGCCCGTGGCGACGACGGGCAGCCGGGCCTCCCGCGCGAGCATCACGGCCCGGCGGGTCACGAGCTCGCTCTCGCGCGTGCCGTGTCGCTGGAGCTCCACGTAGAGCCGGCCCCGGCCGACGGCGGCGGCGAGGCGCGCGAGGGTCGCCCGTGCCGCCGCCGCACGTCCAGCGAGAAGATCCGCCGCCAGGGGGCCGTCCAGTCCGCCCGTGAGGCACACGAGCCCCGCGCCCATGTCGTCGAGGTCGTCCCACGTCGCCCGCGCCCGGCCCTTCGGCGCCCGCATCTTCACCCGCGTGACGAGGCGACCGAGCGCCCGGTACCCGGCGCGGGATTCCACGAGGAGCGTGAGGCGCGTGCCGTCCGCGAGCGTGAGGGCGGTCCCGACGAGCGGGCGCACGCCCGCCGCCTGCGCCGCCTTGTGGAAGCGCGGCGCGCCGTAGACTCCGTCCACGTCGACGAGCGCGAGCGCCGCGAGGTCGAGTCTGGCCGCCTCGTCGACCAGCCGATCGGGCATCGACGCGGCCTCGAGGAAGCTGAACGCGCTCCGCACGGACAGCTCGACGTACTTCACGGGTGGCGAGGGGCAATGGGCGGGGTCGGGCGCGCGGACGGTGGAGTCGCCACGAATCTACCGCGGAGGAAATTGGTTCCGGCGAGCGCTACACGACTGGAGTCGCTCGTTGCCGGAGACCTGCTGCCAGTGAGTTAGGTAGCAGAGCGTCCCTCCCTCGCCGCGCCGGAGCGTCAGCGCCTCCTCGGGCGGGAGGTACGCCCAGCCGATCTCGGTGGCGTACCGGACCAGCGGCTCCTGGACCGCCGCCCGCGCGGCGCCGAGGCTAGGGGGCATGGCGAGCCGTTCGGGTGACAACGGAGCACCCATGCCTTGGCCTTGGCCGGCGACGATAGAATGTCTCGTGCCGGAAATCAGCCGGTTCCTGGGTGATCGCGATGTTCTACCGTGACCACGAGCCGGCCCATTTCCACGCGACGTACGGCGAATACGAGATCACGGTGACGATCAGGGACGGCGTCGTCAGAGGCGAGTTCCCGCGGCGGGCGCTGGCGCTCGTGCTCGAATGGTCCCAGCTCCACCAGGCATCAGGCCCGGCACCGGAATCCGGCGCCAGATCGGCGGCTCGATGGCGGCGTACCCCCACTCAAGGCGACGGCATCGAGCCTGACCACCTGCCAATCGGTCGGGAACTCCGCCCCATTGCCAGTCGCGTCGGGAGCAGGCATGGCCGGGCGTGGTGTGACCTTGGATGGCCCGAGCAGACTTCCTTCAGAGCGGGGCTTCATGGCTGCTCCACCCCAGGATGCGGTCGGAAGCCGATGGGCGGCGCGTCCCGACCGGGAGAGGTCCCGGGATCTGGCGATTCCATGAGCGCGCGGATCGCGTCGAACACGTCCTTGAACTTGGCGTCGTACTCTTCCTCCAGAGCGTCCATTCGCCTGTGAAACTGATCGAGGATGCCAGGGATGGCCCGGAGACGCATGAATGCCCGCATGATCTCGACGTTCACCTCGACCGCTTCCTCGGTCCGCAGGACGCTCGAGAGCATCGCGACCCCCTGCTCGGTGAAGGCATACGGCGAATGCCGCCGACCACCACGACCCCTCCGCGAGAACCCCGGCTGTGATGTCAAAGCGCGGAACTCCTCGCGAGACAGCTGGAACATGAAGTCGGCGGGGAATCGGCGCGGGTTGCGCTTGACGGCTTGGACGAGGACCCGGGTCTGCACCCCGTAAAGGGCTGCTAAGTCCACGTCGAGCATGACGTTTATCCCGCGAACGGGTACGATTCGCCGGTCGACGCTCCCGGCCAAGATCAGAGCCTGCACCCTGGCCTTTTTCTCGACGTCCCGGGGATCGTGTTTGAGATCACAGCCTGTGATGTCAAACACCGTCCCCTGAGAGGGCCGGCCGACCGGCTCGTCCAGGATCTCCTGCACGTCGCGGTGCTCCGCCGACGCGCCTCATGATGAGTCAATTGATTCGTTAATCGTAAACCGCATCGATGGCCCACTCCCCCGTGGTCAGGTTGCGCACCAGCCGGCAGGCGAGGCCATCCGGAAGGGCGATGTCCCATTCCTCGCGGGCCCAGGCCGTTTCCGCCCACCATTCGCCCGCGCTCCGCCAGGGTCCCGCCTGAGCGACGACCGGCCCCCGCAGGCCCTCGGCCTCCACGCGGACCGGCCGCCCGGTCTGGCATTCGACCCGGGCCGGGCGGGCGGGTACGAGCCGGCGTCGGACCAGCGTCGCGCCGGTGAGCCAGAGAGGCGGGGCGCCGGCGACGGGCGTCGACGGCTCGCCCGGGAACGCGCCCACGGCGCGCGCGTCGGGATGATGCGTGTCGCGGAGGCGGGGGGCGCCGACCTGGTCCGGTCCGACGAGGGCGGCGAGCCGGCCGAGGATCTCGCCGAGCTCCCGCGAGCTCGACCGCGGCGGAGCGAAGAGATCCGTCTGGAGCGCGGCGAGGGGGGCGGGCTCCGCCTCCAGGGCAACGGCCACGACCGGGGCCGGAAGCCGGAGCGCTTCCAGCTCCGTCCGGAGCAGCCGGCCGAGCGTCCGCCCGTCGCGAAGCGGCGCGGCGATCCCCAGACGGTGGGCGTGCGTGCCGCCGTCGGCGAGCTGGAGCGTCAGGCGGAGCCCGAGCGCGCCGGCCTCGCGGAGGGTGAGGCGCGCCGCGAGCCGCGCGAGAAGCCGCTCGAGGACGAACGCCAGCGCGGGGAGCGACGGCACTTCCCAGTCGAGCGTGACGGCCTCGCGGCACGGTTCCGGCAAGAGGTGCGGGACGAACGGCCCGAGATCTGCGCCGCGCGCGAGGGCCTGGAGCTGCACGGCGGCCGGGCCGAGCCGCGTGAGGAGCGCTGGCGTCGGCAGGGCCGCGAGCGCGCCGAGGGTCTCGATCCCCCAGCGCGTGAGCGCGGCGGCGAGGTCCGGCGGCGGGGCGAGGAGCGCGAGGGGGCGCGGCGCGAGAAACACCGCTTCGTCACCGGGCGGCACCGTCAGGACCGTCGGCCCCAGGCGCGCAGCGAGCCGGGCGACCGTCCGGGTCGATCCGATCCCGACCTGGACCGGCAGCCCGATCGTCTCACCCGCCGCGAGAAGCCGCTCGCCGATCTTCCGTTCGTCGCCGAGGAGCGCGGTGAGCCCGGCGAGGTCGAGCACGAGACAGCCGGGCTCGACGAGCTCCACGCGCGGCGAGGTGGCCCACGCCATATCGAGGAGCGCCCCGGTCGCCGCGCGCTCCGCTTCGAGGTCCTCGAGCCGCGCGTGGAGCTCGGGCACGCGGGTCGCGGCTTCGGTGGCGCTCATGCCCGGCCGCGCGCCCCGCGCCGCCGCGGCTCGCGTGACCGCGACGACGGTGCGGAGCGAGGCGCCGCGGAGCGCCGCGACGGGATGGCCCCGCAGCGCCGGGTCCTGACGGACCAGCGCGGCGGCGGCGAAGCCCGGTACCCAGGTGCAGGCATAGTGAGGGGGGGCCACGCGCGCGCCGCCGTCCATCATCCGGGCGCTCCAGATGCCGCTCGGGCGCCCGCGTGAGCCGTCTCCGACCCGGCGCGGTCGGTCTCGAGCACCGTCCACAGGAGCCTGACGCCTGCCCCCGGCGCGCGGGTTCGCGACCGGACCAGCCGGGCTTCGATCTCGAGCCCGGCGAGGAGGCCGGGCCCTCCCTGGCCCCACCGGAGTCGTTGGGGAACCAGCGCCACCGCGACCGCGGCCAGGCTTCCGGCCACGCGGCGGGGGGCGGCGATCAGGACGCCGGTAGGCGCGCGCTCGACGGCCCGCTGGAGCCGCACGAAGACCCCCGAGGGGGTGCGGCCCAGAGTCCACGGCGGCAGATCGCCCAGGTCGATCGCGACCAGCTCGAACCCTCCGCTTCGGACGAGGAGGTCCGCCGCGCGCCATGCGACGTCCAGCCGCCTCCCGCAGCGGACCCAGAGCAAGCGGTCCAGCGTGATCCCGAGCGCCACGGCGGACGGAGGGTCGAGCGCGTCGGTCGCGTCGACGAGGGCCGCCCACGCCCCGTGCGCCGTGACCCCGGCGAGCGTGCCGAGAAGCACGCGTGTGCGGCCGGAGGTCTGCGGGCCTGCCAGCTCCGCGAGTTGACCCGGGGAGAAGCCGCCGTCGAGCAGCCCATCGAGCGGCGCGAGCCCGGTCCGGATCCGTCGGATCCCCGGGGCACCCAGATCTGGCCGGACACGCCAGGCGGCCAGGGCGGGGGCGTCGGCGTCCGGCTGCGGACGCCGGGATGCCGGGGGATGCCAGCGCGCAAGATCCATAGCCAACGGCACGGGCTCCATGTGGCAGGCAACGGTGCAGCGTCGCCAGGATCACTAAACATGAGTTGTGTAATCCGGACAACTACGACATGTGGCGGGGGCGATCCAGGAGACCCCCAGGGAAGGGATGAGCGGGAGCGAGTGCCCGACCGCGTCAGAGGAGGGCGACCGGGTCGCCGACCTGGACCCAGCCGCCCGTCACGACGGCGCAGTCGAGCGCCATCGTGCCGCCGAACTCCCGGACGATCCGGCGGAGGATCCCCGGATCCTGGACCTGCGTGTCCGGGTCGTAGGTCGTCATCACGCAGCGGTCCCGAAGGTGCGCCACGGCGACGACCGCCGCGCCGATCCGGAGGCGTCGGCCGGGCCACTCGCGCTCGGCCAACCCGGGGACGCCGCCCACCACGACGTTCGGACGCAGCCGGCGGCCGTCGACGGCAAGCGCCGCGATCGCCCCGTCCGTGGCGACCAGGAGCGGGAGGACGTCGAACCACTCCTCCCCCGTGAACCGGTCGAGCCGCGCGGTTGGCCCCGCCGCACGCGCGACGAGGGCCGCCGCCTCCGGCGAGGCCCACGGCCAGCCGTCGATGCGCGGCTCGCCGTCCGGCCCGAGCATGCCCCGATGCCCGAGCAGCGCCGGGTGCGTCCGCGCGGTGACCACGCGCCCCCGCGCGTCGTAGACCTGGACCAGCCGGTCGCCCACGAGCCCGTCGGGCCGCATCTCCACGCGCTCGAGACGCTCGCCGGCGAGCGACTTCACGGGATAGCGCCACAGCTCGGCGACGTGCATCGCCCTATCGCCGCGCCGCGAGGAAGCGACGGAGCGCGGCCGCCGTCTCGGTCGAGGGCGCCGCGGCCGTGGCGGCCCGCCAGATCCGAGGCGTCGCGACGTAGCCCTCGACGAACGCCACGCACCGCGGACACCCCGCCATGTGGGCGTCGATGGCCGCGCGCTCGGCCGCGCCCAGCACACCTTCGAGGTAGTCCATCAGCCGCTCGACGCCCCGCCGACAGGTGAGATCCGCCGTCACGTCTTCGCTCCCACGAGATGGGACAGGTAGCCGCGCAACATGAGCCGCGCGCGATGCACCCGCTGGCGCACCGTGGCGGCGTCGACTCCCAGCAGATCGGCGACCTCGCTCGTCTCCAGCTCCTCGAGATCGCGGAGCACGAACGCCTCGCGGTAGAGGTCGGGCAAGCGCTCGAGCGCGCTCCGCGCCTCTTCGGCCAGGAGCTTCCCGTCCAGCAAGGCGTCGGCCTGGCTCGCCGCCCGCAGCTCCGAGGCCTCCGGCGTATGCTGCCCGTCCTCGTCGAACCGCGGCAGGAACTCCTCCAGCGACTCGGTCGGCCGCCGACGGCGAGCGCGCTGGTGCCCGAGGGCGGCGTTCGTCGTGATGCGATAGAGCCAGGTGCTGAAGCGCGACGCCCCCCGGAAGGACGCCAGGCCGCGATACACCGCCAGAAAGGTCTCCTGGAGCACATCCTGGGCGTCCGTGTCGCTCCCGGTCAGCCGGCAGGCGAGCCGATACACCCGCCCCTCGTGGCGGCTCACGAGGGTCTCGAAGGCGGTCGTGTCCCCCGTCGCGGCGCGGACCGCGAGCACCTCGTCCGCGAGCTCCACGGCGGGGGACACGGGCGATCCTCTAGCGCGTCCGGATCGCCGCCTTCACCTTGGCCGCCAGCTCCGGCGTGATGTCTTTCACGCCGTGCTCTTTGGCCGCATGGGCCTTCACCGCATCCAGGAGCTCCGCTTCCGTCGCCGCCTGCGCGGTGAACTGGCAACCCTGGATCAGGTCGCCGCACTCGAGATGCTTGGCCATCGCGATCCTCCCTCGGGGCATCCGCGCCCCACCTGTTGGATGCCGGAGCGGGCCGCGGTGTGACAGCGGGCCCGCGAGGGTCACGGCGGGGGATCGAGCCCGCCCCGAGCGAACCGGTGGCACCGACAGAGTCGCCAGAGCGCGAGCCCGCCGCCGCGGAGGAGGCCGTGGCGGAGAAGGGCCAGCCGCGCGTACTCCGAGCACGTGGGCCAGAAGCGGCATGCGCCGGGCAGGAGCGGTGACACCCACCGCTGGTATCCGGCCAGCAGCCAGAGGCCGATCCGGGCGGGTCGACCGGGGCGGACGCCCATCGGCAGCGGGGCTCCGGCTAGCCCTCGGGCCGGTCCTCCAGCGGAAGCCCCATCGCCCCGAGCAGGCGGTCCATCAAGGCCTGCGTGCCCACCGCATCGGCGCCCGACGTCCGGGGCTCGGCGCGCGTCCGGACGCACAAGGCGAAGTGCTCGAGCTCCTGCCGGAAGCCCATCTTGTCCGCGACGTGGGCCCAACCCATGTGGAGCGGGGTCATCTCCCGGACGCGGGCCTCGCCGTCCTGGCCGAGGCTCACGCGGTCCGGCGCCTCCACCACGGCCGAGCGGCCGTGGCCGAAGACCTCGAGGCGCTCGACCCAGTGAGAGGTCGAGCGATTGGCGAGGAGCACGGCGAGCGCGCCCGAATCGAAGCGCAGTGTCGCCGCCGCCGTCGTCTCCCGATAGGGATCGCTGAACGCGGCGGCGCCGTGGACCGCCACCGCCTCGCCGCAGAACCAGCGAAGGAGGTCGACCATGTGGACCGCGTTCTCGAAGGTTGCGCGGTACTCGGTGCCCGGCCGGTTCTTCATCGCGAGGCAGGCCTCGGGCGGCCGCGCGGCGAACGCCTCGTGCGCGGCCACGTAGACCGGCGCGTAGCGGCGATTGAATCCGACCATGAGGATCCGCCGCCGGTGGGCGGCCAGCGCGACCAGCGACTCCGCCTCGGGGAGCCGCGTGGTCAGGGGCTTCTCGCAAAACACGTCCACCCCGGCGTCGAGGAGCGCCCGGACCACGGCGTGGTGCGTCTGCTTGGGCGTCAGGACCAGGGCCGCATCGGGCCGGGCGGTCTCGAGCAGCGCGTCCACCGAGGCGAAGCCGGGGCCGAGTCCGGTCTCGGCCACCGCGCGCCGGAGCGACGCGGGCACGGTGTCGACCAAGCCCACCACCTCCACCCCCGGGAGGCGCCGGACGCTCGGCAGGTGAACCTCCCGGGCGATGGCCCCCACCCCCACAACGGCGAGCCGGATCGGCGAGGCATCCATGAGCTGCTCCGGGCCTTGGGCTCAGAGGCGCCCGGCGCGGCTCACACGGTCGTGAACAGCGGAACGCCCGCGGCGCCGAGCGGGTGACGCCGGAGGGCCTCGGGATTCGGCCGGGCACCGAGTCCCGGGGTGGCCGGCGGCGCGAGCCAGCCGTCCACGGGCCGGATCGGCGCTTCGAGGAGCGGCATGGCGAGCTCGCCCATGGGCCACTCGACCCAGGGCACGCCGGGCGTGGCCGCCGCCAGGTGGAGCGCGGCGG
>JBIOVM010000024.1:0-34794 GCA_044867785.1 Candidatus Rokuibacteriota bacterium | reverse complement strand
AGGTGGAGCGCGGCGGCCAGGCCCGGGCCGAAATAGAACGAGTGCGGGACCAGTGCGACGCCGGCGGCGGCGGCGAGCGCAGCGATCGCGCGCGCCTCCCCCAATCCCCCGACCTTCGTCGGGCTGGGCTGGAGGACGTCAGCGGCCCCCGCGGCGATCAGGGCACGGAATCCCACTGCCGTCGCTTCGTTCTCCCCGGCCGCCACCGGCGTATCGAGCGCGGACGCGACCCGCGCGAGGCCGGCATAGTCCTCGGGCGGCCACACCGGCTCCTCGAGCCAGGCGAGGCCGAACGGCGCCAGCGCCTCGCCCATCCGGATGGCCTCGTCCGGCGTCCACGGGCAGTTCACGTCGAGCATCAGCGCCACGGCGGGGCCCGCGGCCGCCCGGGCGGCCGCGACGGACGCCACGTCGGTCTGGTGGAGCTTGACGCCGCGGAATCCTTGGGCGACCGCCGCCGCGGTCGCGCGGGCGACCTCCGCCGGGTGCTCGAAGCGAACCAGGCTCGCGTAGGCCGGGATCCGGGGCTGGGCCAAGCCGCCGAGCAGCTCGTACACGGGAACGCCCCGCGCCTGGCCGGCGAGGTCCCACAGGGCCAGCTCGACGCCACTGATCGCGAACATGCCGAGGCCGCGCCGCCCGAAGACCAGCGTGGCCCGGTGGAGGCGATCCGCGAGGCGCTCGATCTCGTCCGCCGGCTGCCCGAGGAGCAGCGGGCGGAGCACTTCCTGGACGACCGTGCAGACCGCCGCGGGGGCGCCCAGCGCGAAAGCCTCGCCCCAGCCGACCAGGCCATCGTCGGTCTCCACGCGGACCAGGATCTGCCGGCCGAGGCCCGCCGGCCAGGATGAGGGCGGGTCGGTCATCCGCCAGGGCACGGCCAGCGGGATCGCCTCGACCGCGACGATCTTCACGGGCGCGAATCGCTGGACGCGCGGGACACCCCGCGCCGGGCGGGACGCAGCGGCCCGAGCCGATCGGCGCCCAGCGCTAGCGTCCCGCGCGGAGGAGGTCCCGGATCTCCGCGAGCAGCCGCTCCGTGGCCGACGGGGCCGCCGGCGCCGGCGGCGGCTCCTCGCGCTTCATCCGGTTGACCGCCTTGACGACCAGGAAGATGGCGAAGGCGATGATCAGGAAATCGACGATGCTCTGGAGGAACTTGCCGATCCCCAGCACGACGGCGGGCTTGTCGCCGGCGGCGGCCTTGAGCGTCACGCCGATTTGGGACATGTCCACCCCGCCCAGCAGGACCCCGAGCGGCGGCATCAGGATGTCACCGACGAAGGACGACACGATCTTCCCGAACGCGGCCCCGATGACGACGCCGACCGCGAGGTCGAGGACGTTGCCCCGCATCACGAACGCCTTGAACTCTTGCGCCATTCCCGCCATCGACGCCTCCGCGCGCTCGTTCGAGCGTTCCGGATGGCCCGCGTCCCGGCAGCCGCCCGGCCGGCGGCCGCTCCTCCCGTGGATGATGCACGGCACTCGACGCGGTGACAAGGGCGGCCGACCGGCGGCGGCGCCGGCCGCGCTCATCGGACGGCATGCCGGCCCTCGGTCCCACGCGAGGGTGCGTCGAGGGCGGGCTTCTGGTTCGCTCGCGTCCGATCCAGCGCGTACCTCGAGAAGTCGTCCCGCAGTACCCCCACCGTGGCCAGGCGATAGCCCACCCTCCGCAACTTTGATGTAGTACGGACGCCTGACCTGACTTCCGTTCCTCGAGGTCACCGAACGATCCTCGACTTGCCTCCCGGAGCTCGCGGGGTATCGGAAGGGGCGCAAGAAGAATTGCACGATCGTGCCCCATCGCGAGCCTCGCTGAAGAAGTTCACCTTGGTGTACTCGGCGATTCCGATCATTGGCTGGGCAGTGACTTCCGGATCCAAGCCACCGGCGCCTGCTAGAGACCGCGCGGGCCGGACGCCGCGCCTGGGGCCCGCCGACTTGGCGAGGTTCGAGCGGGCGCTGCGCGCGGGGCCGGAGGTGGCCGCGTTCCTGGCCGAGCGCGGGCACCGGGAGCTGGCCACCGCGCTCGGATCGGCGCCCGGCGGCTCGGGGCGGGCGGGGGCCGCGCCGCCACCCGGCGCGGCCCCCCGGAGCCGCGGGGCTCCTTACTTCTTGCCGGCGTCGAAAAGCTCGCCGAAGAGGACCCAGCGCTCGCCGTCGAACTTCGCGAGCTGCTCCTGCTCGATCGGGTAGAAGTCGGTCGGGCTCGTGCTGATCTTGATGCCCGGCAGCAGCATCGGCACCCCGAAGTCCTTCAGGCTCGCCGCCTGCTTCATGACGTTGGCCCGCGAGAGGTCGTTGCCGCACTGCTTGAGCACCTGGACGAGGGACTGGGCCACCGAGTAGCCGTACACGTTGAAGGAGTCTGCCTTGTTCCCGTCCGGGTAGTACTTGTCCATGAACGTAACCCAGTCCTTGAAGCCCTGGTCGTTCTTCCACTGCGGGTCCGTCGGGTCCTTCAGGTACTGGGTGGTGATCACGCCTTTCGAGGCGTCGAGGCCGGCCGGCTTCAGGACGGCGCCCACCGAGGACGACACGTTGTTCAGCAGGTGGACCGGCTTCCAGCCGATGTCGGCCGCCTTCTTGATCGCCTGGGCGGCGAACTTGGGCGTCGTCACGTTGAAGAACACGTTGGCGCCGCTGTTCTTCAGGTTCACGATCTGCGAGTCGACGGTCGGGTCGGTGACCTCGTACGACTGCTCCAGCACGATGATCTTCTTGGCGGCGTCCCCCAGCCCGTCCTTGATCCCCTTCAGGTAGTCCTTCCCGTAGTCGTCGTTCTGGAAGAGAATCCCGAGCTTGGCGTCGGGGACGTTCTTGAGGATGTACTGCGCGTAGATGTGGCCCTCGGTCTGGTACGTGGGCTGCCAGCCCATCGTCCAGGGGTGGCCTTTCGGGTCCCCCCACTTCGTCGCGCCGGTAGCCACGAACAGCTGGGGCACCTTCTCGTCGTTCATGTACTTCCAGATGGCGGTGTTCGACGGCGTGCCGAGCGTCTGGAAGAGGAGCAGCACCTGGTCCTGCTCGACGAGCTTGCGGACCATCTCCACGGTCTTCGGCGGGCTGTAGCCGTCGTCGAGGGTGACGAAGTTGATCTTCCGGCCGTTGATGCCGCCCTCCTCGTTGACCTTCTTGAAGTAGGCGGCGATGGCCTTGCCGATCGTCCCGTAGGCGGAGGCCGGCCCGCTGTAGGGATTCGTATGTCCGATCTTGATCTCGGTCGCGGTCACGCCCGGATCGGCCGCGGACGTGGGTCCGGCCGGCACGCCGAGCGCGGCGGTCAGAGCCAGGGCGAGGATCGTCCTACGTGCGTGCATGGTGCCCCCCTTTGGATGTGGCGGATGCGGCGGGACCGGCCGCGCGGGCCGCCCCGTCAGCGCGGCGGGCGAGACGCCGGAGAAACCCGGCGACCCCGTCCGGCATGGCGTACATGAAGACGATGAGGAAGACGCCGTAGATCGCCCACGGCGCGGCCTTCGAGATTTCCTGCGCGTAGTTCGGCACGAACTGGATGAAGAGCGCGCCGAAGATCGCGCCCGACACGGAGGCGAGCCCGCCGATCACGATCCCCACCAGGAACGTGATCGAGAGGAACACGTTGAACGAGTCCGGGGCGACGAACGCCACCGCGAGCCCCCCGATGGCCCCGGCGATGCCCGTGTAGCAGGCGCTGACGCCGAAGGTCAGCGACTTGTAGAGGGCGGCGTCGATGCCCATCGCGCGGGCCGCGATCGGATTGTCGCGGATGGCCATGATCGCCCGCCCCGGCCGGCTCCGGAGGAGGTTCCAGGTGAACACGACCAACAGGAGGAGCACCAGGAGGGCCAGGTAGTAGAGCCACTGGTCCCGGGACAGGGGCAGGCCGATCGGCGCCCGCGGCTTGGACAGCACGATGCCCTGGGAGCCGCCGGTCCAGCCGTCGAAGTACTTCAGAATCTGGGGGACGGACAGCGCGAGCGCAAACGTGGCCAGGGCCAAGTGCAGCCCCTCGAGCCGCAGCGCGGGGATCCCGAAGAGGAACCCGACCAGAAAGCAGACGGCCCCCGCGGCGGGGATCGTCCAGCCGTAGGGCGCGCCCCAGCGATCGATCATGATCGCCGCCGTGTAGGCGCCCAGCGCGTAGAAAGCCCCGTGTCCGAGGGAGATCTGGCCGTTGTAGCCGGTCAGGAGGTTCAGCCCCAGGAGCACCATCGCGTAGACCCAGACCTGGGTGAACTGGAAGAGACGGAACCCGCTCAGGAAGAAGGGCAGGGCGACGGCCAGGACCACCAGCGCGCCGACCCCCAGGGCCCGTCCCGATCCGGACCGCACGTCAGACCCGCCGCACGACGGCGTGGCCGAACAGCCCGCTCGGGCGGACGAGCAGGACGACCACGATGATGAGGAGCGCCACCGTCAGCTTCAGCTCGGTGCCGATGAACGGCAGGTACGTCCCGGCCAGGTTCTCGATGACGCCGACGAGGAAGCCGCCGACCACGGCGCCGACGGGGCTGGTGATCCCGCCGAGCGTCGCCGCGGCGAACGCGTAGATGAGGATCCCGCCCATCATGTTGGGCTCGAGAAAGATGACCGGGGCGACCAGCATGCCGGCCACCGCGCCCACCAGGGCGGCCAGCCCCCAGCCCAGCGCCAGCATCCAGCCGACGCGGATGCCGCAGAGTCGGCTCGACCCCGGGTTCTGGGCGGCCGCGCGCATCGCGAGGCCGAGCGTCGTGTACCGGAAGAAGAGGAAGAGCAGACAGAGCATTACCAGGGTCACCGCGATCACGCCGAGGTCGTGCTGGCCGAAGACGATCCGCCCGAGCCGAATGGGCGCCCGGGGGAAGGGGCTCGGGAAGGGCTGGATGACGTAGGAGTAGATCCAGCCGGCCACGCTGTTCAGGATGACGAGGAGCCCGATGCACACGATCACGACCGTCAGGACCGGCCCGCCCTCGACCGGTCGGACGATCAACCGCTCGATGAGGAGCCCGCCCACGAAGGCGAGGACCAGGGTGCCGGCGAACGCCGCCCAGTACGGGACGCCGGCGTTCAGCATCGACCACGCGAGGTACGTGCTGAACATCGCCATCTCGCCCTGGGCGAAGTTCACGATCTCGGTCGCCTGGTAGATCATCACGAGCGCCAGCGCGAGGCTCGCGTAGATGCCGCCGGTGGCGAGCCCGGAGACGACCTGCTGGAGGAACGTGTCAATACCCAAGGTACGCTCGCCGGACGGCGTCGTTGCGCCGGATCTCGTCAGCCGGGCCGGCGAGGACGACCCGTCCGGTCTCGAGGAGGTACGCGTGGTCGGCCAGGCCGAGGGCCAGCGTCGCATTCTGCTCGACGAGAAGCACGCTCACGCCCTCCCGTTCGTTGATCGCGCGGACGATGCGGAAGATCTCCTGGACGACGAGCGGGGCGAGGCCGAGGGACGGCTCGTCGAGGAGCAGGAGGCGCGGCCGCAGCATGAGCGCGCGCGCCAGCGCGAGCATCTGCTGCTCCCCGCCGGAGAGCGTCCCGGCGACCTGGCGCCGGCGCTCGCGGAGCACGGGGAAGTGGGCATACACGCGCTCGAGGTCCTCGCCGACCGCCGCCCGGTCGCGGCGCACGTAGGCCCCGAGCCGCAGGTTCTCCTCAACGGTGAACCCGACGAACGTGCCCCGCCCCTCCGGCACGTGTGCGATCCCGAGCCGCGCGATGTCCTCGCCTGCTCGCCCGTCGATCCGATGGCCGTCGAACCGCACGGTCCCCCGCGGCGGGACGATCCCCGACACCGCGCGCAGCGTGGTGGTCTTCCCCGCGCCGTTGGCCCCCAGGATCGTGGTGATGCCGCTCGCCTCGACGGCGAACCGGACCCCGTGGAGGACCCGCGTCGCACCGTACGCGACGTGCAGGTCCTCGACTTCCAGAATGGCCGCCATCAGCGCGCCACCGTCTCCCCCGGCGCGACGCCGAGATAGGCGCGGATGACGTCCGGGTGCTGCCGGACCTCCGCCGGGACCCCCTCGGCGATCTTGCGCCCGAAGTCCAGCACGACGACCCGGTCGGACACCTCCATGACCAGGCCCATGTGGTGCTCGACCAGGAGGATGGTCACGCCGCGCTCGTCGCGGATGGCGCGGATCAGCCCGGCGAGGGCCTCTACCTCCTCGTGGTTCAACCCCGCCGCCGGCTCGTCGAGGAGGAGCAGGCGCGGCCCGGCGGCCAGCGCCCGGGCCAACTCCACGCGCTTGAGGGTGCCGAACGGCAAGCCGGCGGCGGGATGCCCGGCAACCTTCTCGAGGCCGAAGAACGCGACCAGTTCGGTGGCGAGCCACCGGACGCGCTCCTCCTCGGCCCGCACGCTCGGCAGCCGGAGGACGCTCGCCACGAAATCGCCCCGCGACCGGCAGTGCGCGCCGACCATGACGTTCTGCAGAACGGACAGGGTCGGGAACAGCGCCAGGTTCTGGAACGTGCGACTGATGCCGAGCAACGGGATCCGGTGCGGCGCCGCGTCGTGGATCGGCCGTCCGAGGAACTCCAGCACGCCGCTCTCCGGCGTGTACAGGCGCGAGAGGCAGTTGAAGAGCGTCGTCTTGCCGGCGCCGTTGGGGCCGATGAGCCCGACGATCTGGCCGGCCTCGACCTGGAAGGATACGCGCTCGAGGGCGACGATGCCGCCGAATCGCACCGTCACATCGCGGACCGACAGGATGAGCGACTCGGCGCCTCGGAGGGCGGATCCGCGCCCTCCCCCGGTCACCGGGTTGGCTGGGCTGTGACGCGCACTCGGAGGCGTCTCTCGCATTCGCCGCGGTGGCCGGACGTTCCAGCGCCGAGACCCTACCATCGGAAGCCGGGGCACGTCAATTCGCGCCGGAGCAGCGCCGCCGCGCTAGTAGTCACGAGGGTCCAGGACGTCGCGGACGCCGTCGCCGGCCAGGTTGAACGACAGCGCCAGCACGAAGATGGCGAGCCCGGGCCACCAGGCCATCCACGGCGCGGTCTCGAGGAACGCCTGCGCCGTGTTCAGCATCGTGCCCCAGCTGGGCGTGGGCGGCTGGACGCCCAGCCCCAGGAAGGAGAGCACCGCTTCCGCGATGATCGCGGCCGGGATCGACACCGTCGCCTGCACCAGGATCGAGCTCAGGATGTTGGGGAACACGTGGCGACCCATGACCCGGAGGTCCCCGGCCCCCATCGCGCGGGCCCCCTGGACGTAGTCCTCCTCACGCGTCGCCAGCACGAGCCCCCGGCTGAGCCGGATGTACGTCGGCGTGGCGCCGAGCCCGATGGCCAGCGTGGCGTTGGTGAGGGAGGGGCCGAGGATCGTCACCAGCCCGATCGCCAGGATCAGGAACGGAAACGAGAGCCACGCGTCCGTCAGCCGCATGAGCGCCTGGTCGATGGCGCCGCGGTAGTAGCCCGCGATCAGACCCGTCGGCACTCCCACGCCGATCGCGAAGAGAATCGAGAGGACCCCGGCCTGCATCGAGACGCGAGCCCCCCACACGACCCGCGAGAGCATGTCGCGGCCGAGGTCGTCCGTCCCGAACGGATGCGCCCAGCTGGGCGCCTTGCGGATCTGGCTCCAGCTGGTCTGGATCGGGTCGCCCGGCGCGATCCACGGAGCCCCCAGGGCCAGGGCCACGAACGCCAGGACCACGACCGCGCCGGCCATGGCGGGCGGGCGCCGGGCCAGGCGCCGCCAGGCCACGCCGAGGCGGCCCGGGGTCGCGGCCCCGGCGACGGACGCCAGAGCCGGCAGGGTGGCCGTCGCGCCCGCCCGCGGCGTTCCGTCAGGGCTCATGCCGCCCGCCCCCGATCCGGATCCGCGGGTTGAGGAGCGAGTAGGACACGTCGACCAGGAGGTTGATCAGGACGTACGAGCTCGCCGTGATGAGCACGACCCCCTGCACGACCGGGTAGTCCCGTGTGAACACCGCCTCCAGGATCAGCCGGCCGAAGCCCGGCACCACGAAGATCTGCTCGGTGACGACCGCGCCGCCGATGAGGGCGCCGAGCTGCAGGCCGAAGATCGTGATGACCGGGATCAGGCCGTTCCGGATCGCGTGGCGGAAGACGACGATCCCCGTCCGGAGCCCCTTCGCGTAGGCGGTGCGGATGTAGTCGGCGCTGAGGACCTCGATCATGCTGTTCCGCGTCTGACGCATGAGGACCGCGGCCAGGGCGGCGCCGAGCACGGCAGCGGGCATCAAGAGCCGCTGGGTGTTGGCCCACGGGTCCTGGAGGAACGGGACGAAGCCCGAGGCGGGGAGCCACCGGAGTCGCACCGAGAGAAGCAGGATCAGCATGATCCCCAGCCAGAAGTTCGGGATCGACACGCCACAGAGCGAGACGCTGCTCGCGAGATAGTCCCACGCGGTGTTCCGGCGCACGGCCGCGAGGACTCCGATGGGGATGGCGATCAGGAGCGCGACGAGGAGAGCGTAGCCCGCGAGCTGTAGCGTGATCGGCAGCTTCTGCCCCACGAGCCGGAGCACGGAGTCGCGGGTCCGGATCGACTCCCCGAGGTCGCCCCGCAGCGCGAGCCCCAGCCACCGCACGTACTGGACGGGAATCGGATCCCGCAGCCCGTACTTCCGGCGGATCTCCTCCAGGCCCGATTCGTCCGCCTCGGTGCCGGCCATGACCCGGGCGGGATCGCCGGGAATCATCCGCACCCCGGTGAACACGATGACGGTGATGAGGAACAGCGTGACGAGCGAGATCAAGCCTCGCTGGATCAGGAACTCTGCCACGTTGCCCCGGCCACGAGGCCGGCCGAGGGGTCTTCCGACCGGACCCCTCGGCCCCCTGTCAGGCTAGTTCCAGCTCACGCCCTTGATGCGGATCAGGCCGTCCGGGACGGCCCGGTAACCCGTGAGGTTTTTCGGGAACGCGACGATGTAGCCCCGGTGGTAGAGATAGATGATGTTCCGGCGGGCGCCGATCTTGTCCAGGGCCTTCTTGTAGAGATCGACGCGCTCCTTCTGGTCGCTCACCTCCCGCGCCTTATTCAGGAGGGCGTCGATGTCCTCGTCGCAGACGTTGGACTGGTTCAGGCTGGCACCGCAGGCGTGGAAATTGTGGAACTCGGTGTCCGGATCCACGCGCCCGCTCCAGCCGATCAGGAAAGCCTGGTCCTTGCCGGCGTCGCTGTCCGAGAGTGCCGAGGCGAACTCCTTCGGGACGAGCGTGATGTTGAAGCCCGCCTCCTTGGCCATCCCCTGGATGATCTCCCCCATCCGCCGCTCCTGCGGGTTGTTGACGATCACCATCTCGAACGCGTAGCCGGCGCCGAGCCCGGCGTCGGCGAGCAGCTTCTTCGCCCGCGCCACGTCGCGCTTCAGGCATTGGCGGCTCTTGTCGAAGAACGGGCTGTTTGGCGGCAGCGGGCTGCAGCCCGTCGTGTACTGGCCCTCCCAGGCCACCTGGTTCAAAGCTTCTCGGTCGATCGACAGCTCGAGCGCCTCCCGCACCCGCGGGTCGTTGGCCAGGGGCGTGCCGAGGTCGCCCCGCGGCGCGTGCTTCCCGGTCTTGTTGTGGATGTTGATCGTGATGCCGTCGTACCCGATGCCCGTCACGCTGGACACCGTGAACTTCCCTTCCTTTCGGAGGCTGGCGGCGTCGGTCGGGCTGATGCGCTGCGCGATGTCGACGTCCCCCGAGCGCAGGTTGGCGACGCGCACGTTGTCGTCGGGGATGATCCGGAAGATCAGCCGGTCGAACTTGGCCTGGCTCGGGTCGAAGTAGTGGGGCGACTTGTCTAGGACGATCCGGTCCTGGGCGACGCGCTCGGTGAAGGCCCAGGGCCCGACGCACACGGGCGCGGTCCCGAACTTGTCGTCGAGCTTCTTGGCCTGGGTCGGCGAGACCGGCATCCCGGCGCGGTCGGCCAGCACGGCCACGATGGGCGAGAAGGGCTTGCTGAGCCGGATGCGGACGGTCGAGGGGTCGGGGGCCTCCACCTCCGTGACGAGAGCCAGCTCGCTCTTCCGCGTGCTCCCCTTCATGTCGCGATGGCGGTCGAGCGAGAACTTCACGGCGGCGGCGTCCATCGGCGTCCCGTCGTTGAACTTCACCCCCGACCGGAGCTTGAACGTCACGGTCTTGCCCCCGTCGGTGAAGCGCGGCAGCTCGGCGGCGAGCTGGGGCTGGATGTTCAGGTTCTCGTCGATCTCGTAGAGCTTCTCGCACATGGCCGCGAACACGATCCGCCCGACGTACGTCCGCGCGATCGTCGGGTCCAGAATGTCCGGGTCCTGGTTGAGCGCGACCACCAGGGTTTTCTTCTGCGCCTCGGCAGCGCCGGTTGCCACGAGGACGCTCAGCAGGATCGCCAGCACGCACCCCAGTCGGATCCTCATCGTCGGTGTCCTCCGCATTCCAGGAGCCGGGTTCATCGAGCGTGAAGCACGCGCCTCGGGGCGGGCGGCCCGATGGTCAGGCCACTCTTAGGAATAGGAAGATGATAGGCCGCCCCCCGTTGGTGAGGCAAGGGCCGGGCAGGTCCCGGGGCGCCGTCAGGAGCCGCTCACTCGAAGAACGCAGAAACCGGCCGCCGTGTTCCGCCGCGCTCCGAGGCCGGCGCCGCGCTCAGCCGACGCGAAGCTCGGCGGCGATCTCCTGGATCTGCCGCCACGTCTCGGCCTCGACCGGGATCCCGTGCGCGCGGCGGTGGCGCTCGGAGCGGGCCTCCGGCTCGCCAGGGACCAGCACTTCGGTCGCGCCCGCGGCCGGGGCCGCGGTCTTGACCCACTGGACGAGGTCGGTCACCTGCCCGGTGAAGTCGACGAGCGGCAGGAAGCGCGCGACCTCGATCAGCAGGAGGAAGGTGCCGTTGTGCACGGGCCCGGTCCGATCGCCGATCGCGCCCTCGCCCGAGAGGATCCCGCCCAAGACCTCCACGACCAGACCGAGCGCCGTCCCCTTGTGGCCGCCGACCGGGAGCAGGCCGGCACGCGGGGGGCCGTAGAAGACCTCGGCGTCGGTGACCGGCCGCCCCGCGGGGTCGATCGCCCAGCCGTCGGGAAGCGGCTCCTTGCGGTTCCGCTTCACGCGCACTTTCCCCTCGGCCACGATGCTGGTCGCCATGTCCACCGAGATCGCGACGCTCCCGCCCGGCCCCGGCACCGCGACCGCCAAGGGGTTCGTGGAGAGGCGCCGGCTGGTGCCGCCGTGGGGCACGACCGACTGGGCCGTCGGGGCGTTCGTCCAGACGAGCCCGACGAAGCCGCGCTCGGCCGCCAGCTCGGCATAGTCGGCGAGCCGCCCGATGTGGTTCGAGCGCCGGATCCCGACGGCGGCGAGACCCTGTCGGCCCGCCTTGTCGAGCGCCACCTCGGCGGCGCGCCGGGCGACGACCTGGCCGAGCCCGAGGTCGCCGTCGAGGATCCCCGTGGTCGGCGTCTCCGCGAGCATCCGCATGGCGGGGCGCGGGTTCGTGTCGCCCGTGCGGATGGAGCCCACGTACTGCGGGATGCGGATCACCCCGTGGGAGTCGTGGCCGCGGAGGTTGGCGCGAACCAGGAGCCGGGCCGTCCACGCGGCGTCGCCCTCGGGCACGCCGAGGGCGGCGAAGATGCGGCTCGCGAGCGTTTCCAGCCGGTCGGGGGCAAAATTCTCCACGCGAAGGCCTCCCGGGCGGCGCGCGAGGGGAGTGCCGGCCGCCGTCGATCTGAGAACGGCGCCCAGGATACCACGGCGCCACCGCGCGGAGCCGACCCCGGCCGGTTCGCGCCACGCGCCTGGCGCGCGGAGCAGTGACTTGACCGGATCCGGGCTCCGGTCATATCGTGCGGGCGATGGCGCTCCGAGATTTCCTCGGCCTCTTCTGGTTCCGCGGATCGGATCGCGACAGCCCGACGCCGGTGGCGCGCTGGCGCGTGCCGACACGCGTTCACGTCGGCATGCGGGTGCAGCTCCGCATCCCCATCGCCAGCCCGCACACCACCTGGATCCCCGCGGGAGCGTCCGGCATCGTGGTCGGGGGCAATCCCAAGGCCCGTCAGGTCTCCATCGAGCTGGACACCCCCCGCACCGTGATCACGGTGCCGTGGTCCTGGGTCGAGGAGGAGCCGGAGCCGTCGGCCACCAGCCCGCCCGACGCCCCGGGCGCGGCGTAGCCTCCGCCATCCGCGTCGAGCGTTCCGTCAGCGCCCCAGCTCCGTGAGGAACGCCAGGGTTCGCGGGGCGCGATAGGCCTGCGGGTCGGCCGGCGCGCGGGCGAGTCGCCCGAGGTCCTCGCCGCGGTCGACGTCGAACCAGGTCGGCAGGACGGCGACCCGCCGGCCGTCCCCTTCGGCGCGGGCGAGCGTCGTCCGGTACACGGTGGAGGTCCCCCACGGCATGTCCACAAACAACGCCGGGGCCGGGGCGGCGAGCCCGATCAGGTAGTAGCCCCCGGCCTCGGCGGGGCCCAGTACCACGTCCGCCGCGCCCCCGCCGAGCAGCCGGCACGTCTCGGCCAGGTAGGCGGTCGGCAACGTCGGGGTGTCCGTGCCGACGGCGACCGCCCCCGCATAGCCCTCCGCCAGGAGGTCCGCGAGGAGCCGGTCCATCCGGAGGCCGAGCTCCGTGCCCACCTGTGGCCAGAGGCGCACCCCGGGCAGGAGCGCGCGGAGCTCCGCCTCGCGCTCGGGCGGGAAGTAGGCGCCGAGCGGATCGCAGGCCGGCAGGCCGACGAGCTGCTCGACACGATCCAGGAGGAAGCAGCGGGCGAGGCGCGCCGCCTCGTCCGGCCGGAGCGGCGGGCAGAGGCGCGTCTTCACCTCGCCGGCCACCGGCACCTTCGCCATGGCCGCAACGGCAACCCGGCCGAGACTCATCCGCCCCGCTCTCGTGATGTAGGATGAGTGGGATGCATCGCGCGGTGCTCGGTGCCGGACTCCTCGCCTTGGGCAGCTTGGGGCTCGGAGCCTGCTCGCGAGGCGGACTGCCTCCCGAGCAGGTGCAGGCCTGGGTCGGGCGGTCCGCCGGGGACCTCGTGAAGGCGTGGGGCGCCCCGACCCGCGAGGTCGACGACGCGGGCCAGCGCGTCCTGATCTACGAGGAGATGGAGAAGAACCAAACCCTGAACTTCGACCGAACGGTGACCGCGCGTCAGGTCGGCAGCGCGCCGGCCGCGGAGGCCGCGAACGCCGCCGCGCGGGGTGCCTCGGTGTATGCGCGCTCGTACCTCTTCTGGGTCGACGCCGCCGGGGCGATCGTCCGCGCCCAGATCCGCACCCCCTGAGCGGCCGCCTCCGCCGGGGCGGCCGGCGCGGGGCCGATCGCCCGCCGCTTGGCGCCGCCCCGGCCGCGCGCTATCGTAGCCGCGCATGGCCCTCTGGCCCCGACCCGCCGACGAGACCCCACCCCCCGATGTCGACGAGATCACGCGCGAGGTGCAGGCGTTCGGGGGCGGCCACCTGCCGAGCTGGGAGGCGGGGTATCTCGAGTATCACCGGCGGCGCTATCAGGACACGCTGCGCCTCCTGCCGCCGGGCGAGGGGCGTCGTCTCCTCGACGTCGGCTCGTTCCCGGGCCACTTGTCCGCCCTCGCCCAGGCCCGGGGCTGGGAGGTCGTCGGTCTCAACAACGCCATCGAGGGCGCAGGCTCCTGGAGCGAGTTCCTCGACCGGTGCGAGACGCGCAAGATCGCGATCCGCAGCTGCGAGGTCGAACGCGAGCCGTTTCCGCTGCCGACGGCCTCGGTCGACGCCGTGCTCTTCTGCGAGCTGTTCGAGCACCTTCACCTGAACCCCTTCCATACGCTGAAGGAGATCTTCCGGGTCCTTCGCCCCGGCGGCCTCTTCCTCCTGACGACGCCGAATCTCCGCCGGGTCGAGACGCTGTCGCGCCTCTGGCACGACTGGGGCCCGCAACCGCCGCTGAGCCGGACGTTCCGCGAGCTCTTCCCCTCGCTCCTCTACCATCGCCACAATCGCGAGTACACGGCGAGCGAGATCATCTACTACCTCGCCCACCAGGGGAAGGATCTCTACGATTTCCGGCTCGATCGCGTCTACTATTCCGACGCGCTCGACGCCGCGCACGAGATCCCGGGAATCCTCGGCCAGCGGGTCAGCGCCGGGGAGCAGCTCGCCGCCCGGGTGCTGCGGCGCCTCGCGCCAGCGCTCCGGGGGCAGCTCATCGCGCGGGCGTGGCGCACGGAGGCAACCCTCGTCGAATGGGATCGCCTGCGCGCGGTCGAGGGCTTCGGCCCCGCCGAGGACGACGAGCGCCCGATCCAGGGCTTCACGCGCCGCCTGACGTTCCCCTTCCGCCTGACGGAGGCGCGGGCCGGCTTCGAGGTGCCGCTGCCGGCCGGTGACGGCCCGGCCCTGGTCTCGCTCGTCGTGGCCCATCCCGACGACGACGCGCCGCCCCTCCGCACGGAGTGGAGCCTCGACGGCGCCCGGGCGGCGACGATCGACCTCCGCGCCGGTCCGCGGCCCATCCGTGTCCACCTGCTGGTGCCCGCGCCCGTCGCGGCGCGTGGAGCCGTGCGGGTCGGGCTGACCACGACGACGTGGCGCGACGCGGCGCGCGGGCGCGGCATCGGCCTCCACGTGGGCGCCCAGTGGGTGCTCGTCCAGCGCCTGGCGGGCGCCGCCGCCGTCCAGGCCGCGATCCGCCGCGTCGAGGCCGAGCGCCGCGCGGAGGACCAGCTCGACGCCTGGTGGTCGGCCGCGCCGGCCCTCTACTTCGCCGGCGCGCGCTTCCCCGCGAGCCTCGAGATCCGCCCGGGGGACGAGGACCAGCTCGGCCCGGGGTGGTTCTGGCGAGAGGACTGGGGAAAGGTCGGCCTCGTGCGCTGGACCGGCCCGCACGCGACGGCGCATCTCGGGCACGCCGGCGGTGCGGCCGTCGCCCGATTGCGCGTCTACTCGGGCGAGCCGCGGCTCGGGCCGGTGTCGGGACGGGTCACGCTGGAAGAAGTCGGCACCGACGGGCCGGCGGGCCGGGTCGGCGAGGCGCCGTTCGCGCTGCCCCCCGACACGTGGACCGAGCTCGCCGTGCCGTTCACGGCGCCGGCGGGCCCGCTCCGCATCACGATCGAGGCCGAGCCGCCGCGCGTCCCCCACGTCCTCTTGCCGAGCTCGAGCGACGACCGCGCGCTCGGGCTCGCGATCAAGCGGATCTGGGTGGCCTGAGGGCGTGGTTCCTCAGCCGGCCCCGTTCGGGGCGTCGAGGCTCGCCGGTCCCGTCAGGGGCTTCGATGCTGGAAGGTCGCGTAGCGGTCACGGGGCCGGACCTGCAGGGTCTCGACGGCGCCCTCCCGCCAGACCGAGAGCTCGAGCAGCTGCGTGACGGGCCGGGCCCAGATCCGGCGGTAGAACGTCTCCACGTCCGCCACGCGCTCCCCGTTCACGCGGACGACGACGTCGCCGGGCCGGAGCCCGGCCGCGTGGGCGGGCCCGCTGGGGGACACGCCCGCGATCCCGACGCCGCCCTCGATCCCGACCGCCCGGATGCCCAGCCATGGGCGCGGCGGGCGCGCGGGCCGGCCCGTCGACACGATCGCCGCCCGCACCGGGCCGAGAAGGTCGATCGGAATCGCGAGGTGGCCGGCCTGGAGCCGCAAGGACACCACGCCCACCAGCGCGCCGTCCGGGTCCACCAGGGCCGCGCCGCCGAACGCGGGGTGGTGCGGCGCGACGAAGATCGCCTGATCGAGCAGGTATTCCCAGTACGCAACGAACGGCCCGATCGAGGTGACGCGGACCATGGCGCCGCTCGCCGGGACGCTCGCGCCGACGCCGACGATGGCGACCGACTCCCCCGGCGCCAGCGGCGCGGAGGCGCCGAGCCGGACGGCCGCATACGGCGCCCCGCTCGGGTCCAGCCGGATCAGCGCCAGACCGCTCTCGAAGTCGTGCCCCACGACCCGCGCCGTCGTGGCGCGGCCATCCTCGAGGGTCACGTCGATCCGCGTCGCCTCCAGCACGAGGTAGCCGACGGTCACGGCCAGCCCCTCCGGCTCGATCACCGTCGCGGAGCCGGCTCGCTCCTCGCCGAGCGTGACCGTGGAGGGTCGATCGGGGGGAATGCGTGCCTTGATGCCGACGACGGCGGCCCGGGCGCGCCCCACCCCCGAGGGCGTCGGCGCCGCCGCCCCGGGCTCCGGCCGGGGCCCGCTCGCCGGCGGCGGCGCCGCGCGGACCCCGCTCACGACCCCGCAGGCCAGCGCGACGGTCAGGATCCCGGCGCGCGACGCGAGCGTCATGCCGCGGGGGCGCGGGGGCGCGACGATCCGACGGGAAGGAGCGCGCCGGCGCGGATCGCGTAGATCATCGGCAAGCTCAGCACGGTCACCGCCATCTTCACCGCATACTGGCCCACGACGAGCGGCAGGACCGGCAGGACGCCCGCGAAAGCCAGCGTCACGAATACCAAGGAGTCTACCGCAGTCGAGACCGCGTTGGATACCAGCACCCGCGCCCAGCGGTACCCGCCCACCCGCGCCCGCCACCACGCGAAGAGCTCCGCGTCCACCAGCGACGCCACGAGATACGCCGCCAAGCTCGCGCCCACGATGCGCGGCGTCGCGCCGAGCACCCGCGCCACCGCCGCCTGTCCGTCGAAGAACGGCGGGGCCGGCCACCACACGGTGAGCCAGGCGTACGCCGCCAACAAGAGATTCGCGCAGAAGGCGGCTGCGATGACCTGCCGCGCCCCCTGCTTCCCCAGGCGCTCGTGCACGAGGTCGAGCAGCGTGAAGGTGAGCGCGTAGATGAACACGCCGGCCGGGACGACGACTCCCAGGCTCTCCAGGAGGATCGGCTTCACGGCGGTGACGTTGGCGATCAGCTCGCAGGCGACGTAGAGGCCGATCGCGAGCGTCACCGCCTCAGAGCCCGCGGAGCCAGGCGGCCTGCGCGCCGCGGCCGCGCCGGGCCGGGACCCGAACCGGACGCGCCTCGGGCGCGGGGGCGTCGTCGAGCCGCGCGGCGAAGCTCTCGGCGTCCAGGACGGCGGCGCCGCGCCGGGCCGCCCCCTGCTGGACGGCGCGGTCGGACGTGACCACCACGGCTTCCGGGTGCGCCGCGACCCAGCGCACGATGAAATCGTCGGCGCGCTCGCCGGCGCGGGTGAAGCAGACGGTCACCGGGCCATGCGCGGCCTCGCGGGCCTCGCGAGTCCCCCCCGCCCACGCGTCGAAGACCAGCACGACCCGCCGGTCCCGCGCGCGCGCCCAGCCGACCAGCGTCGACAGGAGCGCCGCGCGCGTCGCCGGTCCCGGGGTCTGGCCGCGCGCGTGGAGCAGGTTGTAGCCGTCGACGATCACCGGCACCGGCATCGCTCGCCCCTAGGGGGCGGAGCGGGGCGCCGCGATCGCCTCGCCGCGCCCGCCGACCGGGGGCCCGCCCCCGTAGAGGCGTCGGTAGTGGTGCCAGCTCGTGAAGACGCGCTTGGCGAAGGCCCGCGTCTCGTCGAAGGGGATCTGGTCCACGAATTCCTCGATGTCCGCCCGCGGCCGCTCGGCGACCCAGCGCTGGACGCGATGCGGTCCCGCGTTGTAGCCGGCGACCGCCAGGAGCGGCTCCTGGAACCGCCCCCGCAGCTGGCCCAGGTAACGTGTGCCGAGGGCGATGTTGAGCGGTGGCTCCCAGATGGCGTCGATCTCGCCGAGGGGGCGACCGAGCTCCTGCGCCAGGATCCGCGCCGTGTCGGGCATGAGCTGCATGAGCCCGATGGCCCCGACCCCCGACCGTGCGCGCGGATCGTAGGAGGATTCCTCGCGGATCACCGCCGCGACGAAGTACGGGTCGAGCCCGGCGCCGTGCGCCGCGGTGCGGACATGGTCGGCGTACCCGAGGGGGTAGTAGAGCTGCCAGAGCCGCCCCGGCAGCCCCGGCGCGCCTCCCTCGACGGCGCCCCCGAACGTCCGGCGCAGGTAGCGCAGGCTCCGGCCCACCTCACCGAGATCGGAGAAGGCGACCGCGAGCCCCCAGACGCGGTCGCTGTCCGCCGCGACGTCCCGGCCCAGCGTCTCGAGCTCCGAGATGGCGTGGCCGTCGAAGCCGATCGAGCTGAGCGCCTGCGCCTTCTGGTACCGCGTCTCGGGGCGGAGGAGGCCGACCGGATCGGCCGCGAGGCGGACGGACCCGGCGAGCGGCGCCGGGAGCGGCGCCCGCACGCGTCGCGCGGCCAGGACGCCGTAGTAGCCGTGGGGCGTTCGGGTCAGGACCTCGCGGTAGAGCGCGAGGGCGGCGGCCTTTTCCCCAAGCTGGTCCAGCGACCGCGCCGCCCAGTAGAGGCCCGCGAAGCGAGCCGCGCCGACGGCCGTCGAGATCTGGCGGAAGGACAGCGCCGCGTCGCGCAGGCGCCCCGCGCGGTAATCGAGCCATGCGAGCTCCCAGCGCGCCGCCGCGGCCGCCGTGCTGTCGGGATGCGCCGCGACGAGCGCCTGGTAGGCGCTGCGCGCCCCGGCCGCACGGCCCAGCTCGGCGCGGACGCGAGCCAGCTGGAGCGCGGCATCGGGGGCGACGCTCGCCTGCGGATGCTCGGCGAGGAGGCGCTCGAACACGGTCGCGGCGCTCGCGAACTGCCCGGTTCGCTGGAGCAGCCGGCCGAGCTCGTAGAGCAGGCTCGGCCGGAAGGCGGTGGCGGGCTCCTCCACGGCGAGCTCGAGCCGGCCGATGGCGTCCGGCCCGCGGGCCAGTCGGCCGAGGATCGGCGCGAGGCGCGCCAGCGCCCGGTGTCGCACGCTCGCCTCCGGCCCTTGGGCCAGCAGCCCTTCCAGGACGCGGGCCGCGGCGGTCTGCTCGCCGGCGTCCGCGAGTCGTTGGGCGAGCAGGAGCTGCTCTTCGGCGGTGAGCGGCGGGAGCGCGAGGCCGGCGTCCTGCGCCAGGTCCTCGAAGATCTCCCGGGCCGCCTCGCCCCAGGCGGATGCCGGCGAGTCCAGCCACCGCCGTCGAAGATCCGCCACCGCGTCCGCGACCTGGCCCTGCGCGGCCCGAGCCTCCGCCAGGCGGACGAGGACTCGCCCGCCCTCGGGATGCGCCGGCCAGCGCGCGAGGAAGCGCCGGGCGTCACGCTCGGCCTCCGCCCACGCGCCCTGGCGGAACGCCGTGTCGACGGTCGCCAGGAGGGCGGGCGGCGCGAGCACCGAGTCCGGATAGCGCTCGAGGAATTGGCGGAAGCGGGCGAGCGCCAGCGCGTCCTCCCCGCTGCGGAGCGTCGCCTCGGCAGCGAAGAAGGCTGCGTAGTCGGCGAGCAGGAATCCGGGAGGCAGCTCGTCGAGGAGCCGCAAGGCGCGGCCGTACTCCCCACCGGCCAGCGCCGCGTGGGCTTCGCGGTAGCGCTGGAGCGGGCTCGGGGACACGACCACGACCGCCCCGGCCGGCGGGCTCGCAGGCCCGACGAGAAGCCCGGCCAGGACGACCGCGACGAGCGCGGATCGGTCGCCCGACATCGTCCGCCAGTGTACCAGGAGGGCCCGCCCGACCGGACGGGTTACCGCAGGACGCCGCGGGTGGTGCGCCAGGTGTGCGCGATGCGATGCACGGCGGTCGCGTTCGCGCCCACGGCGACCGCCCAGAGCGCCGGGACCAGGAGGTCGAAGAGCGCCCCGGCGATCAGGACCAGCATCCGCTCGCCCCGCTCCATCAGGCCGACGCGGCATTCCACGTCCACCGACTCGGCGCGCGCCCGGGTGTAGCTGACCATCACGGTCCCGATGAGTGCGAGCAGCACCGCCACGACGGCGTCCAGGCGGCCGAGGCGCGCGAAGAGAAACGCGAGCCCGGCCAGGACCAGGAGATCCGAGTACCGGTCGAGGACCGAATCCAGGAACGCGCCGAACGGCGAGGCCCGGCCGGAGACCCGCGCCAGCGCGCCGTCCAGGATGTCCAAGGCTCCCGCGAGGATCATGCAGACGGCCCCCGTCCGCCGCTGGTCCGCGGCGAAGGCTCCGGCCGCCACCATCGAGCAGACGAGCCCCAGGCAGGAGAGCTGGTTGGGCTGGAGCCGAAGCCCTCCCATGGCCCGCGCCACGGGCTCGGCGACCCGGGCGACCTCGACCTTATATCGACCCAACACCTGCGGGGGTCTCCTCGGCGAGCGCCTGCTCGAGTGCGGCCCGGAGGCGCGCCAGGGCGTCGGGCCCCTCGATCCGGCGGCCCATCCGGTCCGTCACGTAAAAGGTATCCAGCGCATGGTCCAGATCGGTGGCGATCTTCGCGGTGGCGATGTCGAGCCCCTCGGCCGCGAGGGCGCGCGTGACCAGGTGGAGCAGCCCCACGCGATCGGGGGCCTTCACCTCGATCACCGTGTGGGTATCGGACAGGGTGTTGTCGACGGTCACCCGCGCCGGCCCCGGGGTCGACGGCCGGACGAGCCGGAGCTTCCGGGCGGCCAGGAGCGTCTCCACCGAGCACTCGCCGGCGAGCGTCCGGCGGAGGTCCCGGGTGACGGCCTCCCAGCGGCTCTCGTCCACGATCGCGTCCCCGCTGGGGTCGTTCACGTGGAAGGTGTCGACGGCCACGTCGTCGGCGCGGGTCTCGATCTGGGCGGACAGGATGTTGACCTCGTGCGCCGCGAGCGTGCCCGCGATGAGGGCGAAGAGCCCCGGCGTGTCCCGCGTCACGACCACGAAGTCCGACGCCCCGAGGTCGGGGAAG
Source organism: Candidatus Rokuibacteriota bacterium (assembly GCA_044867785.1). Taxonomy (GTDB): domain Bacteria; phylum Methylomirabilota; class Methylomirabilia; order Rokubacteriales; family DASRDR01; genus DASRDR01. The sequence goes on along the minus strand of JBIOVM010000024.1, from coordinate 14,209 downwards.
TGGAACACCTCGGTCACGGCCGTCTCCTCGCGGAGCCGGTCGATCAGCCGGAGATGAGCCGCCATGCGCTGGGGAGACGTCGTCCGGACGTAGCGGTCCGACATCGCCTGGAGATGCCGCGCGGCCGCTTCCGTGTAGGCCGGGTCCGCCAGGGCCTGGACGATCCGCTGGGCCACGACCGCCCGGCGCGGGGCCTTCGGCGAGCGTCCCGCCAGCCGCGTGCGCGTTCGCACGTAGAGTCCGCGCAGGAGGGCGCCCCGCCACGCGTTCCACACGCCGGGGGCGACCGCGCGGATGTCCGCGCACGTGAGGAGGTAGAGCATCGTGAGCCAGGCGGGGAAGCGGGCGGCCGCCGCCAGCTGCTCCGCCGTCTTCGGGTCGTCGATGTCCCGCCGTTCCGCCAGGTGGGAGAAGAGCAGGTGATGCTCGACCAGGAACTCCACGGCGGCCGCGTCGTCGGCGTCGAGGTTCAGCCGGCGGGTCACCGCCTTGATGAGCGGGACGCCCTTCTGCGCGTGGCCGTGGCCCAGCGCCTTGCCGATGTCGTGGAGCAGGATGCCGAGCATGAGGAGCTCCGGGCGCTCCACCTCGGCGAAGATCTGCGCCAGCTCGTCGGTCTCGGGCCCCTGCCCCGGTCCGAGGCCTTCCATCACTTCCACCGCCAGCAAGGAATGCTGGTCGACGGAATAGCGATGGTAGTGATCGTACTGGACCAAGCAGTCGAGCGCGCCGAACTCCGGCAGGTAGGCGCCAAGCACGCCGGTGTCGTGCATCCGGCGGAGCGTGGTCGCCACGCGGCCCCACGAGCGGAGGATCGAGAGGAACAGGCGCTTGAGCTCGGGCGACGCCCGCCAGGCCTCGGCGGCGAGCGTCGGCGCCGCGTCCTCCAGGGCACGCTCGAGCTCGACGCCCAGCTCGCAGCCCAGCTGCTGGGCGTGCCAGAAGACCCGCAGGATGCGGGCGGGGTCGGTCTGGAGGGCGCCGGGCTCCGCCAGGTGGAGTCGCCCGTCGTAGACCACCAGCCCGTCGGCGAGCGCGGCGCGCCGCCCGCGCCGCCCGACCGTCCCGTGGCGCGCGAGGCCTTCCTGGCAGCGCGCGATCAGCCGTGCGGAGATGCGGTGGATCGTGCGGGCATGCCGATAGTAGTCACGCATGAACGTCTCGACGCCCAGGCGGACCTCGTCGTCCTCGTATCCGAGGCTCTTGGCCACCGAGGCCTGGAGCCCGCGCTCGAGCACGTCCTGCTTCGCCCCCGCCAGGAAGTGCAGCTCGTTCCGGACGCGCCACAGGAAGGTGAGGGCGGCATCGGTCGCCGCGCGCTCCTTGGCGGTCAAGAGGCCCTTGTCCTCCAGCTCGCGAAGCGTGCGCGTCCCGAACCGGGCCGAGGCGAGCCAGAGCGCGGTGTGGACGTCCCGGAGCCCGCCGGCCGACTCCTTGACGTTCGGCTCCTGCAGGTACACCGAGCCGCCGTGCCGCCGGTATCGCTCGTCGCGCTCCGCGAGCATCCGGGCCAGGAACTCGGGGTAGTCGCGCCGGTACACTTCGCGTCGGAGCGTCTGCTGGAGCGCGCGGAAGAGGCGCTGGTCGCCGGCGAGCACGCGCGCCGCCTGCATCGACGTGCGACTCGGCAGGTCCGTCCGCGCAAGAGCCAGGCAGTCGTCGAGGGAGCGACAGGCGTGGCCCACGCGGAGCCCCAGATCCCACAGCGTGTAGAGGATCTCCTGGGCCATGCGCTGGACGTACGGCGTCACCTCGCCCCCGTGGATCAGCATGAGGTCGAGGTCGGAGGACGGGTGGAGCTCTCCCCGCCCGTAGCCGCCGAGCGCCACGAGGACGAGCGGGGACGGCGCGGCGCCGGCCGCGCGCACCTCGCCGTCCGCCGTGTCGAAGAGCCAGCGCAGCAGGTCGTCCATGAAGCGGGCGTACGCCCGGACGCTCTCCGCGCCCGATGCCCCGTCGGCGTGGCGGGTCTTGAGGCGATCGTACCCGGTGGTGACGTGCTCGCGGAGGAGGTCGAGGCGTATGCGCCGGCGCCGCTCTCGCCACTCTGTCTCGGGGCCGGCGAAGCTCTCCCGGAGCGCCGCCTCTGCGCGACGCAGGCGGCCTGCCAGCGGCTCAGCCATCGCAGTTGTGACGCTAGCATGGGGGGTAGGGGGTGTCAAACCCGCGCCACCATTGACCCTGCGGCGATTGACAGCTTCCGGCGCGCCTCGTATGATCCACCCGCCCCCGAAGAAACCGACCGCCCCGAGCGGGCGGCCTCGGGGCGAGCCGCGCCCCATTCCCCAGAGGGAGGACACGCCATGGGCACGTCGCGCCGCCAGTTCTTCCACGTCACGGCCGGTGGGCTGGTTGCCGCCAGCGGACTTGCGGAACGTGTGCGGCCCGTGGCCGCGCAGGGAGCGACCGTCAAGATCGGCTCCGCCGTGCTCGGCGACTACTCGATGGTCACGCCCATCCTGGTCGCCCGGGAGAAGGGCTTCTTTCGGGCCCAGGGCGTCACCGTGGAGTACCAGCCCCTCCGCGGCGGCCCGGATCTCGTCAAGGCCGTGGTGGCCGGACAGTTCCAGATCGGCACCAGCGGCGCGACCGACGTCCCCGTGTTCCGGGCCACGGGCGTTCCCATCCGGTTCATCGCGTCGGGGGTCGACGGCAACCACTTCACCCTCAACGTGGCCCCGTCGATCGCGAAGCTGGCGGACCTCAAGGGCAAGTCGATCGGGGTGACGCGCGTGGGCGCGACCACGTGGGTCTTCGCGATGATGCTTGCCAAGCAGCAGGGCTGGACACCGGAAAAGGACCTCACGGTCGTCGGCCTGGGCGGGCTCGACGCGCAGCTCGCCGCGCTGGCCCGCGGCGAGATCGCCGCCTTCGTGTGGGGCGACGGCGGCGCGGTCACGGAGCTCCAGGGCAAGTCGAAGATCCTGCTGCGCCTGGATACCGTGACCCCGAAGTGGCTGAGCCAGGCCTACTACGCGACCGACGACTACATCAAGGGCAACAAGGACGCGATCCAGCGGACGCTCAAGGCCCTCTTCCAGGGCGCGCGCTTCATGCAGGAGAGCACGCGCGAGGCGGCGGCGATCGCCGCCAAGACGCTCCAGTGGTCGGAGGAAGCCATCCTCCGGGCCCACCAGGTCTCGGGCCCGCTGCTCTCGAAGGACGGGACGCTCCACGTCGACGCCATCGAGACGATGCAGTCGACGCTCCTCGAGTACAAGGCGCAGGAGAAGCGCGTCCCGACGGCCGACCTCTACACGACGGAGTTCACGCCGGTCCGGTTGTAGGCCGTCGTGGCGGCGGGGCCGGGGACGGCGAGCGCTCGGCGTGGCCCGCCCGAGGCGGGTGGCCCCGGTCAGGATCGCGCACGCCGCGGCCTCGCGTTCGCCGGGAGGGTCTGGACCGTTCTCGCGTGGCTCACGCTCCTCCCTCTCGCGGCCGTGGCGGACGTCAAGGCGGGCGAGCAGAAGGCCCAGCTGTGCCTGCTCTGCCACAAGGTCGCCAACACCACCGTCCCGGCGAGCGCCATGCCGTTGCTCGAGGCCCAGCCGGCCCGCTACGTGTACCTCCAGACGAAAGCCTTCAAGGAGAAGCGCCGCGCCGAACCGGCGATGCAAACCAACGCGGCCAACCTCTCCGACCGCGACATGCGCGACATCGCCGACTACTTCGCCGCGCAGAAGCCGATCCGGGCCGCCCATCCAGTCGATTCGGCCAAGGCCGCGTCGGGCCAGACGACCGCCCAAGCCCTCCTGTGCGGGACGTGCCACTTGTCCACCTTTCACGGCAAGGACGAGGTGCCGCGGCTCGCCGGTCAGACGGCGGGATACGTCGTCGCGCAGCTCGAGCTGTTCGCCGCGGGCACGCGGAAGCACGGCGCTATGGCGGTGGCGCTCACCCCAGAGGAGACGGAGAATCTCGCGCACTACTTCGCGGGGCTCGAATAGACGCTCACGCGCGGCGGACGAGATGCTGACCGCCGGGCGCACTTCCCCTCCTCTTCATGCTGCGTCTGACGGGGGGGCCGCCAGAGCTAAGCCCGCCTTTCGGAACCGATCCGCCTGCGGCGGGAGGGGCCAGCTAGCGCCAGTGGCCGAGGCGCCGGTTCAGGCGCTCGAGGCCCAGCACGATGGCGATCGAGAGGAGCGAGACGAGCGCCGTCGCCGCGAAGAGCTCCGGCGCCCGGAACGCGTTCGCCAGGCTCACCAGGAGGAAGCCCATCCCCCGGATCCCGCCGAACATCTCGACGACCAGCACGCCCAGGAGACAGAAGACGATGCCGAGCCGCATGCCCGCCAGGACCGCCGGCAGGACGGCGGGCAACACGACCTTCCGGTAGAGCTGCCACGAGGTCGCTCCCATCGAATGGGCGACCCGCAGCGGCATTCGGTCGATGTCGCGCACGCCGCCGGCCACCATGAGGCAGATCGGGAAGAACCCCTGCAGCACGCCGTAGACCACCGCGGGCGCCAGGCCGAGCCCGAAGGTGAGCAGAATCCACGGCAAGACCAGGATCTTGGGGAGCGCGTACAGCGCGACGAGGAAGGGGTTCAACACGTCGTGCAGGTAGCGGACCCCGCCGATCAAGAGCCCGCCGCCGACCCCGAGCGCCACCGCCAACAGGTAGGCGACGAGCGTCTTCCCGAGCGTCTCCCCGAGAAGGCCGAGGGCGGCCGGCGCGATCGCGCGGAGCGCGCGGGCCACCGCGGACGGCGCCGGCACGAACAGCGGGTCGAGCCAGCCCACCCGGACGGCCAGCTCCCAGCCGGCGACGAGCGCGGCGAGGGAGCACGCTTGCGCGAGCCGCCGGCGCCCGGGACTCACGCCATGCCCTCGGTCCAGCGCCGGGCCCGCGCCTCCACCCAGGCGGCGAAACCGTCGATGACGAGCACGAGGGCGAGAGCGAGGAGCGCCAGGGCCGCATAGTCCGCCGTCCGCAGGAATCCGTACGCGTAGTTGATGAGATACCCGAGGCCGCCCCGGGCCCCGAGGATCTCTCCCACCAGCACGCCCACCACGGTCAAGGCCAGGCCGGCCCGGAGGCCGGCGAGCAGCGTCGCCGTGATCGCGGGCAGCACGACCTTGCGGAAGCAGGTCGCGGGGCCGGCCCCCAGCCCTCGCGCAACCGTGAGGAGGTGCGGATCCACCGAGCGGATCCCGGAGAGGACGGCCAGCACCACCGGGAAGAAGCCGAGGAGCACGCCGAATGCGATCTTCGAGGCCGGGCCCAACCCGAAAAAGAGCATCAAGGACGGATACCAGACGACGCTCGGGATCGCGTAGACCGCCGCGAGGAGTGGCTCGTAGATCTCGCCCACGGGCCGCGACAGCCCGAGGACGAAGCCGAGCGCGAGCCCGAGAGCGACGGCAAGGCCATAGGCGACGACCACCTCGAGCACCGTCAGCCCGAAGTGCGTCGGAAGCGTCGGATAGGCGTCCAGCCGGAGGATGCGCGCGAGCGCCGGCAAGACGCGAGAGGGCGGCACATAGAGGAGCGGGTCGCCGCCCCGCGCCCAGATCTCCCAGATCGCCAGGATGGCGGCGAGAATCCCCAGGCGGGCGAGCGCGATCCGCCTCACGTGCCGCTGTCCAGTGCGCGACGCGACTCGTCCCGGATCGCGTCCCAGAGGGCATGCCGGAGCCGGGCGGCGGGCGGAGAGTCCAGGTCCCGCGGCGTCGGCAGCGTGACCTCGAAGCTCGCCTTGATCCGCCCCGGCCGCGCGGTCATGACCACGATCCGCTGGGAGAGCAGGATCGCCTCCTGAAGGCTGTGCGTCACGAAGACGACCGTCTTCCGAGTGCGGGCCCAGATCTCGAGCAGCCACTCGCCCATGAGGAGCCGCGTCTGCTCGTCGAGCGCGCCGAAGGGCTCGTCCATCAGAAGGATCGGCGCGTCGAGCGCGAGGGCGCGCGCGATCGCGACGCGCTGCTTCATCCCGCCCGAGAGCTCGCGCGGATAGCGGCCTTCGAAGCCACGGAGCCCCACCGGCTCGAGGAGCGCGCGGGCGCGCGCCCGCCGCGCGGCGCCGGGCACCCCCTGGAGCTCGAGCCCGAACTCGACATTCTCCAGCGACGTGCGCCAGGGAAAGAGGCCCGGATCCTGGAACACCATGGCGACCTGGCGCGGGTCGGGGCCCCTGACCGGCTGTCCGGCGATCCGGACCTCTCCGGTGTCCGGCGTGATCAGGCCCCCGACGATCCCGAGCAGCGTCGACTTCCCGCACCCGGACGGGCCCAGCACCGTGAGGAACTCGTGGGGGGCGACATCCAGCGAGACCGCCTCGAGGGCGGGCACGGGCTGATCGCGCGTGACCCAGCGCTTGGCCACGGCGCGCACCTCGATGTGGGGAGCGGTCACGGGCCGCATCCTACCGCGGCCGGGCAGCCCGTCGCGAGACCGATCCCCCGACGCGCCGCCAGTCGCGGCGGGCCGCGAGGGGCTGCCGTGCGAAGGGGTGGTACACTCCGACCGCCATGCCGGCCCGCTGGCGCCCGGTCCTCGCCGAGCTCGAGCCCTACGTCGTGCCCCCGCCGCTCGACGCGCTCGCGGCCGAGGTCGGGCAGCCGGTCCTGCGGCTGTCGGCCAACGAGAATCCCCTGGGCCCCTCGCCGCTCGCGGTCGCCGCGATCCGGCAGGAAGCCGAGCGGATCCACCTCTACCCCGACGGCGGCGCCCCGGCGCTCGCCCGGGCGGTGGCGGAAGCGCTCGGCCTCGAGCCGGCCCAGCTCCTCTTCGGCAACGGCGGCGACGAGATCCTCACGCTGCTCGGGCGGGCGCTCCTGGACCCGGGCGACGAGGTCGTGATCCCGGAGCCCTCGTTCGAGCCGTACACGACGACCGCGCGCCTCGCCGACGCCCGGGTCGTCGCGAGCCCGCTGCGCGACTACCGGATCGACCTCGAGGACGTCCTCGCCCGCATCGGGGCCCGGACGAAGCTCGTGTGCCTCTCGAGCCCGCACAACCCGACCGGCGTCCCCCTCGAGCGCGGCGCGTGGGAGCGGTTCTGCGCCCGGTGCCCGGACGACGTCATGGTCCTGCTCGACGAGGCCTACGTCGACTTCATCGAAGCGCCCGCGCGCTGGGCGGACGGGCTCGCCACCCTCGCCGCGCGGCCGGATAGCCTCGTGCTGCTCCGGACGTTCTCCAAGATCACCGGCCTGGCCGGATTGCGCGTCGGCTACGCGATCGCAAGCCCCGGCGTGATCGGGCGGCTCGAGCGCGTGCGGGAGCCGTTCAACGTCGGGCGCGTGGCCCAGGCGGGCGCCGCGGCCGCCGCTCGGGACGCGGGGCACCGCGACGCGACGCGCCGGGTCGTGTGGCAGGAGCGGCGGGCGCTCTCGGCGGCGCTCGCCGCGCGGGGGCTGTCACATCCCCCGACGGAAGCGAACTTCCTGCTCGTGCGCGTCGGCCGTCCGACCGGCCCCGTCGTGGCCGCGCTTCGCGCGACGGGCGTGCTGGTGCGGGACGGGGCGGCCGTCGGCTACCCGGAGCACCTCCGGATCACGGTCGGGACCGCCGAGCAGAACGCGCGCCTGCTCGCGGCGCTCGACCGCGCGCTGGCGCGCTGAGCCTGCGCGCGCTACGGCGTCCGCTTGGGCGCGGGGCGCGTCGCCACGGGCGTGGCTCGGGGCCGGGCCGGCGCGGCGGCGGTCGCCTTGCTCGAGCGCGGCTTGTCGGTCTTCGCCACGGCGCGCGCCGATCCCGCCTTCTCGAGCGCCACGATCCGCTCCGCGAGCGCGTCCTTCTCCGCCGACATCGCGACGAGCCGCTTCTGGATCGTGTCGACCTGGCGCTGAGCCTCTTCGGCGCGCAGGCGCTGCGTCTCGGCCTCGGCGCGCAACCCGCCCACCTGCGCCCCGAGCGTCTCGGCACGGCTGGCGGCGTGGTTCCACTGGTATCCGACGAAGACCAGCGCGAGGGCGAGGACCACGCTGGCGATCGCCCCCCAGGCGCGGCGCCGCGGCTCCTCTTCGTACATCTCGTCGACGTCGTCCTCGGGCATCTGGCGCGGCTGGGGCGTGAGCTCCTGCTGGATGGTCATGCGCACCTCCCTCGTCGGCGATTCTCCCACTCGGCCGCGAGCCGCCCCAAGGAAATTCGCCCCATCCGGCACGCGCGGACGATGCGGGCCCGCGAGCGGCTGCGGTATAGTACGCGCACGAGCATCGGAAGCCGATGATGGCGACAGGCGATGCCCCGCGGACGCCGGGGCTGGCACGCTTCTTCGAGCGCGTCGTCCGCCAGGCGCTGGGCGATCTCGGCCTCGGCGGTCCCGCCGAGGGGGCTTATCTGGCCGCCCTGCTCACCCGCTTCGCGCGCACCGAGGAGCTCTACGCCATTCGCGACGCCGCCGGACGCCCACTCGACTCGGTCGCCGGGCTTCTGATCGAAGCCGAGCGGGCCTGGGATTTTCGGGCGCCCGACTTCGATCCGTTCCGCGAACGCCGGGTGCGCCAGCACGTGGGCGACTACGCCTTGTTCATGACCGGGGTCTTCCGGGAGCACGTCGAGCGCCGGGTGGGCGCCGCCTACTACGTCCGCCAGGGCCAGCGGGCCTACGCGGCGGTCGCCGCCTTCGAGCGTGCGGCCCTGCGGCGGGAGGCGTCCGTCTTCGGCGCCCTCGCCGCCGGGTTCGAGCGCTACGCGGCGGCGCTCGCCTACATGAAGCGCGTGTATTTCCGCCCCGCCGACTCGCCGACCGCCTTTCAGCCCGTGCTGCGGCTCCTCACCCAATGGTAGTCGCGGCGCTGGACGCGCTCGTCGGCGACGAGCCCGCCGGGGACGCCGTGGCGGCGGCCCTGGCCACGATCCCCGTCGGCGAGCTGGAGGCGGCGCTCCGGTGGCTCGCGCGGGAACACGGGGCCGCCGCCCTGCCGATCCTCCGCCGCTGCCTGGCCGGCCGTCCCGAGCATGCCACCGCGGCGGCCCAAGCCCTCGGCACCCTCGCCGTCCCCGAGGCCGCGGACGCGCTCCAGGACGCTCAGACGCGCGCCGCCACGAAGACGGTGCGCACCGCCGCCCGCCGGGCGCTCTACCGGCTGCGCCAAGCCGGCGTCGAGCGCCGCGCGCCTGCCGGCGCGCGCGCGGCCGCCGGGAGCGTGACGCCGGCCGAGGCGTGGGTGTCCGCCATCGACGGCACCGGCTGCCGGGGGCTCTGGCTCACTCTCGCGGGACCCCACGGGGAGCGGACGCTGCTCGCGGCGATCCTGTCGGAGGACGCGGGCCTCGTCGACTTCTCGGCGAGTCCCCTCGCGAAGAAGCGCGTCGAGGAGCGCCTGCGCGCCTTGCGCGCCGAGAGCCCGCTCCCCTGGGTGGCCGCCCCGGCGCCCTGGGCATGGACCCGTCTCGTCGCCGCGGCGGAGCAGACGCGCGCGGCCGGCCGCCCCGTGCCTCGCGCGCTCGCTCACTGGATCGAGCAGCTGGGGCCCGGCGGCGCCGAGCGGGCGCCGATCCAGGCGGAGCTGCCGGCCTCGGTCGACGAGCCGGCGCGCCTCGAGCGCTCCGCCGAGCTGCTCGGCTTGCCGGAGCTCACCGGCTGGTTCCTGGATCCCGAGCGCGTGGCGAGCGATAGCGTCGAGTGGCTGCAAGCGCAGGAGAGCCGGCTCGTGATCAGCCCCCAGCTGAAGGCCGAGCGGCTGGCCGCCGTCGTCGATCGCGTGGTCGACACGCAGTTCGACGCCGCGGCGCGGCAGCGCTGGCAGTTCCGCCTCGAGGAGCAAGCCCACGTCTTTCTCGCGCTGGAGCGGCTCGAGGACGCGCGCGTCGCGGTCGCCGTCGCCCGCGCGCTCGCCGATCCCGCGCAGTCGCTTCCCCGCGTGCCGTTCCTCCGCGCTCTGGTCGAGCGGAGCCTGGCCGTTGCCGGCGAGGTTGCGACCGGACGCCTGTCGGCGGACGCCGCCAGCCGCGCGCCGCGCGTCCCGGCCGCGGCGCCGAACGTCTAAGTGGGAGGCCTCACCGATGTCGCCGGCCTCCTGGTCGGCCACGCGGAGGACCTCGTCGGCCTCACCGGCTGCACCGTGGTCGTGTGCCCGGCCGGCGCGGTCGGGGCCGTCGAGATCCGCGGCGGGGCGACGGGCCTCCTCGGCATCGATCTGCTCGAGCCCGGGCATCTCGCCACCCGGATCCACGGCGCCGTCCTGGCGGGCGGCAGCGCGTTCGGCCTCGAGGCCTGCTTCGGCGTCATGGCGCACCTGGAGGCGCGCGGCGTCGGCCTGCCCACCAGCGGGGGCCTCGTGCCGCTCGTCGTCGGCGCGATCCTCTACGACCTGGCGATCGGGGCGCCCGGCATCCGCCCCGATCGCGCCATGGGAGAGCGCGCCGCGCTGGCGGCGACGAGCGGCCCGGTCCGGGAAGGGTCGGTCGGGGCCGGCACGGGCGCGTCCGTGGGGAAGGTCTTCGGGCTCGCCCGCGCCATGAAGGGCGGACTCGGGACGGCGAGCCGGCGCGTCGCGGACGCCACGATCGCCGCGGCGGTGGCCGTCAACGCGTTCGGTGACGTCCGCGACCCCGCCACCGGGCGCCTGGTGGCCGGGGCGCGGGATGCCCCGGACGGCCGGCGCCTGGTCGACACCGCGCACGCCCTCCGGGAGGGCCGCATCACGCCGGGGTTCCGCCAGACCCACACGACGATCGGCATCGTCGCCACCGACGCCACGCTCGACGCCGTGGAGGCGCGACGCGTGGCGGCGCTCGGCCACCTGGGCCTCGCGGCGGCGCTGTCGCCGCCGCACCTCAGCGTCGACGGGGACGCGCTCTTCTGCCTGGCAACCGGCTCGCTCGGGCGCGCCGAGACGCCCCCGGTCGACGCGCTGGGGCTCGCCGCGGCGGATTGCGTGGCGGAGTCGATCGTCCGCGCCGTCCGAACCGCCACCGGCCTCGGGGGCCTGCCCGCGTGGCGCGACCTGTTCGGAGAGCCGAGGGCCGAGCCGGCATGACGGGACGGGTGATCCCGTTCCCGGCCCGGGCGCCCGAGCCGGACGACGAGCGCGAGTTCGAGGAGCTCGCGCGGGTTCGCGACCAAGCCGAGGCGCTGATCGTCCGGGGGCTGCTCGAGGCGCACGGCATCGAGGTGCTGCTCCGCACCCACGTCGCGCCCTCCGTGCACCCGTTCACGGTGGGCGACCAGGGCGCGGTCCAGGTCCTCGTGCGGCGCGAGGCCCTGGCGACGAGCCGGCTCCTCCTGGCCCGTGTCGGACCGGGGCCGGCGGCCCCTGACCGCTAGGCCGGCAGCGCGGCGTCGACGGTCCGCACCAGCACTTCGAGGACGCGCTCCACCGCGGCGAGGGTCGGCGGCTCGAGCGTCCCGGGCCCGTCGCCCGAGGTGTGGTAGGTCGTGAAGGGCGGCGGCCGTCGCGCGGGCGGCATCAGGATCCCCCGCACGCCGCCGTAGATGAACGCCCGCAACGGCTCGAGCGACGCCCGCGGCACGGCGGTCAGGCCGACGCCCGGCACCCCGCGGTCGGCGAAGGGCCGGTGGTCGCTCCCGAAGAAGGGCACGGGCTCCGCGAGGTGATAGGTCTCGTCGCGGCGGTAGCCCAGCGCCTCGACGCCCGCGACGAAGGCGCGCACGAGCGGCGTGGCCTCGAGGGCGGGCGTCACGTCCCACAGCGCCAGGCTGTCCCCGATCCCGCAGAGCTCGAGGCTCACCACGCCCACGAGCGGGTCGAGGTCCGCCCGCCGGGCGTACGCGCGCGAGCCGAGCATGGCGCGCTCCTCGCCGCCGAAGAATCCGAGCCGGACGCGGAGCCCGCGCGGCGGGTCGGCGAGCAGCCGCACGCCCAGCGCGCGCAGGATGCCGACGCTCGCCGCGTTGTCGTTGGCGCCGGGACTCCCGGGCACGGCATCGTGGTGGCTCGCGAGCACGAGCGTCCGCGGACCCGGCCCGATGTCCACGAACAGGTTGACGCCGCCGCCCTCCACGGTGCGGTACGGGTGGCGGGCCACCGGCAGGCCCGCGGCGAGGAGCAGGGCCTCGGTGAGCTGCGCCCGCTCCCGGTTCGAGCGCCAGGCGAGAAGCTCCGCCACGTCGCGGGGGCTGGGCGCCGCGAGGCGGCGGTATCCAGCGAGGTCCAGCGTGGGCGACGGCGCCGGGCCGCGCCGTCGATTCATGAGCCGCGCCGTCGTCACGTTCAGCGCGCCGCCGAGCGCGCGGCGGAGCTCGCGCCGCCAGAGGCTCGCCCGCGGACGGCTCACGCCGCCGGCCCGAGCCCGAGGAGCCGCGCGGCGTTCCGCGTCGTCTCGGCCGCCACCTGTGCGGGCGGCACGCCGAGCAGCTCGGCGACGCGGGCGGCGGTGACCGGCAGGTACGCCGGCTCGTTGCGCTGACCCCGCCAGGGCTGCGGCGGGAGGTACGGGCAGTCCGTCTCCACGACCAAACGGTCGAGCGGCAGGAGGCGGACGACCTCCGCCAGCCGTCGGGCGCTCGGATACGTCACCGGCCCGGCGATCGAGATCAGGAGCCCGAGATCGAGGCCGCGGCGCGCGACCGCGAGGTCGCCCGAGAAGCAATGGAGGATCCCGCCGACGGCCGTCACGCCCTCGGCATGGCAGACGTCGAGGAGCTCCGAGTGCGCTTCCCGGCAGTGGAGCAGGACCGGCTTGCCGAGCCGGCGCGCCAGCTGGAGATGCGCGACGAGGGCCGCCCGCTGGGCGTCGCGCGGCGAGTGGTCGCGATAGTGGTCGAGCCCGATCTCCCCGACCGCGACGACCTTCGGCGCCGTCGCCAGGGCGGCGATGCGGTCCAGCGCGGTCGCGTCGGCCGTGCGGGCATCGTGCGGATGGATGCCGACGGCCGCGTAGACGTCCGGCTCCGTCGTCGCGAGCCCGATCGCCGCCTCGGAGGTCGCCACGTCGGTCCCGATCGTGAGGAAGGCCGTCACCCCGGCGGCGCGGGCCCGCGCGAGGACGGCCGCGCGGTCGGCGTCGAACGCCGGATCGTGCAGGTGCGCGTGCGTGTCGACGAGCACGTCACGGATCCACGCGGAAGCGCACGCGCCCGATCAGCTGGCCGGACGCGGTCACGACGTCGACGGTCCAGCGGCCGTGGGCCGCCGGCGGGAAGTCCGTCTTCCGCGAGTACGTGCGGAACCCGCCCAGGCGCCCGCCGCGGACCGGCGTGGGCAGGCGCACCGTGGAGACGACGCGGCCGTCGTGACGCCAGCGGTGCTCGATCGGCTGCCGGAGGTTCGCGGGCGCGGCGACCGGGGTGAAGGCGACCAGGCTGCCCCACGCGCGAAGCTCCTCCACGGTCGCTCGGGCCACGGGATCGACCGGCTCCAGATCGAGCACGTCGCGCGCGAGGGTCGGGCGCACCAGGCTGAGCGGGGCCGGCGGGATCGCCGGCCGGACGGCCCAGGCGGCGAGGCCCGCGAGCGCGACGACGGCGCCCGCCCGCGCCGCCGACCGGAGCCGCGGGCCTTCGCGCGCGAGGTACGTGGGCGCGAGACCCAGGGCGGCGAGCATCGCGCTCCCGACGACCGCGCCGGCCGGGGCCACCCCGACCAGGGGGAGCGCCACGTTCAGGCCGGCGAAGAGCGAGAAGCCGAAGAACAGGACGCGCAGCCAGGGGCGCGGGTGGACCAGCGCGTGGTACCAGGGGTCCACCGTCGTGAGGAGCGCCGCCGCCGCCAGCACGACGAAGAAGACGACCGTCACCGCATCGAAGGTCGTGCTCGCGAAGTACCCGGGCAGCACGAACAGCAGGAGTCCGTGGTAGAGCGTCTGGATCGTGTAGTCCCACGCGGCCACGACCACGCGGCGGCCCCGTGTCAGGAGCGCGGCCCGCGCCTGGCCGAGCACGAGGAACAGGAGCCACAGCACCACGACGTAGCCGACGATCCAGCCCACATGGGGCACGCCGCGCCGGAAGAAGAACAGGGTCAGCAGGCCGGAGGCGAGCGACGCGATCGAGATGCCCCACTGCCGGAGGAACCCCCGCCACGGCACCGGGTCCACGGGCGCGAGCTCGCGCGGCTGAAGGGACGGGTCCATCGCGGTAGACACGGCGCGGGCGAGCGGGCGCTAGCGGACCTTGGCGCCGGACGGCAGATCGCGGTCGAGCGCGAGGAGGGCGAGGGCGTCGCCGGCCGAGCCGGCGAGCACCATGCCGTTCGAGGCCACGCCCATGAGGGTGGCGGGCTCGAGGTTCGCCACCACGACGACCTTCCGGCCGACGAGCGCGTCGGGCGGGTAGTGCTCGGCGATCCCGGC
>JBIOVM010000023.1:0-11054 GCA_044867785.1 Candidatus Rokuibacteriota bacterium | reverse complement strand
CGGTGGCCGCCGCGGCCGCGGCGGCCCCGACGGCCGCCGTGAACTTCGCCGTCCACGCCTCCTCCACCTCGAGCGCCACCGCGTACGGGAGCAGGGTCTCGTAGCGCTTGGCGTCCAGCGCCGGCGGCGCGCTCGGCCCGGGCAGCCGCGCGAGCTCGTCCCGCTCGGCGACGCTCAGGTAGAGCTTCAGTCCCTCGATCTCGTCGAGCAGGGCGCGTCCGTCCTTGGTCGGCGCCCGCACGAGGCGGCCGAACGCGACGAGGACCGCGACCATCGCGATCAGCACCACGATGATCCCGGGAATGCCCGTTCCGTCGGCGAGGAAGAAGGCGAGGAGTCCGGTCGCCACCGTGATCAGGAGCGCGATCCCCACGTTGCCGGCGTTCCTCCGGAAGTAGCGTGGGTGTAGCTCCTTCTCGAGCGCGCCGGTGTGCGCCTGTCGCGCGCGGGAGAGCGTGGTCGCGTTGGCCTTCGTGAGCTCGATGCGTGTCGCGCCGCTCGGGAACAGGCTCTCGAGCAGCTTGCGGTGGCTCGGATCCGCCGGCGGCGCGCCGGCGGCGGTCCGCTCCAGGCCCCAGCCGTCGGTGAGCCATCCGTCCTCGTGATGGATGCGCAGGTGACCCGCCACCGCCATGGCCAGGACGTCGGCCGAGAAGCAGCGCGTGTCGTACCCCATCCGGCGCACGTAGCGGAGGTCCGCCGGCGCGTGGCCCGCGGGGGGCTCGTATCTCGGAATGATCACCCCGCCGCGAGGGTCGCGGCCGACCTGGCGCCAGCGCCAGACGCAGAAGGCCAGGAGCGCGGCAAGACCCGCCAGCGCCACGAGCACGCCGCGGTTGTCGATCAGCAGCCACCACAGCCGCTTGACTCGGCCGGGCTCCGCCACGATCCCCTTCGGAAACCCGAGAACGATCGTGAGGCCTTCGTTCGGCGCCAGCCCCGAGGTGAGCCGCCAGCGCGCCAGCCCGGGCCCGGGGACTTCGGCGGCGTACTCCTGGTCCTGGGCGCCCTCAGGCCCCGTGTAGCCTTCCGCCCGCATGTCCGCGATCGGCACCGGGGCGGGTAGCCGCACCGTCACGTGCCCTTGATCGATCGGGAAGATCCAGCCGGTGCCGATGGCGTTCCAGTACAGCTCGTCGTGGTCCGAGAAGAAGCCGAGCTGCCGGGTCGTGCGGTAGCGCAGCGTGAACGTGTACTCGGCCGGCACGCGAAGGAAGTCGTCGTTGCCCGTGTTGATCCGGATCCCGTTGGCCACGGACTCGGTGAAGTGGGGCTCCGGCGCGCCGTTGCGGCGCACGTCCAGGAGCTCGAACCCCACGACGACGCGGTTCCCGTAGCGATCGTGGTAGCGGGTCGGGAAGTCGCGAAAGATGCCGCGCCGGATCCGGTTGCCTTCGGCCCGCACGGTGATGTGCTCGGTGACGTCGAGGCTCCCGTCCGCCTCGACTTGGATGGCGATGTCGATCGCCCGGATGCGCTCGTCGGCCACCGCCGGGAGCGCCGGCACCAGGCTCGCCCACCCCGCCAGGACGGTCGCCAGGACGAGGCGCGGGCCGCGACTCACCGGACGCCCCGGCTCCGGCGGAATCGATCGGACGGCCTCGATCGAACGGCCGTCGGCCTCCGGCGGCCGGCGGGGCTCATCGAGGGAGCTCCACCGGCACGGCTTGACGCTCTTCGTCACTGGCCTGGAAGAACTCGGCGGGGGCGAAGCCGAACGCGCGCGCGACGACCACGTCGGGGACGCGCTGGATGGCGTTATGGTAGTCGCGCACGGAACCGTTGTAGAACCGGCGGGCGTACTGCAGGTGATCCTCGACCTCGACGAGGTCCTTCTGGAGCTGGAGAAACGTCTCGTTCGCCTTGAGGTCGGGATACGCCTCCTGCAGCACGAGGACCCCCGCGAGCGCCTCCCGCAGGGCGGACTCGACCTCGCCCAGGCGGGCGCGGCTCGCGAGGGTCGACGCCCGGGCGCGCAGCTCGGTGACCTGCTCCAGCGCGCGGCGCTCGTGCTGGGCGTAGCCGGCGACGGTGGCCACGAGGTCGGGGACCAGGTCGTGCCGACGCCTGAGCTGCACGTCGATGTCCGCCCAGGCCGCTCCCACCTGGTTGCGCAGCCGAACGAGGCGGTTGAACACGAACACGGCCCAGGCCAGGAGCGCCAGGCCGGCGAGGAGCCAGACGGCCGTCACCGGGTCACGCGACGCCGGACGATCGGCTCTGACCGCTCGAGGAGCACCCGCGCCAGGAATCCATGCCCGCTTCCCGTCGTAATCTATTCCGCGCGAGACCGCGAATGCAACGCCGCCGCGGCCGGCGCGCGACGCGTCGCTGTCCGCCGGCGTGCCTAGCGTTCCGCCGGCGGCTCCCGGCGGGCGAGCGCGTAGAGCACGGCGTGGATCCCGAAGACGTGGACGTCCCGCTCGTAGCGCATCCCGAGCTTCTCCAGCACGCGGCGCGATCGCGCGTGCTCCGGGCGCGTCACCGCGATGATCCTCTCGAGGCGGACCTCGTCGAAGCCGTAGGCGAGCGCCCGCCGCGCCGCTTCGGTCGCCAGGCCGCGCCCCCAGGCGGCGCGCTCCAGAGCGTAGAGCACCTCGATCTCGCCGAGCTCGTCGATGGTGCTGAGTCCGCATTGGCCGAGGAATCGGCCGGTGGCGAGATCCTCCACCGCGAAGACGCCGAAGCCCTTCTCCGCCCAGTGCCGGACGAACTTCTCCACCGCGCGCCTCGATCTCGTCGCGATCTGCTCGCCCGCGAACGGGCCGCCGCCCAGCTGGCGGGTGACCTCCGGGTCCTGGTAGAGGGCGAGGTGGGCCGACCCATCCGCCTCGGTGAACGGCCGGAGGCGCAGACGCGGCGTGCGGAGCTCGATCACGCGCCGGGCGTCGGCGGGTAGGTCGCGTCGGGGTCGAGCGGAAAGATCGGCCGCCGGACCCGAACGAACCGAAAGCGGGCGAGGTTCGACGAGGACAGGCCGGGCGCGTCCACCTCCACGATCTCGCGTGCGATCGGCTCGAAGGCGGCGCGGTAGTGGATCGTCGACTTGACCACCACGATCTTCTCCTCGGTCGGCTCGATCCCGACGACGCGCAGCATCTCGGGATCCAGCGTCTGCCAGCGGAGCGAGATCAGGATCACCTTCACGCCGTCCAGGTCAAGGACGGCGGTGGGCCCGAGCCGGCCCGGCAGGCCCCGCATCATCGGGCCCTTGTGGACGAAGCGCCCGTCGGACAAGGTGCGGACCGTGCCGGTCACCGTGAGAGGCGCTCCGTGTCGGTCGTCCACCTTGCCGCCGACCGGGAGGGTCACGCGCGCGCCCACTCCCGCGCGCAGGCACTCCTGGACGGCGGCCGGGTCCCAGAGACATGCGACGACCGCCGAGCGCGCGCCCACCCGCAGGAGCTCGCGCAGCACCTCGGTGCCGTCGCCGGCGGCGCCGCCCCCGGTGTTGTCGGCCATGTCGGCCAGCACGATCGGCCGCCCGTCGGCCGCCCGACCCCGGGCGACCGCGTCCCGCACCGAGAGCCCCTGGTGGACGAACTCGTGGCGGTGCGCCCACGCGGTCCGCGCCAGCTCCTCGGCGAGGCGCTCGGCCAGGTCGGGGGCGCCGTCCGTGACCACGTAGACGCCCAACCCCGCGTCCGGGATGTCCGCGTGCGGGAATCCGGCGAAGACCGTCACCGAGACGACGCGCTCGTCGCGCTCCATCTCGGCGGCCAGGTCGTAGAGCCGCCGCATCGGCCCGCGCGCCGTCCCCTGGCTCCCGAGCGGCGGGAGGATCGGCGGCTTCCGGAAGGCCGCGGTCGGCCGGATGCGCCCGGCGATCACGTCGAGGAGCCGCTCGGTCGCCTCGACGCCCCGCTCGGCCATGTCCACGTGCGGGTAGGTCTTGTAGCCGTGGAGGAGGTCGGCGCCCCGGACCATGGCCTCCGAGAGGTTCCCGTGAAAATCCAGCGTCACCGCGATGGGAACGCGCGGCCCGACCTCCTTGCGGACGGCGGCGATGAGATCCCCCTCGCCGTCGTCCACCCCTTCCGTCACCATCGCGCCGTGGAGATCCAGGAGGACGCCCGTCCAGGGCCCGCCGCGCCGGAGATCCGCCAGCATGCGCTCCTTCACGTGCTCGAACACGTCCGCGGTCACCCGTCCGGCGGGCGAGGCCGACGCGGCGATCGACGGCGCCAGAGCGAGCCCGGCGCGCGCCGCGACCTCCAGCATGCCGCCGAGACACGTGCCGGTCCCCCGGAAGTGCTCGATGATCTCCCCACCGTAGCGGAGGTCCCGGGCCTCGAACTGCCGCCGATCCGTCGGGATGGTCGAGAAGGTGTTCGTCTCGTGGGACACCATCGCCAGGAAGGCTTGCACCGGATCTCCTCTCCGCTACTGCTTCATGTGGGGGTCGAGCCAGTCGCGAAGGGCGTTCCCCATGAGGTTGATCGCCAGCGTCGTGACGAAGATCGCGAGGCCCGGGAAGGCCGCGATCCACCAGGAATTGAGCATGTAGACGCGGCCCTCGCCCAGCATGTTGCCCCACGCCGGGGTCGGCGGCTGGACGCCCAGGCCGAGGAAGGACAGGAAGGACTCCAGGATGATCACCCGCGCCACCTGGAGGGTGGCGATGACGACGATGGTCGACACCAGGTTCGGGAGGATCTGCCGGAACGCGATCCGGAGGTGCCCCAGCCCGAGGGCCCGGCTCGCCGCGATGAAATCACGCTCCCGGAGCGCCATGGTCTCGGCGCGGATCACCCGAGCGTAGAGCGGCCAGTCGGCCACCCCGAGCACGATGATCATGTTGACGAGGCTCGGACCGAGCACCGCGATCACCGCGAGAACCAGCAGGATGAAGGGGAACGCCAGCATGATGTTGACGACGGTCATGACGACGACGTCGGTCCGTCCGCCGCCGTAGCCGGCGCCGAGCCCCAGCAGGACGCCGATGCTCGCCGAGATGAGCACCGCGGCGACGCCGACCACCAGCGAGACCCGGCCGCCGTACACGACGCGCGACAGGAGGTCCCGGCCCACCTGATCGGTGCCGAGGACGTTCTCGGGCGTGCCGCCCGCCATCCACGCGGGCGGCGCCAGGCGGTGGCGGATGTTGACCGCGAGCGGATCCGCGGGCGCGATCCATGCGGCGAAGATCGCGGCGGCGACGATCAGGAGCAGCACCGCCGCTGCGACGACGCCCCACTTGAGGCGCCAGAGTCGCCGAAGCGTCAGCCCGACGTCGGATGCCCCCGCCCCGGCGCCCGGCACGACGCCGATGTCGACCGACAGGCCGGGCTCGACGGCGGTCGCCTTCACGTGCTCACACGAACGCGCGGGTCGATCAGGCCCACGACCAGGTCCACCACCAGATTGACGACGACGATGATCAGCGCGAGCAGCAGCACCGCGCACTGGGCCACCGGAAAGTCCTGGTTCCGGATCGCGTCGATCGTGAGGGACGCCACCCCCGGCCACGCGAACACGGTCTCCGTCACCACCGCCCCGCCGAGGAGCTGGCCGAACTGGAGGCCGAGGATGGTGATGACCGGGATGCAGGCGTTGCGCAAGGCGTGCTTGGCGACGACCAGCCCCTCGCGGACGCCCTTCGCGCGCGCGGTCTTGATGTAGTCCATGTTCATGACCTCGATCACGCCCGACCGCACGAGCCGCATGGTGATCGGGGCCAGGAAGGCGCCGAGGCAGAAGGCCGGCATCACGAAGTGCTGCCAGGTCCCGTACCCGGAGGCCGGCAGGACGCGCAGCCGGACCGCGAGGAGGATGATCAGCATGATGCCGAGCCAGAAGATCGGCATCGCCTGGCCGGCGACGGCCAGCATCGTGCAGAGGTTGTCGACGATCGAGTGGCGCCGGAGCGCGGCGAGGATGCCGAGCGGCAGGGCGATCACGAGCGCCGTCAGGAGGCCGGCCAGCGTGAGGTAGATCGTGGGCGGCATCCGCTCGAGCACCAGGCGGAACGCGGGCTGATCCGCGTACCAGGATTTCCCGAAGTCGCCCCGCACCGCGTGGCTGGCGAAGTCCCAGTACTGGACCCAGAGCGGCCGGTCGAGGCCGAGGAGCTTCCGGTGGCGCTCGTACTCCTCCTTCCCCGCGTTCAGCGGGAGGAGCACGAGGACCGGGTCGCCGATCACGTGGAGGACCGAGAACAGGAGGACGGAGATGCCGACGATGACGACGACCAGCTGGACGAGCTGGCGGGCGACGTAGGTCCGCATCGGGGACACGGGGAGCGGGCGCCGAGGGCCGACGCCCGCTCCGGCGCGTGCTACTTCTTGCGCGGCATCGCGATGAACATGCGGTCGATCTCGTCCCGTGGCGCGTCGTACTCGATGCGGTTCGACACGCCCCAGACGCCGCGGAGCCCCCACTTGAAGAGGGCGGCGGCGTCGTCGTACATGAGCTTCTGGGCCTTGACGTAGATCTCGGCCCGCTTCTTCTGGTCGAGGGTCGACCGGCCGGCGTGGATCAGGTCGTCGAGCTCCTTGTTGCAGTAGTGGCTCCACACCTCGCCGCACTTGAAGTTGTCGAAGAGGATCGCGTCGGCGTCGAAGATCGAGTAGTAGCCCCACGACCACAGCATCATCGGCGCGCCCTTGTTGTCCTTGATGCGCGCGGTGAAGACCGTGTTGTCGCCGAAGTAGTTCTGCTTGGCGCGGATGCCAGCCTTCGCGAGGTCCGCGATCATGGCCTCGGTGGTCTGCTGGGTGCCCGGCTCGACCACCGGCGGCCCGACGTCGATCTGGATGTCGAGGCCGTTCGGGAACCCGGCGTCGGCCAGGAGCTTCTTGGCCCGCGGGATGTCCTGCTTGTAGGGCTGGAGATTCGGGTCGAAGCCGAAGGCCATCGGGTTGACCGCGGTGGAGGTCCGGTCGCCGAGGCCGTTCAGGACGTGCTTGATGATCGCGTCCATGTCGACGGCCAGGTTCGCCGCCTGGCGGACGCGCCGGTCCTCCATCGGGTTCTTCCCGTTCCGGGCCGGCTGGTCGAGCTTGATGTAGGCGGTCCGGAGGATGGGCGAGGTCACCACCCGCGCCTGGCCCGACTTGTTGATCACGTCCATCTGGTCCGGCGGCACGGCCTTGATGACGTCGACGCCTCCGGAAAGCAGCTCGGCGATCTGGGTGGCCTGCTCGGGGATGATCCGGATCCGCACGTGCTTGAAGTGCGGCTTCTGGCCCCAGTAGTCGTCGTTCCGGACCAGGACGTGCTCCTGCTTCCGGTTCCAGCTGACGAACTTGTAGGGCCCGGTGCCGACCGGGTGCTCCTGCATCCAGTCGTGACCCTTCTCCTGCATCACCTTGGCCGACTGCATGACCTGGGCGGTCATGCGCTCGACGAAGAGCGGATAAGGGCCGTCGGTCTTGAAGCGGGCGGTGTGGTCGTCGACGACCTCCACGCTCTTGATCTTGGCGTGGTTCCCTCGGGCAGCCATCTTCTTCGCCGGATCGAGGACGCGCTCGAAGGTGGCCTTGACGTCTTTGGCCGTGAACGGCGAGCCGTCGTGGAACTTGACGCCCTGGCGGAGCTTGACCTCCCAGGTCGTCTCGTCGAGGGCCCGCCACGACGTCGCCAGGCTGGGCCCGACCTTGCCGGTCTTCACGTCACGGGCCGCGAGATGGTCGAAGACGTGGTAGCCGAGGATGATCGCCTCGCGGAGCACCGAGTTCGGCGGGTCCCAGTTGTCCACGTCCGACTGGAGCGCGTAGACGATCGTGTCTTCCTTCGTCTGGGCGGGCGCCGCTCCCGGGAGCGCGATCACCAGGGCGACGAGGAACGCGACGGTGAGCTGGAGCGCGCGGGCCATGGATGTCCTCCTTGTGATGGGCTCGGTGCTTCTCGTCGGAACCGGAGGTGCCAGGCGAACGTGGGGCCATCCTAGTCAGGGGGTCAGGGGCTGTCAACCGACGTCCGACGCCGGAAGTCGGAGTGCCGGCGATCCCGCGAGCCGCGCGGAAACCCCGCCGACGGGCCGGATGTCGCGTATGCTGGCATGAGACAGAGCGATGCGTCGACCGAACGGAGAGGGCCGGACATCGCCTCCCCGGCGAGCACGAGCGCGGTTCCTCGCGAGGCGCGCCCGTGGACTTGCGGTCGCCGGGATCGCGGTGGTCGTGGGCACGCACCTCGCGCCCGCCGCCGCGCACGCGGTCGAGGTCCAGTTCCCCCTCACCATCGAGTACCCGGTGCTGCGCGCCGCCCTGCGGAAGCACCTCGGCGAGGCGACGGGGGGGTCGCTCGAGCTCTGGCGGACGCCCGACGGCTGCGGAACGTTCGTCGTCAAGGACCCGCTGGTCGGACCCGGCGACGGGCGGCTTCGGATCACCGGGCCGGCGGTGGCGACGGCGGGCGTCCCCCTGCTCGGGTGGTGCTTCGGCTCGGTCACGTGGAACGGCCACGCGGAGATCCTGGCGCGACCGGAGATCGGCCACGACTGGCAGCTGCGCTTCCGGGACGTGGACGTCCAGCTCTACAACGCCGAGCGGAAACCCGCGAACGTCGCGACGCGACTCCTGACGGTCGTGCGGGACTGGAGCGCGGCGGAGCTCGAGACGTTCAGCTTCGACCTCGGCCCGCCGGTCGAGGAGGTTCGCGCCCTCGTCCGCTCGCTCAGCGCCCCGGCGGGAGGCCTGCCCACCGCGCTCGAAACACTCCGGCCGCGCGAGCTCGCGGTCGAGCCCGACGCCGTGAAGCTGCGCGTGGCGCTGGACGTGCCGCCCGCGCGCCCCGTGGCGCCGGCTCCCGAGCGCGCCCTGACGCAGGCGGAGCTCGCCCAGTGGGAGGCCCTCCTCGATCGCTGGGACGGGTTCCTGTCGTTCCTCATCAAGGACCTGGCCGGCTCGGGCGCCGACCCCGAGATCAAGACCGAGCTGTTGGACCTGCTCCTCACCGCGCGGCGCGAGGTGGTCTCCGTCCTGGCCCGCGGCCCGGAGCCCGGCATCGATCCCGTCCGCCCGCTGTTCCTCGGTCTCTGGGAGCGCCTGCGCAGCATCGTGCGGCGGGTCGCCAGCAAGGGTGGGGACGACGCGCGCGCGCTCCGCTACGTCGTCTTCCTCGCAGCCGGCGACGCCCTGACCGCCATCGAGACCGCGGCCCCCGCGGCCGGCCTCGACTTCTCCGCGGACGGGCTCCGGCGGCTGGCGCGCTCCATCGCGCCGAGCTACGGCGGCGATCCACTGGAGTACTCGGACGCGCCCGACCCCCGGCTCCAGGAGATCTTCCGCCTCAGGGATCCCGACGGGCCCCCGCGTCGCATGCGACCGAAGCCGGCCCCGGGCCCCCGATCGTGGCTGGAGCGCTGGCTCGGGCCGCGGCTGGCCCAGGCCGACGACTCCGACGAGTGGCGGGAGCTCGGCGATCGGCTCGATCGCTGGGTCCCGACCTCGGGCGAGCTCGCCCAGTACCGGGAGATCGTGGATCGCCTCCTCGCCCTGGCGGCGGAGCGGTCGTTCGACGGAGAAGCGATCGGCGAGCGCTACGAAACGCTCTTCGAGCACCTGGTGAAGACCGTCGCCTGGCAGGAGAGCTGCTGGCGCCAGTTCGTCCGCGCCCGCAGCGGGATCGTGCCGATCCAGTCCTCGACGGGGGACGTGGGCATGATGCAGATCAACGTGCGCGTCTGGCGCGGCTTCTTCAATCCCGTGAAGCTCCGCTGGAGCGCCGCGTACAACGCGGGCGCCGGGACGGAGATCCTCTGGCAGCTGCTCGGCCGGTACGGGGTCCGCGAAGGGCGCGAGCGCCTCTCCGACGCCGCCCGCTCGTCGTATTCCGCCTACCATGGCGGTCCCCGGCGCTACCGCCGCTACCGGACGCCGGACGCGCCGCCCCAGATGCAGCTGATCGATCGAGCCTTCTGGGAGAAGTACCAGGCCATGAGCAGCGGCGAGGCCGGTGATCGGGTGCTCTGCATGCCGGTGCGACGGTCCTCCTGACCCTCCTTCCGGAGCACGTCGGCCCGGGCGCCCCGGGACCGCGCGGCAGCGTCTACACGTCCTTGCATGTAATGGTTACACGCTTCCGGGGCTCCGCGGTGGGCGGAGACGATGCGGAAAGGCGACCAAACCACTGCCAGAACACGTCTTTTGACGCAGGATCGCCGGCTGGGCACGTTCATTGCTCGCTTCGACCGAACCGCACGGCGGCGGAGGATCAGGCCTGCACGGATCGAGGTGAGCGTGATGAGCACGACCACGAAGAGCCGGGAGCTTCTGGACCGACGGACCGCGCTCGAGATCGAGCGCTTCCTCCAGGCGCGGCGGCTCGCTCTGTCGAGCGTGATCCGCCGTGGGCTCGGAGAGCGCCAGGAATCCCCCGCCGACGAGGGCGACGAGGAGGCCACCGCCAGCCGGACGCTCGAGAGCGAGGTCCAGGCGGCCCTCGTCGACCGGGCGAGCCGCGAGCTGGCTCAGGTCGACGCGGCGCTCGAGCTCTTGCGCGAGCGTCGATACGGCTACTGCCGCGATTGCGCCGAGTTCATCGGCCTCGCCCGCCTGCGGAGCCTCCCGTTCGCTCAGCGCTGCCGTCCATGCCAGGAGCGGGCCGAACGGACCCAGGTGGTCGAGTCACGGCGCTCGCTCGCGACGCTGGTCACCGCCGACCCCGATTGACCGTCCTCCTCCGCCGCGCGCAGGCGGCGGGGATGGCGCTCGCGGGGGTCCTGGGACTGGTCCCCCCCGCCATCGCCCAGGCTCCTGACGGCTGTCGGGTCGTGGCGGAGTACTCGGACGGCGTCCCGGGGGAGTTTCCTCCCGGCTGGCAGGCGCGCGACGACGCCGCCCGCGGAACCTATCGGATCGCGGTCGAGGACGGCCTGCCCTTCGTGCGGGCCACCGCCGAGGGCACCGGCTCCCAGATGGGCCGCGAGTTCCCCTGGAACGCGGACAGGCATCCGATCCTCAGCTGGCAGTGGCGGCCCCAGGTCTTTCCCCCGGGCTCGGACGAGCGCGTCAAGGCCACCAACGACAGCGCGCTCGCCGTCTATGCGGTCTTCGGACGGATGCAGGCCACCGCTCGGGCCGTGAAGTACGTGTGGAGCCGCGTCGTCC
>JBIOVM010000022.1:0-41838 GCA_044867785.1 Candidatus Rokuibacteriota bacterium | reverse complement strand
CTTTCTCGGCTCGGCCGATCCGCACTTGGCGTTCTACTGGGCGATCGGATGGCTGACCCCGCTACTGCCCCTCACCGCCACGGCATGGATCGGGCGAGTGGTGGCCTGGGCGCTCCTGGCGTTCGGCTGGCAACGGCTCTCGGCCTCCGTGGTGCGGCTGCCCTGGAGCTCGGTGCTCAGCGCGGCGCTGTGGGTCACGCTGCTGCGCGACGGCATCCGGAACTTTGCGGGTGAATGGGTGGTCGGCGGCATCGAGGCGAAGTCGATCGCGTACGGCTTCCTCCTGCTGGGGATGGCGGCGCTCGTCCGCGGCGACTGGCGACGGCCCTGGATCTGGCTCGGCGCCGCGTCGGGATTCCACGTCCTGGTCGGGGGGTGGGCGGCACTGGCCGCGTTCGGCGTGTGGCTGACCGAGCCGCGCGATCAGCGGGCGTCGTGGAGAGTTCTGCTGCCGGGGCTCGTCGCCGGCGGCGCCCTGTCGCTGATCGGGCTGCTTCCCTCGCTGGCGCTCGAGTGGGGCACCGATCCGGCGGCGCACGCCGAAGCGGCGCGGATCTACGTCTTCGATCGCCTACCGCATCACCTGGCGCCGCTATCGCTGCCGCTGGCCCAGTGGCACGGTCGGCTGCGGTGGCTCGCCGCCATGGTCGTGGCATTCATCGGCATCGCCGTCTGGTGGCGGCGACGAGGAGACGACAAGGCGGCGATCGCGTCGACGCACGCGGTATCGCGGGTCATGCGGTTCGCCGTGTTTGCGCTGGCCGGGGCGGCTGCGGGACTGGCCATCGAGCTCCTGCTCCGACACGATGCGCTCGCTGCCGCGCGGGTGCTGCGCTACTACTGGTTCCGACAGGTCGACGTGGCGCTGCCGATGGCGATCGCGATCGTCGGCAGCGGCTGGGCGTTCGCGACGCTGCGCGCCGGCGCGCCCTGGGCGCGGATGGCGGCCATCGCGCCGATGATGCTGTCCGTCGGGTTCCTCGGGCAGGTCTCGTACCATCGATGGCAATCGAACGTGCCGCCCGGGCTCTGGCACGTCGAGAACGCCACCGCCTGGACGGAAGCCTGCGAGTGGGTCGCCGAGCATACGCCCGCCGACGCCCGCTTCCTGATTCCGCGCTGGGGGAACACGTTCAAGTGGTACGCGGCGCGGGCCGATGTCGCGAACTACAAGGACGTGCCCCAAGACGCCAGGGCGGTGCTCGAGTGGCGAGCGCGCATGGACGACTTGTTTCTTGCCGTGGACGCTCTCGACGACGACGGCGCCCGGGTCGTTCTCGACTCGCCGGAGCGACTGGGCGCGTCGCGCGTGCTGGAGCTTGCGAAGCGATATGGCGCAAGTCACGTCCTCGCGCGCAGCTCGCCGCGCCTCGCCCTGCCGATCGTGTTCGAGACGACCACCGACGCCGGCTTCGACGGGAACGGCTATATCGTGTACGAGACCGGCGTGTCGCCCGCGGCGATCCCGTGACGGTGGGGAGCTACTCCAAGGCTCCGGCGGCCGTCCCGGGCGCCCGCGCGCACGACCCGTGACCTCTGGTCCACGACCCGCCGAGTGACGGACGGCTCGGCCCGCGGTGTCGAGGCGCGACGCTCCGGGCCGGACGGCGCGCTCAGGCCGCCCGGTCCAGCCGATCGCCCCCGGCGAGCCGGTCCCACCAGCGGCCTCGGGACGCGCCCCCGCCGCGCGTGACGCGGTCGGTCTTGCTCGGCTCGTAGCGGCCGTCGCGGGCCGTCCGCCAAAGGACGCGCCAGGCCGCGCGGGTAGCGAGCAGCCAGTACGTCTGGCAGCGGAACGTGGCGAGGAATTGCTCGCCACGAGTCCGCCACTCGAGCCGAATGGGCCTGGGAAGATAGGGCGCCATCGCCTGGATCTCGCGCTGGGTCACGATTCCGCCGACCCACACGGTGAGTCCGAGTGACACCGTGGGCACGGTCACCGCCGTGACGAACAGCAGCGGGTGCTCCTCCCGGTACGCATAGGCGAAGTGCCACCCGAGATAGCCCATCGTCGGGTAGACGAAGGCGGCGACCGGCCACTCGACGACCTTGTTGACGACATGGCGGACCAGCTGGGCGAGGTTGAACGCGGTCGGAGCGGTGCGCCACGTCGTCCATAGATGGGCGACGTCGTCGAGCACGCCCTGGTACCAGCGCGCGCTCTGTCGGATGACCTTCTCCTTCGTCTCCGGCAGGTCCGTCAGCTCGATCGTCGGCATCGCCTGGATGAGGATGCCCCGCGCGCCCAGCATGTAGCCGAGCGTCGAGTCCTCGGTCGCCCCCCGCGTCGGGAATCCGCCCAGGCCCTGGAGCACGTCCAGCCGGACGAACTGATTGTGGCCGAGGCAGATCTGGGAGCGCCGGAAGCACAGCTCGAGGCCCGCTCGGAGCCATCGCCCCGGACGGCCCGGGAGCCGAGCCGCCACGCCCTCGATGAGCGCGATGCGCCGGACCTCGTTCACCAGGCGGGCGAGCGACACGCGGGTGAAGATCGACGATTGCTGGACGGCGCAGATCCGGCCGCGGATCCCCAGCGCGTCCCAGTTGCCGAGCGAGAGCGTCACGCCCTGATAGGCGAGCGCCCCGCGTCCCGCCAGCTGTTCCCCGGCGATCCAGCGGAGCGTGTCGGGATCGGGCTGCGAGTCGGCGTCGAAGACGCCGACGAACACCCGAGCAGGATCCGCGGCGCCCCCCTCCAGCACCTCGGCGAGCGCCTCCGGGCGGAGCGCCCAGTTGAGCTGCTCGGCCTTCCGCCCGGGGCCGGGCAGGACCAGATGAGCGAGCCGCTTCGCATCGTGGGGCGGCAGGCCCCCGAGGAACTGCCGGCACAGGGCGCCGGTGCCACGGGGCATTGCGGGGTGCGGGGCCGCATCCTCGGCGGCCTTCGTGATCACGACGCACCGCGCCCGACCGGCCGGGTACCGGAGGCGGAGAAGCCCGGCCAGCGTGGCGGCGATCCCCGGCTCCTGGTACGCGGCCACCAGCGTGAGGAACACCGGGGCGCGCGGATCGCTCGCCAGCGCCTCCTCGGTGGGCAGCTCCCCGCGCCGGGCGTAGGCGCCGTGAACGAAGCGGATCGTCGTGACCATGCCAGCCCAGTCGATCGCGAGCTTCCACGCCGCGCGCAGGTTGAAGAGCAGCGTCGCGGCGAACAGCCAGCCCATGTGCGGCGCGAGCCAGACCCAGCGCACTCGTGCCCTCGGTCAGGGCGACCGCGGTGGGGCGGGCGTGAGCGCCGGCGACGGCTCGCCGGGGGGGGCGCTCCGTGGGAAGCGCAGGACCCGCTCGCCGGGGCGGACCAGCCCCAGCTCCTCACGCGCGATCCGCTCGATGACCGCCGGATCCTCCTGCAGCTCACCGATCGCTCGGGACAGGCGCTCGTTCTCGGCCTCGAGCGTCCGGACCTCGCGGACGAGCGTGTCCACCTCCCCGCGCAGCCGCCGGAGCGCCAGGACGCCGTTGTCGCCGAAGATCGCCATCACGGCGAGGACGAGAAGCACCCCCACCACGATCCAGCCCGGGCGCCTGAATCGCGTGGGCATCACGCCCGTCCCGGGAGGATTGCGGTGCCGGGCCAGCGAGCGGCCTCGCCGAGCCACTCCTCGATCCGGAGCAGCTGGTTGTACTTCGCCACCCGGTCACTGCGGGACAGGGACCCCGTCTTGATCTGCCCGGCGTTCACCCCGACGGCGAGGTCCGCGATGAACGTGTCCTCCGTCTCGCCCGAGCGGTGGGAGACGACGACGCCGTAGCCCGCCGACTTGGCCAGCTCGATGGCCTCGAGAGTCTCGGTCAACGTGCCGATCTGGTTAACCTTGACCAGGATCGCGTTGGCGGCTCCCCGCCGGATCCCCTCGGCGAGACGCTCGGCGCTCGTCACGAACAGGTCGTCGCCGACGAGCTGGAGCCGGTCCCCGAGGCGCTCCGTGAGAGCGGTCCACCCGTCCCAGTCGTCCTCGCGGAGGCCGTCCTCGATCGAGACGAGGGGGAACCGGTCGGCGAGCCGCTCGTAGAAGGCGATCAGCTCCTCGGCGCCCCAGGTCGCGCCCTCGCCGGGCGCGCGGTAGCGCCCGTCGCGCCACAGCTCGGTGGCGGCGACGTCGAGCGCCAGCCAGACGTCCTCGCCGGGCCGGTAGCCGGCGGCCTCGATCGCGCGGACGAGCACGTCGAGCGCCGCTTCCGCGCCCGGGAGATCCGGCGCGAAGCCGCCCTCGTCGCCGACCCCAGTGGCGTGCTTCTGCTCACGCAAGAGGCGCTTCAAGGTCTGGAAGATCTCGGCGCCGGCCCTGAGCGCCTCGCCGAACGACGGCAGCCCGGCGGGGACCAGCATGAACTCCTGGATGTCCAGGCGGTTGTCCGCGTGGGCGCCGCCGTTGATCACGTTCATCAGGGGGAGCGGCATCGTCCGCGCGCTCGGGCCACCCAGGTACCGGAACAGCGGCAGCCCGAGGTCGTCGGCCGCCGCCCGCGCGCAGGCGAGCGACACGCCGAGGATCGCGTTGGCGCCGAGCGTTTCCTTCTGCGGCGTCCCGTCCAGCTGGCAGAGCGCGCGGTCGATCAGGGTCTGCTCGGCCGCGTCCATGCCCTTGATCTCGGGCGCGATGACCCGCTCGACGTTGCGCACGGCCTGCAGCACGCCCTTGCCGCCGAAGCGGCGCCGGTCGTCGTCGCGCAGCTCGAGCGCCTCGCCGCTGCCCGTCGACGCGCCGGAGGGCACCGCGGCTCGCCCCTCCGCCCCCGTGTCGAGGTACACCTCGACCTCGAGGGTGGGATTCCCGCGGGAGTCGAGGATCTCGCGAGCGTGGACGTCGACGATCTCGGCCATGCGCTCAGGCCTTCCGTTGGAGGATGAAGTCGGCCAGGGCCCGCAGGGGCTCCGCGGGCGCGCCGAGAGGCGCGAGCGCCGCGTGAGCCTCGCGGACGAGGACGGCCGCCCGCGCCTTGGACGCCGGGAGGCCATGGACCCTGGGGTAGGTGATCTTCTGCTTCCGCTGGTCGCTCCCGGCCGTCTTGCCGAGGGTCTCGAGCGAGCCTTCCACATCGAGGATGTCGTCCACGATCTGGAAGGCGAGCCCGATCCGGTCGCCGTAGGCGGTCAGCGCGGCGACCGACGGCTCGGAAGCCCCGGCGAGGAGCGCCCCGGACCGGAGAGCCCCACGGATGAGCGCCGCCGTCTTCCGCGTGTGGATGTACTCGAGCGTCTCGGCCGGGACCGCCTGCCCCTCCGACTGGACGTCCACCACCTGGCCCCCGACCATCCCGTCGGCGCCGGCGGCCGCGGTGATCTCGGCCAGCACGCGCGGGAACACCTCGGGCGCGGCCTTGCCCAAGCCGAAGTTCGCCGCGACCAGGCCCAGAGCGTGGGTGAGGAGCGCGTCTCCGGCCAGGATCGCCATCGCCTCGCCAAAGACCTTGTGGCTCGTGAGGCGGCCGCGCCGGTAGTCGTCGTCGTCCATGGCCGGCAGGTCGTCGTGGATCAGGGAGTAGGTGTGGATCAGCTCGAAGCAGCAGGCCGTCGGGAGCACGTCGGCCATCTGGCCGCCCACCGCCTCCGCGCCTGCGATCACGAGGACCGGCCGGAGGCGCTTGCCGCCCGCGAAGACGCTGTACCGCATGGCCTCGTGGATGACCGGCGGATACGTCGTGGCCGCGGGCAAGTAACGGTCGAGCGCCTCGTCCACCGCCCGGCGCCGCCCGGCGAGGTATCCGTCGAGGTCGAACGTCATCCCTGCCCCTCTTCCCAGCGGAACGGCTCGGTGCGCGCACCGCCCTCGTCCTGCAGCAGAATCTCGATCCGACGCTCCGCGGCCTCGAGACGCCGGGTGCAGAACCGGAGCAACCCGGTCCCCTCCTCGAACACCTTCAGCGACTCGTCCAGCGAGAGGTTGCCCGCTTCGAGCGCGTGGACGATCTCCTCGAGACGCGCCATCGCCGCCTCGAACTTCGGCCCGTCGTCGCGGCCGGCGGAGGGCTCAGGCGCGACGGACATCGCTCTCTCCCCCGTCAGGGGCAGGCTCCGGCGCCCTGACGTCCTCGACCCGACATCCGAGTCCCCCGGCGTGGAGCCGGACGGTCACCCGCTCCCCCACCCGCACGGCGTCCGCGCGCGTCACCACGTCGCCGGACGGCCGCGCGACGATCGCATACCCGCGGGCCAGACACGCGAGCGGGCTCAGGCCGTCCAGGCGCCCGGCCAGCGCCTCGACCGCGCGGCGCCGCCGCGTGGTCTCGCCTCGGACCGCCCGCGCGAGCCGCCCGCCCAGCTGCCCGACGTGCCGCTGCTGGTGGCGGACCGGCGCCGCGAGGAGCCCGGGGCGGAGGGCGCGGGCGGCCCGCTCGAGCCGGTCGCGAGTTCGGGCATCGTGGCGCGACATCGCCCCACCGAGCCGGAGCCCGAGATCGTCCACGCGCCGCGCCCAGTCGCGCAAGGGCCGACCCGGGTCCGTGAGCACCCGGCGACGGCGGATGTCGGCCAGCCGGTCGGCGAGCCGCCCGGTCCGCCGCCCGATCGCCTGCCCGAGCCGCGCCCGGAGCGTGGCCAGCTGGCGCACCAGCTCGGTCTTCTCGCGCACGACCAGCTCGGCGGCAGCCGACGGCGTCGGGGCCCGGAGGTCGGCGACGAAGTCGGCGATCGTCACGTCGGTCTCGTGCCCGACCGCCGAGATGACCGGGATCTTGGACGCCCCGATCGCCCGCGCGACCGCCTCCTCGTTGAACGCCCAGAGGTCCTCGAGCGAGCCGCCGCCTCGCGCGACGACGATCACGTCGAGGCCGCCCCGTCGGTTGAGCGTCCCGACCGCCTCGGCGATCTCGGCGGCCGCCGTCTCGCCCTGCACGCGCACCGGGCACACCAGCACCTGGAGCCCCGCGAACCGACGCGTGACGACCCGCAGGAAGTCGCGGACGGCCGCCCCCGTCGGCGAGGTCACGAGCCCCACGCGGCGCGGGAGGGTCGGCAACGGCCGCTTCCGCGCCGGCTCGAAGAGCCCCTCCGCGGCCAGCCGGGCCTTGAGCTGCTCGAAGGCCAACTGGAGCGCGCCCAGGCCCCTCGGCTCCAGCACCTCGCACACGAGCTGGTACTCGCCCCGCACCGCGTAGACGTCCAGGCGCCCGAAGGCCAGGACGTGGAGCCCGTCGGCCGGCTCGAAGCGCACGCGCCGCACGCGGCTCCGGAACAGCACGGCGCGGACCTGCGCCTCCTCGTCCTTCAGCGTGAAGTACACGTGCCCGGAGGTGTGCACCCGAAGGTTCGAGATCTCCCCTTCGACCCAGAGCCCGCCGAACCGGCCTTCGAGCGTGTCCTTCACCGCGTGGGT
The DNA here is from genome assembly GCA_044867785.1 of Candidatus Rokuibacteriota bacterium. Classification (GTDB taxonomy): domain Bacteria; phylum Methylomirabilota; class Methylomirabilia; order Rokubacteriales; family DASRDR01; genus DASRDR01. The sequence continues at coordinate 34,522 of JBIOVM010000022.1, read as the reverse complement.
CAGCTCGGAGACCGTGAAGATGCGGCGCCCGGGATCCGGCATCGGGAGGGGCAGGACCGCCATCAGCGCAGGCCCGTCTGCCGCCGGGCGGCGGCGAGCGTGTTCTGCATCAGCATCGCGATCGTCATGGGCCCGACGCCCCCCGGCACCGGCGTGATCGCCCGGACCCGCGGGCTCACGCTCGCGAAGTCCACGTCGCCGGCGAGCTTCCCGCCCGGCAATCGGTTCACCCCGACGTCCACGACCACCGCGTCGGGCCGCACCATATCGCCCGTCACCACCGCCGGCCGGCCGGCCGCGACGGCGAGCACCTCGGCGCGCCGCGTGTGGGCGGCCAGGTCCCGCGTCCGGGTGTGGCACATCGTCACCGTCGCATGGCGGCCGAGGAGGAGCTGCGCCAGCGGCTTCCCCACGATGCGGGAGCGGCCCACCACCACGGCCTCCGCCCCCTTGAGGTCGATCCCGTAGTGATCGAGGATCTCGATGATCCCCCCCGGGGTGCACGGGACGACGCCAGGCGACCCGGCGAGGAGGCGCCCCAAGTTCTCCGGGTGAAAGCCGTCGACGTCCTTCGCGGGGTCCACGGCCGCGATCACGCGGTCCTCGTCGACGCCGGCCGGGAGCGGCAGCTGCACCAGGATCCCGTGGACCGAGCGGTCGCCGTTCAGCTCCCGGATCAGCGACAGGAGATCGGGCTCGGGGAGACCGTGCGGGAACAGATGGTCGCGCGCCTCGATGCCGGCGGCCTCGCAGGCGCGTCGCTTCCCGCCGACGTAGACCTTCGAGGCGGGATCCTCCCCGACCAGCACCACGGCCAGCGTCGGCCGCACGCCCCGGGCGCGCAGCGCCGCCACGCCCTCGACGACGCCCTGTTGGACCTTCGCGGCCACGGCCTTGCCGTCGAGGATCAGCGCCACGTCGGAGGCCCGGTCAGGCGGGGAGATCCCGCTGGATCCGCTCGATCGCGACGGCGCGCCCCGACTCCGGATCGATCCGGATCACGGCTCCCTGGAGGCGGGCCCGCCCCTTGGCCGGCTCGAACCGGTTCGGCATCCCGGTCCGGAACCGCTGGATCGCCAGCTCCGGCTCGACGCCGATCACGGAGTCGATGGGCCCGGTCAGCCCCAGGTCGGTGACGTAGGCCGTCCCCTGCGTCAGGATGCGCTCGTCGGCGGTCTGGACGTGGGAATGGGTGCCGACGACGGCGGACACGCGCCCGTCCAGGTACCACCCCATGGCCTGCTTCTCCGATGTCGCCTCGGCGTGCATGTCGACCACGATCAGGGGCGTTTCGCCGGCCAGCCGCCCGAGCTCCTCGTCGGCCTTCGCGAAGGGACAGTCGATGGGCGCCATGAAGGTGCGTCCCTGGAGATTCAGGACGCCGACCTGGTGCGCGCCGGCCTTCACCACGACCGATCCGACCCCGGGCGTTCCGGTCGGGTAGTTGGCGGGCCGCAGGAGGAGGTTCTCCTTGACGATGTACCCGAGGATCTCCTTCCGGTCCCAGATGTGGTTCCCGCTGGTCATCACGTCCACACCGGCCTCGAGGAATCCCCGGGCGAGCGCGGGGGTGACGCCGAAGCCGGCGGCGGCGTTCTCGACGTTGGCGACCACGAGGTCCACCTGGAACTCGGTGCGGAGGCGGGGCAGGAACGTCGCGAGCGCCCGGCGCCCGGCTTCCCCGAAGACGTCCCCGATACACAGGACGGTCAACACTTCACGTCACGTGCTCAGCGCGCAAGCTCGGTCGCGCGATGCTCCCGGATCACCGTCACCTTGATGTGGCCGGGGTACTGCATCTCGGCCTCGATCCGCTTGGCGATCCCCTTGGCGAGCTGGTAGGTGTCGAGGTCCGACACCTGGTCGGACTTGGTGATGATCCGGAGCTCCCGGCCCGCCTGGATCGCGTAGGCGGCGTCCACGCCCTTGAACGAGCGCGCGATGTCTTCCATCGCCTTGACGCGCTTGATGTAGCTTTCCAGCACGTCCCGGCGCGCGCCCGGCCTGGCGGCCGAGATGCCGTCCGCGGCCTCCACCAGCACCGCCTCGATCGTCTCCGGCTCCTGCTCGTCGTGGCCGGCCAGGATCGTGTTGAGGACCGCCCGCGGCTCGTTGTAGCGGGTGATTACGTCCACCGACAGCTCGACGTGGGTGCCTTCCTGCTCGTGGGTGAGCGCCTTGCCGATGTCGTGGAGGAGGCCGCATCGCTTGGCGAGCTTGACGTCGGCGCCCACCTCCGAGGCCAGCATGCCCGAGAGCCACGCGACTTCCTTCGAGTGCTGGAGGCAGTTCTGGCCGTAGGACGTCCGGTACTTGAGCCGCCCGACCAGCCGGACCAGCTCGGGATGGAGGCCGTGCACGCCCACCTCGAAGCACGCGCGCTCGCCTTCCTCCTTGAGGTGCTGCTCGATCTCCTTCTTGACCTTCTCGACGACTTCCTCGATCCGGGCGGGGTGGATTCGCCCGTCGGCGATGAGCCGCTGGAGCGCGAGCTTCGCGATCTCCCGCCGCAACGGGTCGTACGCCGAGATGATGACCGCCTCCGGCGTGTCGTCCACGATCAGGTCCACGCCGGTGGCCTGCTCGAGCGCGCGAATGTTGCGCCCCTCGCGGCCGATGATCCGGCCCTTCATGTCGTCGGACGGCAGGTCCACGATGGACACGGCCGTCTCCACCGTATAGTCGGGAGCGAGCCGCTGGATGGTGGTGGCGAGCACCTCGCGTGCCTTGCGCTCGGCCCCCTCCCGCGCCTCCTCCTCGAGCCGCATCGCGGTGAGCGTCGCCTCGCGCCGGGCCTCTTCCTCCATCTGCGCGAGGAGCCGCTGCTTCGCCTCCTCGGCCGTCAGGCCGGCGATCCGCTCGAGGTGGCGGCGCTGCTCGTCGAGCATCGCCTGCTGCCGGACCTCGATCTCCTTCAGCGCCTGCTCCCGCGCGCGCAGGCTCTCCTCGCGGGTGTGGAGATCACGGTCCCGCCGGTCGAACTGGTCGAGCCGCCGCGTGACCTGCTCCTCCTTCTGGCTCAGCCGGCGCTCGAGGCCCTGGACCTCCTTGTGGCGCTCCTTGATCTCCTGCTCCAGCTCGGCCCGCGCCTGGTAGACGAGCTCCTTGGCCTCGATCGCGGCGTCCTTCAGGCGAGTCTCCGCGTTCCGCTCGGCCTCGTCCAGGAGGCGCCGACCATGGTCCGCGATGCCCCCCAGCCGGCGTGACGTCAGTTGGCGCTGGAGCAGCATGCCTCCGATCCATGTCACCGGAAGCAGGAGGACGGCAACGACCAGCAGGATCACGATCGTACCGGGCTCCAGGGTCGCCACCTCCCTCTCAACGAACCTCTCAACGAAGCAAGCATCACTGAACGGGTCTAAATCCGCTCAACATTAGGCCGTTTTAGCTTTGGTGTCAAGGCGTGCGCAACAAAGGAGACCGGACAGAGCCCCACTCCAAAAGGGAGCGGGCGGGCCACCGCCCGCCCGCTCGAAGAATCCCCGCGTCTGCCGTGTGCTCCGCTGGTTCGAACCTGGGTTCACCAGGTGGGAGCCCTGTGCGCGGCTTCAGGCTTCCCCTCTTGCGAGGGGCATGCTCACCGCTCGCGCGGTAGAACTCCCGTTCACGTTAATAGGCTCGCAACCGTCGCCTCACATCACGCACAGCGCAGGGAAACCTGCCGATTCGGGCCCATTAGGCCCCTCCCACCGAGCCGGGTCAAGTGCCGGGCGGCCCCTTCTCCCTCAGGATGGCGCCCAGCCGCTCCGTGAGTCGATCGACCCGCGCCAGCAGCTGGGTGTCCGACGCGCGCTCGGCCTCGGTCGCGCGGCACCGATGCAGCTCGTCCACCACGTGCAGCCCGGCCAGAAGGGACAGCCGCAGGGGATCGAACACCCGCGCCTGGTCGCGCACCGACTCGATGCGCCCATTGAGGTACTCGGCGAGCTCGTGAATGTACTCGGGGGTCCCGCGGCCGCGCACCGAGAGTCGCTGGCCCAGGATCTCGACGTCGGCCCGTCCCTCGCTCATGCTCGCCTCCTCGTCAGAGTCCTTCGATCCGGGCGAGGTCCTTCAGGATCGCTTCGACCTGGCCGAGCAGCTGCCGGCGCTCCTCGAGCAGACGCCGCTGTTCGGTCTCGAGCCGCCCGATCACCCCGAGCCGGATCCGCAGGCTCTCCGCCTCGGCCGTCAGCTCGGCCACGCGGCCCTCGAAGCTCCGCCGCTCCGCCGTCAGGCGCGCGTTCTCCGCGCGAAGCGTTCCGATGAGCTCGATGGCGCGCTGGACGTGCTCCTCGAGCAGCGCGAGGCGCGCCTGGGCGTCGTCGCTCACCGCGCCATCCTCGCTCCGCCGGAGTTGATCGACCGGCCTCGTTGGCTCATGCGGCGCCTCCGCCGGCGGCGACCCCGTCGGCGCCGCGCACCTCGGCTCCGAGCTTCGCCCGCAGCCGCTCGACGACGTGCGCGTGCGCCGCGTTGACCTCGGCGTCGGTGAGGGTGCGGTCGTCCGCCTGGTAGAGCAGGCTGTAGGCGAGACTCTTCCGACCCGGCCCGACCTGCGGCCCCTCGTACACGTCGAAGAGCGACACCCGACGGAGCGAGGGAGGCCGGATCGCGTCGATCGCCTGGCCGACGTCCGCCGACGCCACCGCGACGGGGATGACCACCGCCAAGTCCCGCAGGACCCCCGGATAGCGGGCGAGCGACCGGTGCTGCGCCGGGCGGCTCGGCAGGGCTTCGAGGGCGTCGAGCGACAGCTCGGCCACGTAGACCGGCGTGGGCAGGTCGAAGGCGCGCTGGACGTCCGGATGCAGCTCGCCGAGCAGGCCCACGGGCGTTCCCTGGACCCGGACCGTCGCCGCGCGACTTTCTTCCAGATACGGCGCGGCCACGGGCTCGACCTCGACCTCGCCGCGGCCCAGCGCCTCCACCAGCCCCTCGACGGCGCCCTTGACGTCGAACACGTCGACGCGGGCCCGCGGCGCATGCCACGCACGAAGGGCGCGCAGGCCCGTGAGCGCCACGGCGACCCGCGTGTCCTCTCGGGGGAGCTCGCCCGCCCCTCGCCCTTCGAACGCGCGGCCGATCTCGAAGAGCCGCACGTCCGGCGTTTGGCGGCGGACGTTGGTCGCGAGGGCCTCCAGGAGCCCGAGGAGCAGCGTCGGTCGGAGCACCGACCGGTCGGCCGCCAGTGGGTTCTGGAGCCGCACGACGCGGGGGTCGTCCGGGGCGAGCCCCAGGTGGCGGAGGTGGGCGGGATCGACGAAGGACAGCGAGACCGCCTCCTGGCAACCCGCGGCGGTGAGCGAGCGGCGCGCGGTGTCGAGCGATGCGAGATGCCGCGGCCGGCGCGTCAGGGCCAGCGTCCCCGACGGCAAGGTCGACGGGATCCGGGCATAGCCCCAGATTCGGGCGATCTCCTCCACGAGGTCGTCCTCGATCGCGATGTCGCGCCGAAACGCGGGCACTACGACCTCGAATGCGTTGTTCCGCTCGGTGGCCGGGAACCCGAGGCCGCGGAGGATGTCGGCCACCACCGGGCGGGGCGGGCAGGCGCCGACCACCCGCTCGATGCGCTCCAGCCGGAGCGGCACCGTGATGGGCCGGCGAGGCACGGGGTAGGCGTCGAGAACGCCCGCGGCGACGCGCCCACCGCCCAGCTCGGCGATCAGGCGCGCGGCGCGATCGAGGGCGTCCCGCAGCCCCTCGACGTCCGCTCCCCGCTCGAAACGGTAAGACGCCTCGGTGGAGAGGCCCAGCGCCTTCGCCGTCCGGCGGATGGAGGCGGGCGCGAAGTACGCGCTCTCGAGCAGGACGGTGCGCGTCGTGTCACGGACCTCGGTATTCGCGCCGCCCATCACGCCGGCCACGGCCACGGCGCGCTCGGCATCGGCGATCACGAGCATCGACTCGGCGAGCGGCCGGCTCTGCCCGTCCAGCGTCACCACCGTCTCACCCGGCCGGGCGCGCCGGACGACGACGTGGCGACCGGCGAGGAGATCGCCGTCGAACGCGTGAAGCGGGTGGCCCATCTCCCACAGCACGTAGTTCGTCACGTCGACGACGTTGTTGATGGGACGGAGGTCCGCCGCGCGAAGACGCTGGGCCAGCCACGCGGGTGATGGCCCGACGGTGACGTCCGTGATCAGGCGCGCGGCGTAACGCGGGCACAGCTCCGGGTCCTCGATCGTGACGCGCCAGCCGGCGGTCGTGATCCCGGGGTCCTCGCGGACGGTGCAGTCCGGCGGCCGGAGGCGGCTCCCGGTGAGCGCGGCCAGCTCACGCGCCACTCCCAGGATGGACAGGCAATCGGGCCGGTTGGGGGTCACCTCGACTTCGAGGATCGCGTCGTCGAGCCCCAGGTGGCTCACGAGGTCCGCGCCGACGGGCGCGTCGGCGCCCAGGAGGAGGATCCCGCCGGCGTCATCGCCGGCCCCGAGCTCGGCCTCGGAGCAGAGCATCCCCTCCGACGCGACGCCACGGATCGTGGCGACGGCAACGGCGCGCCCGCCGGGCAGCGTGGCCCCGGGCGGGGCGAAGGCCGCCCGGACGCCCGCGCGGACGTTCGGCGCACCACAGACCACGCGATAGCGCTCGCCGCCGGTCGACACCTCGCAGACCCGGAGCGTCCCGCCGGCCGAGTGCGGGGTCACGGTCAGCACCTCGGCGACGACGAGGCCGGCCAGCTCCGACGCGCCCACGGCGACCGGGCTGGCCTCGATCCCGGCCATCGTCAGCCGTTCGGCGACATCGCGCAGGTCGGCCGTGGTCGTGACGAACTCTCGAAGCCAGCGGACGGGGATCCTCATCGGCGCGGCGTGCTAGAACTGCGACAGGAAGCGCAGGTCATTCTCGAAGAACAGACGGATGTCGTCGATGCCGTAACGCAGCATGGCGACCCGCTCGATACCCATGCCGAAGGCCCAGCCCGTCACCTCCTCGGTGTCGTACCCCATGGATTGCAGGATCCGCGGGTGGACCATGCCCGACCCCAGGATCTCGAGCCAGCCCGACCCCTTGCAGAGCCGGCAGCCGCCCCCCTTGCAGAGGAAGCAGAGGACGTCCACCTCCGCCGAGGGCTCGGTGAACGGGAAGAACGACGGCCGGAACCGGATCCGGCTGTCGGGGCCGAAGAGCTCTCGCGCGAACAGCTCGAGGGTGCCTTTGAGATCGCCCATCGAGATCCCGCGGTCCACGGCCAGCCCTTCGACCTGGTGGAAGACGGGCGAGTGCGTGATGTCCGCGTCGCGCCGGTACACGCGCCCCGGGCAGATGATCCGGACCGGCGGCTTCCGCTGCTCCATCGTCCGGATCTGGACCGGAGACGTGTGCGTCCGGAGGAGGATCTCCCCGCCGACGTAGAACGTGTCCTGCATGTCGCGCGCGGGATGGTCCTTCGGGATGTTGAGAGCCTCGAAGTTGTAGTAGTCCAGCTCGACCTCGGGGCCCTCGGCCACGGCGAACCCCATCCCGGTGAACACGTCGACGATCTCGTCGTGCACTCGCGTCAGGGGGTGAAGGCCGCCGGGGACGATGCGGCGCCCCGGGAGCGTCAGGTCGGGGCGGTCGACGGCCAACCGGGCTCGCCGCTCGAGGCGCTCCAGCACCGCCACCCGGCTCTCCAGCTCGGACTCGAGCTCCGTCTTCGCGAGGTTGGCCTCGCGTCCCACCACCGGACGGTCGGCGGCCGGCAGGTCCGGGAGCGAGCGAAGAAGCTGGGTCAGCGCCCCTCGCTTTCCGAGATACTTGACCCGGACCTCTTCGAGGTCCCGGCTGGTCGCGGCCCGTTCGATCTCCTCGCGGGCGCCGTCGACGATGGTTCGGACGCGCGTGTCGGCCATAGGCGGGCTCGTCGGGTCATTCTACCGGATGGCGACGCGACACAGAAGAGCGGGCACATCCGCGCACGGGGCCGCACGCGGCCCCGCGGGTGGCGTGCGGAGCTATCGGGGCGGGCTGGGGACCCGCAGACGATCGGCGCGCACGCGCAGGACGAGGTCTCCCATCGTCTCGAGCGCGCGGAGGGCGTCGGCGCCGATCTCGAGCGAGAGCAGCGGGACGCTCGTGTACCGGTGCACGAGCCGGTGGGACTGCCGGGCCAGGCGCGCGAGCACCGCCTGCTGCGCCGCCGCGATCGCCCGCTCGTGCGCGGCGGCGTCGCCGAGCGAAGCGGAGCCTGTCGGGCGAAGCTCCACCAGGACGCGGGCGTGGCCCTGGGCGACGGCGGCACGGACCGCCGGGTCGATCACGGGTGCGTCCTGGGACCCGGCGCGGAGCGCCCAGCCCCCGGACGCGGCCAGGACCGCGAGCCCGCCCAGGAGCGCTCGCCGGCCGCGGACCTCCCGGGCGGGGGCGGCCGGCGAGCTCGCCTCAGGGGAGCGTGCGGCTCGCCCCGGCCACGGTGTCATCGGAGAACGTCACCGTCAGGGTGAGCGTCGTCCCCGCCACGAACTTGCTGTCGAACCAGTCGGTGCCGAAGACCAAGAAGCTCCCGGCGTCCGCCACCGCGAAGCTGACCGCGCCGTTCGGCCCGTTCAGCAGCGGGGCCGTCGGCGTGGCCGCCACCCCCAGCACCCACTGGCTGTTGCTCGGAATCGTGTCCCACTGCCCGATGCCGCCCCCGGTCGCCACCAGCACCACCCGCGTCACGGTCCGCGCTCCGCCCGACACCGTCGCCGTCAGCGTCCCGTCGAGGTACCCGTCCGGCGTCCCCTGACCCTCCGTCGGCCCCACTCGATCCTGGGCCTTGCCGTTCCATACCAGCGTAATCCCCGTCGGGGGCGGCGGAGGCGGCGGCGGCACCCCCGGCGCCGTCACCGCGAACCCGCCTACCAGCGTGGCGCTCGCCCCGCCCGGGTTCGTCACCACCACGTCTCGCGGCCCCACCGGCGCGTCCACGGCGAGCTGGAGCGTCGCCGTCAGCTGCGTCGGCGACGGCACCGCCACGTTCGTCACCGTCACCCCCGCCCCCACGCTCAGCGTCGCGCCGGCCTGGAACTTCGTCCCCGTCACCGCCACCGGCACGGCCGTGCCCTGCTCCCCGCCCGAGGGACTCACGGCCGTCACGGTGGGCACCACCGGAATCGTCACGCTGGCGGCCGCCACCGTGCCGTCGGAGAACGACACGGTCAGCGTCAGCGTCGTCCCGGCCACGAACTTGCCCTCGAACCAGTCGGTGCCGAAGACCGAGAAGCTCCCGCCGTCCGCCACCGCGAAGCTCACCGAGCCGTTCGCGGCGTTGAGGAGCGGCGAGGTCTGGGTCAGCGCGGCCCCGAGGATCCACAGGCTGTTGTCGGGAATCGTGTCCCAGTCACCCACGCCCCCTCCGGCCGCCACCAGGGCGAGCTGCGTGACCGTCCGGGCTCCGTTCGTCACCGTCGCCGTCAGCGTCCCGTCGAGCTGGCCGTCGGGCGCCCCCTGGCCTTCCGTGGGGCCCACCCGATCCCGTACCTTGCCGTTCCAGACGAGGCTCACGTGCGGCGGCGGCAAGGTCACGGTGAACGCCCCGGCTCGAGAGACCGAGGTCGCGTCCGGATTCGTGACCGTGACGGTGCGTGCTCCCAGCGTGGCGTTCAGCGGGATGGTCAGCGTGGTCACGATCTCCCGGTCGGAGACGACGTCGACCGCCGTCACGGCCACGTCCGCCCCGAAGCTCACCGTCGCACCGGGCTGGAACTTCGCGCCGCCGATCGTGACGTCGAGCGTCTCGCCCTGGCCGCCGCGCGACGGCGTGATCGCTCCCATGAGCGGGATCGTCGTCAGGGTCGCCAGCGCCTCGAACACGCGGATTCGCGGCTTCGTCACGCCGCTGAAGGGCTCCGTCACCGGCAGCCCGGTGGACGTGAGCGCATCCAGGATCTCGTCCACCGTCGCGCTGGGCGCCGCCTGCTTGAGCACGGCCCAGGCGCCGGCGACGTGGGGGGTCGCGGCCGAGGTCCCGTCCGCGGTCGTGAAGCCCCCGCCTTGAAGCGCCGACGTGATGTTCTCGCCCGGCGCGAAGAGCGTGAGGAACGGGGCCACGTTCGAGAACCAGGAGACCTCATCGGTGGGCCCGGTCGATCCCACGCTCACCGCGGTCGGCACGCAGCCCGGCGCCGCGATCGAGTTCGAGGACCCGTCGTTCCCCGACGCGGCGATGGTCGCGATGCCCGCGGCCCGCAGGTTGTCGATGATCGGCTTGTGGATGTCGGTGGCGCAGGGCGCCGTGAACAGATCGCCGCCGAGGCTCAGGTTGGCGGCGACGAAGTTCCGCGCGGTGCGCCGCTGGTACACACGCTCGAGGCCCTTGATGATGTCCGACTCCCAGGCGCCAAGGCACGGCGCCCGGCCGCCGCACAAGGAGGCACTCGTGATCCGCGAGAAGACCTGGATCGCCATCAGCTGGGCGCCCTTCGCGACGCCCGAGAAGCTCACGCCGGCCCCGGCACCGTTCCCGGCGACGACGCCGGCGACGTGGGTCCCGTGGAAGCACCCGTTGAGGGTGCAGGGACGCGCGGAGTCGGTCCCGGTCTGCGACGTCTGACCGTTCGGGCAGACCGTGCGACTCTGATTCGTGATGTTGCTCGAGTAGCACGCTTCCTCGACCACCTTTCCGGTCAGGAACGCATGCGTGCGCTCCACGCCCGTGTCCAGGACCGCGACGACGGTGCCGGTGCCGTCGAAGCCGTTGACCCACGCCAGGTCTCCCTCGATCTGGGGCACGCTTTCGGCAAGCCGGGGGAGCCGGAGACGATCCTCGGCGATGACGTCGACCAGGAACGAGGCCTCGAGCTCGGCGAGCGCGTCAGGGCCGACCTCCAGCGCGAGGAGCGGCACGGTCTCGAACTCGCGCAGGACTGCGTGCCGCGTGCCCCTCAGCCGGCCCTTCAGCTGGGACTGAGCCGTCGCCACGTCCTGGCGCTGGCGGGTGACGCTCGCCGGCGACAGCTGACCTTCGACGGAATAGGCGCCGCCGGGCAGATGGAGCCGCACGACGACCCGAGCCGTCCCCTCGTCCTGGACCCGCTGCCGGACGCGGGGCGGAACGCGGTCGGCAGACGCCGCGTCCCCGGAGAGAGCCGGCACGCCCAGGAAGAGCAGACCCAGCACGAGCCACGCGCGATACTTCATAGAGCCCCCGTTCAAGGCGCCCTCGTCGCCCCCAAGGCAACGCGGTGCGTTATCGGGAATTTCGCTCTCGAATCACACGTCGCGGGACGGCCGGATCAGGCCGGCGCGTCGAGGGTGAGCAAGGCGGATGCCATGCTCGACGGATCCGGGGCTCGGCGACCGGGCTGCGGGCTACTCTTCGGGAGCGCTGGGTATTGGAAGAACGTCCCGAGGCGGGGCCGTCGATCACGGGGAACCGGTGTCGGCTCCCGGGAACGGCGGCGGCAATTTTTCCGCTAGAGGCGAAACTCCCTCGGCGACTCGCGCGACGCTACGAGCAGTCCCCCAGCGTCGCCGTGAAGGTGATCTTCCCGTTGCCGGAGTCGTACGTCGGGATCACGTTGCAATTGTAGATCGGCGCCGGGGTCACCAGAGACTCCACGGCTCCGAGACTGCCCGGGAACATGCCGTTGGAGCGGCCATAGTAGATGGCCACGGCAGAGCGAAGGCTGGAGACGACACCCTGGTCGGCGGCGAGCCGGGACTTCTTGATGATGTCCTGGTAGACGGCCATGGCGACGGCCGCAATGATCGCGATGATCGTCACCACGATCATCAGCTCGACGAGCGTCAACCCCCGCTCCCTTCGAAGCAGGCGTCGGCGACGACCGGCTGCCGGCCTCCCGCCGGGCACGTCGTCCGACTCGACCTGCTCCTGACCCTGGCTCGCTCTCATGGGATCCTCCCGCGTCCGCTACCGAACCGCGTCGCCTTATAGCAATCACGGTGCCGACCCCGTCCCCCACCGGGCCGGGGCCCATGTTACGGGCGGGTCACCCGCGCTGGAACGAGGATTCTCGGGCCTGGCGCAAGCCTCTGGGCCCACTCCGGACTCTCTCGGCTGACAAACCGTGTCGGGGGGCTGACAATTCGCGGGGCAAGCACGGGACTTTTTCCGCTCCCGGGAGCCGTCTCACGGCTGAACCGATGCGCCGGGAGGGTAGGAAACCCGGCCCCCCGGAGACCTTCAGGGGGCCGGTCGCGGACGGGGGTTAGCGAGTGCTCTGGGCGCGGGCGGTTTCGACCAGCCGGGCGAACGCCACGGGGTCGTTCACGGCCAGATCCGCCAAGACCTTCCGGTCCAGCGTGACCCCGGCCTTCTTGAGCCCGCTCATGAACACCGAGTAGGGCACGCCGAGCGCGCGGCACGCCGCATTGATGCGGAGGATCCAGAGTGACCGGAAATCCCGCTTCTTGGCGCGGCGGTCGCGGTGGGCGAAGGCGAGGGCCCGGAGCACTGTCTCGGCGGCCGTACGATAGAGCCGTCTCCGCCCACCCCAATACCCCTTGGCCTGCTTGAGGACCTTCTTCCGTCGTTGGCGGGTCTTCGGCCCGCCCTTGGCGCGCGGCATGGTACGTCGCTCCTTCTCGCCTCACTTGCGGCCCGGGGGGAAGCGCGCCCCTCTGTCACCCGACCCAGGCTCGTCTGCCGAGGCAGCCCGGCTGGGACGCAGGACTCCGGCGGTCCCACCCGCCGGGGCAACTGGCATGCAGCGACCCTCCCCGTAGGGAAGGTCGGGGCGGCTCGAGGAGCCGCCGGGAGCCGGGTCCGCTCGTCGATCGAGCGCCCCGGCCCGCAGAGTGTATCACGCGGTCCCGGCCGACCGGGCCCCCGCGGAGGATCCGCGCCTTACAGGTACGGAACCAGGCGGCGCGTGCGGCGCTCGTCCGCCGGGTCGATGCGCGTGGCCTTGCGCAGCTGACGCTTCCGCTTGGCCGGCTTCGCCTCCAGGAGGTGCCGCTTCCAGCCCTTGGCGCGCACCAGCTTGCCGGTGCCGGTGGCCCGGATCCGCTTGGCGGCGCTTCGTTTCGTCTTCATCTTCGGCATGGTGTCTCCCTGCGGCCGAGCCTAGCGCTGCTTCGGGGTCAGGATCATGACCATGTTCCGGCCCTCCAGGCGCGCATGACTCTCGATCGTCGCGATGTCCAACAGGTCCTGGGTCATGCGATCCAAGAGCCGGCGGCCGAGCTCCGTGTGGACCATCTCCCGCCCCCGGAATCGGATCGTGACCTTGGCCTTGTTCCCGTCCTCGATGAACCGCCGGACGTGGCGCGCCTTGAACTGGAAGTCGTGCTCGTCCGTCTTCGGGCCCATCTTGACTTCCTTGACCTGGATGACCGTCTGCTTCTTGCGGGCGTCCTTCGCCCGCCGGCTCTGCTGGTACTTGAACTTGCCGAAGTCCATGATCCGGCAGACCGGCGGGGCCGCCTCCGGCGCGACCTCGACGAGGTCGAGCTCCCGTTCCTGCGCGATCCGGATCGCCTCGGCGATCGGCAGGATGCCGAGCTGCTCGCCCTCCGCGGACACGACCCTGACTTCCCGAGCCCGAATCCCTTCGTTGATCCTCAGGTCCCGCTGCAGTGTTGAGATGCGCCTTACCCCCGTTCCGGCCCGATGCGGGAAGTCACGGCCCGGGTCCGGATCTCGGCTGTGACCTCGGCGAGGAATCGCTCGACGGGCATCGCCCCCGCGTCCTCGCCACCCCTCTTGCGAACGCTCGCGGTGCCCTCGCGGGCCTCGCGCTCCCCCACGACCACCACGTACGGCACCTTCTGGACCTGCGCTTCCCGTACCTTGTACCCGAGCTTCTCCGACCGGTCGTCCAGCTCGGCGCGCACTCCCGCGTCCGCCAGGCGGCGATGCACGGTGCCGGCGTACTCGACGTGCTTGGCCGAGACCGGTAGGACCCGAACCTGGACGGGCGCGAGCCAGGCGGGGAAAGCGCCCGCGAAATGCTCGATCAGGATGCCGATGAAGCGCTCGAACGAGCCGAGGATCGCCCGGTGGATCGCCACCGGCCGCTTGGGCCGGCCGTCCACGTCGATGAACTCGAGCTGGAAGCGCTCAGGCAGCATGGTGAGGTCGGCCTGGACCGTCGCCATCTGCCAGTCCCGCCCGAGGACGTCCTCGATGTGGATGTCGATCTTGGGTCCGTAGAACGCCCCGTCACCGGGCTTGAGGGTGAACGGCAGCTCGTTGGCCCGCAACGCCTCCTCGAGGGCCCGCTCGGCCTGGTCCCACTGCTCCGCCTGGCCGAGGTACTTCTCGGGCCGCGTGGCCAGCCGGAAGTGCGGCTCGAGCCCGAAGGTCCGGTAGAACACCCGCACCAGCTCGAGCACGGCGGTGATCTCCGCCTGGAGCTGATCCGGCCGGCAGTAGATGTGCGCGTCGTCCATCGTGATCTGCCGGACGCGGAAGAGGCCGGTCAAGGTGCCGGAGCGCTCGTTGCGGTGGAGGCGTCCCATCTCGGAGAAGCGAAGCGGCAGGTCCCGGTACGAGCGCAGCGCGTGCCGGTAGGCAAACGTGGACTCCGGGCAGTTCATGGGCTTGAGGCTGAAGATCTGCTCCTCGGCCTCCACCTTGAACATGTTCTCCGAATAGTGCTCCCAGTGCCCCGACTGCTCCCAGAGCCGCTTGTTCACGAGGATCGGCGTCGAGATCTCCTGGTAGCCGCGCGCGTCCTGGAGCTCCCGCGCGAACCGCTCGAGCTCGCGGAACACCACCATGCCCTTGGGGAGCCAGAACGGCGCGCCGGGGCACACGTCGTGGAACATGAAGAGGTCGAGCTCGCGCCCGAGCTTCCGATGATCGCGCCGCTTCGCCTCCTCCAGGCCCCAGACGTACTTGTCCAGTTCCTCCTGGGTGAACCACGCCGTCCCGTAGATGCGCTGGAGCATCGGCTTATGCTCGTCGCCCCGCCAGTAGGCGCCGGAAGACGACAGGAGCTTGAACGCCTGCAGGTGACCGGTCGACGGGACGTGGGGGCCCCGGCAGAGGTCGACGAAGTCGCCCTGCCGGTAGAAGGAGACGCGCTGCACCTCGGGCGCCAGCGCCTCGAGGATCTCCACCTTGAACGGCTCGTTCCGCCCGCGATAGTACGCGATCGCCTCCGTCCGCGAGCGCTCCTCGCGCACGATCGGGTAGTCCGCCTTGGCGAGCTGCCGCATCCGATCCTCGAGGCGGACCAGGTCCTCCTCGGTGAAGGGCACGTCGCGCAGGAAGTCGTAGTAGAACCCGTTCTCGATGGGCGGCCCGATGGCGAGCTTCACCCCCGGGTAGAGCTGCGTCACGGCTTGGGCCAGGAGGTGCGCCGTGGAGTGCCGGAGGGTCGGCAAGGGCTCGGGTGCACAGTCGTACTCACCCGCCCCCGTCAGGTGTGCGTGTGTCTCGTCCGCCATTCGCTTTGCCGAATCCCTCCCGGACCGTCGCTCAAGACAAGAACATCACGAAGGTCCCCCTTCGTGATGTCGGCCAGACCACTTCACTCGGGCTGCTCACGTCGTGCGTCGGGACACTCCTCGCGCGATGCCGTGCGTGGTAGGGACGGGCGGTTTCGAACCGCCGACCTCCTGTGCGTCAGACAGGCGCTCTCCCACTGAGCTACGTCCCTGGCCCAGAAAAGTGTAAAACAGCGTACCAACCGGCCATTCCGGATGTCAAGCGGTGCGGCCATGTCGCGTCGCCGTGCCGTCACCTGCCGCCGCACGGGTCGTGCGAGTGACCGTCCTTCCACCGCGGGTGAGATGACCCCCGCCCGCTCGATCGCGGCCAGCAGCGTCTCCGTCAAGCCGGGGCCAGCCCCAGCTGGTTCCACGCGGCGATCATCTGCTCCCCCGGATCACCGCCGACATCACCCAGGGGAGATCGTGTCCCCGGCGAGCGCGCGGAGGGTGTGGGGCGACTCCGCGCGCGTCCGCGCGACCACGGTCGCGATGCGGGCTATGCCGCCCTTCCGGCGCTCCCGGTCCACGGGCTCGAGGATGTAGTGGTCATTGAACTGGAGGAAGGTCAGGCGCACCGGCGGCCGGTCGGGCTCCCGCTGGACGCAGGCCGAGAGCAGACCGGCCACGACCAGCGCCATGGTGGCGGCGCGGAAGCTCGGGCTCACCGGAATCCGAAGAGTCCGAAGCCGTGCAGCGTGTAGGTGAAGTTGATGCTGATCGGGATGACGTCCTCGCCGACGGACGCCGGGATCGGCGGAAACGGCTGCGCGAGCCGGATCGCGTTCTCGATGTAGCGATCCAGGATGACCACCCCCGACGAGCTCACGATCTCCACCGTCCGGACCGTCCCGTCCTTGCGCAGGACGAACCGGAGATCGCCCTGCCCGGACTGCCCCTTCCGGGCCGCGTCCTGCGGGTACACCCACTTTTCCTCGATCCGGCGCTTCAGCTCGGCGAAGTACGCCGCGTAGCGCGGATCGGGCGTGTTGAGGGGGACGGCGACCTGGCCGTCGGGCTCGCGCCCGGACTCCCCCGCACCGGCGCCATCGGGCCCGGTCCCGCCCCGCCCCGACGGACCGGGAAGGGGCGGCACGTCGACGGGCGGGACCAGGAGGGAGAACCGGCGCCCGGCAAAAAGCGACTCCGTGGGACTCGGAGCCGGCGCCGCCGCCGAACCTCCCGGTGCCGGTCGGGGCCCCGCTGACTCCGCGGACGGCGCCTTGGCCGTGACCGTCGGCGGCGCGGGATCCGGCGGCTTGCTCGCGGGTGGGGCGGCGGCCGGAGGGGGCGCCGGCGCTTGCGAGGGCTCCGGAGCGGGCTCGGGGCTCGGAGGCGGCGGAGGCTCCGGGGCTCGCGCCACGACCGGGGGCGCCGGCGTCGGGGGTGGCGGCGTGACCGCGGGCGGGCTGGGCGCCGGAGCTGGCGGTGTCGCGGTGACTGGGGGGGTGGGCGCCGGGGCCGGGGGCGGCGCGGCGACCGGCGGAGCGGGCGCCGGGGGTGATGGTGCGGCCGCGACGGGCGGCGTGGGTGGAGGCGCGCTCGGCGGAGCCTCGCGGCGCGCGGGCGCCGGCGGCGCGGGCCGCCCGCGAGACGCGGGAGGCGGGGACGCCTCCGGGCGGACCAGCGGGGCACCCGGCTCAGCCGGCGGCAGATCCACGATGAGGGGCGCGCGCGAGGGCGGCGGCGCCGGACTGCCACCCAGCCACACCAGTACCCACAGCCCCACCAACAGGTGGAGCACGAGCGATGCGCACGCGAGGCGCCCCAGGGTGGGACGGCGGAGGCGCCGCCACGAGCGGACCAGCGAACGGCGGAAACTCATGAACCCCACCCATTATGCCACCCGGGCCGGTCCCGAAACCCAAGGACCGGCCCCGGATGGCACGGACGGACCCGGCGCCGCTCCTGCCGGTTGGCTCAGAGGGTGCGGCCGAGCACCCCCGCGAGGGCCCGAAGCTCACCCATCAGGCGGGCGAACTTGTCGGGCTTGAGCGATTGCGGGCCGTCCGAGAGCGCCTCCTCCGGCCGGTGGTGCACCTCGATCAGGAGGCCGTCGGCCCCGCAGGCAAGGGCCGCCTTCGCCATGGGCGCCACGTATTCCCAGTGGCCCGTCCCGTGGCTCGGGTCGACGACGACCGGCAGGTGGGAGAGCTTCTTGATGACCGGCACGGCGTTGAGGTCCAGCGTGAAACGGGTCGCCGTCTCGAACGTCCGGATCCCCCGCTCGCAGAGAATGACGCGCGCATTGCCGCCGGCCAGGACGTATTCGGCCGACAGGAGGAACTCCTTGATCGTGGTCGCCATCCCCCGCTTGAGGAGCACGGGCTTGCCGCACTGGCCCACCTCGCGCAGCAGCGAGAAATTCTGGGCGTTGCGGGCGCCGACCTGGAGCACGTCGGCGTACTCCGCCACGACGCCCACCTTGTCCGGCTCGAGGACCTCGGTGATGACCGGCAGCCCGGTCGCCTTGCGCGCCTCGGCGAGCAGCCGGAGCCCCTCCTCCTCGAGGCCCTGGAAGGCGTAGGGGGACGTGCGAGGCTTGAACGCGCCGCCTCGCAGGACGTGAGCCCCTCCGGCCTTCACGCCCTCCGCCACGGCCCGGAGCTGCTCCCACGATTCCACGGAGCACGGGCCCGCCATGACGGCGACGCGCCCGCCGCCGATCTCGACGCCATCGATCCGGACGACGGTGTCCGTCTTGTGGACTTCCCGGCTCGCCAGCTTGAACGGCTGGAGGATCGGGACCATGCTCTCGACGCACTCCAGCGCCTCGAGGGCCTGGAGCCGCGTCTTGAAGCGGTCGTCGCCAATCGCCCCGATCACCGTGCGCTGCTCCCCGCGGCTCACGTGCGCGCGGAGTCCGAGCGCCTCGATGCGTCGACACACGTCCTCGATGTCTCCGTCCCCGGTACCCGGCTTCAGCACGATGATCATCGCGCCCTCCCCTGAGAATCTCGTTCACCCGTCATCCGCCGCCCCCGTGCTCCCGATAGGGGTCGGCGCGGGCGGCCCGGGCACCCGGCGCGCGCGACCAAAAACAAAAGGGCCACGAGCGGCGGGTCCCGTCCGCCCGTGGCCCCTGTCTCGTTCGATTCGCGCTACGCCATGGGGCCGCCGGGCAGACGGTGGCTAAAGTAGCCAAAGTAATAGCCGAAGAAGCCCGTCCCGCCGACTCTACGCCGCCGCATGGCGAGCAGCAGAATAGAAGGCGGGGCACATCGTGTCAAGCCGTTACCGTCACGAGTCACTGTCACGAGAGGTCGACGGAGGTGGGCTCTTCGCGTCAGCTCAGCGTGTCCCCGTAGTCGGGTGGAACGGGGTCGGTCACGCGCCGGAGGGCCTCAGGCGTGACCCGGAGACGGCCCCGCGGCCGTCGGCCGCTCTCGGCGAGAGCACCGAGCCGGGTGTCAGCGGCCGGCGCGGCATCGAAGCGCTTCCCAGGCCTCCCAGGGAACCGACGGCAGTCCCAGCGTCGCGGCCCGAACCCGCGGCCCGTGAAAATCGGACCCCCCGGTCGGCACCAGCCCGAGCTCTCGGCAGAGGCCGAGGAACTGGGCCGTCTGCTCGGGGGAATGCTCGGCGTAATAGCATTCGACGCCGTCGAGGAGGCCCGCCCCCGCCAGCCCCCGGATCATCGCCGCGGGGTCCTGATGGAATCCCGGGTGCGCCACGACGGCCAGGCCGCTCGCCCGGCGGATGATCTCGCACGCCTCGCGGGGCGTGACTTTCCGGTGCGGCACATAGGCAGGCTTCCCTGCCGCCAGGAAGCGGTCGAAGGCCTCGCGCACCGTGCCGACATAGCCTCGCTGGACCATGACCTGGGCCACGTGCGGGCGCCCGGCGGACCCTTCTTGAACGAGCGCCAGCACCTCGGCGGCATCGATGGGGCAGCCGAGCGTCGCCAGACGCTCCGCGATGCGATGCACGCGCCCCGCCCGCTCCTCCCGAAAGTCGCGGAGCAGCGCCCGGAGCCACGTCGCGCCGTGGTCCAGGAAGTAGCCGAGGACGTGGACCTCGCCGCCGGGCTCGTCGGTATTGATCTCGATGCCGGGCACGATCTCGAGCGGAGGATGCCGGCGGGCGGCCTCGATGGCCGGCACCACCGCATCGACCGAGTCGTGGTCCGTCACCGCCAGCACCCGCACCCCTCGCCGGACGGCCTCGCGGACCAGGTCGGCGGGGGCGTAGGTGCCGTCCGAGGCGGTCGTGTGGGTATGAAGGTCGATGCCGCCCACGGACCCTAGCTCAGCGGGCGGCGCGCGCGGCGGCGAGCACGTACTCGAGCAGCGTCCGCACGCCGAACCCGACGCCGCCCTTCGCGGCGTACGGCAGATCCTTGTCGGTGAAGGCGGCACCCGCGATGTCGAGGTGGACCCACGGCGTGCTCCCGGCGAACTCACGGATGAAGAGCCCGGCCGTGATCGCGCCGCCAGGGCGGGGCCCGGTGTTCCGGAGGTCCGCAACCTCGCTGCGGAGGCCCTCGCGGTACTCGTCGATCATGGGCAGCGGCCAGAGCCGCTCTCCCGCTCGCGCGCCCGCCGCCAGGACCCGCTCTTGGAGCGCGGTGTCGTTGGACATCGCGGCCGCACAGAGGCTGCCGAGCGCGACGGATGCCGCGCCGGTCAGCGTGGCGATGTCCACGATCTCGTCGGGCTTCACCTCCTGGCGGGCGTAGGCGATCGCGTCGGCCAGGGTGAGGCGCCCCTCGGCGTCGGTGTTGTTGACCTCGATCGTCTTGCCGTTCATGGCGCGCAGCACGTCGCCCGGCTTCGTGGCCGAGCCGGATGGCATGTTGTCGGTGGCGGCGATCAGCCCGTGCACCTCGACCGCCGGTCGGAGCCTCGGGAGCACCTTGAGGACGCCGAGCACGGCGGCGGCGCCGGACATGTCCCCCTTCATCCGCTCCATGCCCTCCGCGGTCTTGAGATCGAGGCCGCCGGAGTCGAAGGTGATGCCCTTGCCGATCAGCGCGACCCGGCGGCGAGCCCGCCGCCCGGGCTGGTACGCGAGATGGATGAACCGCGGCGGCTCGACGCTGCCTTGGTTGACGCCGAGGAACGCGCCCATGCCCATCTTCCGGCACGCGGCTCGGTCGAAGATGCGCGCCGTCAGACCCGCCCCCCGACCGATGGCGCGGGCCGCGTCGGCGAGCGCCGTGGCCGTCACCCGGTTCGCGGGTTCGTTGATGAGGTCCCGGGCGAAGCAGGTGGCTTCGGCCGCCAGCTCCCCCGCTCGCAGCCCCTGGCGCACGGCAGCGCGCTCCCGGACCGTCGGCGCGAGGAGCGTGAGAGCCGCCAGCGCCCGGTCGCCATTCCGCTTCTCCTTGTAGCGGTCGAAGCGGTACAGGCCCAGCAGCGCGCCTTCCGCGGTCGCCTGGGCTCGCGCGACCATCCCCATGCCGGGGGCCCGTCCTCCGAGGACCGGCATCGTCAGGGTCGTCGCCGCCAGGTCGCGCGCGCGGCGGGCGACTCCGGCGGCCGCACGGCGGATGGTCTCGGCCGTGCAGTCGCGCCGGGGCCCGAGCCCCACGACGAGAGTCCGCTTCACGCCGAGGCGGCCGCCCGTGTGGACATCCGCAACCTCGCCGACCCGAGCCTCGTACCGCTGGTCCCGGAGCGCCAGCCCGAGCAGCCCGCCGAGGGCGGCGTCCACCCGACGCGCCTCCGGTCCGAGCGTGTCCTCGTCGGCGTAGCGCTCGAGCACGAGCGCGTCGCCGAGGGCGGCGGCCGGGGCCTTTACGCTGACGTCGACCTTCATGGCGTCTCCTCTCGTCGCTCGGGCGTCATCGGGGCCTCGCCGGACGCTCAACGCGCCCTGCCGGCCGGAGTCGCGTCCGTCGGACGCGGCACCTGGCCATGCTCCGTCCAGTCCTCGGTGCCGTACTTCGTGCTGACGAGCGTCGTCATCAACGCGCCCTCGGCCGCCGACAGCCCCGACGGCACGAGTGTCGCTTGCAGCGCGGTGCCGAGGCCGGCGGCGAGCGCCGCCACGACCGTGGTCCTCGCGCAAGAGCCGCCGAGCGCCTCCGCGAGGGTGGTCATGCCGCCCGTGGGGTCGCTCTCACCCGGGAACACGGCTCGGACCCGGACCGGGTCGACGTCCAGGACGAGCGATCCGTGCTGGAGAAACGCTCCGCGCTGCCGACGCTGGGCGCTTCCGATCAACTTCCGCCCGCCCACCGCGATTTCGTAGGCGCCGGTCCGCTGAAAGCAAAAGGCCGGCGGACTGCCACCCGGCTCTCGGCGGCCCCGGACGAGCGGCGCGAGCCGGGCGGCCACGCCGAGCCGCTCGAGCCCCTCGGCGAGCCCCTGGCCGAGGACCCGATACGTCTCGAGCACGTCGTCCGCCCCCGGAAAATCGCCCTCCCTGGCGATCACGCTGTACGTGATCTCCCGATCCGGGCCCTCGTGGAGAATCGCGCTGCCGCCCGTCGGCCGCCGGACGATTCCGATGCCGAGCGCGACGCACTGCTCCGGATCGACTGTCCCCGCGAAGGGCTGCGCGTAGCCCAGGGACACCGTCGGGGGACTCCAGGCATAGAAGCGCACCGTCGGGGGGCCGCTCTTCAGGACGCGCGAGCGGAGGAGCGCCTCGTCCAGCGCCATGTTCGTCGGACCGTCGAGGGCATCCGAGACGAGGAGGCGCCAGGTCGCTCCCATCGGCCGACCCTCAGGCGAAGCGGGCCACGATCGTCGGCGGACGGCTCGGGCGGGCGCCGCTCAGCGTGCGGGCTCCCGCGGCGTCCATCGCAGGTCCGGCTGGCGGGCGGCGAGTGTCTGGTCGAGCCGCCGCACCGGCGTCGTGACCGGCGCCTCCAGCAGGACCTCGGGATTCGACGCGGCCTCCCGGGCGATCTGGATCATGGCGTCGCAGAACTGGTCCAACGTCTCCTTCGACTCGGTCTCGGTGGGCTCGATCATCAGCGCTTCCTCGACGATCAGCGGGAAGTAGATCGACGGCGCGTAGAAGCCGAGATCCAGGAGTCGCTTGGCGATGTCGGTGGCCGATGCGCCCTGGGCCTTCTGCCGCCTGGCGGAGAAGACCACCTCGTGCATCGAGGCCCCCTCGTAGGGCAGGTCGTAGTGCGGCAGGAGCCGAGCCCGGATGTAGTTGGCGTTGAGGATGGCGTTCTCCGCCACCGCGCGCAGGCCGTCCGGCCCCATGGTGCGGATGTAGGTGTACGCCCGGACGTGCATGCCGAAGTTGCCCCAGAACGACTGGACCTTCCCGATCGACTTGGGCCGCTTCCAGTCCAGTCGCCACTCCTCACCGTCACGGGCGACGACGGGCACCGGCATGTGCGGCGCCAGATGCGCCTTGAAGGCGACGGGGCCGGCGCCGGGGCCTCCGCCACCGTGGGGCGTGGTGAACGTCTTGTGGAGATTCATGTGGACCACGTCGAAGCCCAGGTCGCCCGGCCGGGTCAGGCCGAGGAGCGCGTTCAGGTTCGCGCCGTCCATGTAGACCTGGGCCCCCTTGGCGTGACAGAGCCCGGTCACCTCGAGGATGCGGGACTCGAACAGCCCGAGCGTGTTGGGCACCGTGATCATGAGCGCGCCCACGTCCTCGTCGAGGTGGCGCTCGAGGTCGACAAGGTCGACCTCCCCGTTCTGATCGGACTTGATCTGCACGGTCTGGTACCCGGCGATCGCGGTGGAGGCGGGGTTCGTCCCGTGCGCCGAGTCCGGGACGAGCACCTTCTTCCGGGGGTTGCCCTCCCGGGCGAGGTGGAACGCCCGGATCATCAGCACTCCGGTCAGCTCGCCCTGGGCGCCGGCCGCCGGCTGAAGCGACACGCCGTCCATGCCGACGATCTCGGCCAGCATCTCGCCCAGCTCCCCCATGAGCTGGAGCGCGCCCTGCGAAGCCTCGCCGGGCGCCAGGGGATGGAGCCGAGCGAACCCGGGGAGCCGCGCCATGTCCTCGTTGAGCTTGGGGTTGTACTTCATGGTGCAGGAGCCCAGCGGGTAGAAGTGCGTGTCCAGACCGTAGTTCAGTCGGCTCAGGCGCGTGTAGTGGCGGACGGCGTCGAACTCGCTCACTTCCGGCAGGGCCGCCGGCGCCTGACGGAGATGCGCCGCCGGCAACAGCCGCGCGGGGTCAGCCTCGGGCACGTCGGCGTCGGGGAGCGAATGGCCCACGCGCCCGGGAACCGACAGCTCGAAGACGAGACCATCGTACTGGGTCATGCTCGTGCCCCCCTCACGCGACCACCGCGGCCAGGGCCTCGGCGTATGCGTCGATCTCGGCCCGGGTTCGGCGCTCGGTGACCGCGACGAGGATGGAGTCCTTGAGCCGCCGGTCGAAGTCTCCGAGCGCCAGGCCGCCCAGGATGCGCCGCCGCCGGAGCGCCCGCAGCGCCGGTGCCGGCTTCTTCGGCAGTCGGAGCGCGAACTCCTTGAAGAACGGCGCCGAGAAGCGCGGGCTCACCCCGGGGATCCGCCCGAGCGCCTGGGCGGCGTAGTGCGCCTTCGCCGTGGACAAGGTCGCGGCGCGCCGGAGCCCTTCCTTCCCGAGGAGCGCCGTGTGGATGGTCGCGGCGAGCGCGACCAACGCCACGTTCGTGCAGATGTTCGAGGTCGCCTTCTCCCGACGGATGTGCTGTTCGCGCGTCTGGAGGGTCAGGACGAACCCGCGCTTGCCGTCCCGATCCACGGTGGCGCCGACCAGGCGGCCGGGCATCCGGCGGACGAGCTCCTTCCGACAGGAGAAGAGCCCCAGGTAGGGCCCGCCGAAGTTCAGGTGGTTTCCCAGCCCCTGCCCTTCGCCGACCACGATGTCGGCTCCCGCCGCGCCCGGCGGCCGAAGCAGCGCGAGGGCGACCGGGTCCACGCTCACGACGAGGAGCGCGCCGCGCTCGTGGGCGATCGCGGCGGCCTGATCGAGGTCCTCCAGGCAGCCGAAGAAGTTCGGGTACTGCACCATGACGCACGCGGTCTTGCCCGTGACCGCCTTGCGGAGGGCGTCCGGGTCGGTCACCCCTTCGGCCCACGGCACGCTCTTGACGGGGAGGCGGGGTCCCGCGCAGTACGTCTCGACCACCTGTCGCGCGAGGGGCGAGAGCGCGCCTGACACCACGATCTGGTCGCGCTCCGTCGCGCTGTGCGCCATGAGCGCCGCCTCGGCCAGCGCGGAGCCCCCGTCGTAGAGGGACGCGTTGGTGACGTCCATCCCGGTCAGCTCGCAGATCATCGTCTGGTACTCGTAGATCGTGCGGAGCGTCCCCTGGCTGGCCTCGGGCTGGTAGGGCGTGTAGGCGGTGAAGAACTCCCCCCGAAGCAACATGTGGTTGACGGCGCTCGGGATGTAATGGTCGTAGGCGCCGCCGCCCAGAAAGGACACGTAGCGGTCGGCGTCCGCGTTTCGCTCGGCCAGCGTGCGGAGGTGCGCGATCAGATCGCTCTCGGCCAGGGCGGCCGGGATCGTCAGCGGGCGGTCCAGGCGGGCCTTCGCCGGGATGCGCTCGATCAACGCCTCCACGTCGTCCACCCCGATGGTCCGCAGCATCTCGGCACGCTGCGCCGCGGTCGTCGGCAGATAGCGCATCGTCTCGCCGTGCCGCACGGCTCAGTGCCCTCCCGCGGTCTTGAGGAACTCCTCGTACTGCGGCGCGCTCATGAGCTTGTCGGCCTCGGCGGGGTTCGACAGCTCGACCACGATGAGCCAGCCGCCGCCGTAGGGGTCCCGGTTCACGCGCTCCGGCTCCCGCGTGAGATCCTGATTCACCTCGACCACCACGCCGGACAGCGGCGCGAACAGGTCCGAGACCGCCTTGACCGACTCGACGACTCCGAAGGTCTGCATCTGGGCGACCTTGGCGCCGACCTTCGGGAGCTCGACGAAGACGACGTCGCCCAGCTGGTCCTGGGCGTAGTGGGTAATCCCCACGCGCGCGCGTGTCCCCTCGACCTTGGCCCACTCGTGCTCGCGCGTGTAGCGCAGCTCGGCCGGATACGTCGCCATGGATCTCTCCTATCGCTTGACGCGAGGCGGGTGGAACGGTGTCTTGACGACGCGGGCGGCCTGGCCGCGACCTCGGACCTCGACCGCGATGTCGGTGTCGACGGCGGCAAGAGCGGTCGGCACGTAGCCGATGCCGATGTACTTGTCGACCGACGGTCCATAGGAGCCGGAGGTCACCACGCCCACGGCAGCGCCGGCGTCGAGGATGGGATAGCCGTGGCGGGCAACCGCGCGCTCCACCATCTCGAAGCCGACGAGGCGCCGGCGAACGCCACCGGCGCGGGTGCGCTCGATCGCGTCGCGGCCGACGAAGGGCCCTTTGGAGGGCTTCACGACCCAACCGAGCCCCGCCTCCAGCGGGCCCGTCGTCTCGTCGATGTCGTTGCCGTAGAGCGCGTACTTCATCTCGAGCCGCAGCGGGTCCCGCGCGCCGAGCCCGATCGGCGCGGCGCCGGCCGTCCGCCCGTCCGCCAGGAGGCGCGTCCACACGTGCTCGGCGCTCCCCGCCGGCAGGTACAGCTCGAACCCGTCCTCGCCCGTGTACCCCGTCCGGGAGATGATCGTGGGCACGTCGGCCACGCGCCCCTGGACGAACCGGTAGTACCCGATGGCGGAGACGTCCACGTCGGCCAGGCTGCCCACCAACCCCTCCGCCCGCGGCCCCTGCACGGCGATCAGCCCCGTTTCCTGGCTCACGTTCCGCGCCTCCACCCGCCCCTCCAGGTGGCGACCGATCCACGCCCAGTCCTTGTCGATGTTGGCCGCGTTGACGGTCATCATGTAGTGGTCTTCGGCGAGCCGGTAGAGAGTAAGGTCGTCCACGATCCCGCCGTCCTCGTAGCAGAGGAGCGCGTACTGGACCTGTCCGACCTCGAGCGCCGCCACGTCGTTGGTCGTGAGGCGCTGAAGCGTCGGGAGCGCATCCGGCCCCTGGAACTCGAACTCGCCCATGTGGCTCACGTCGAAGCAGCCGACGGCGTTGCGGACCGTGCGGTGCTCATCGATGATGCCGGCGTACTGCACCGGCATGTCCCAGCCGCCGAAGGGGACCATGCGCGCCCCCGCGCGCACGTGAGCGGCGTGCAGCGGAGTGCGCTTCAGAGCGGGGTCCGGCTGGGTCATCGCGCGCGTTCCTCTCGGGCCAGGTGGGTGCGCAACGCTGGATATTATCCTCTCGCCCCTGCTCATTTTCAACCGCGGGCAGCGATGGGACGCTCTAGCGAGCGACCTCGATCTCGATGCTCGCCGGCTCGCTTTCCTCGCGCTCGTCGGTGACCAGCGTGAGCACCACGCGCTTGCGTCCCGGGGTCTCGAAGGCCAGCGGCACCGTCAGCTGGCCGGCCTCCCGGCCGAACGCCGCGGCGACCACTCCGATCTCGACCTGCCGGCTGGCCCGGCTGACGCCGTCCAAGTCCTCCACGACCTGGACGACCGCGACGACGTTGGCCCGAGGCGCCCGGTATGCGATGCGCGCCTCGCCCCGGCGGCCGACGGCCGGGCGTCCCGGCACGGTCACGTCCAGGATCTCCGGCGGTCCGGCCTGGAGCGACTCCCCCACGTTGCGGAGGCCGAGCGTCGCCACCAGGGACCCGACGGCCAGGGCCAGCGAGCGTCGCGTCACGGTCGGGGCGCGGCGTCCGGGGGCGGGCGTCCCGCCTGGCGGGCGAGCGCGGGATGGAGGGCGGCGAGCGCGGCGTAGGCGTCGCGCGCCCGGGCGCGGTCCTCGACGCGGAGGTAGGCCTGATAGAGACCGAGCCGCGGGACGGGCGCCGATGGCTGCGCCGCCGTCGCCTGCTGAAAGTAGTCCACGAGCGCGGCCGGGGATGTGAACCGCGGGGCCTCCTCGAGGCGCGTCACGGCCTCTTCCAACCGTCCCGCCGCGACGAGCGCCGCGGCGAGACTGACGCGGGCCGCCACGCGGTCGGGCACCTGCGCCAGCGCGACTTCGTAGTGCGCGATCGCCGCTTCCGGGCGCCCCATCCGCATGAGGGCGAGGCCGACGTTGACGCGCAGGTCGCTCCGGGCCGGATCGAGGGCCAGGGCGTGCTCGTAGTGCGCGATCGCCGCCTCCGGCCGGCCTTGGTCCGCCAGCCAATTCGCGAGGCTCACGTGACAGCGGACGCAGCCCGGTGTCGCGGTGACCGCGTACGCCCAGAGGCGACCCGTGTCCCGCCAGATGCCCTGCTGCCGCCACGTGAGCGCGCCGAGCCCCGTGAGGAGCAGGAGGCCCACGATCCCCACGGTCCACGGAAGGCCCGGCGGCACGCGACCGACGCGGCCCGCCACCACCAGGGCGCCTGCCGCCGCCCCGACGAGCGTCAGCGGCCCGAGGATCGGCAGATAGCTGTAGCGGTCGGCCGTGATCTGCGGCCCCACGTGCGCCATCGCCGTGACCGGCGCGAGGAACGCCACGTACCAGACCCAGGCGATCAGCCCCGCGGGCCAGCGCCGCCACAGCACCAGGGCCGCGCCCATGATGCACACGAGCACGAAAGCCAGCGTCCAGTGACGGAGCGCCCTGAGATCGCTGGCCCGAGGCAGCTCGTAGAGCGGCGACAGCCCGACCGGGACCAGCGTGCGCTCGATGTGGAATCCGAGCGAGGCCACGACCTTCTCGAACCAGCGATCGGGCGCGAGCACAACCATGCCGGACCCGCGGCCCTGGCCCACGTACGAGGCCACGGCGCCGGGAATCGCCATCGCGGCGAAAGGCGCGAGTCGCGCCCAGACTCCGCGGTGCGCGCGGTCGGCCCAGCGCCGCGGGTCGGCCGGCAGCCCGCGGAGCGGGTAGACCTCGAGCGCCAGCAAGGCCACCGGCAGGACCATCACCACGGCCTTCGAGCCGAGCGCGAGACCGTGCGCCACCACCGCGACGCCGATCCACGCGGGGCGACGGCGCGCGGGCGCTTCCACGGCCTTCAGGTACGCGAGAAGCGCGGCGAAGAGGAAGCACGCGGACAGGACGTCCCGACGGCCCGTGACCCAGGACACGGCCTCGACGCGAAGCGGGTGAAGCGCCCACAGGAGCGCGGTTGCGGCGCCGGCGACCCGGCAGGCTCTGGCGTCCCAGCCGGAGCCGAGGGCGACCAGCCGCCCGGCCAAGACGCAGACGAGCGCCGCGTTCGCGGCGTGGAGGATGACGTTGGTGAGATGGTAGCCGACGGGACGGAGTCCCCAGATCGCGTGATCGACCGCGAACGACAGCCAAGTGATCGGCACGTAGTGGCCGAGGAGCACGTTGCTGGCCATCCAGCGGACCTGAACCCAGCCGAGTCCCCGGAACGCCGCGTTGTCACGCACGAGGACCTCGTCGTCCCACGCGACGAACCCATGCCCCAGCGAGCGGGCGAAGACCAGCGCCGTCACGCCCGCGATCAGGAGGCCGTCGGTCCAGCCGGCACGACCGGGAGGGGATTGGCGAGCGCCGCTCACGATGCCTGGCCGCTTGCGGGAACGGTAGGGAGGTCCGCCGGGAGCCGGCGCCGGACTTCCGGCTCGGCCCGCGCCCGCGTTGGCGCGCCGAGGGCGAGCCGGGCGCGCACGAGGCTCGGGCGCGGCGCCGGCCCGGCCCGCCCGTGACGCGCCCCCTCCGTCCAGTAGCGCGGCAGGCCCGTTGGCCCGCGGAAACGCCACGCGGGGAGAACCGGCCAGATAGCGAGGCCCGTCGCCACCGCGAGCGCGGCCGGCATCAGGCCGAGAACCCGCGACCCGAAGCGCGGAGCGTCAAGGCGCGAAGCCGCGGGCCTCTGCATGCGGGCCCACTGTACCCCCGCGGGCCCGCCGGCCGGAAACCTCGTGTGCGGCCGCCGCCCGCGAGACGGCGGACGCGTCAGACGAGGCCGACGCCGATCAGCGCAGGTAGGAGTGGGAGAACGCGCCGCCGTGGGCGTGCGCCTGGGCGGCGAAGCGCTCGAGCCGGAACGCTGCGAGGTCCGCCAGCTCGGACCGGCCCCGCGTGATGAGATCGGCCATCATCCGCCCCACGGCCGGCGACAGCTTGAAGCCGTGGCCGGACATGCCCGCAGCGACGTAGAAGCCCCGCACCGGCGTCTCGTCGAGCACCGGCATCCAGTCCGGAGTGATGTCGAACGCGCCGGCGTACCCTCGCTGGTAGCGCGCGTCCGCCAGCGCCGGCACGCAGCGGCTGGCGCGCTCCATGATCCGAGCCACCTCGTCGAAGGCGACATCGCCGCCGAGGGCTTCGGGGTCCATCGGATGATTCGGCTCGTCCGCGTCGAGGAAGCCGGTGAGCGTGAGGCCTCCCGTCTCCGGGCGGAGGAACGTGCCGCTCGCGAGATCGAGGTAGACGGGATGCGGGCGGCCGAACGTCGGCGCCCGCTGGACGATGAAGACGGGATGACGCCCCACGACGATCGGAAGCGTCACGCCCACCAGCTTCGCCAGGGCCGGGGACCAGAGGCCCGCCGCGTTCACGACGACCCGGGTCGCGATCCGCTCGCCGCTCGCGAGCCGGACGGCGGCGATCCGGCCGGCGGCCGTGTCGAGGCCGATCACCTCGGCTCCCTGCTCGATGGCGACGCCGGCGCGCGCCGCCGCGCGAGCGTAGCCCGCCGTGACCCCGGTGGGGTCCCCGTACCCCGACTCGGGCTCCCAGACCGCCGCGCCCACCGCGAACGGATCGATCCGAGGATCCAGCTCCCGGATGTCATCCGGCCCGACGAGCCGCGTGTCGATGCCGAGCGCGCGCTGCGCCACCACGGTCTCCGCCAGCGCGCCGCGCTGGTCCGGTCCCACGGCCAGGAGCGCGCCGCACTGAACGTAGCCCGCCTCCCCCCCGGTGACCTCCTGGAAGCGCTGGAAGACGCGGAGCGAGTGGAGCACCATCCGGGAGGTCGCTTCCGACGGGTAGAGCTGGCGCATGACCCCCACGGAGCGTCCCGTCCCCCCGGCCGCCAGGAAACGACGCTCGAGCACCAGGACGTCGCGCACGCCCTGCTCCGCGAGGTGAAAGGCGATCGAGCAGCCCGTCACCCCGCCTCCGACGATCACGACGTCCGCGGCGCGCGTCATGGCGACCGTCGCTTGATCATCCGGGCGATCGTCGCCTCCATGACCGCCTCGCCGCGCTGGTTCGCGACCCGGTGGCGGAAGGTCACCACGCCCCGGTCGGGCTTCTTCGTCTCGCGCCGGTCGATGACCTCGATCTCGACGGAGATCGTGTCCCCCGCCAGCACGGGCGCCAGCACCCGGACGTCGTAGGACAGGAGCGCCAGGCCGGTGCCGTGCAGGATGCCCGTCTGGAGCGTCAGTCCCTCCGCAAGCGCGAAGGTGAGCACCCCGGGCGCCACCCGCGCGCCGAACACGCTCTCCCGG
Organism: Candidatus Rokuibacteriota bacterium; assembly: GCA_044867785.1. Classification (GTDB taxonomy): domain Bacteria; phylum Methylomirabilota; class Methylomirabilia; order Rokubacteriales; family DASRDR01; genus DASRDR01. Next base: position 3,874 of record JBIOVM010000022.1, on the reverse strand, counting down.
CGAATGTACTCGAGGTCCATGAAGAGCGGCTCCGTGAAGCCCGTCAGCGTCACGAACTGCAGGATCTCGAAGTCGGAGACGGTGCGCCCGAGCGTGCGGTAACGCACCCCGACGGTGAACTCCTCGAAGTGGACGGGCGCGCCGGCCACGGCGGCGCTACTTCTCGCCGAGGTACGTCTTGCGCACCACGTCCGACCGGAGGAGCTCCGCCCCGGTGCCCGACAGCACGATGCGGCCCGTCTGGATGACGTACCCGCGATGCGCGGCGCGGAGAGCCATGCGCGCGTTCTGCTCGACCAGGAGAATCGTCGTGCCCTGCCGGTTGATGTCCTGGACGATCTGGAAGATGGTCTCGACGAGGATGGGCGACAGCCCCATCGACGGTTCGTCGAGGAGGAGCACGGTGGGGCGCGCCATCAGCGCGCGGCCCATCGCCAGCATCTGCTGCTCGCCGCCTGACAGGGTGCCCCCCTTCTGGGCGAGCCGCTCCTTGAGGCGCGGGAAGAGCGTCAGGACGCGGTCCAGGTCCTCCCGGATCCCCGCCTTGTCGCTCCGGGCGAAGGCTCCCAGCTCCAGGTTCTCCATGACGCTCATCCGCGGGAAGATGCGCCGCCCCTCGGGCGACTGCGCGATCCCGAGGTAGACACGGCGGTCGGTGGGCAGAGCCTCGATCCGCCGGCCGTCGAAGCTGACCGTGCCCCGGAGGGGCCGCACGGAGCCCATGATCGTCTTGAGCGTCGTCGTCTTGCCCGCCCCGTTCGATCCGATCAGGGTGACGATCTCGCCTCGGCTGACGGTGAGCGACACGCCTTTCAGCGCGCGGATGTTCCCGTAGTACGTGTGGACGTCGGCGAGATCGAGCAGCGCGCTCATGCGGGCGTCAGCTCGGCCTCGTAGCCCTTCCCGAGATACGCCTCGATCACCTTCGGATCCCGCTGGATCTGCGCGGGCGGCCCCTCGGCGATCCGGACCCCGTAGTCGAGCACGGTGATCCGCTCCGAGATGCCCATGACGACCTCCATGTGGTGCTCGATCAGGAGCACCGAGAGGTCCAGCTCGCGCCGGAGGAGGTCGATGAACTCGGTCAGGGCGTCGGTCTCGCGCGGGTTCATCCCAGCGGTGGGCTCGTCGAGCAGGAGCAGCCGCGGCTCCGTCGCCAGCGCCCGGGCGATCTCGAGCCGGCGCTGGTCCCCGTAGGGCAGGTTCCGGGCGAGCTCGGTCCCCTTGTCCCCCAGGCCGACGAACGCCAGGAGCTCCTGGGCGCGCGTCCGGGCACGGGTCTCCTCCGCGACGACATAGGCGGGCCGGATGACGGCCCCGGCCACGCTCGCACGCAGGCGACAGTGCTCGCCCACGAGGATGTTCTCGAGGACCGTCATGTTCTGGAAGAGGCGAATCGACTGGAAGGTCCGGGCGATCCCACGACCGACGATGGCGTTCGGACGGAGCCCCACGATGTCATGCCCGTCGAACCGGATCTCCCCGGAGTCCGGCTGGAGGAGGCCCGTGACGACGTTGAAGAAGGTGGTCTTCCCGGCGCCGTTCGGGCCGATGAGGCCGATGATCGTCCGCTCGGGGATCACGAGATCGACCTCGTTCACCGCCACCAGCCCACCGAAGGTCTTCCTGACGCCGCGCGCCTCCAGGAGTGGCCGCGCGTCTCGCGTCGTCGCCGGGCGCTCCCGCAGCCACGCCGGGATGTCCGCGGCACGCGGCCCGGGCGGCGCCTCCGTGAGCGCCGCCCGCTCCTCGGTCTCGTCGACCACCACGGCGGCGGGGCGCACTCGCCGCCCGGCCAGCCCCTCCGGCTTGAAGAGCATGACGAGGATCAAACCCATCCCGAAGAAGAACCAGCGCCAGAGCGAGAGATCGACCGTCGTCAGCGCCGCGATGCCGAAGGCATCCCCGACCCACCGGGCCAGGCGCGTCGCCTCGGCGAGGAGCAAGCGGTCGAACAGCGTGATGAGCATGCCGCCCAGGATCACGCCCTTGAGGCTCCCCATGCCGCCGAGCACGACCATGCAGAGGAGGATGATCGAGACCTGGAACTCGAAGGCTCCGGGCGTGATCGCCTGGAGCTTCGCCGCGTAGATCGAGCCCGAGAACGCCGAGAACGAGGCGCCGAGGCCGAAGGCCAGGAGCTTCGTCTTGATCGGGTTGACGCCCATGCAGTCGGCGGCGGTCTCGTCCTCGCGGATGGCCATCCACGCCCGGCCCAGGCGCGAGTCGCGCAGCCGGTTCATCGCGAACAGGGTGAGCGCCCCCACGATGAGGATCAGGAAATACCAGGAGATCGGGTTCGTGTCGAAATCCACCCCCGGCAGGGACGGCCGGCCGACGGGGTTGACGCCGTTTTCGCCGCCGGTGAGGTTCAACCGGTCGACGACCTTGACCCCGCCGACCTCGATCGTGATGTCGCCCAGGTTCCGGATGGCGACCGGGATGATCTCGCCGAACGCCAGCGTGATGATGGCCAGGTAGTCGCCACGCACGCGGAGAGTCGGGGCGCCGATCATGACGCCCAGGGTCCCTGAGACGATCGCCGCGATCCAGATGCAAACCCAGAAGCTCCAGCCGTGGCCGTAGAGCGGCGATCCCAGCACCGGGGAGTTGAGCAGCCCCATCGCGTAGGCGCCGATGGCGAAGAAGGCGGCGTACCCGAGGTCGAGCAGCCCAGCCCAGCCCACCACGATGTTGAGCCCGAGCGCGAGCAGCACGTAGATCATCGCGTCGGAGACGGCATGGACGGTGGGGATGGGCGAGACGGAGCGGTCCACGAACGGATAGGCGATCAGCACGGCAACGAGCAGGCCCCAGCGAAGCGCGGACCCTCCACGACGCGTGGCTTCGCTCGTGGTCACGCGGCTAGACCTTCTCGGGCGTCCGTTCGCCCAGGAGCCCCTGCGGGCGGAACACCAGGACGAGGATGAGGATGGCGAAGACGATGGCGTTGGTCCAGCGGGCGGAGATGTACTGGTCGCTCCACGCCGACAGGAAGCCGATGACGATCCCGCCGAGCGCCGCGCCCGGCATGTTGCCGATGCCGCCCAGGACCGCGGCGGTGAACGCGCGGAGGCCGGCCTGGTACCCGATGTAGTAGGTGCCGATGTTGTAGTAGAGGCCCTGGATCAGGCCGGCGGCGCCGGCCAGCGCCCCCCCGATGAAGAACGTGAGCATGATGGTCTTCTCGACGTTGATCCCCATCGCCTCCGCCGTCTCACGGTCCTGGGCGGTCGCGCGCATCGCCCGTCCCCAGCCCGTCCGCGTGACGAAGTACTGGAGGACAATCATCAGCGGCATGGTGGCGCCGACGACGAGCAGGTCCTTGGTGGTGACGAACACCTTGGTGTCCCACCCGACCCACTCGTACAGGATGTCGACCGAGGGGAAGACATCCGGGTACGGTACCGGGGCCGGACCGACGACGAGCATGGCGAGGTTCTCGATCACGAAGGAGACGCCGATGGCCGTGATCAGCGGTGCCAGGCGCGGCGAGTTCCGGAGAGGCCGGTACGCCAGCCGATCGATCGTCACGTTGATCATGCCCGTCAGCAGCATGGTCGCCAGGAACACCAGGGGCAAGATCGTCACGAGCTCCCACCCGGTGAGCGTCCGGGCCATGCCGAGCAGCGTGAAGATGGTCAGCGACAGGAACAGCCCCAGCATGAACACGTCGCCGTGGGCGAAGTTGATCAGCTCGATGATCCCGTAGACCATCGTGTAGCCGAGGGCGATCAGGGCGAAGACGGCGCCGCGGGTCAGACCGTTGATGGTCTGCTGGACGAGGACCTCGTACCACTCCATGCGCGCGGGGGGCGGAGGGGGGCGGAACCCCAAAGGCCGGGGGGCGGGGCTAGCCCCGCCCCCCGGCCTT
>JBIOVM010000021.1:0-19284 GCA_044867785.1 Candidatus Rokuibacteriota bacterium | reverse complement strand
GAAATGTCGGGAAGTGAAAGTCTGACCCCGTGCTGATCGCGGTCACGTTTCTCGGCTCGCTCGCCTGGAGCTTCGTGTTCGTGGCGCTGCCGTTCCAGGTGGAGCGGCTGAGCACGTCCGGGCCGGCGGGCACCCTCGCCTGGACCGGATGGATCCTGGGCGTGTCCTCGCTGGCGGCCGTGGTGACGGGTCCCCTCTGGGCGCGCTACGGAGAGCGGACGGACCCGAAGACGGCCTGCGTGCTGATCCAGACGCTCCAGGGACTGGGCTTTCTGGCCACCGCCCTGGCCCGATCCGTGATCCAGCTCTTCGGCGCGCGTCTGCTCCTCGGCACCGTCGGATCGTTCTCCACGCTGGCGTTCGTCATCGCCGGTCGGGAGGCGGATCCGGTGACGATGCGGCGGCGCCTCGCGGCGATCCAGTCGGCCCTGGTGCTCGGCACGCTCGTCGGCCCCCTGCCGGGCGCGGTGGCGGCGGCTCGGCTGGGCTTCCGGCTGACCTATCTCATCGGCGCGCTCGTGCTCGTGATCTCGGCCTCCTTGCTCCAGTGGGGGATGCCGAGCCTGCCGCCGGTCTCGCGCGACGCGACCGGGGGACGCCGCATACCGACGCGCGACATCGCCATCGCGGCCGCGCTGATCCTGGTCGCCTCGTCGCAGGAGACGTTCCTGGCGGCCGTGCTCCCGAGCGTCTTGCCGGGGCTCGGCGTCGACATGGACGACCTGGTGGAGGCGGGCGGTCTTCTGATCTTCGTCGCCGGCGCGGCGGCGGCCGTGGGCGGCCTGGCGGCGCCGGTGCTCGCCGAGCAGATCCCCGAGCGGCGCCTCCTCGCCGGGCTCCTCGCGGTCTCGTCGGCGGCGCTCGTGCTGCTCGGGACGGCGCGATCCTTGTGGGCGTTCGCGGTGCTGCGCGGCGTGCAGTCGCTCGCGATCGCGCCGTTCTTTCCCTTGATGGTGGCGCGGGTCGCGCGGCGCGCCGACGCGAGCGCGATCGGCGTCGTCAACGCGGCGCGGGTGGGGTCGGGCTTTCTCGGCCCGCTCGTGGCCACCACCGTCCTGGCGACCGGCTCCCCGGCCCTCCTCTACTCCACGCTCGGAGCGGCGGGGATCGCCACCGTCGTCCTCCTCCGGCGCCGGTAGGCGCCGGTCCTTCAGCCGGCGAGCGCCGGCTTCCGGTCGAACCAGGGGCGCGCGGCCTCGATCTGCCCCGCCAGGCGGAACAGCGTCGCCTCGTCGCCGAACCGCGCCACCAGCTGGATCGCCAGGGGGAGTCCCCGCGGCGCGCCGTCAGCCGGCGTCTGCCCGACGGGGAGGACGATCGCGGGCTGGCCCGTGATATTGAACCAGACCGTGAATGGCGAGAACGTAAAGACGCGCCGCCAGTACTCGTCCACGTCCTCCAGCATCATGTCGATCCATCCGAGCTTGACCGCCCCCGGGGTCGCCAAGGCCGGCGTGAGCAGGACGTCGTGCGCTCGATGGAACGCGGCCATTTGGCGTCCCAGGCGATGGGCGGCCTGGGTCGCTCGCAGGTAGTCCGGGGCCGAGATCCGCTCTCCGCGGGCCGCAGTGTCGAAGGTGACGTTCTCCACCTCGCCGCGGCGCGGCGGCCGCCCCGCCGTGGGATGGCTCCGCACGTTCACCGCGGCGTTGGCGGCCGCGAGGGTCAAGAAGGTCGGAACCACGGCGTCCCCGTCGACGTCGGGATCGGCCTCCGTCACCTCGTGGCCGAGATCGGCGCAGACCCTCGCGAACTCCCGCACGAGCGCGACGCACGCGGGGTCGACGGGCGCGGCGTTGGGGGTGCGGACCGTCCAGGCGATCCGGAGCCGGCCGCCGGGCGCGCCGACCTCGTCGAGGAACGGTCGCGTCGGCGGGGGCGCGGCGTACGGGTCTCCCGGCCCCGGGCCGGCCGTCGCGTCGAGCAGCGCGGCCGAGTCCCGGACGCTGAGCGTCACGGCGTGCTCGGTGGACAGGCCGCCCAGCCCCTCGCCCATGAACGGGGCCATCGTGTTCCGCGCCCGCGTGGGCTTGAGCCCGACGAGCCCGCAGCAGGCGGCGGGCGCCCGGATCGATCCGAATCCGTCGCTCGCGTGGGCGATCGCGACGATGCGCGCGCCCGTGGCCGCGGCGGCGCCGCCGCTCGAGCCGCCGGAGATGCGGGTGGGGTCCCACGGGTTCCTCGTGGGGCCGTAGAGCTGGGGCTCGCACGTGAGCGAAAGCCCGAGCTCGCACGTGCTGGTCCGTCCGAAGATGACGAGCCCCGCGCGCTTCAGGCGCGCGACGTGCTCGCTGTCGGCGGCGGCGGGCGGCGTGTCCGCGAAGAAGCGGGAGCCGCGCATGGTCCGGACCCCGGCCAGCGACGCGGTCAGATCCTTCAGGAGGTACGGGACGCCGCGAAGCGGTCCGTCGGGCAGGCCCTCGGCGATCGCGCTTCGGGCGTAGTCGTAGAGCGGAAGCACGACCGCGTTGACCGCCGGATTGCGAGCCTCGACACGCGCGATCGCGGCGTCGAGCAGCGCCTCGGGGGTGACCTTCTTCAGCCGCACGAGCTCCGCCAGCCCGACGGCGTCGTACGCTTCGTAGTCCGAGAAGCCGGCCATTCAGGACCTCCGTGGGGCGAGGGTGGACCGCGCGGGCGAGCTCACTCTAGCAGGCCCGATGAACCCGTGGAGTAGGATAGCCGACGGGAGGATCCAGCGTGGCGGTCGACCGATCGCGAGCGAGCGGAGCGGGGGAGCGCTGCCGCTTCGTCAAGCCGCCCCGAGTCGTCCCCGGCGACCGTGTCACCGTCGTCGCGCCGGCCGGCCCGCTCGACCGCGAGACGTTCGACGCGGGCCTGAAGATCCTGGCCCGGCGATACGACGTGGCGTGGGATCCGAGCCTCCTGGGCCGGGTTCGGTACCTGGCCGGCGACGACGCGCGGCGCGGGGGCGAGCTCGCGAGCGCGCTCGCCGATCCCGGCGCTCGAGCTGTCATCGCCGCGCGGGGCGGCTACGGAAGCATGCGGCTCCTGGCACGCCTGTGGCCGCGGGTGGATGGCCGGCCGACCGACGCCGGCCCCGCCAAGCCCCTCGTGGGATTCTCCGACATCACGGCCCTCCACGCGGCGCTGCAGACGGCTGGACGGGTGAGCGTGCACGGGCCCGTCGTCACGCAGCTCGCGCACCAGCCCGAGGCCGTCGTGGAACGGCTCTTCGCGCTGCTGGAGGATGAGACGGCGCCCCCGGAACCTGTGGCCGGCACGCCCGTCGTGGGCGGTATCGCCGAGGGCCCGGTTCTCGGGGGCAACCTGTCGGTCTTCACCCGCCTCCTCGGCACACCGTGGCTGCCGGATCTCACGGGCGCGGTGTTGCTCCTGGAGGACGTGGGAGAGAAGCCATACCGGATCGACCGGATGTGGACCCACCTGCGGCTCGCGGGAGTCTTCGAGAAGGCGGCAGGGCTCGCGCTCGGCGACTTCACCGACTGCGACGACCCGGACGGGGACTTCACGCTTCGGGACGTCCTGTGGAGCCTCGCCGCGGAGGCCGGGCTTCCGTGTGTGGGCGGCCTTCCGATCGGCCACGGCGCTGTGAACGTCCCCGTCGCCCTGGGGACGCGGGTGCGCCTCGACGGCGGAAGCGGTACGCTCTCCTTCCTGGAGCCCGCCGTGACGGGTGGCGCCGGCGGCGCTCGGCGAGAGACGTGAGCGTGGGACGCGGTCGCGCGTCCGGCTCGGTGGCGGCGACACTCGTCTTGTCGATCGCGCTCGCCGCCGCCCCGGTGGCCGCCGAGACCCTGGGAGACGTCCTGCGAGCCCGCGGCGTGACGGCGAAGCCCACCGAGCTGGGCGATCTCGGGCAATCGATCACGAGCTACGGCATCCTCGACGACGCGGGGGCGTTCGTGATCGCCTACTACCGGGCGGACCGGTCCAACGCACTCAAGGAGCCCCTCGTGGTGAGCCGGTTCGACCGAACCTCCTTTCAGTGGCGGAGCGCCGAGCTGTCCCGGAAGACGATCGGCCGGGACGCCTGCCTCGGCTCGGCCACGGCCGTGCACCGGGCGGGGCAAAACCTCGTCATCGATCTCCACGTGAATCCGTCCGCCGGGTGCGCGATCGTCCTCGGGCCGGAGCTCGCGATCCAGAAGGTTCTCGCCGGCTGGTTCCTCGCGGGGTTCGCCGACGGCACCATCGCTTACCATCGGAGCCAGATCCACTTCGCGCCGACCCATGCCGTCGAGGTCGCGGTCTGGGAGCCCCGGCGGGCCCGCGACCGGACCCTCTACCCGATGAAGCCCTATCAGCCGCTCCGGCTCGAGCACATGCGGCGGGTGGCGGGGCGATATGCCGACGAGGACTGGTGCCGGGCGAGGAACCACCACTGCGAGCCCGAGCGGTTCGACGAGCGCCTCGTCGGCGAGCTCGTGGTCGACGACGCGACCAGCACGCTCGCGTTCGTGGTGGGCCTCGACAACACCGTCTGGTGGACCGACCAGGAGCGGGGGCGGCTTGACGGCTTCCGCGAGCTCCGGAAAGCCTTCGGGCAGGCCGCCGACACGATCCCGACGGACGCTCTGTTCCGCGCCCTCGGCGCCGACCTGGAGCGGGCCGAGCGCTATCCCGGTCGCGAGCTGACGCTCGCGGCGCTCGAGCGCGACGCCGACCTGCGGGAGCTCGTGGCGGCGGCGATGGCCGCCGTGCGGCCGGCCGGCCAGGACCTCCGCTCCTTCCTCGTGGGACTCGACCCGCGCTGGGAAAAGGCCGAGACCTGGGAGCGCCTGGCGCGGGCGATCGAGGTGCCGCCCGAGGCGACCGAGGCCGTCTATGTCTACCGGAACGTCGCCAACGGCGGCCCGCTGGAGTTTCGTGAGCTGTCGCGCGACGACCTGGCCGTTCGCTGCCGCAACCTCGCCCTCCGCCAATGCCTCGAGCCGGCGATCCTGGCGCGCATCTTCCGCCGTTGATCTCTCGGGCGCGATTCTCGCCGTGACGACGAAAGGCGAGCGGCCGCGTCAGACGACGCGCCCGTCGGTCGTGACGGACCTTCCGTAGTCCTCGGTGACGCCTCGCGGGGTGACGTAGCCGTGATCGAGGTCCACCTGGAGCAGATCTAACGGCCGCTCTCGCGGGTCGCCGTAGCCGGCTCCGCCGGCCAGCCTGAGCTCCAGGATCTGGTCGGGCCGCTCGAGGGGGACGAGACTACCCACCCCGTAGTCCTTCACGACAGCACCGGCCTCGTCGAGGAGCACGCCTCGCACGACGCCCCCGGGCTGGCCGCCGAACAGGCCTGCCGTCCGCGTCAGCACGCCGTCGGGGAAGAGGCCGGCGTACACCGGTCGGCCGTCATCGGTGAGCTTCCGGATGCGGACCACCTGGCCGAGCCCGCCGCGGTGGCGGCCGGGGCCGCCGCTGTCCGGGATGTAGCGCTTTTCGAGGACCAGCGCCGGTGTCCGCGTCTCGAAGAGCTCGACGGACGTGTTGGCGGCGCTCGTCGGCCAGAGCAGGGCGGACTTCCCGTCGCCCTGGGCGGACGCCCCCTGACCGCCGCCCTGGAACAGATGGTCGCTGTAGAAGCGGCCGTCCGGGCCCTGGCCGTAGAGCGTGATCGAGGCGGGAAGACCCGTGAAGGCCTGAACCTGGTCCGGCACCGCGCGCGCCAGGGCCATGAACAGGTTCGGCGCGATGTACCAGCCGGTGCGGGTCCGCACGTTGACCGAGGCGGGCTTCGTGCAATTGAGGATGCTGCCCTCGGGGGCCGTCACGCGGAAGGGCCGGTAGCATCCGGCGTTGCTCGGCACTCCCGGCGAGAGGATGCACTTCAGCGGATACACGGTATGGGCGGCCGTGTAGTTGTACGTGCAGTTCGAGCCGCCGCGCGGCTGCTGCGGCGGCGCGTCCGGAAAGTCGACGTCGATCTCGTCGCCCTGCACCGTGACCGTGATCGCGTAGCGGAGCGGCGTGCCCAGCCCGTCGTTCCAGATCTCGCTCCGGTAGGTGCCGTCCGGCACTCGCGTGATCGACTCCCGGATTGCGCGCTCGGACCGATTCTGGATCACCGTGGCGAGCGGCGCGAGGTCGTCCAGCCCGTACTCCTCCATGAAGGCCACGAGGCGCTGGGCGCCCGTCGCGTTCGCCGAGATCAGGGCGTGGAGATCCCCGAGCACCTGCTCGCTCTTCCGGACGTTCTCGGCGAGCAGCCGGAAGAGGTCCTCGTTGGGCTCTCCCGCGCGGTAGAGCTTCATCGGCGGGATCTGGAAGCCTTCCTCGTAGATCTCGCGGGCGCTCAGGCTGTCGCGGGTGCCGCCGATGTCCGTCACGTGGCCGATGGTCCCGAGGATGGCGACGACGCGGCCGCCGCGGAACACCGGCGTCACGATGGCGACGTCGAAGAGGTGGCCGGCACAGATCCACGGGTCGTTCGTGATCAGGATGTCGCCGGGGGCGAGCGTCTCGGCCGGGAACCGCTCCAGGATCGCCCGGACGGCGCGGGGCAGGGTGAGGTTGAAGACCGGCATCGCGCGCGGCGAGTGGGCGAGGGAGTTGCCGAGAGGATCGAGGAGCTCGCAGGCGAAGTCCTGCGCCTCGCCGATGATCAGGGAGAACGCGGTCCGCCAGACGGTCAGCCAGCACTCCTCGACGATGTTGATGAGCCGGCTCCACATGATCTCGAGCCCCACCGGGTCGGCCTCGATGCGGGCGATGGCGCGGGTGAGCTCGAGGCCGGCCGGGACGACGGGCTCGAGCGACGTGGTGCGCGTCACCCGGATCCGGAGGTTGCCGCGCGCGTCGACCTCGAGCCGGTCCCCCGGCGGCACTACCGTGGTCGACTCGCGCTCCTCGACGATGGCGGGGCCGGTGAGCGCATCGCCCGGCCGGAGGGCGTAGCGGTCGTACACGGGCGTGGAGACGAAGCCGCCCACCTCGGGAAAGTAGGCGGGGCGGTCCCCCTTGCGCGCCGTCCGGGCCGTCGGGATCCCGTCCTGGCCGGCGACGTCGACCGTCGGCGCCGGCCCGCTCGTGAGGACGCGCCAGTTGATCGCCTGGATGACGGTGCCGGTGTAGACGTGCGTGTAGAGGCGCGCGTACTCCTGGACGAAGGCAGCCTCGATGGCGGGGAGGTCCTCCGGCCGGAGCGGACCCGCGGGCAGCGGCACCGCGATGTCGTGGACCTGGCCGAGGAGGCGCATCTCGGCCCGCCGCGTGACCGTGACGTCGGAGGCCGGCACGCCGGCCTCCGTGAGGAGCGCCCGGCCCCGGGCCTCGAGGTCGCGGAGCAGACGGTTCACGGCGCCGAGGTCGAGCTCGGTCAAGACGCCGGGCAGGGAGGTGACGAACTCGAAGCTGATCGGCGCGACCAGGAACCCGAGCGCCGCCGCGGCGCCCGACGCCGGCGGCACGATGACCTCGCCGATCCCGAGGATCCGGGCCACGTGCGCCGCGTGCGCCGGCCCCGCGCCGCCGAAGGCCACCAGCGCGTAGCGGCGCGGGTCGCGGCCCTTCTCGACGATGTGGACGCGCGCGGCGGCCGCCATGTTCTCGCAGACGATCTCGTAGACGCCCCATGCGGTGGCGACCGAATCGAGGCCGAGCCGCCCGGCGAGCGCGGCGACCGCGGTCTCGGCGGGCGCGCGCTCGAGGCGCATGCGCCCGCCGAGGAAGAACGCGGCGTCGAGATAGCCGAGCACGAGATTCGCGTCGGTGACGGTCGGCTCCTTCCCGCCGAGGCCGTAGCAGGCGGGCCCCGGGTCGGCGCCCGCGCTCCGCGGGCCGACCTTGAGGAGGCCGAGCGCGTCGACGTGGGCGATCGACCCGCCGCCCGCCCCGATCTCGATCATGTCGATGACCGGCGCCTTGACCGGGAGCCCGCTGCCACGCTTGAAGCGGTGGACGCGCGCGGCCTCCATCGCCGGCGCGACGTCCGGCCGCCCGCCCTGGACGAGGCACGCCTTCGCGGTCGTGCCGCCCCTGTCGAAGGCGATCACGTCGTCCTGGCCCACCTGGCGTCCGAAGAAGGCGGTCACCAGCGCCCCGCCGGCCGGCCCGGACTCGAGGAGGCGGATCGGGAACCGGCGCGCGGTGGCGGGCGTCGTCATGCCGCCGGAGGACTGGATGAGGTAGAACCGTCCGGCGAAGCCGCGCTCGTCGAGGGCCGCCTCGAGCTTGGCGAGGTACCGGGCCATGAGCGGCTGGACGTAGGCGTTGGCCGCCGTCGTCGCGGTGCGCTCGTACTCGCGGAGCTCCGGCACCACCTCGGAGGAGAGCGACACGGCCAGGGCCGGGAACTCGCGCCGGACCATGTCGGCCACGAGGCGCTCGTGGGCCGGGTTGCGGTAGGCGTGGAGAAAGCATACGGCGAGCGCCTCGATCCCGGCCTCGACCAGCTCGGCGATCTCCCGCCGCGCCTGCGCGAGATCGATCGGCGTGACCACGCGCCCGTCGCGGTCCATGCGCTCGTCGACCTCGCGACGCCAGGCGCGCGGCACGAGCGGATCCGGGAAGCGCAGGAAGAGGTCGTAGATGTCGTAGCGCTGCTCGGTTCCCATCTCGAGGATGTCCCGGAACCCACGGGTCGTCAGGAGACCCAAGGCGCTGCCGTTCCGCTCGATGATGGCGTTGGTGACGAGCGTGGTCCCGTGGACCACGGCGCCCAGGTCGGCGAAGCGGAGGTCGGCCGCGCGGAGGAGCTCGTCGAGCCCCTCGAGGGCGCCTGCCGACGGGTCCTTGGGCGTCGTGAGGCACTTGTAGAGGCGCACGCGCCCGGTCTCCCCGTCGACCAGGACGAAGTCGGTGAACGTCCCGCCGATGTCGACACCCACGCGGTAGCGGTCGCCTGGCCGGATCATCCCTCGCGCTCCTCCGCCAAGTTATAGCCAACCTCGACGCAGCACGCCAGTGGGCGGTCCATGACGCGCGCCGGCGCGGGACGCGAACCTGATCCGACGCGGCATTCAGTCCTCGGGAAGAATTGCTGGATTGAAAGCGACCTCCCAGAGGTGGCCGTCGGGATCCGCGAAGTAGCCGGCGTAGCCGCCCCAGAACGTTTTCCTGGCCGGCTTGACGACAGTGGCGCCGGCGCGCGCCGCCTGCGCCAGCACGAGGTCGACCTCCTGCTCGCTGCGGACGTTGTGGCCGATGGAGAACTCGGTGGCGCTCCGCGGCGTCTTGCGGATGCCGGCGTCGTGCGCGAGGTCGTCCCGCGCGAAGATGGCCAGCTTCACGCCCCACTCGAGATCGAAGAACGCGGCGGCCCCATGCTCGAATTCGCGGCCGATGATGCCCGGGGTCGCCAATCCGAGGCCATCTCGGTAGAAGGCAAGCGCGCGCTCCAGATCGTCGACCCCGAGCGTCAGCATCGTGATCCTCGGCTTCATGGCTCCCCCTTTCGCACTGGCCACCCGGCCCGCTGGCGCGCCGGGCGGTCCCCGAGTAAGAATGTCATGGGATCGCGGCTGCCGCCTCACGCACGGCCGACCAGCCGACCGAGCTCCCCGGGCAACCGGGCAGGGAGGATTCCATGGCCCAGTGTCTCGTGCATGCCCGGAGCACTTGCCTCACGCTCGCTCTTCTTCTCTTCGTCACGGGCGGGTGGGTCGATCCCGGAACGGCCGACGCCCAGGGATCGCCCGCCGGCAGCCCGAAGCGGGGCGGTGTCCTCCGCATCGCCATGATCGGGGAGCCGCCCTCGCTCGATCCTCACATGACCACGGCGACCATCTCGCGGGAGATCGGCGCGCAGATGTTCGAGACCCTCTACACGCTCGACGGGCGCTTCGAGACGGTCCCGCACCTGGCCGAGGGCCACGAGGTGCAGGACGGCGGAAAGCGCTACGTCATCCAGCTCCGGAAGGGCGTCCGCTTCCACAACGGGAAGGAGCTGGGGGCCGCCGACGTCGTCGCCTCGCTCCGGCGCTGGGGCGCCGTGTCGTCGACCGGCAAGACGGTCTTCAAGACCGTCGAGGCCGTGGAAGCCCGGGGCCCGTCGACCGTGGAGATCCGCCTGCGGGAGCCGTCGGTCATCCTGCCGACGGCGCTCGGCGCGATCGGCCCGTTCGCGGCGATCTATCCCAAGGAGGTCATCGACGCGGCCGGCGACGGGCCGCTTCGGGAGTTCGTGGGGACCGGGCCGTTCCGGCTGACCGAGCATCGGCCCGATCGGCACATCAGGCTGGTGCGCTTCGACGGCTATGCGGCCCGGTCGGAGGCGCCCAGCGGGCTCGCCGGCCAGCGGACTGCCTACCTGGACGAGCTCCTGTTCCTGCCGGTGCCCGAGGAGGCCACGCGCTTTGCGGGGCTCACGACGGGGGAGTACAGCTTCGCGCAGCAGCTGCGGCCGGACCACTACGAGGGTCTGCGGACCGGCGCCGGCGTCACGCCGATCGTCGTCAAGCCGTACGGCTGGGCGGTGCTCGTCCTGAACCTGAAGCAGGGCCTCTTGACCGACCGCCGCATCCGCCAGGCGATCCAAGCCGCCGTCAACGTGGAGCCCGCGATGCTGGTCGCCATGGGCCATCGGGACTTCTTCCGAGTGGACCCGGGCCTCTTCTTCGTGGAGCAGGCCTGGCACTCGAAGGCCGGCGCGCGCCTCTACAACCAGCGGGATCCGGCGAAGGCCCGCCGGCTCCTCCAGGAGGCCGGTTATCAGGGCCAGACCGTCAGGTGGATGGTCACCACCGAGTACGAGCACCACTACAAGCCGGCGCTGGTGGTCAAGAGCCAGCTCGAGGACGTCGGTTTGAAGATCGACCTCCAAGTCTCCGACTGGGCGACCGTGGTCCAGCGGCGCAACAAGGCCGAGCTGTGGGACATCTTCAGCACGGCCGTCGTCTTCGACGCCGAGCCGAGCACGTCCGTGCAGGTCCTGTGCGAGTGGCCGGGCTGGTGGTGCACCCCCGAGAAGGACGGGCTCCTCCAGGGGATGGCGCGAGAGTCGGACACAAAGAAGCGCCTCGCCCTGTGGGAGAAGGTCCAGACCCTCTTCTACGAGGACGCCGCGCGCATCAGGCTCGGCGACTACTTCCGGATGGACGGGCGGCGCGCCGACGTCCAGGGATACCAGCCGGGTCCGTACATGCGGTTCTGGAACGTCTGGCTCGATCGGAAGTAGCCGAGAATGGCCGGGGGCCGTTGACGCGGCTCCCGCCGGCGCCCGGCCGGGCGAGGAAGGGTTTAGGAGGGTGGCGAAGAAGGCGGCACCCCGCTGGAAGAACCTGGAACACCTCACGCGCGGCCAAGGTGACATCACGATCGGCCGGATCGGTCCGGTATCGAGCGCAGCGACGGCCGCGGACGGAGACCAGATGTTGGCGGCGCTGATGAGACGACCGGGTGAGTCGCTCGAAGATCTGCTGACGCGCCTCGACGACGCCCTGGAGCGTCGATGGGAGGACGACGAGTACATCGACGAGATCAACGGCTGATCACCCGACCGGGCTCGCAGGTCAGAAGGGCGCTCAGCGCTCCCAGACGTCGAGGGCGTCGCGGAGCGCGTCCCCGAGCAGGTTGAACCCCATGACGGCCACGAAGATGGCGAGCCCCGGCATGGTGGACATCCACCAGTGGCCCGGCAGGAACGTGCGCCCCCGGGCGACCATCGCGCCCCAGTCCGGCGTGGGTTCCTGGGCCCCGACGCCGAGGAACGCGAGGCTGGAGCCGAGCAGGATCACGAAGGACACGTCGAGCGTGGCCTTGACCACCACCGGGGAGATCACGTTCGGCAGGATCTCGCGGAACAGGATCACGCGGTCGCGCTGGCCGAGTGCGCGAGCGGCCTCGACGTAGGGCTCCTCGCGGCGCGCCAGGACCTCGCCGTAGACGAGCCGGGTGAACCAGGGCCACCACGTGAACGAGATGGCCAGCATGGCGCTCCCGAGGTCCGGCCGGAAGGCGGCGGTGACCGCGAGCGCCAGGGCGAGCGGCGGCACCGCGAGGAACACGTCGGTTACCCGCATGAGCAGGGTGCTGGGCCAGCAGCCGTGCCAGTAGCCGGCGACGAGGCCGAGCGGGACGCCGACGCCGACCGCGATCCCGAGCACCGCCACCACGAGTGCCAGCGATACGCGCGCCCCGAACACCGTGCGGCTGAAGATGTCGCGGCCCACCTCGTCCGTCCCGAACCAGTGCACGGGCCCCGGCGGCTGAGCGGCCCGGTCGAAGTGGACGCTGGGGCCGGCATCCTCGGGGAAGGGCGCGAGGAGCCCGGGCGCGAGGGCGCACCCCACCAGGAGCGCGACGATCGTCGTGCCCGCCATCGACAAGGGATTGCGAAGCAGACGGCGCACCCAGCGGGCGGGCCGCCGCGGCCGGTCCCCGGCGACGACCCCGGGAAGCTCAGTTGTGACGGATGCGGGGGTCGACATAGCCGTACAGGAGATCGACCAGGACGTTGGCCAGCACGAAGGAGAGCCCCACGACGAGCGTCACGCCGACGACCGCGTTGAAGTCCTTGGCGAGCACGGCGGCCGCGCCGTAGGCGGACAGGCCCGGCCACGAGAAGACCACTTCGACCAGGAAGGCGTTCTCGATGAGGGCGCCGTAGGTCATTCCCACCAGGGTCAGGACCGACGTGAGCCCGTTCCGCAGCCCGAAGCGCCACACCAGCCGGCGCGGCGGGACGCCGTAGGCGGCGTGCACGAGCATGAACGGCCGCTTGAGAACGTCGATCATCGCCGCGCGCGTGAGGCGCGCCACCTGGGCGAGGGTGGGCAGGGCGAGCGTCAGCGCCGGGAGGGCGAGGTGGCGAACGGCGTCGAGGAGCGCGCCGCCGTCTCCGGTGAGCGTCGCGTCGAGCAGGTAGAGCCCGGTGATCGTCTGGGGCGCCCGAACGGCCCGGCCGACGATGGGAAAGAGCCCGAGCTGGTATGCGAGCCCGACCTGCAGCAGGATGCCGACCCAGAAGCGCGGCAGGGCGACGCCGGGCACCGCGACGAGCCGGCTCAGGTTGTCGATCCACGTGTTCGGGTACATCGCCGCGACGATCCCGAAGGGAACGCCGAGGCATACCGCGATCACGAGGGCGACGGTCACCAGCTCGACGGTCGCCGGCAGGAAGTCGCGGATGTCGAGCCGGACGTCGCGGTACGTCCGGATCGACTCGCCGAGGTCCCCGCGGAGGAGCCCGGCCACGTAGTGCCAGAACTGGCTGGGCAGCGGTCGGTCGAGCCCGAGCTTCTCCTCGTAGGCCGTGATCTGCTGCCGCGTGGCCTCCGGGCCGAGGGCGAGCCGCACGGGATCGCCGGGCATCACCCGGGACACCACGAAGATCAGGACGAGGAGGCCGAGGACGGTCGGGACGACCTGGAGCAACCGGCGGAGGAGGAACTCGCGCATGGGGGCGCGGGGGCGGCGGCCGGGGCCGCCCCCGCGCGGGGGTCGCTACTTCTTGTCGATCGTGAAGTCGTAGAAGGCGACGTCGTAGCCGAGGAGCCCGACGTACCGGTAGCCCTTGACGTAGTCGCGGAACGCGATGCGGTGGAGGGGATTCGCCACGTAGATGCTCGGATAATCCTGGACGACCAGCTCCTGGCTTCGCTTGTAGAGTCCGAGCTGAGCGTCGCGGTCGACGGTCGCGCGGGCCTGCTCCAGCACCTTGGTGACCTCGTCGTTCTTGTAGCGGCTGATGGTCCGATAGCTGCCCCACGCGCTGGGGTGGTACATGCCGTAGGTGTGGCTGTCGGGGTGCGGGTACTTGAGCGTGTCGAAGATCGACGCCACGTCCGGGTTGGTCTCGGCGTTGGCCGATGCCTGCACCATCTGGGCCCACGGCGTCTCCTTCAGGTTCAGCTTGATCCCGATCGCGGCGAGGTTCGCCTGGAACAGGAGGCCGATCTGTCGCCCGATCTCGTTCCCCGTCGGGAACCAGTAGTCGAACGTCAGCTGGGCAGGCTTGATGCCGGCATCCGCCAGCTCTTTCTTGGCCTGCTCGACGTTCTGCGCGTAGGCCTGGACCTTCTCGCTGTGCCCGTAGACGCGGTTCGGCAGGGGGCCCTTGGCGGGGACCGCGCCCTTGAAGATCTGGTCGATGGCCGTCTTGTAGTCGAAGGCGAACGCGAGCGCCTTCCGGACGCGGATGTCCGAGAGCGGCGCCCGCTGGGTGTTGAGCTCGATGTGGTAGAGCTGCGCGCTGGGCGTCTCGTCGACCACGATGCCCGGGGTCTTCTTGAGCTGCTCGAAGGTGGCGGGAGTCCGCCACTGGTCGATCATGTCGGCCTGCCCACCCAGGAGAAGCGTCCGCATCGTCGCCTCCTCCTGGACGGTCCGGTAGGTCACGCGCGTGATCTGGTTGGGCTTCCAGCCCCGCCAGTAGCCCGGGAACGCTTTCATGACCAGCGTGGTCTGCCGGTCCCACGACTCCTTGGTGTACGGGCCCGACCCCGCCACGTTGTCGCCGAGGTACGCTTCCCCGTAGTCTCCCGCGTCGCCGTAGGTGCCGGGCTTCTTGTTGGCGAGGACCTGATCACGATTGACGATGAACAGCTGGGTGAGCGTGGAGAGGAACGGCGCGTACGGCTGGTTCAGCGTGAACACCACCGTCTGCGGCCCGACCGCCCGCACCTGCTCGGCGGTCAGGACGTCGTTCCAGAGCCACGAGAAGCCTTTCTTCAGGGCGACCATGCGCCTGAAGGAGAAGACCACGTCGTCGGCGGTCAGCTCCTTGCCGTCGTGGAAGCGGATCCCCTTCCGGATCTGGAAGGTGTAGGTCTTGGCGCCGTCCGTCACTCGCCAGGACTCGGCGACGTGCGGCCCCGGCTCCATCGATCCCTCCGCGACCTTCGGGTAGAGCAGGGGATCGTACATGTTGATGATCGCGTGATGGGAGCTCTCGTCCGTGTGCTTCGCGGGGTCGATCGTCGTCACGACCTGCCCCTCGATGTAGGTGAAGTGGATGTCCTTGCCGGGAGGGCCCTGGGCAGAGGCGAGGCCGGTCCACACGAGGACGAGCGAGGCGACGAGGACACGGGCCAGGCGAGTGTTCACGGGGGCACCTCCTGCCGGTTGGCCGCGATGTGACCGGGCGTCGGGTGTCTCGACGAGCGGGAGTGTAGCACCAGCGCGCCGCGCCCGGGAAGGACGGACGGCCGGGGCGCTTGACGCCGGCCGCTCGCGGGAGGAGTGTCGAGATCGACCGGTCGACGATGGTCGCCGGTCTGCTACCGCCAGGGGCGATGGGCGTGACTGCGCCCGGAGGTACAGCCATGCGACGTCAGGCGAGAGATCCCCGGCTTCTCACGCTCGTGATCGCGCTCGGAGCCGTGCTGGCGGCCGGGCCGGCCGGCGCCCAGGACGCGAGCCCGAAGGCGGCCGTCGAGGCGGCGAACAAGCGCTTCGAGGCCGACTTCGCCAAGGGTGACGCCACCGCGGTCGCGTCGCACTATACGGCGGGCGGCCAGGCCTTCCCGCCGAACGGCGATGTCGCCCGAGGGCGCGAGGCGATCGCCAAGCTCTGGAAAGGGGCGATGGACGCCGGGGTCAAGACCGTCAAGCTGGTCGCGGTCGAGGTGGAGCCACACGGCGACACCGCGTACGAAGTCGGGACCTACACCTTGCTCGGTGAGGGTGGGAAGGCCGTCGACAACGGGAAGTACGTCGTCATCTGGAAGCGCGACGGGGGACAGTGGAAGATTCACCGGGACATCTGGAACACCAGCATGCCGGCGACGAAGTGACGCAATGCTCCGCGGGGCGCGGCCGGCGGGACGGCTGCGCCCCGCTGGGCTCGACCGCGTGGAATGGCCCCGGGGCCCGAGGCGTCAATAGGAGGGAGTCCGAGGCCGCCGGGAGGCGCGGGAGGAGACCGTCAATGCCAGGCCCGTGGACGCTGGTCGTGCTGCTTGGACTCTCGGCAGGGACGCTCGGTGGGTGCTACGTCGTGTCGCCGAATGCGTATCCCGCGTATCCCGCGTATCCGCCGCCTCCACCTCCTCCCGCGGCTGCTCCGCCCGCGACCGTCCCCCCGTCCGCGGGAGCGCCGCCACCGGGCGGAGCAGCGCCGGGGCCCGGCCGACGCTGCGAGACGGTCCTGGTGGAGGCTCACTGGGAGACCGTGGTGAAGCCGGGAGGACAGCAAGAGCGCGTCTGGGTTCCGGCCCGCAACGTTCAGGAGTGCCGCTAGCCGATGGCGGACTTCGGGATGATGCTGCGCCGCGCGCTCCTTCTCGGGCTCGTCGCCGTGACGCTGGCCGGCTGCTACGTGGTGCCCGCTCCGCCGCCGCCCGGACCGGGCGCCGCACCGCCGCCCCCGCCGTATGTGCTGGCCACGCCCCAGTGCCGGTGGGAGTATGGATGGGGATGGTACGGCTGGGGGTGGTACGGCCAGGGGTGCTGAAGGTGCGAAGCGGCGCCTCGACGGGACTGGACGCGGGGTTGCGCGGGACCGCCGCGCTGGCCTTGACTTTGTGCGCCATGCTGGGCGCTCACCTGCTGGCGCTGCCGGATGTGGCGGACGCAGGTCGTCGCCGTCACGTGGGGAGCCCCCCGGTCACCGGTCAGATGCCGGTCACGGTTCAGGATCCGGTCACGGTCCAGGCGCCCGTTTCTTCCGAGGTCCGCCCGAAGAGCGCTTTCGGGTCTCCGGGCGGATTCCCTTTTCCCCAGTCCCCGGGGCGCCGCCATGTCCCGTGCGTACGCCGCGGCTGCGTCGTCTTCCCGCGCCACGTGGTCACCTGGGTCGCGTCCCCGATCGGCCTGTATTCGCCGGGTATCCAGTACACCGTCCCGGCCGACCTCGCGCCGCCGACCGTCAACGTCTCGCCGGTGATCTACACGGCGCCGACCGTTTACGTGTACCAGCCGGCGGTCGCTCAGCCCGAGCGGGTTCAGGCGGCCGCGTCTCCTGAGCCGCCCCTGACTCGTGTCGTCGAGCATGCGACGGGACGTTACGAGCTCCGCGGCGACGGATCGTCCACGCCCTACGAGTGGGTCTGGATCCCGAATCCGCCGTCGGCGCCTCCCGAGCCGGCCGCATCGGCGCCCGGCGAGCCGGCGGCGTCGCCGGCCCCGGCGAGGGGCCGAACAGCGGCGTACCGGTGGAGCGACGAAGACGGCACGATCTTCGTGACGAACCGCCTCGATCAGGTCCCGGCGCCCTATCGCTCGCGGGCGAAGGTGCCCGCTCCGTAGCGCCTCCGCACGCGCGCCGCATGGGTGACGCCGCGTTGACAGCGAGCGCGGTGCGCCGCATAGTGAGGCGGCGGGCATGACGAAGCCGAGCACCGTCGGCGAGCTGCGGCAGACAGGATACGCGCCGCGCTCCGTCAAGGCGGAGATCCGGCAGAACCTCATCCGCAAGCTCGAGCAGGGCGAGCGGATCTTCCCCGGGATCGTCGGCTTCGACGAGACCGTCCTCCCGCAGCTCGAGAACGCGCTTCTCTCCGGTCAGGACGTCATCCTCCTCGGCGAGCGCGGACAGGCCAAGAGCCGGCTCGCGCGCGCGCTCGTGGCCCTGCTCGACGAGACGACGCCGGCCCTCGCCGGGAGCGAGGTCAACGACGACCCGCTCCAGCCCATCAGCAAAGCCGGCCGGGAGCTGCTCGCGGAGCTGGGCGATCGCGCGCCGATCGAATGGCTGTCGCGCGAGCGGCGCTACGGGGAGAAGCTCGCCACGCCCGACATCACGATCGCGGACCTGATCGGCGAGGTGGACCCGATCAAGGTCGCCGAGGGGCGGTACCTCGGCGACGAGCTGACCATCCACTACGGGCTCTTGCCCCGGACTCACCGCGGGATCTTCGTCCTGAACGAGCTGCCCGACCTTGCCGAGCGCATCCAGGTGGGGCTCCTCAACATCATGGAGGAGCGGGACGTCCAGATCCGGGGTTACCGGGTCCGCCTCCCCCTCGACCTCCTGGTGGTGGCCTCCGCGAACCCCGAGGATTACACGAACCGCGGGCGGATCATCACGCCGCTCAAGGACCGGTTCGGCTCCCAGGTGCGCACGCACTACCCGCGCACGCTGGCCGACGAGCTGGGCATCGTGCAGCAGGAGGCCCGGCGGTTCGACTCGGACGGCTACGAGGTGGAAGTGCCGCCCTACATGCAGGAGATCGTCGCCGAGCTGACGCACCTCTGCCGGCGCAGCTCCGAGATCAGCCAGCGGAGCGGGGTCAGCGTTCGCGTGTCGATCACCAACTACGAGAACCTGGTCTCGAACGCGCTCCGTCGGGCCGTGCGCCTGCGCGAGCCGCTCGCCGTGCCGCGGGTGTCGGATCTCCCCGCGACTCTGGCCTCCACCGCGGGGAAGATCGAGCTCGAGGCCGCCGGGGACGTCGACGACGTGAAGATCCTGGAGCGCCTCGTCCAGAAGGCGGTCCTCACGGTCTTCAATCGACGGCTCCAGACGGGCGCGTTCGCGGAGCTCCTCGAGGCGTTCGGCGCCGGCCTGACGGTCGAGGTCGGTGAGTCGATGCCGGCCGTGAGCTACGAGCGACAGGCCGGGCGGGCGGGGGCGATCCGGAAGGCCCTGGTCGAGCTGGGCGCCACGGGTCACCCGGTCCGCGTCGCCGCGGGCATGGAGTTCGTCCTGGAAGGGCTCCACCTGAACCGGAAGCTCAACAAGGACCGCGCGGCCGGCGGTCTCCGCTACCGGGCGTGACGGCCGGCGCGGCCCGCCTCGGCGCGGACGCGCGGGTCTGGACGACGGCGTGATCCGCTACTCCCGCTGGGACGGATCGCAATCCCTCCCGGACTTCGACGCCGACGATCTCCTGGCCGCGATGGCCGACGATCTGGTGGCCGACGGCGACCCTCGTCGTGCGCTCGAGGAGCTCCTTCGCCGCGGATTCCGGACGCGGGGCGGGGACCGGGTGCCCGGGCTGCGCGACCTCCTCGAGCGGCTCCGCGGTCAGCGCCGGGCGCTGCTCGACCGTCACGACCTCGGCGACGTCCTCGGCGACCTCCGCCGCCAGCTCCAGGACGTCCTCGAGACCGAGCGCCGGGGCATCGACCGGCGGGTCGAAGGTGCCCGGCAGGCGGCCGCCGCCGGCGATCCCGCGGCCGACGCCCACCGGCAGGAGCTCGAGCGCATCGCGGCCGAGCGCCGCGCGGCACTGGACGCCTTGCCGGAGGACCTCGGCGGTGCCGTGCGCGGGCTTCAGGACTACCAGTTCGTCGACCCCGAGGCGTGGCGGAAGTTCCAGGAGCTGATGCTGCGGCTCCGCCAGGAGATGAACCAGAGCCTCTTCGGGCGGCTCAAACAGGGGCTCGAGGGTCTGGGCGCCGAGGGCGCGGGCGCGCTCCGGGACATGCTGCGCGACTTGAACCGCCTCCTCCGCCAGCAGGCGGCGGGCGGCCAGCCCGACGTGCAGG
>JBIOVM010000020.1:0-35400 GCA_044867785.1 Candidatus Rokuibacteriota bacterium | reverse complement strand
AGGCGCAGCCGGCCCGCCGGCCGTATCGCATCGGCGTCCTCAACGAGGCGTTCGCGGCGACCCACCCGACGGTCGAGGGGCTCAAGGCCGGGCTCCGGGAGACGGGACTCCTGGAGGGGCGGGACGTCGGCTTCGACATCCGGTTCACCGAGGGTGACGCTCAGGCCGCGCGGCCCGCGGCGGCCGCGCTCGTGAAGGCCGGCGTCGACCTGATCGTGACCAGCCAGGACGGTCCGACCCAGGCCGCAAAGGACGCGACCAGGACCATCCCGATCGTGTTCACGCTCGTCGGGGACCCCGTGGCGTCGGGTCTCGTCACCAACCTCGCCGAGCCGGAGGCGAACGTGACTGGCGTCTCGAGCCTCCAGACCGAGCTGGCGGCGAAGCGCCTCGAGATCCTGAAGACGCTGGTGCCGAGTCTCCGGCGCGTCTGGCTGATCCACTACGGCGGCGATCTGACCGCCAACAAGTTGATCGTCCGAGCGCGCGACGCCGCGCCGCGCGTCAAGGTGGAGCTCGTGTCGCGTGGGGTGCTGAACGCCCCGGAGCTGGCTCAGGCTCTCGGTGAGCTCAGGCCGGGCGACGGCCTGCTCGCACCAGAGATCGCCACCCTCGACATCCCGGTGGCGGTCCTGAACGCCTCGCTGAAGTCCCGCACTCCCGCCGTGTTCACCACGGCCCTCTGGGTCGGCCACGGCGGGCTCGTGTCCTACGGCCCTGACTACTACGCGCAGGGGGTCCAGGCCGCCGGGCTGGTGGCGAAGATCCTCCGCGGCGCGAAGCCGTCCGACGTCCCCGTGGAGGGTGCCGACCGCATCGAGCTGGCCGTGAATCTCAAGACCGCCGAGCTCCTGGGCGTGACGGTGCCGCGGAAGATCATGCTCCGCGCGGACACCTTCCGGCGATGAGCGGGCCGTCGCCGAGCCCCGCGCCGCGGGGGCGGCTCGTCCGGAAGTACGTGGTCGTCCTCCTCGTCCTGGTCGGTGGGGTGCTGATGGTCTCCAGTTTGGTCGAGCTCTACTTCGCGTATCAGGAGACCAAGGGCGCGATCGTGCGGGAAGAGCGCGCGAAGGCGGCGGCCGCGGCGGCCCACATCGAGCGATTCATGAAGGAGGTCGAGCGCCAGGTGCGCGAGACCACACGGGCCGCGTCGGACGACCCCGCGGCGGCCCAGCTCGGGCAAGGGAAGCTCGCCTTCCGGGGCGGGTTGGGTGCGGCCCTGGCCGACCAGCGCGAGCTGGACTTTTTCCGCCTCCTCCGCGACGTCCCTGCGATCAGCGAGCTCGGCCACCTCGACGTCTCGGGCAAGGAGCAGCTCCGCGTGTCCCGGCTGGCGCTCGATGCCGTCGCGAGCGAGCAGGACTTCTCGCAAGCGCCGAAGTTTCTCGCGGCGAGGTCGGGGAAGACGTACTGGAGCCCGGTCTCTCTGCGCAACGGCGTCGAGCCCTACCTGACGCTCGCCATCCCCGTGGGGCAGTACGCCGTCGAGGTCACCACGGCCGAAATCAGCCTCAAGGCCGTCCAGCAAGCGATTGCCCAGGTGCACGCGGGCACGGGCGGCTACGCCTACGTCGTCGATTCGCAGGGTCGTCTGTTTTCCCATCCCGACGTCAGGCTGGTCCGTCAGAATCGAGACCTCTCCGCCCTTCCACAGGTGCGCGGCGCACGTGCCGAGCGGTCAGCGACGCCGGGGGGCTCCGGAGACAGCGTCGATGCCGCCACGGTCGCCGAGGGCCTCCAGGGCGGACAGATCCTCGCGGCCCACGCGGCCATCGCCCCGCTCGGGTGGCTCGTGCTCGTCGAGCGGCCGCTCGCCGACGCCTACGCTCCGCTCAGGGCCCCGATCCTCCGGAGCGCGGTCATCTTCGTCCTGGGTCTTCTCCTCTCGGTCCTGGCGAGCCTCGTCCTGGCCCGGCGGATGGCAGCTCCGATCCGGGTCCTCCAGGCCGGAGCCGCGCGGATCGGCGCCGGAGACCTCGGGCACCGCATCGCGGTCCGAACTGGGGACGAGCTCGAGGCGCTCGGCGAGGAGTTCAATCGCACGGCGGCCAGGCTCCAGGAGTCGCACGCGAACCTCGAGCAGAAGGTCGAGGCGCGGACGCGCGACCTCACCGAGACCCTCGAGCAGCAGACGGCGACCAGCGAGATCCTCCGGGTCATCTCGAGCTCGCCGACCGACATCCAGCCTGTGCTGGACGCCGTGGCGGAGAGCGCGGCGCGATTGTGTGACGTGCCCGACGCCGCTATCTTCCGCGTCGAGGGCGAACAGCTTCGCCTCGTCGCCAACCGCGGGCCTATCCCGCACTTCTCCATGGGGGAGACTCGGCCCATCGCCCGTGACTGGGTGACGGGACGCGCGGTGGTCGATGGCATCACGGTCCATGTAACCGACCTCTCTGCATCGGAGCGCGATTTCCCACAGGGCGCGGCCTATGCAAAACGAATGGGACACCGTACGACGCTGGCAACCCCCCTGATGCGAAAGGGAACCGCAATCGGCGTCATCCTCATCCGGAGACTGGAGGTACGAGCGTTCACGGCCAAGGAAATCGAGATCCTCAAGACCTTCGCCGACCAGGCCGTCATCGCGATCGAGAACGTGCGGCTGTTCAAGGAGCTGGAAACGCGGACCGGAGAGCTGACGCAGTCGGTCGAAGAGCTGCGAGCGCTCGGCGAAGTCGGGCGGGCGGTCAGCTCAACGCTGGATCTGGAAACTGTCCTCACCACCATCGTGTCGCGGGCGACCCAGCTCTCCGGCACCGAGGCCGGAGTGATCTACGAGTACGACGAGCCGAGCGAGGAGTTCCAGCTGCGCGCGACGCAGAACTACCCGGACGAGTTCGTCGATATGCTCAGGGCGGCGCCCCTTCGAAAAGGGGAGGGCGCGGTCGGGCGCATGGCGGTCACCCACCAACCGGTCCAGGTTCCCGACATCCTCGGCGAAGCCGCCTATCAGAGCCGGGTGCGGGACCTGCTCGTGCGGTCGGGACACCGTGCTGTTCTCGCGGTCCCCCTGCTGCGCGAGGAGCGCATCCTCGGCGGCCTCGTCGTCAGCCGGAAGGTCCCGGGCAAGTTCTCCCCCGAGGTCATCGACCTCCTGACGACCTTCGCAACGCAGTCGGCGCTGGCCATCCAGAACGCACGCCTGTTCGGCGAGATCGAGGACAAGGGTCGGCAGCTCGAGGTCGCCAGCCGCCACAAGTCGCAGTTCCTCGCCAACATGAGCCACGAGCTCCGGACACCGCTCAACGCCATCATCGGCGTGACGGAGATGCTCCTCGAGGACGCCCAGGCGGCGGCCCAGCCGGACCAGATCGAAGCCCACGAGCGCATCCTCCGCGCGGGCCGACATCTTCTTGCCCTCATCAACGACATCCTGGACCTCTCGAAGATCGAGGCTGGCCGGCTGGAGCTGTCCCTCGAGTCGATCAGCCTGGCCCCCCTGGTCGAGGACGTGGCGGCGACGATCCGCCCGCTCGCGTCGAAGAACGGGAATCAGCTCGAGGTCGAGTGTCCCGCGGACATCGGGGTGATCCGGGCCGACCCGATGCGCCTTCGCCAGGCGCTGCTGAATCTTGCCAGCAACGCGGGCAAGTTCACCGAGCGCGGTCGCATCCGGATCACGGTGACCCGCCAACCGGACGACGGCGGACGCGAGTGGGTGAACGTGGCGGTCTCGGACACGGGCATCGGCATGACGGCTGACCAGATGGGGAAGCTCTTCGAGGAGTTCACCCAGGCCGACGCGTCCACGACGCGAAGGTACGGCGGGACCGGCCTCGGCCTGGCGATCAGCCGGCGTCTCTGTCGCATGATGGGCGGCGACATCATCGTCACGAGCGCACCCGGCCAGGGCTCGATCTTCACCATTCGCCTCCCCGCCGACGCCCGGCCCGCGCAGTCCGCGGCGACCGAGCCGGCGCCGCAGCCGATCGCCTCCATGCGTCGCCCCGGGCCGCCAGGCAGATCGTGCCCAGTGCTTGTGATCGACGACGACCCGACGGTCCGCGATCTGATGAACCGCTTCCTGTCCAAGGAGGGGTTCTCGGTCATGACCGCGGCGAACGGCATCGAGGGGCTGCGGCGGGCTCGGGAGACCCACCCGGTCGCGATCACGCTGGACGTGATGATGCCGGACCTCGACGGGTGGACCGTGCTGGCGGCGCTCAAGGGCGATCCGGCGCTGGCCGACATCCCGGTGGTCCTCGTGACCATCGTCGACGAGAAGGCCCGAGGATACGCCCTGGGCGCGACCGACTACATGGTCAAGCCGATCGATCGCGAGCGGCTGGCCAGCGTGCTCCGGAGGCTCTGCGGCGACCTCCCGGGACCCCATGCGCTTGTGGTCGAGGACGAGGAGGACACGCGAACCGTGATCCGTCAGACGCTCGAGCGCGCCGGGTGGTCGGTGGCGCAGGCGGAGCACGGCCGGAAGGGCCTCGAGCGGGTGGCCGAGCGACGCCCCGACGTGATCATCCTCGACCTCATGATGCCGGAGATGAACGGCTTCGACTTCCTCGACGCCTTACGCGGGAACCCCCAGTGGCGCGGCATCCCCGTCCTCGTCCTCACGGCCATGGAGCTCAGCATCGAGGATCGCCGCCGCCTGAGCGGCGAGGTCGAGCGAATTCTCCAGAAGGGGGCGTCGGCACGCGACCAGCTCCTGGAGGAGGTCGGCCGCGTCCTGGCCGGCGTCGCCGCGCGCCGGGCGGAACCGGCAAGGGGCGCCTCGTGACGAAGATCCTCTACGTCGAGGACAACGACGACAACGTCTACATGCTGCGCAGCCGGCTGACGCGGGCGGGGTTCGCCGTGGTCGTGGCGGGAGACGGCGAGCAGGGCGTCGCCATGGCCGTCTCGGAGGCGCCGGCCCTCATCCTGATGGACCTGAGCCTCCCGGTCCTGGACGGCTGGGAAGCCACGCGGCGGCTGAAGGCCACCGTGGGGACAGCGACCATCCCCGTCATCGCCCTCTCCGCCCACGCGATGGAGGGCGAGCGCGCCCGCGCCCTGGCAGCGGGTTGCGACGACTTCGACACCAAGCCGGTCGACTTCCCCAGGCTGCTCGAGAAGATCCAGGCGCTCCTCCCGAAGGCAGCGCCGCCATGAGTCAGGACGCCGCGGCGATCCTGGTCGTCGACGACAACGAGGACAACCTCTATACCCTGACGCAGCGTCTCCGTCGCGAGGGCTACACGCACCTCGCGACGGCTCGCAACGGTCGTCAGGCGCTGGAGCTCCTCCGGGCGCAGCCGTTCGATCTCGTCCTGCTGGACGTCATGATGCCGGAGCTGAACGGCTACGAGGTGCTGGAGGCGCTCAAGGCCGACGGCCGGCTCCGGTCGATCCCCGTGATCATGGTCTCGGCCGTGGACGAGCTCGAGAGCGTCATCCGGTGCATCGAGCTGGGCGCCGCGGACTATCTCCCGAAGCCGTTCAACCCGACCCTCCTGCGCGCCCGGATCGGCGCCTGCCTGGAGAAGAAGCGCCTCCACGACCAGCTGGTCGAGTGGGGCGAGACGCTCGAGCAACGGGTCCGCGACAAGGTGGCCGAGGTCGAGCGGCTCGGCCGGCTGAAGCGCTTCTTCTCACCGCAGCTGGCCGAGCTCATCGTGGCGGGAGGCGCCGAGGATCCCCTGAGGACCCACCGCCGCGAGGTCACGGTCGTCTTCCTGGACCTCCGCGGATTCTCCGCGTTCGCCGAGACGACCGAGCCCGAGGAGGTCATGGGGGTCCTCCGCGAGTACCACGCCGCCATGGGCCACCTCATCCTCGAGCACGAGGGCACGCTCGAGCGGTTCACCGGGGACGGCATGATGATCTTCTTCAACGACCCGGTGCCGGTGGACCGGCCGGCCGAGCGAGCCCTCCGCATGGCCGTCGCCATGCGTGACCGCGTCCGCGATCTCGCCGCCGCGTGGCGCCGGCGCGGCCACGACCTCGGGCTCGGCGTCGGCATCGCCGAGGGGTACGCGACCATCGGCGCGATCGGGTTCGAGGGCCGGTGGGACTACGGCGCCATCGGCACGGTGACCAACCTGGCGGCCCGTCTCTGCGGCGAGGCCAAGGCCGGCCAGATCCTGGTCTCGGCCCGCGTGGCCGGCGCCGC
The DNA here is from genome assembly GCA_044867785.1 of Candidatus Rokuibacteriota bacterium. GTDB lineage: Bacteria > Methylomirabilota > Methylomirabilia > Rokubacteriales > DASRDR01 > DASRDR01. Next base: position 29,291 of record JBIOVM010000020.1, on the reverse strand, counting down.
GGAGGAGCGGATCGATCTCGAACCCGTCGGGACCCTGACCCTCAAGGGATTCCTGAAGCCCGTGGAGACATTCAACGTCGTCGCGCTCAAGAAGGACGCCTGACCGGACACTCCCGTCACTCCCGGAGCGCCGAGCGGAGGCGAGCCAGGCGCCCCGCGATGTCCTGTGTGTCTCCGGGCCACGCGATCGTGAGGCCGCTCGCCAAGCGCGCCCCGGCCTCCTCCCCTTCCGCCCGGTCCTCCAGCACGTCGCGCACCACCAGCTCGAAGCGGGCGAGATCCGCCGCGCCGCGCGCGTTGGGCAGGGGGATCGCCTCGGCCTTCACGTAGAGACAGAGCTCGGCGTCGGCGAAGACGAGAGTGGCCCGGCCGGCCTCCCGGAGGTGACGCGTCGAGCGAGAGCCGGCCTGGAGAGCCAGCCGGAGCCGCGCGGCGTCGAGCGCCAGCACCTCGGCGTACGAAAGCAGAGCGGGGTGCGCCCACCCGTAGGCGTCGATCGTCGCCAGCACGATCGCGGCGTCGAACGGCGTGGTGGCGGCCGGCGCCATCAGCCGAGCGAGGAGCGGGTCGGGAAGGGCCGGCCCGAGCGAGCGGGTCACCCGGCGGGCCGATCAACGCCGGGCCGGGTCTCGGAGTCCCGGCCCGGCGTGCTCTTCCGGGATCTAGATGTCGTAGTAGAGCGCGAACTCGTACGGATGCGGGCGGAGCCGGATCGCGTCGACCTCGTTCTTCCGCTTGTACTCGAGCCACGTCTCGATCAGGTCCGGCGTGAAGACGTCGCCCTTCAGCAGGAAGTCGTGGTCCTTCTCCAGGTTGTCGAGGACCACGTCCAGCGAGCCCGGCAGCTGCTTGATCGCCTTCTGCTCCTCGGGCGGCAGCTCGTAGAGGTCCTTGTCGATCGGCTGGCCCGGGTCGATCTTGTTCACGATCCCGTCGAGGCCGGCCATCACGCAGGCCGCGAACGAGAGGTACGGGTTGCACGACGGATCGGGAGTCCGAAACTCGATGCGCTTGGCCCTCTCGGAGCGCGAGTAGACGGGGATCCGGATGCAGGCCGAGCGGTTGCGCTGGCTGTACACGAGGTTGATCGGCGCTTCGTACCCGGGCACGAGCCGGCGGTACGAGTTCGTCGACGGGGCGATGAACGCGAGCAGCGCCGGCGCGTGCTTCAGGATGCCGCCGATGTAGTGGAGGCACGTCTTGGAGATGTCTGCGTAGCCGCCCACCTCGTAGAAGAGGTTCTTGCCGTTCTTCCAGAGCGACTGATGCGTGTGCATGCCGGAGCCGTTGTCCTGGAACAGGGGCTTCGGCATGAACGTCACGGTCTTGCCGTGCTTCCGGGCGGTGTTCTTGGTGACGTACTTGTACCACATGACCTTGTCGGCCATCTTCGTGAGCGTGTCGAAGCGCATGTCGATCTCGGACTGGCCGGCGGTCGCCACCTCGTGGTGGTGCACCTCGACCCGCACGCCCACCTTCTCGAGGTTCAGCACCATGTCCGACCGGATGTCCTGGAACTGGTCCATCGGCGGGACGGGGAAGTAGCCCTGCTTGTAGCGGGGCCGGTACCCCAGCCCCTCCTTCCCGGTGTTCCAGGCGCCGGCCTCGGAGTCGAGCTGGTAGTAGCCGAAGTTGTAGCCCTGGTCGAACTTGACGGAGTCGAGGATGAAGAACTCGAGCTCCGGGCCGATGTACACGGTGTCGGCGATGCCCGTCTGCTTGAGGAAGAGCTCGGCCTTCTGCGCGACGTACCGCGGGTCGCGCGTGTACGCCTCCATCGTCACCGGGTCCTTCACGTTGCAGCCGATGACGATGGTCGGCACCGCGGCGAACGGGTCCATCTGTGCCGTCGTGGGGTCGGGCATGAGTAGCATGTCCGACTCGTCGATCGTCTGGAACCCGCGTATGGACGACCCGTCGAATCCGATCCCCTCGGCGAAGAGCTCCTCGTCGAGGTCGTGGGCGGGGATCGAGAAGTGCTGCCAGAGACCGGGCACGTCGATGAAGCGGAGATCGACGATCTTCGCGCCCCGCTCCTTGGCCGCGTGGATGACATCCTTCGGCGTCTTCGTCTCCAGCGGCTTCACGTCGTCAGCCATGCAAATTCCTCCGTTGGAATGCCTATCGGTGGTGGACCCGGCTCATCACGCCGGTGCGCGATGCGAACGCGCCGATTCTAGCGAGCAACCCACTCCCGTTCAATCGGGCTCCGAGCACGGCGGCGCGCGCCGCCGGAGCCTGAACCCTGGCGCGCGCCCTTCCCATGGACTGCGCTCCATCCAAGCAACCGGCATGCCGCGACGTCGCCCCGTCACGGTCCCGCGAATCCGCGTGATTCGGTCCGGCTCCCGGGACGAGCGCGTGCCGATTTGGTGGGCACCTGCCCACGCCGTGGGCACGACGCCCCCGGCGTTGACGCCCCGGGGCTGGCCCGCTAGTGTCGTGGAATACCGCTCGACACCCCCACCGAAGGAGCGCACGATGACCGTCGAACTCGAAGCATTGGAGGGCCGCTCCCGCCAGCTGCTCTCAACGGCCGGCGCGGTCCTGCCCGGCGCGTGCCTGGGCCAGAACTCGCTGCCGCCGGAGCTCTCCTTCGTCGTGGACCACGGCGAGGGGGCTCGGCTCGTCGACCTCCGCGGCCGCACGTACGTCGACTACGTCCTCGGGTCCGGGCCGCTCCTGCTCGGCCACGCGCATCCGGCGATCGTCCGCGCGGTCCAGGAGCAGGTTGCGCGCGGCTCGACCTTCTTCTGGCTCTCCGAGCCCTCGGTGCGGCTCGCCGAGACCGTCGTGCAGGCGGTGCCCTGCGCCGAGCAGGTCCGCTTCGTCTCGACCGGGACGGAGGCGACCATGTTCGCCTGCCGGATGGCCCGCGCCCTCACCCGCCGCGAGAAGATCCTGAAGTTCGAAGGCGGCTGGCACGGGCTCCACGACTACGCCATGGTGGGCAACTGGCGGGTGCCGTCGGAGGCGCCGTATCCCTATCCCGGGCCCGACGTGGGCGGCGTGCCCCGGGGAGCCCTCGAGAGCGTGCTCGTCGCGCCGTTCAACGATCTGGAGACCGCAGAACGCATCGCGACCGAGCGGGGCGCCGAGTTGGCCGCGATCATCGTGGAGCCCCTCCAGCGATCCATACGCCCCCGCCCCGGCTTCCTCGAGGGCCTGCGCGACCTGACCCGCCGCCTGGGCGCTCTCCTCATCTTCGACGAAGTCGTGACCGGCTTCCGCCTCGCGTACGGCGGTGCCCAGGAGCACTACGGCGTTGTCCCCGACCTGGCCGTCTACGGCAAGGCCATGACCTGCGGCTTCTCCTTGGCGGCCATCGCGGGACACGCCGCGGTCATGGCGACCGCCGACCCGGCCAGAAAGGGATCGCTCGACTACGCCGCCCTCTCGGGCACGCTGTCGGGCAACGCGCTCGCCTGCGCGGCGGGGATGGCGGCGCTCGGCGAGCTTCGCCGCCCGGGCGTCTACCCGCGGCTCCACGCGCTCGGAGAGCGCCTCCGAACCGGCATCGCCCGGCGGGCCGACCGCGTCGGCGTGCCCGTCCAGGTCCTGGGGGACGGCCCCATCGCCCAGGTGTTCTTCATCGACCGCGGCGTCGACCTCGCCGACGACCGCGCGCTCCGGTCGGCCGACGGCCGGAAGGCGTCGCGCTTCGCGCTCGAGTGCGTGCGGCGGGGCATCTTCACGTTGCCGGGCACGAAGCTCTACCTTTCCCTCGCCCACACGGATGCCGACGTCGATTGGACCCTCGACGCCATGGAAGAGTCGCTCCGGACCGTCGTCTGACGAATGCGGACCCCGAGACGAGACACCGGCGGACGCGCGGGTGCGCGGAGCCGCCTCTGATGCGGGTGCGCGTGACCTGTCGGGATATTCAGCCCTTGCACGCGCGATGGACTTGGGCTTAGGATCGGTCGCTGTGAAGCAGGGCGCGCGCGCAGTAGATCGCCGGCGAGGTCTCGAGCTCGGCTTCCAAATCCCCTGTCGAGGGCCTCTCGCCCGCGTCGACGTCCTGTCCCGCCTGGCCCGCACCGCCGACTCGCTCGGCTATTCGGTCCTCACGATCTCCGATCACATCGTCCTCCCCACGCGCTCGTCGGCGCCGTACCCGTACGACAACTCCGGCGCGTTTCCGGGCGGCGCGCAGCAGCCGTTCATCGAACCGATCCCGCTGGCCGCGTGGCTGCTGGCCATCACGAAGCGGATCCGCGTCGCCATCAGCGTCCTCGTCGTCCCGTACCGCAACCCGGTTGTGACGGCGAAGCAGCTCGCCACCATCGACGCGATGTCCGGCGGCCGGCTCATCGTCGGCGTGGGCGTCGGATGGTGGCCCGAGGAGTTCGAGGCGGTCGCCGCCCCGCCGTTCACCGAGCGCGGCGCCGTCACCGACGAGTACATCCGGCTGATGAAGACGCTCTGGACCGAGGACGCGCCGCGCTTCGAGGGCAAGTACTACCGGGTCGGCGACATCACGCTGTTCCCCAAGCCCGTCCAGAAGCCGCATCCGCCGATCTGGGTCGGAGGCCACACCGAGCCCGCGCTGCGGCGCACGGCGATCCTGGGCGACGCGTGGCATCCCATCGGGCTGCGCGGCCCCGCCGGCCTCGCCCCGGACGAGCTCGAGCAGAAGCTGTCGCGGATCCGCTCGCTGGCCCGCGCGGCCGGCCGCGACCCGGCCGCGATCCGGGTCGCGTTTCGGGGCCCACTGGACCTTTGGCCCGCCCGCGGCAAGCCGCCCGGCTCGGCCGAGCGACCTCTCGCCGGTCCCGCGGCCAAGGTGACCGACGACCTTCGAGCCTACGCGGCGGCCGGCGTCGACACGATCGTCTTCGACCTCATGCTGACCGAGCCGGCGGCGATGGTCGCGGTCATGCGCCGCGTCGCCCGGGAGATCCGGCCACGCCTCGCCCGCGCCCCGGCCCGCGCGCGATGACCGCGACCGACACGTTCGCGGCAGAGAGCCGGGTCGCTCGCCTCGCAACCGTGGACGAGACGGGCTCCCCCCACGTGGTCCCGGTGTGCTACGCAACGGACGGACGCGCGTACTACTCGCCGCTCGACGCCAAGCCCAAGCGACGCCCGGTCACCAGGCTGAAGCGCGTGCGCAACATCAGAGCGAATCCGCGGGTCGCGCTCCTCATCGACCACTACGAGGAGGACTGGGCCCGGCTCCGGTTCGTCATGGTCCAGGGGCGCGCCGAGCTCCTGGCCGGCGGCAACGAGTGGAAGACGGCCCGAACCCTGCTCGAGGCCAAGTATCCGCAGTACCGGGCCCTGCCCCTCCCCCCCGAGGCGCCGGTCATCAAGATCGTCCCCGACCGCATCGTGCGCTGGAGTCCAGGATCGTGACCGCCCCGGGGGCGTTGTCGCCCGCCGTCGCCGTCGCCCTCGAGCGCGCCGCCGCCGGTCGGCCGCTCCACCGCGAAGACGGCGTCGCCCTCATCGAGGCGGCGTCGCACGAGCTGCCGGGGATCTTCGAGGCCGCGGCTGCGCTCCGCGACCGGGGCAAGGGGCGCACGGTGACCTACTCGCGCAAGGTCTTCCTCCCGCTCACCAACCTCTGCCGAGACGACTGCGGCTACTGCACCTTCAAGCGCGACCCCGGTCAGCCCGGGGCCCGGACGATGGAGCTGGACGAGGTCCTCGCCGTCTGCGAAGCAGGGGCGAGGCTGGGCTGCAAGGAGGCGCTGCTGTCGCTCGGCGACAAGCCGGAGGCGCGGTTCCCGGAGCACCGCGAATGGCTCCGCCATCGGGGCTACCGGACGACGATGGACTACGTCGCGGCCGCCTCGCGGGCCATCGCGACCGAGACCGGCCTCCTGCCCCACGCCAACCCGGGACTCATGACCGAGCGGGATCTCGCCGCCCTGCGCCCCTGGAACGTCAGCGTCGGGCTCATGCTCGAGACCGCGGCGGATCGGCTGGCGGGACCGGGCGGGCCGCACGAGCGCGCGCCCGACAAGCGGCCGGCCAGGCGCGTGCGGACGCTCGACGCCGCCGGCCGGGTCGGCATGGCGTTCACCACCGGCGTCCTGATCGGCATCGGCGAAACGCGAGCCGAGCGCGTCGAGGCGCTGCTGGCCATCCGGGAGGTCCACGAGCGTCACGGGCACGTCCAGGAGGTGATCGTCCAGAACTTCCGGGCGAAGCCGACCATCCCGATGGCCCACCACCCCGAGCCGTCCCTGGAGGATCTGCGCCGGACGATCGCCGTAGCCCGGCTCCTTCTCGGCCCATCGATGAACGTGCAGGCTCCGCCGAACCTTTCGCCGGGAACCTATCCGGCCCTGATCGCCTCGGGCCTGAACGACTGGGGCGGCATCTCGCCCCTCACCATCGACTACATCAACCCGGAAGCGCCCTGGCCCCATCTCGCGGCTCTCGAGACGGCGACCGCGGCGGCCGGGGGGCGGCTGCGCGAGCGGCTCGCCATCTACCCGGAGTACATCCGCCGGCCCGGCTTCGTGCCGGAGCCGCTCCGGGACCGTGTCCGCGCGGCCGTGGACGCCGCCGGGCTGGTTCCCGAGCGGGCCGCCGCGCAGGCCGCAGGCCGTCCATCAGAGGTTGCGCGATGAACCAGGACCGTTCGACGTCCGCCGAGCCCTTCCTCGCCCGCTATTGGGAACGCCTCGAACGACAGGTCCGCCGCGCGCTGGACAGGGCGCTCGACGGCCGCGACGTCACGGTGGACGAGGGCGTGGCCCTCGCCGAGGCCAAGGGTCCGGGTCTCGCCGGCCTGGCCGCCGTGGCCGACGAGCTCCGTGCCCGCCAGGCGGGAGAGACCGTCACCTACGTCGTCAACCGGAACATCAACTTCACCAACGTGTGCATCAAGCATTGCACCTTCTGCGCCTTCAGCCGGGACCACCGCGAGGAGGAAGGCTATCTCCTCCCGGTCGAGGAGGTGATCCGCCGGGCGCGCGAAGCCCAGGACCTCGGGGCAACCGAGGTGTGCATCCAGGCCGGACTGCCGCCGAAGCTCGACGGCCGCTTCTACATCGACCTCTGCCGGGCGATCCACGAAGCGCTGCCGGACCTCCACATTCACGCCTTCTCTCCGGAGGAGGTCCTCTATGGCGTGACGCGGTCAGGGATGTCCGTCGCCGAGTACCTGACCGAGCTTCGGGGGGCGGGATTGGGCACACTCCCCGGCACGTCCGCGGAAATCCTCGACGACGAGGTGCGTGACGTGATCTCCCGCGGTCGGATCTCGACCCGGCAGTGGATCGAGGTGATGACGACCGCCCATCGCCTGGGCATTCGAACCACCTCGACGATGATGTACGGCCACGTCGAGACGCCCGCCCACTGGGTCCGGCACATGGCGCTCCTGCGGGACATCCAGAAGGACACGGGCGGCTTCACGGAGTTCGTCCCCTTGTCGCTCATCCACCAGGAAGCGCCGATGTATCGTCGTCATCTCGTCCCGAACGTCCGGGCCGGAGCCACGGGAGCCGAGGTGGTGCGGGTGCACGCGCTGGCCCGCGTCATGCTCGGGGAGACCATGCGTAACATCCAGTGCTCGTGGGTCAAGGAGGGGCCCAAGTTCGCCCAGACGCTCCTTGCCGCCGGCGCCAACGACCTGGGTGGGACCCTGATCAACGAGAGCATCTCGACGTCGGCCGGCGCCGGACACGGTCAGCTCGTGCCGCCGCGGGAACTCCGCCGGCTGGTCCGCGATCTCGGTCGAATCCCCGCTCAGCGCAGCACGACGTACGATATCCTCAAGCTCTATGCCGACGGCAGTGACGACGACGCAAGCCCGCTCGACGCCGTCGAGAACGCCGATGAGCAGTTCGGCTCCTACCAGCGGCTCACCGCGTCGAGCCAGTTCCGCTTCACCCCGTTGCAGTCTCCTGGCAGTCTCCGGCGGGCCGAACGGCCGGCGGCGGATGGCTGTCATCCCGAAGCTCCCCGGCCACCAGTTCGCGGTGGCGTCACCACCACACCCTGAGAGGAGGCGGTTCAATGGCGAAAGTCATGACGAAGGCGGCAACGGTCAGCAACCTGGCCAGCAAGACGGGCTTGACGAAGAAGCAGGTAGTCGGACTCATGGAGGAGATCCAGGCGCTGGCCGTCAAGGAAGCCAAGAAGAACGGCGCGTTCGTCATTCCCGGGGTCGGCAAGGTGGTCCTGTCGAACCGGAAGGCGCGGATGGGCCGCAACCCGCAAACCGGCGAGCCGATCAAGATCGCGGCCAAGCGGGTCGTCCGCATCCGGCCCCGCAAGGACTTCAAGGACGCGATCCTCGGCGCGAAGAAGTAGCGCGGAGCACATGACGCGGTCGGCGCGACGGCCGGCCTCGTCGCCGGCGGCCGGGCCGCCTTCGCGCCTCCCGGAGCCCCGCGTCTGGCAGGGGGTGGTGTACCGACCCTGCCAGAGCGGGGCTCCTGCGGTCCGCCGCCTGTTCCAGTTCGCGGGGGCGTTCGCGCCCGAGCCCAATCCGGAGGAGATCGCCTGGGAGGCCGAGGCGGCTGACCGGATCGTGGGAGGGGTCCTCTGCGAGCGGTCCGGCGATCACGCCTTCGTCCACGGGCCCGTGGTGGTGAACCCCCCGCCCGGAGCCGAGCCCCTCGAGGTCGCCGCCCAGCTCGTCTCGCCGCTCGTGGACGCCGCCCGCGCCCTCCCTCTCGACGCGCTCTTCGCGCGGCCGCAGGGGCTCGACCGCGTGTGGGTGCGCCTCGGCTTCGTCCCGATGCCCGCCGCCTTCCTGCCTCCCGCCCTGCGGGGGCGGCCCGGGTCGGGCCTTCACGTGTGGCGCCGCCCCGGAACATACGCCGTCCCCGTGCCCGATCAGGAGGGCCAGGGGCGGCGGCGCGGGCGGCGGTGATCGCCGCGCTCGCCGGAGGAACCGGCGCCGCCAAGCTGCTCCGCGGCCTCGCCGGCGTCACCGAGCCGTCGCGTCTCCACGTAATCGGCAACACGGGGGACGACCTCGACTGGTGGGGGCTCCGCGTCTGCCCCGACCTCGACTCCGTCGTGTACGCGCTGGCGGGGCTCCTCGATCCCGCGCGTGGCTGGGGCGTCCGCGGCGACACCTTCCACTGCCTGGACGCGATGGACCGCCTCGGCCGGGACACGTGGTTTCGCCTGGGCGATCGAGACCTGGCCACTCACCTGCACCGCACGCTCCTCATCCGGGCCGGAGCGCCGCTCAGCGTCGCCACCCGCGCGATCGCCGAGTCCCTCGGCATCGCCACCCGCGTGACGCCCATGTCCGACGACCCGGTGCGCACCGAGATCCGAACGCCCGCCGGCTGGCTCGGGCTCGAGGAGTTCTTCGTCCGGGAGCGGTGCGCCCCTCCGGTGCTGGAGGTCGCCTACCGGGGTGCCGACGCGGCACGGCCCGCCCCGGGTGTCATCGAGGCGCTGGAAGCGGCGGAAGCCGTCGTGGTGTGCTGCTCGAACCCGGTGACGTCGATCGGGCCGATCCTCGCCGTCCCCGGCATCGCGAGCGCCCTCGCGCGCACACCGGCCCCCGTCGTCGCGGTGAGTCCGATCGTCGGCGGCCAGGCCATCAGCGGACCCGCCGGGAAGCTGCTGCTGGCCCGCGGGCTGGAGGTGTCGCCGCTGGGAGTCGCCCGCGCCTACCGGCCCTGGCTCGACGCCCTCGTGATCGACGGGAAGGACGCGTCGTGCGCCGGCCTGCTCGAGCGGGAAGGCGTCCGGCCGGTGGTGGCCGACGCTCTGATGCCGGATGCCGCGGCCGAGTGCCGACTCGCTCGGGTTGTCCTCCAGGCCGTCGGAGCGGCCTCGTGAAGGTCGCCGTCGTCCCGGCCAAGAAGTTCACCGCCGCGAAGCAGCGCCTGGCCGAGATGCTCCCGGCGGCGACGCGCGCCGCGCTCGCGCGCGCGATGCTGGAGGACGTCCTCGCCGCCCTGTCCGAGGCGCCCCTCGACCGGATCGTCGTCATCACCCCCGACGCCGAGGTGGCCACGGTCGCCGAACGGTGGGGCGCGACGATCGCCCGCGAGACCGAGGGTGAGGGACACACCGCCGCGGTGGCGCGGGGCATCGCCCTGGCGCGGGAGTGGGGCGCCGCGGTCCTCTTGACCGTGCCTGGCGACGTCCCGTGCCTCACCACGGAGGAGGTTCGCCGCATCCTCGACGCGTGCGCCGCCCCGCCGGCGGCCGTCTTCGTCCCATCCCGGAGCGGGCTCGGGACCAATGCGGCGTGCCTGGCTCCGCCCGACGCCGTGCCGCTGCGCTTCGGGGAGCCCTCGTTCGCGGATCACCTGGCGGCTGCGCGCGCGCGGGGCATCGAGCCCGTGGTGCTCCAGCTGCCGGGCGCCGGTCTCGACATCGACGGGCCCGAGGATGTGCAGGCGCTGGCCCGAACTGGGACCGGCACGCGAGCGGCCGCCGCCCTCGTGTCGCCGGCCGCCGCCCCACCGCCCCGCGCCCCGCGGTTCACGGTCTTCGGCGTCGGCGGCATCCCCGAGATTCGAGCCGGCGACGACCTGGCGAGCCTCGCGATCGCGGCGGCGACCGCCCAGGGCACGCGGCTCGAGGCCGGCGATGTCGTCGTGCTGAGCCAGAAGGCTGTCTCGAAGGCCGAGGGCCGGCTCGTCCAGCTCGCCGACGTGACGCCCTCGCCGCTCGCGCTCGAGGTCGGGCGGTCCCACAAGAAGGATCCTCGGTTGATCGAGCTGATCCTCCGCGAGTCCCGGCGCATCGTCCGGATGGACCGGGGCGTCCTCATCACCGAGACGCGCCACGGTCAGATCTGCGCCAACGCGGGTGTGGACCAGTCGAACGTCGGCCTCGGCTGGGCGAGCCTCCTGCCTGAGGATCCCGACGCGTCGGCGCGCGCCTTCGTGGACCGGGTGCGCGCGCAGCTCGGCGTCGAGATCGCCGTGATCGTCGCCGACACCTTCGGGCGACCGTGGCGCGAGGGTCTCGTGAACGTGGCGATCGGCGTCGCCGGCTTCCGGCCGCTCCAGACGTTCCTGGGCGTCCCGGACGCCCACGGCTACACGCTCCAGGCCACCGTCCTCGCGGTCGCCGACGAGCTCGCCGCGGCGGCCGAGCTGGTGATGGGCAAGCTGGATCGGGTGCCGGTGGCCGTCGTGCGCGGCTACCGGGTCGAGACGGGGCGCGGGTCGGCGCGGGAGCTCCTCCGAGACCCCAACCTCGACCTGTTCCGCTAGCTTCCGCGCGATCCACCCGCTCGCGACCCGTGAGGTGCTCGGCGCCCGGCGCGTCGGCAGTCGCATGGTACGCTTACCCCGCCATGCCGCCAGGCGTCGAGCGCCCGGACCGCTTCTACGCAGCCGTCCGGCTGGTGGCGCGCTTCTGGATCTGGTTCCTCTTCCGCGACGTCGCGGTGCGGGACGTGACTCACGTCCCTCCGGCCGGGCCGGTCCTGCTCTGCGTCAACCATCCGAACAACCTCATCGACTCGGTGCTGGTGGGGGCGGTGCTGCCGAGAAAGGTCCACTATCTCGCCACCGCGTCGCTGTTCCGGAATCGGCTGTTGGGCGGGTTCCTCACCCGCGCCGGGGCGATCCCGGTGCATCGGCGTGACGGAGGCTCGGACCGCCCGGACCGCAACGCGGACGCGTTCGCCGCGTGCCGGGACGCGCTCGAGGCCGGCAAGATGCTGGCGATCTACCCGGAAGGCACCACGCACGCCGAGGCTCGAGTCCAGCGCATCCGGACGGGCGCCGCGCGGATTGCGCTCGATTACGAGACCGGCGGCGCCGCCGCCCGCGGCGCGGCGAGGCCGACCTTGGCCGTCATCCCGGTCGGCCTGTCGTTCGAGGCGCGGAAGTCCTTCCGCGGGTGCGTCCTGGTCGCGTTCGGAGCGCCGGTGCCGCTCGCCGCCCATGCCGCCCAGGCCCGGACGGATCCCGTGGCGGCGGTCCAGGCCCTCACCGAGTCGATCCAGGCCGCGATGGAGGCGCAAGTCGTCCACGTCGACCGGATCGACGCCGCCGAGGTCGTCCGGGCGGTCGAGGATCTCTATCGCGACGAGCTGGCTCGCCAGCTTCGCACCGAGAGCGGGCTCCGCCCCGAGGCGATCGACCTGTTCCGCCTCTCCCGGACCATCGCCGAAGCCGTCGCCTACTTCAGGGCGCACGACCCCGCGCGCGTCAGCCACATCTGGGGCCGCATCCAGCACTATCGCGCGTCCCTCGCCGAGCACCGCGTCCGCGACCAGGCCGTCTCTGCGCAGCTCGCCCCCCGCGCGCGGACGCACCGAGTCCGCGCCTCGGGATGGGCGGTGGCGGGCTTGCCCCTCTTCGTGTACGGCGCGGCCGTCAACGCTCTCCCATACCTCGTCCCGCGCTGGCTCGCGCACGCGTTCGCGCGCAAGGAGACGGACTACGCGACGATCCGCCTGCTGGCGAGCATCGTGGCCTTCCCGCTCTGCTGGGGGCTGGAGGCGTGGCTCGTCTGGCGAATGGCCGGCGCCGGCTGGGCGATCGTCTTCGTCGCCTCCCTCCCGTTGAGCGGCCTGGCCGCCTACCACTACCTGCGCGGCCTGAGCCGCTTGCGCGCGCGGCTCGGCTTCGCCGCGCTCGCGCTCACGCACCGGCACGCCGCCTCCCGGCTCTTGGTCGAGCGTCGCATGATCATCGAGGATCTGGAGCGCGCCAAGCGGGACTTCCTGGCCCGGACGCAGGCCGTGCCGGCGGCCGCCGGAGGCCGCGGGTGAGCGTCCTCCGCCTCGAGGAGCTCGCCGCCCCGGCGCTGGACGCGCTCGACCGCGCCCGCACGCTCGCCATCGTGCCGGTCAGTCCGATCGAGCAGCACGGCCCGCACTTGCCGGTGGGCGTCGACTACCTGGCCGCTCGCCACTTCGCCGAGGCAGTCGGGGAGCGCATCGTCGCGCGCCGCCCGGGGTGGACGGTGCTCCTCAGCCCCACGCTGCCGCTCGGCAGCTTCGCGTTCGACGCCGTGGGGACGATCGGCGTGCGCCAGCGCGTCGTGCGCGACGCCGTGGTCGACTACGGGCGGGCGCTCGCCCGCGCCGGCTTCCGGTACGTCCTGATCGCGAACGGCCACGCGGGCCCCGGGCACTTGGTCGCGCTGGAGGAAGCCGCCGCCATCGTCTCCCGTCGCCACCGCGTCGCGATGGCCTCGATCACCGGTCACATGGCCTGGGAGTTCCTCCGGGGGAGCTACCTCCCTCGCGTGGAGGCGACCCTCGGCCGCTCGCTCACGGCCGACGAGCGGGAGACGCTCGCCGGCGACACGCACGCCGGCTGGTGGGAGACATCGCTGATGCTCCTCTTGCGTCCGGAGCTGGTCGATCCCGGGTATCGCGATCTCCCCCCGGCCCGGTATCCCGCGGCCCGACGACTCCGCCGGAATTATCCGCTCCGCGGCGGCGGCCGCGGCTACGTGGGCGATCCCGCCCGCGCCGACCTCGCCCTGGCGAAGGCGACCCTGGAGGTGCTCCTGGAGGAGGCGACCGCTCTGTCGGAACGCCTCCTCGATGGCCGCCTCGAGGCCCGCCACCGGCGATCGCCCTTCGGGCTCGTCCCGTTCCTGCGCACCGACTTCTGGCCCGTGGCCGGCGTGGCGCTCGCCGCCGCGGGCGCGTTCTGGCTGAGCCGCCCGGCCCGTTCCACCGAAGCCTCACGGTCCAAGTGAAGGAGTCTTCGCCTCAATGAGTGAGCACTCGCTCGTCGTCTCCTCCGCCGCCCTCAAGGCGTTCATCGTCTCCGTCTTCGATCGGTGGGGCACGCCGCCGATGATCGCGGATCTCACGGCGGACCTCATGGTCCGGACCGACCTCCGCGGAGTCGACTCGCACGGGGTCGGCATGCTCCCGACGTATCACCGGTGGTTCCGTCGCGGCTGGATCGTGCCCACCGCCGAGCCCAAGATCGTCCGCGACGAGACGACGACGGCCGTGGTGGACGGGCAGCAGGCCTTCGGCCATTACACCTCGACGCTCGCGATGGAGCTGGCCATCGCCAAGGCCCGGGTCCACGGGGTCGGGTTCGTGACCTGCCGGAACTCGAATCACTACGGCGCCGCCGCCAACTACTCGATGATGGCGCTCGCGCAGGACATGGTCGGGATCAGCCTGACCAACTCCGGGCCTGCCGTCGTGCCGACCTACGGGCGCCAGGCCATGCTCGGCACCAACCCGATCTCGGTGGCGGCCCCCGCGGGCGGCGAGTGCCCGTTCGTCCTCGACATGGCGACCAGCACCGTCGCGATCGGCAAGCTGTCCGTCGCGCTCCGATGGGGGAAGCCGATCCCGCCCGGCTGGGCCCTCGACCGGGAGGGACAGCCCACGACGGACCCGAGCGTCGCCTACCAGACGCGCCACCTCACCCCGCTCGGGGCGACCCGAGAGCTCGGAGGCCACAAGGGCTACGGGCTGGCGGTCATGGTGGACATCCTGGCCGGAGTGCTGGCCGGGGCCACCTTCGTCGACGCTCGGCGGCGCGACCCCGATCCGGTCCGAGCCGACATCGGCCACTTCTTCGGCGCCATCGACATCGCGCGCTTCCGCGACCTGGCCGCGTTCAAGGCCGACATGGACGACCTCTTGCGCGCGCTGAAGCAGTCGCCCAAGGCGGAGGGTCAGGACCGCATCTACGTGGCCGGCGAGCCGGAATGGGAATCCGAGCAGCGCCGGCGGCGAGACGGCATCCCGCTCGCCCCCCTGCTCGTGGGCCAGCTTCGCGCGGTCTCGGCGGAGACCGGCGCGCCGTTCACCCTCGGTGTGTGAGGAGACATCGATGCCTCAGTTCGCCTACTTCTGCGGACACGAGCAGTTCCAGCCCGAAGTCCTGTTGGAGCACGCGGTCCTCGCCGAATCCGTGGGCTTCGACGCCCTGACCGTCTCCGACCACTTCCATCCCTGGGTCGACGACCGGTCGGCCTGCGGCTTCGCCTGGACGTGGCTCGGCGCCCTCGCCGCGCGGACCCGGCGGGTCCGGATCGCGACCGCCGTGACGTGCCCGCTCTTGCACTACCATCCGGGGATGGTCGCGCAGGCCGCGGCGACCGTCGACCGGCTGTCCGGGGGCCGCTTCGCCCTCGGCGTGGGCACGGGCGAGGGCATCAACGAGCGGCCCCTCGGCTTCGCCTTCCCCGGCTACAAGGAGCGCGCGGCGCGCATGGTCGAGGCGATCACGATCATGCGCGGTCTGCTCGACGGCCGGAAGCTGGACTTCGCCGGCACGTACTACCGCACCGAGAAGGCCCGCCTCTATAGCCCGCCGGTGGGCTCGGTGCCGATCTGGATGTCGGCGGGCGGGCCGCAGTCCGCGGCGCTGGCCGGGCGGATCGCCGATGGCCTGATCCTGAGCGTCAAGGTGCCCGCCGAAGCACGGGAGCAGATCATCGATCCGTTCCGCGTCGCCGCGCGGGCGGCGGGACGGCCTTCGCCGACCTTGGTGGCTCAGCGCTGGTCGATCCTCGCCGCCGACGAGGACGAGGCGTGGGAAGCCGTGCAAGCGTGGCGCGGGCTCCGGGTCGAGGGGCGGCTGGAGGAGGTGGACCCGGCGGTGCTCCGCGCGCGGGCCGACGCGATGGACCGGCGCGAGATCATCGGAAAGTTCGCCTGGGCCCGGCGGCCGGCGGACCTGGTCGAGATCTACCGGCCGCTGGTCGAAGTCGGCGCCGACATCGTCACCATCCAGGTGACGTCCGTCGACCAGTCGAAGACGATCGAGGCGCTCAGCCGTGAAGTCCTTCCGGCACTGCGTGCCATGGGGGTGCGGTCATGAGGCCTGTCGCCGTCCTGTTCGCCGGGCTCGCGCTCCTCGCCGGGTGCGCGGTCGAGCACACGCAAACCGACCTGGTCTCGCTGAAGCGGGCCGACCGCGACACGCTGAAAGACGCGAGCAACGTCGCGACGGTCACCTATGCGGCGCCGGCGCCCACGTACAACGGCTACGTCAGCCAGCGCTCGATCGACATCCTCACGCAGACGGGCATCGAGGCCCCGCTCGACCGGGTCCGTGAGCGCGTGGTGAATCGCCTCGTCGAGCTCGGGTATCCCGCGAGCCTGAAGCGGCCGCCGGCCATGGCCGCCGAGGACGGCGTCGACGCCATCAAGGCGGTGGTCAGGGCCCCGCTGGTGGTCGACTTCGACACGCGGTCCTGGGGGGTCGGCAACCTCCGTGGCGGCGGCGATCCCAAGCCCGACGATCCCATCTACACGCACCACCACGTCCGCGTCCGCCTCATCCGCGTGTCGGACGCCAAGATCCTCTGGCAGGCGGTGTGCGGCCTGCGCGGCTATCCGGGCGACGAGACGATCAAGCTGAAGGATCTCGTCGCCTCCGGCGGCGCTCCCTTGCGCCTGAAGCTCGACGTCGCCGCCGACGGGTGCGCGAACGAGCTGGTGGGATTCTTCCAGGGCGCCGACTGATCGGGCGGCGCTAGCGGCCGCGGGCGACCCCGACGGCGAGGAACACCGCCCCCAGGACCAGCAGCAGCAGGACGCGGTCGAGGGCCCGCACCCCGGACAGTGCCGCCGCCGGCGGCGCGCCCTCCGCGACCGCCCGGGTGGCCCGCGGCAGAACGGCGAAGTCCCGGTGCGCCGCGAGCGCCAGGAGGGCGATCACGGCGATCAGCTTGGCCGCCAGCCATGGGCTGGCGAGGCCGACGGTCCGCAGGTTCTCGAGGCCCGTCAGGACGAGGATCGCGAGGGCGCCCCACGTCATCGCGCGACCCCGCCCGAGCAGCTCGAGGCTCTCGCGGCCGCCCCGCGCCGCCGCCGGCGCGATCACGTGCATCGTGTGGAGCAGGCCGCCGATCCAGGCCGCGGCCGCGACCACGTGCAGCCAGATGACGACGAGACGTAGCATCGCCCGGTCACCCGGCGAGGATCGCGGCGAGCGCCCGCTCCCGGTCCGAGAGGTCGGGGAACACGTGGTCGGGGCGGTGAGCGACCAGGTCGTCGACGCTGTGCCAGCCGGTCGCCACGGCGATCGCCGTCGCGCCGAACGCCCGGGCGCAGCCGATGTCCCGCGGCGTGTCCCCGATGATCACCGTGTCCGGGCCACCGAAGGATCGACCGATGAGCGCCTCGGCTCGTGTGGCCGCGACGCGAGGCAGGCGCGTCCGGTCACCGTCGTCCGATCCGTAGGCGCCGAGCCGGAAGTGCGGCCAGAGACCGGTCGGCAGGAGCTTGATGCGGGCCCCCGCCTCGATGTTGCCGGTCAGGAGGCCCACCACGGCGTCGGCGCGGGACACCAGGGATTCGACCAGCTCACGGACGCCTGGGTAGAGGCTCACGCCCCGGCCGTCCCCCACCTCCGCCTCGAGCACGGCCTCGTAACGGCGGTAGAGCGCCGGCTCGCTGGCGCCGATCGCCGCGTCGTCGAGACCGGCCAGCCGCAGGAGATCCCGCACGATCTGCGGGTCCGTCCCGCCTCGGAAGTCGTAGGCCTCGATCGGGCCGGCCGTGCCGTAGACGTCCCTGAGCGCCCGGTCGAGCGCACGCTTCCCCGCCCCACTTGCCGTCAAGAGCGTGCCGTCGATGTCGAAGAGCACGAGCTTCACCGTCCACAGTCCTCCCGGCTCACCTGACACGTGTCGGACCGGAGCGCCCGGCGCACGTCGTCGGGCGACACACGCCCGTCTAGGTCGACCCCGAGCGCCGTCATCTCGAACCCGGCCTGGCCGAGGTCCCGGCAAGGCGCGAGGAACGAGGGATGCTCGATCGCCGTCGTCACGACGTGGCGGCCCGGTCCCCGCAGCGCGACGCCCTCGATCGCGAGGTCGTTGGCGTCGGTCGCCCCGCTCACGGAGACCACCCCGTCGGGCCGCCCGCCGACGAGCCGACCCACCTTGGCGCGAGCGGCCCGGAGGGACTCGCGGGCTTCCTCCCCCAGGCCATGCCGGGCGGCCGGATCGCCGACCCACCCCTCGAGGAAGGGGCGCATGCCCCCCGAACGCGGGGGTCCACCGGGGCAAACCCCGAGCCCTGGTAGACCCGCTGAGCGGCGCGGCCCGCCGCCCGCCCTACCGGGTCTTCCGGACCAGGAAGTGGTAGACGGCTCCGCTCTTGGAGACGCCAAGGAGCTCGTTCCCAGTCCGCCGGGCCCAGCTGCGCATGTCGGGGTCGCTCGCGGGGTCGTCCGAAAGCATTTCCAGGACCTGGCCGGCCGTCATCTGGGCCATGGCCTCGCGGGTTTTCACGATGGGCATGGGGCAGAAAAGGCCGAGGCAGTCCAGGGTGCGGTCGACCACCAGGTGTGGAGTTCTGCCGGGGGCGCCCACGCGACGCAACCTACTGCAGGGTGCCGCAGCGTGTCAAGACTCGCGGAACCCTTGCAGACCGGAGAAAATACCTTGACTCCTTCGGCCGCGAGTGAAACCATCGATATCAGACGCGAATAGTCCACAATAGACATGAGATAGGCCAGGACATGGATCCCGTGGAGCGAAAGGGTCGAGGGGGCTCGGGCGCGGCCGAGATCCTGACCATCCGCGAGGTGGCCGGGTACCTCAAGCTGCCCGTTTCCACCGTCTACCGCCTGGCGGAGCGCCGGGACCTCCCGGGCCACAAAGTGGGCCGCCAGTGGCGCTTCCACAAGTCCGTCCTCGACGAGTGGTTCCGTCAGCACGCCGCGACCAGCCGGTCCGCCATCCTCGTGGTCGACGACGAAGAGGCCATTCGCGATCTCATGGTCACGGTGCTGGCGTCCAAGACCCGGGAAGTCCTCACCGCCGGCAGCGGCGAGGATGCCCTCGAGATCGTGAAGCGGACGGATCTCGACCTGGTGCTCCTCGACCTCTCGATGCCCGGCATGAACGGCGTGGACACCTTCCGAGAGATCCACACGTTGCGACCGGCGCTCCCGGTGATGATCGTCACGGCGTACCCCGACTCCGATCTGATGGCCAAGGCGCTCGAGATCGGTCCCTTCACGATGATCTCGAAGCCGGTGGACCTCGCGCAGATCCAAAAGACGGTCGATCGCATCGTCGGCAGCTGATCCCGTCGGCTTGACCCCGCCGACCCCCCCTGCTATCACAGAAGCGCGGCGGCGGGGTCCGCTTCTTTTCCTACCGAACCGATCCGCGGCCGGACCCCCTGCCGAGAAAGGCGACACCATGTCCGGAACCGAAGGCGGGCTGATCCGAGGTCTCGAGGGCGTGGTGGCCGCCACCACGCGGCTGTGCGACCTCGACGGCGTGAACGGGCGCCTGGCGTATCAGGGGTACGACATCGAGGATCTCGCGCGCCGCAGCTCGTTCGAGGAGGTCACCTGGCTCCTCTGGCACGGAGAGCTCCCGCGGCCGGAAGATCTGTCCGAGTTCCGCAGACAGCTCGTCGAAGCCGCGCCCCTCCCCGCCGAGGCGCTCCGCGTGCTCAAGCTCTTCCCGAAGACCATGCATCCCATGCGCGTCCTTCAGGCAGGTGTCGCCCTGCTGGGCGGCCTGGACCCGGACGCCGAGGATGACTCCCGCGAGGCCAACCTGCGGAAAGCGATGCGGCTCGTCGCCCGGGTGTCGTCCCTCACCACGGCCTTCCACCGAATCCGGATCGGCCGCCGGCCCGTGGCGCCGCGTCCCGATCTCTCGCACGCCGCCAACTTCCTCTACATGCTCTCGGGCCGGAAGCCGCGCGTCGTCCAGGTTCGCGCGTTCGACGCATCGCTGGTGCTCTACGCCGAGCACGAGCTGAACGCCTCGACGTTCACCGCCCGGGTGGTCGCATCGACGCTCTCCGACATGCACTCGGCCGTTTCGGCGGCGATCGGCGCGCTCAAGGGACCGCTTCACGGGGGGGCCGGCGAGGCCGTGATGCGGACGCTCGAGGAGATCGGCCAGCCCGACAACGCCGACGCGTTCACTGGCCGTGCGCTCGCCGAGAAGCGGCGGCTGATGGGCTTCGGACATCGCGTCTACAAGGCCGGCGACCCGCGCGCGAAGATCCTCCGAAGCCTGGCCGCCAAGGCATGCCGGAACTCCCCGGAGCCGGTCTGGTACGAGACGGCCATCAAGCTCCACGAGGCCGTCAACCGCGAGAAGGGGCTGATCCCGAACGTGGACTTCTACTCGGCGCCCCTGTTCAAGGCGCTGGGCATCCCCGTCGATCTGTTCGTGCCCGTCATCGCCGTCTCTCGGATCGCCGGCTGGACCGCCAACCTCCTCGAGCAGTATGCGGACAACCGGCTCATCCGCCCGCGGGCGGACTATGTGGGGCCGGCGCGGCGAGAGGTGCGGGGCGCCGGGCGCGGCGACTGATGCCCGCGACGCTCGTCCAGAAGCTCGTGAGCGACCACCTCGTCGCGGGCGAGCCCGTGCCCGGGCAGGAGATCGGTCTCAGCGTCGACCAGGTGCTTCTGACGGACACGAACGGGACGATGGCGTGGCTCCAGTTCGAGGCGATGGGCTTCGACCGCGTCAAGGCGCCGACCGTGGTCACCTACGCGGACCACCAGGTGTACCAGTTCGACGCGCGAAACACCGAGGATCACCGCTACCTCCAAACGGCCTCCCGCCGCTTCGGCGGGTACTACTCGAAGCCGGGGAACGGCATCTGCCATCAGGTCCACCTGGAGACCTTCGGCGCCCCCGGCCTCACGCTCCTCGGGTCGGACAGCCACACGCCCCTCTGCGGGGCGCTCGGCATGCTGGCGATCGGCGCCGGCGGCCTCGACGTCGCGTGCGCCATGGGCGGCAGCGCCTACTACTTCCCCTTGCCGCGGGTCGTGCGGGTCGTGCTGACCGGGCAGCTCCGGCCGTGGGTCGCCGCCAAGGACGTCATCCTCGAGCTCCTCCGCCGCCTCACGGTCCGCGGCGGATTCGGGAAGATCTTCGAATACGCGGGCCCGGGCGTCGCCAGCCTCACCGTGCCGCAGCGGGCGACGATCGCCAACATGGGCGCGGAGCTGGGGCTGACGACCTCGGTGTTCCCGTCCGACGACGTGACGCGAACGTTCCTCGGGCGGATGGGCCGGGGCGCCGCGTGGCGGCCGCTCGCCGCCGACCCCGGAGCGGTGTACGACGACTCCATCGAGATCGACCTCGGAGCGATCGAGCCCCTGGTCGCCCTCCCGGGCTCCCCGGATCAGGTCGTGCCGGTCGGAGAGGTGGAGGGCACGCCGCTCGAGCAGGTCCTGGTCGGCTCCTGCACCAACGGCTCGTGGGAGGACATGTCCGTGGTCGCGGAGGTGCTGCGCGGCCATCGCGTCCACCCGAACGTGTCCTTCGTGCTCTTCCCCGCCAGCCAGCAGATCCTCGAGACGATGGCACGCGAGGGCCTCGTGGCCGACCTGATCGCCGCCGGCGCGGTCGTCTCCGAGTCGACCTGCGGCGCCTGCCCGGGAATCGGCCACGTCCCGGCGGCCGGCTCCCGGAGTCTCCGCGCCTTCAACCGCAACTTCCCCGGACGCAGCGGCGTCAAGGGCGACCAGATCTACCTGTCGTCGACGCAGACGGCGTGCGCGTCCGCGCTCCGCGGCGAGATCGCGGACCCGCGCCGCCTGGGGGACGCGCCGCTCACCGTCTTCCCGGCTCGCTTCGCCACCAGGTCGGCGGGCCTCGTGCCGCCCGCCGAGGATGGCGCCGCGGCGGCGGTCGTGAAGGGCGACAACATCCGCGAGGTACCGGTCGGCCGACCGCCCGGCGACGAAATCGCCGGACCCGTCCTGATCAAGCTCGCCGACAAGGTGTCGACCGACGACATCTCGCCGTCGGGCTCCCAGGTGCTGGTGTTTCGCTCCAACATGCCGGCGATCGCCGAGTTCACCTTCCGGAACGTCGACCCGGAGTTCGTGGCCCGGGCGAAGGACGCGGGGAACGGGTTCATCGTGGCCGGGCAGACCTACGGCCAGGGCTCGTCCCGCGAGGCGGCGGCGATCGGGCCGATGTTCCTCGGCGTCCGCGCGGTGCTGGCGAAGAGCTTCGCGCGGATCCATCGCGCGAATCTCATCAACTGGGGCGTGCTTCCCCTGGAGCTTCTGGATCCCTCGGACCACGACGCGATCGCCGCCGGGAACCGGCTCCGGATCGCGGGCGTGACCGACGGCTTGCGGCGGGGCACGCTGGTCGTCGAGGACCGGACGACGGGCCGGCGCATCGTGACCCGGTGCGCCCTCACGGACCGGGAGCGCACCATCCTCCTGGCCGGGGGCCGCTTGGCCCACACACGCGCCCTCGCGGGATCCGCGGCGTGACGCAGCGGCGGATCCGCGCCGTCTTCGTTCGCGGCGGCACCAGTCGCGCGCTCGTGTTCCACCACGGCGACTTGCCCGGGGACCGCGCCGCCTGGGACCCGGTGTTTCTCGCCGCGCTGGGCAGCCCGGACCCGAACGGGCGCCAGCTCGACGGGCTCGGGGGCGGCGTCTCGTCCCTGTCGAAGGTGGCCGTCGTGGGGCCTCCGAGCCGCCCGGACGCCGACGTCGACTACACGTTCGGCCAGGTCGAGGTCAGCCGGCCCTCGGTCGACTACCGGGGGAACTGCGGCAACATCTCGTCGGCAATCGGCCCGTTCGCGATCGACGAGGCGCTCGTCCCCGCCCGGGATCCGGTGACGGTGGTGCGCATCCACAACACCAACACCCGCAAGCTGATCCACGCCCGCGTCCCGGTCGAAGGCGGCGCGGCGGCGGTGCGCGGGGACTTCGCGCTGGACGGCGTCCCCGGCACCGGGGCCCGGATCGCGCTCGACTTCCTCGACCCGGGCGGGGCCGTGACCGGACAGCTCCTCCCCACCGGCCGCCCGCTCGACACGCTGAGCGTGCCCGACGTCGGGACCATCCCGGCCTCCCTCGTCGACGCCACGAACCCGATGGTCTTCGTGCGCGCCAAGGACCTCGGCCTCGAGGGCGCGGAGCGCCCGGAGGACCTGGACGCCCGGCGCGGCCTCCCCGAGCGGCTCGAGGCGATCCGCGCGGCGGCGGCGATCCGGATGGGGCTCGCGCGAACGCCCGAGGACGCCGCGCGGACCAGCGCCGCCGTGCCGAAGATCGCGGTCGTCGCGCCGCCGACCGGCTACCGCGTCCTGTCCGGCGGAGCCGTCGAGCCTCACGCCGTCGACCTGGTCGCCCGGATCGTCTCGATGGGCAAGGTCCACCGCGCGTTCGCCCTGACCGGCGCGATGTGCCTCGCGGTCGCCGCGCGCATCCCCGGCACGATTCCCCAGGAGGCCGCGGCGCTGGCGGACGCTTCCGGCGACGTCAGGATCGGCCATCCTTCCGGAATCCTGCCCGTGGCCGCCGCGGTCGCGCGCGCCGCCGACGGCGTTCCCGTCGCCCAGACGGTCACCGTCTACCGGACCGCGCGCCGATTGATGGAAGGATTCGTGCTCGTTCCCTGACCCTCACCCCCCGAGGAGGCCACCATGGCAGCGACCAGACGCGAGTTCCTGAAAGGCGCCGGCGTGACTCTGGCGGCCGGCGGCGTGCTCCCCTTCGCGCGCGCGGCCCACGCCCAGGCGCGCCCGGGGGTGCCCGCCGATCCGGTCAAGATCGGCGTCCTCGCCAGCCGGGCCGGCGTGACGGCGCCGGTCGGTCAGGCCGGGCTCCGGGGCACCGAGTGGTGGGCCGAGCGCGTCAACCGGGGCGGCGGGATCCTCGGGCGCCGCGTCCAGCTGGTGGTCGAGGAGGAGACGAACCCGAAGGACACGGTGGAGCGCTACCGGAAGCTCGTCCTCCAGGAGAAGGTCGACGTCGTGGTCGGCGTGATCTCGACCGGCGTCTCCCTCGCGCTGGGCGCGGTCGCCGAGGAGATGGACACGCCGTGGCTCGCCTGGGACGGCACGACCCAGAAGGGTGTCGAGGAGACGATGCCCAACCCGAAGTGGGCCTTCCGCAGCGTGGACAACGAGGTCGAGGCCATCGTGGGCGGCATCCTGACCGCCAAGTACTTCAAAGGCGTCAAGACGATCGCCGGCATCAACAACGACTACTCCTACGGCCACGACTGCTGGCAGTCGTACCAGGCGGTCCTGAAGCGCTACGGGATGGAGGTGAAGCCCGTCCTGGAGCTCTTCCCCAAGCTGGGCGAGACGAACTTCACCTCCCACATCGCCGCCATCCAGCAGGCGAAGCCCGATCTCCTGATGTGCTCGTTCTGGTCCGGCGACGCGACCATCTTCATGAAGCAGGCGGCGGCGGTGGGCCTGCTCAAGGGGATGAAGGGCGTCTTCACGACCGCCGGCGGCGTGCATGACTCCCTCAAGAAGGAGTTCACCCCCGAGGGGCTGCTGCTCGGCTACAACTCGATGTACTTCGACGACCCGAAGGGCAGCGCGCTGCTGAAGCAGTTCGTCCAGGAGTACAAGGCCAAGCACAACGAATACCCGCCCTACGAGTGCGACCACGCCTACTTCTGCGTCGAGTCGTACAAGGCCGCCGTGGAGAAGGCCTATGCGGCCTCGAGCCAGTGGCCGAGCAAGGCTCAGGTGGCCAAGGCGCTCGAAGGAATCGAGGTCGAGTCCCTGTCCGGCCGGCGGGGGTGGCGCGAGGACCACATCCAGACGTGCACCTTCTACCAGGGCATCACCACCCACAAGAACGCGTACGACTTCGTGACGATCAATCCCGTGGAAACCGTGTCCACCAAGCAGGCGATGAAGCCGCCGGGAACGAAGCTGTTCGACTGGATCGGCTCCTGGAAGGTCTAGTCCGTTCGTCCGGACGCGCCGGCGGGTGACCCGTCCCGCTCGTGTCGCCCCGCGCGCGGCCCTCCGCGCGCGGCGCCGGCGATGACCGCCCACGTCGTCAACGTGCTCGTCGGCGGCGTGTTCCACGCCGCGATCCTGTTCCTGGTCGCCGCCGGGCTGCAGGTGGTCTTCGGCGTGCAGAAGATCTTCAACCTGGCCTGCGGCTCCTTCTACGCGCTGGGCGCCTACGTGGGGGTGTCGGCCGTGCAGGCCTTCGTCGACGGCGGCGGCGCCCCGGCGCTGTTCATCGTGCCGCTGGTGGCCGGCGGCCTCGTGGCGGGCCTGATCGGCGTGGTCGTCGAGCGCGGGCTCCTGCGCTTCATCTACGACCGGGACGAGGCCTTCCAGCTCCTCCTCACCTTCGCCGTCGTCCTCATGCTCGAGGATCTCATCCGCATGACGTGGGGCACGGCTCCGACGTCCACCTCGGGGCTCTATCTCGTCTACGGGCAGGTGCGACTCCTCGGGGCCACCGTCCCCACCTACAACCTCATCGTCATCGGAGCCAGCGTCGTCATCGCCTCCGGGATCGGATGGCTGCTCACCCGGACCGCCTTCGGCCGGATCGTGCGCGCGTCGGCCGAGAACCGCGAGATGGCCGAGGCGCTCGGCGTCGACATGCGGTCCGTCTACGTGCGGGTCTTCACGCTGGGCAGCGTGCTCGGCACGCTGGGCGGCGCGCTCGTCATCCCGTCGACGGCCGCGATGAGCGAGATGGGGGTCGAGCTCATCGTGGAGGCTTTCGCCGTCGTCGTGATCGGCGGGCTCGGCAGCATGCGCGGCGCCCTGGCGGGAGCGCTCGTCGTCGGGGTCCTGCGCGCGGCCGCGATCGCGGTCTTCCCCGCCCTCGAGATGCTTCTGATCTACCTCATCGTGATCGGCGTGCTGGTCCTCCGCCCGAGCGGGCTCTTCGGCAAGGCGGTCACCGCGTGAGAGGTTCGGTCGCCGTCGGCCTCGCGCTGGCGCTCGGCCTCGCGTTGGCGCTCCCCCTCCTCGCGCCGACCTATCACGTCACGCTCATGCTGCCCTTCATGGCCTACGGGATCGCGCTCCTCGGCTTGAACCTCCTGTTCGGGTACGCGGGGCTCGTGTCCTTCGGCCACGCGCTGTTCCTCGGCATCGGCGCCTATGCCGGAGCGTTCCTCACGACGCACACGCCCGTGCGCTCGCTCGAGGTGATCCTGCTGACGGCCATGCTCGCCGCCGCGCTGGTGGCGGCGCTGGTCGGGGCGCTGTGCGTCCGCTACGTGAAGATCTACTTCGGCATGCTCACCCTCGCCTTCGGCATGCTGTTCTACACGTTCGTGCTGAAGTTCTATCACCTGACCGGCGGCGACGAGGGCATGCGCTTCCTCCGGCCGACGCTCCTCGGCCAGCCGTTCTCGGACATGTCGAAGACGGCGTACCTCGTGGGCCCCTACTACTACTACTCGCTGGCGCTCCTCGTGCTCGCCGCCGCCCTCATGTGGCGGATCGTCCATTCCCCGTTCGGGCTCTGCCTCCGGACCGTCCGCGACAACCCGCTCAAGGCCGGGTCGCTGGGCCTCTCGGTGCCGCGATACCGCTGGCACGCGTTCGTCGTCTCCGCGATCTACGCGGCGGCGGGCGGCGTCCTGCTCGCCACGCCGACCGGCAACGTCGATCCCACCCTCGCGTACTGGACGCACTCCGGCAGCCTCGTCTTCATGACGCTGCTCGGAGGCTTCGCGAGCTTCTTCGGGCCGCTCCTGGGTGCGCTCGTCTTCATCTACCTCCAGGACACGGTCATGTCGGTCTTCCCCTACTGGAGGCTCGTCTTCGGCGCGATCCTCGCCGCGCTCGTCATCTTCGCCCCGACGGGCCTGGCCGGCCTCGTGGATCGCGCGCTCTCCGCCCGGACGGCCCGCCGGTGATCCTCGAGGCGCGGGACGTCCGGCACTTCTACGGCGCCTTCCGGGCGCTCGACGGAGTGACGCTCGGCATCGAGCCCGGCCAGTTCGTCTCCATCATCGGCCCGAACGGCGCGGGGAAGTCGACCCTGGTGAACGTGCTGACCGGGCTCCTGCACCCCGCCAGCGGAACCGTGCGCTTCGACGGCCGGGACATCCGGGGGGTCGGGCCGGTTCGCCTGGCGCGGCTCGGCCTCGCGCGGAGCTTCCAGCTGGTCCAGATCTTTCCCGATCTCACCGTGCTCGAGACGCTCCAGGCCGCCGTCCTGTCGCGCCGGGGGCGGGCTCGTCGGATCCTGGCATCCCTTCAGGCGGACGGCGAGGTGCGGCGGGACGCCGAATACGTCGCGGAGCTCTTCGGCCTTGCCGGGCGTCTCCACGCGCCGAGCCGCACCTTGCCCCAGGGCGACAAGAAGCTGCTCGACGTCGCCGCCGCCTTCGCGCTCCGGCCCCGGGTCATCCTCCTCGACGAGCCCACCAGCGGCGTCTCCACCCGAGACAAGACGGCCGTCATGGAGATGCTGGTACGCGCCTCGCGCGGCGTGGGGGTCGAGGCCATCCTGCTCGTCGAACACGACATGGACATCGTGTTCGGCTACTCCGACCGCATCGTGGCGCTCCAGCAAGGCCGGATCCTCGCCGACACGACGCCCACCGGGCTCCGCGCCGACGCGGAGGTCCTGGCGGCGATGGTCGGCCGCCCGCCTCAGCCGTCGGCCGGAGACCGCGCACCCGGAGCCGGCAGACCGGCCAGGCCCGCGGGGAGCTAGCCCCGTGCTGCGGCTCGAGGGGATCAACGTCTTCATCCAGTCGAGTCACATCCTCCGCGACGTGTTGCTCGAGGTGAGGCCGGGGACCCTCGTCTGCCTGGTCGGGCGCAACGGAGCGGGCAAGACGACGGTCCTGAGGACCGCGATGGGCTTTCTTCGTCCGACGTCGGGGCGGATCGAGCTCGGCGGGGAGTCCGTTGCGGGGCTCCCCGCGCACGTGATCGCCCGGCGCGGCGTCGGATACGCGCCCGAGGAGGGCGGGATCTTCGGGGACCTCAGCGTCGCCGAGAACGTGGAGATCGCGACGTGGACCCAGCCGGGCGGCCGAGCCCCCGCCGAGCGCATCGCCCTCGCCTATCAGGTGTTTCCGCAGCTGCTCGCCTACCGCGCGCGCGGCGGGACCCACCTGTCCGGGGGCGAGCGCAAGATGCTCGCGATCGCCCGGGCGCTCGCCCTGGATCCCCGGCTCCTGCTCCTCGACGAGCCGTTCGAAGGACTCTCGCCGGCGATCGTCCCGCAGATCCGATCGAGCATCGCCGCCATCGCCCGCCAGGGCCGCGCCATCCTCCTCGCGGAATCGAACGTCCACCACGTGCCGCCCGAGGCCGACCAGCTCTACGTCATCGAGCGGGGCGAGATCATCTACGGCGGGCCGCCCGGCGAAGCCTGGCGGGACGGGGCCGTTCTCCGGGCGGTCGGCGGGACGCCGCCCCCTTGAGCCCGCCGCGCGGGAATCGTGGCTCGCGGCGGGGCAAGCGTAGCGGGCCCGCCGCTGACCATCGTGCGAGAGCGATGCGCGCCCTTGACCCGACCCGGGGAGTCCGCCTAGACTGCGTGCGACCTCGGCGGGGCTCGTCAGACGCTGCTCGCGACGTCCGCGACCATGTCCAACGGAGGACCGACATGACATCCTACGGCAAGAGATCGGCAGCCACGATCGTCGCCCTCGGCCTGGCGCTGGTTGCATGGGTCAGCCTGACGGCGCCGGCGGCCGCCCAGACCCCCAAGCTCAAGGAAGCGCCGATGCTGGCCGAGATGGTCAAGGCCGGCAAGCTTCCGCCGGTCGAGCAGCGCGTGCCCGCCGATCCGCTGGTCGTGCCGGTCGTCGAGCGGACCGGCCAGTACGGCGGCGTGTGGCGCCGGGCGTTCCTCGGGCCGGCCGATTTCAACAACTACGTCCGGGTCGTGTACGACGCCCTCGCGCGCTTCTCGCCGGACGGCGCGAAGATCGAGCCGAAGATCGCAGCCGGCTGGCAGTCCTCGCCCGATTTCAAGACCTGGACCATCCGGCTCCGGCGCGGGGCCCGCTGGTCGGACGGGGCGCCGTTCACCGCGGACGACATCATGTTCTGGTACAAGGACGTCCTCCTGAACAAGGACCTGATGCCGGCCCTCCGCGGATGGATGCGGAACGCGGACGGAACGCCCGCGGTCGTGGAGAAGGTCGACGCGCAGACCGTGCGCTTCACCTACAAGCAGGCGGCCACCTTGTTCCTCACCGCGATCGCCAACGAGGACGGCGGCGATCGCACGTACGCCGTCTTCCTCCCGGCCCACTATCTCAAGAAGTTCCATCCCTCCTACGCGAAGAAAGAGGACATCGACAAGCTCGTCCAGGCCGCGGGCTTCAAGACGTGGACGGAGCTCTTCGCCGCGCGCAACGCGCCCTTCGAGAACCCGGATCGCCCGACCATGGGTGCCTGGGTCCCGGTGACGCGCGTGAGCGACCAAGTCTTCACCCTCCGGCGCAACCCGTACTTCGTCGGCGTGGATTCGGACGGCAACCAGCTCCCGTACATTGACGAGGTCCGCTTCACCTTCTTCGCCGACATCCAGGCCCTCAACCTGGCCGCCATCGCCGGCGAATTCGACATGCAGGAGCGGCACATCCAGATGACCAACTACCCGGTCTTCAAGGAGAACGAGAAGAGCGGGAAGTACCGGGTCATCACGTGGCCCACGTTCGGCGGCGCGGATGCGGTCGTG
>JBIOVM010000019.1:0-6705 GCA_044867785.1 Candidatus Rokuibacteriota bacterium | reverse complement strand
GCACGAGAACGTGTAGCCCGCCAGGAAGACCACGTTCAGCCACATCACGATCGTGCCGACCCCGACGCCGAACCGCCCGCCGGGGAAGCGGAACGCCAGGAGCGCGTCGTAGGCCAGCACCACGATGAACAGCACCGCCACGTAGAACATGTAGCGGTGGAGGTTCTGGAAGATGAGCGGGAAGCGCGTCTCGCCCGTGTACCCCGGGCGGACGTCGGTCACCGCGCAGGCGGGCGGCGCGCCCCAGAATGAGCGGTAGTAGGCCTTCCGGTAGTAGTAGCAGGTGAGCCGGAAGAGCCCGGGCCCCCACAGGATCAGGAACGCGGGCGACACGACCCCGATGATCGGGAGGGCCGGCATCTTGCCGAAGAGCGGCAGGGTGACGTGCTGGCAGTCCGTCGAGAGGCACGGCGAGTAGAAGGGCGAGAGGTACGGCGCCGCGTAGTAGTGCGCGTTCTGGAAGGCCGCCCAGGTCGAGTAGACCATGAAGGACCCCAGCACGAGCACGACCAGGGCCGGCTCCACCCACCACAGGTCCCACCGGATCGGGCCCTCGATCCGGGCCCGCCCGCGCGCCGCCGGCAGCCGGCGGGCGGAAATACGCGTCG
The DNA here is from genome assembly GCA_044867785.1 of Candidatus Rokuibacteriota bacterium. Classification (GTDB taxonomy): domain Bacteria; phylum Methylomirabilota; class Methylomirabilia; order Rokubacteriales; family DASRDR01; genus DASRDR01. Next base: position 6,097 of record JBIOVM010000019.1, on the reverse strand, counting down.
ACGCGACGGCGCCCCCCGCCGTCGATCGCGCCTGATGACCGGATGCCGCCACCCTCTGCCTCCTAGATCCCGAGCTTGTCGGTGAGCTCGCGCACCGCGGCCGCCGAGCGGCCGAGCGCGGCGGCCTCGTCGGGCGCGAGCGTGATCTGCAGGATCTGCTCGACGCCGCGCCGCCCCAGCTTCACGGGCACCCCGACGAAGAGCCCCTTCAAACCGTACTCGCCCTCGAGGTACGCCGTGCAGGGCAGCACCTTCTTCTTGTCCTTGAGGATCGCCTCCACCATGTCGACCACCGAGGCCGCCGGCGCGTAGTAGGCGCTGCCCGTCTTGAGCAGGCCCACGATCTCGGCGCCGCCGTTGGCCGTCCGCTTCACCAGGGCCTCGAGCCGCTCCTTCGACAGGAGCTCGGTGATCGGGATGCCGGCCACCGTCGAGTAGCGCGGGAGCGGCACCATGGTGTCGCCGTGGCCCCCGAGGACGAACGCCGTGACGTTCTCGACCGACACGTCGAGCTCCTGCGCGATGAACGTCCGGAAGCGGGCCGAGTCGAGCACGCCGGCCATGCCGATCACGCGCTGCTTCGGGAAGCCCGACCGGCGGAACGCCAGCTGCGCCATGGCGTCGAGGGGGTTCGTCACCACGATGAGGATCGCGGTGGGCGACCGCCGCGTCGTCTCGGCCACCACCCCGCCCACGATCTCGGCGTTCTTCATGAGGAGGTCGTCCCGGCTCATCCCGGGCTTCCGCGCGAGGCCCGCGGTGATCACGATGATGTCGGATCCCGCCGTCGGCTCGTAGTCGTTGGCGCCCGTGACCCGGCAGTCGTACCCGTGGACCGGGCCCGCCTGGAGCAGGTCGAGCGCCTTGCCCTGCGGCAGGCCGTCCACGACGTCCGTCAGGACGACGTCCGCCAGCTCGCGCTCGACGATGTACTGCGCCGTGGTCGCGCCGACGTTCCCGGCCCCGACCACCGTCACCTTCGGTCTCGACATGCTTCCTCCCACGTCAGCGGCCGCCCTTCCGCATGTTCTCCACGATCGCGTTGCCGAACTCCGAGCACTTGACCTCTCGAGCGCCCTCCATGAGGCGGGCGAAGTCGTAGGTCACCACTTTCTGGCCGATCGTGGTCTCGAGACCCTTGATGATGCGGTCCGCCGCGTCGGTCCAGCCCATGTCGCGCAGCATCATCTCGCCCGACAGGATCACCGAGCCCGGGTTGACCTTGTCCTGGCCGGTGTACTTCGGCGCGGTGCCGTGGGTCGCCTCGAAGAGCGCGTGCCCCGACTCGTAGTTGATGTTCCCGCCCGGCGCGATGCCGATCCCGCCCACCTGGGCGGCGAGGGCGTCCGACAGGAGGTCGCCCGTCAGGTTCGGGCACGCGATCACGTCGAACTCGTCCGGCCGCGTGAGCACCTGCTGGAGCAAGGCGTCGGTGATCGCGTCCTTGATGAGGAGCTTGCCCGCCGGCGGCTTCCCGCCGCACTCCTCCCAGGACACCGTGCGGTCGGGGAACTCGCGCTTGGCCAGCGCGTAGCCCCACTTCATGAACATGCCCTCGGTGTACTTCTGGATGTTCCCCTTGTGGGCGAGGGTCAGGTTCCGCCGGTTCTGCTCGACCGCGTAGCGGATCGCCGCCCGGATGAGGCGCTCCGACCCCTCGATCGAGATCGGCTTGATGCCGATCGACGACGTCTTGGGGAACCGGATCTTCTTCACGCCCATGTCGCGGGTCAGGAAGTCGACGACCTTCTGGTTCTCCGGCGTCCCCGTGAGCCACTCGACGCCCGCGTAGATGTCCTCCGTGTTCTCCCGGAAGATCACCATGTCGACCGCCTCCGGCCGCTTGACCGGCGACGGCACGCCGCGGAAGTACTTCACCGGGCGCAGGCACACGTAGAGGTCGAGCTCCTGGCGGAGCGTGACGTTCAGGCTCCGGAAGCCCTCGCCGATCGGCGTGGTGAGCGGGCCCTTGATCGCGACCAGGTACTCCCGGATGACGTCGAGCGTCTCGGTCGGGAGGAGGTTCGGCGGGCAGTCGGCGCCGTAGACGGTCTGCGCCTTCTCCCCCGCGTACACCTCGGCCCACGCGATCCGGCGCTTGCCGCCGTACGTCTGCTCGACGGCGGCGTCGAGCACCCGCACCGACGCGTGCCAGATGTCGGGGCCCGTCCCGTCGCCCTCGATGAACGGCACGATCGGGTGATCGGGGACCTGGAGCTTGCCGTGGGAGATGGAGATCTTCTCGCCGGCGGGGATCTTCACGCGACGTGACATGCTGCTGCCTCCTCCGGGCACGGGCGCCGCCCGCACCGTCCGGTTCCCGATCGAGCGGTGGTCGGGCGTCCCGACGAGCCTACGAGAGCGCGTTCAGCGCCGACCCGGCGCGGAACCAGCCGATGTGCTCCTCGGTCAGGCTGTGGCGGGTCTGGATCGTGACGGTCCGGCCATCCGGCTTGTGGATCCGGACCTCGACAGGCCGGCCCGGCGCGAGGGCCTGAAGGCCCACCACGCTCACCCGGTCCGCCTGCTCGAACAGGTCGTAGTCCTTGGGATCCGCGAACGTCAGCGGCAGGATCCCCTGCTTCTTCAGATTCGTCTCGTGGATGCGCGCGAAGCTCTTGACCAGCACCACCTTCGCGCCCAGGTAGCGGGGCGACATCGCCGCGTGCTCCCGGCTCGAGCCCTCGCCGTAGTTCTCGTCGCCCACCACCATCCAGCTCGCGCCCTTCGCCTTCCAGTCGCGCGCGATCCGGGTGAACGGCACACCCGTCTCGCCGGTCAGCACGTTGGTGCCCTTCCCGGTCTCCCCGGTGAAGGCATTGAGCGCGCCGAGGAACATGTTGTCGCTGATCTTGTCGAGGTGGCCGCGGAAGCGGAGCCACGCCCCCGCCGGCGAGATGTGGTCCGTCGTGGTCTTGCCCTTGGTCTTGACCAGGATCGGCAGGCGCTCGAAGTCCTTGCCGTCCCAGCGCGGGAACGGCTGGAGAAGCTGGAGCCGCTCGCTGTCCGGCCGCACGATCACCTGCACCGCCCCGCCGTCGGCGGCGGGCGCCTCGTAGCCCTCCTCGCCGCGCGCGAACCCCTCGCGCGGGAGCTCCTCGCCCTCGGGCGGCGTGAAGCGGAATTGCTTGCCGTCCGGCCCGGTCAGCGTCCCGTGGACCGGATCGAACTCGAGGGTGCCGGCGAACGCGAGGGCGGTCACGATCTCCGGGCTCGTCAGGAAGGAGAGCGTCGCCTGGCTGCCGTCGTTCCGGCCCGGAAAGTTCCGGTTGAACGACGACACGATGGTGTTCGCCTCGTCCTTGCCGACGTCGGACCGCTTCCACTGGCCGATGCAGGGGCCGCACGCGTTGGCGAGCACGGTGCCGCCCATCTTCTCGAACGTCGCCATGATCCCGTCGCGCTTGATCGTGTGGTGGATGCGCTCCGAGCCGGGCGTGATCAGGAAGGGCGTCCGCGCCTTGAGCCCCGCCTTGATGCCCTGCATGGCGACGTGGGCGGCGCGCCGCATGTCCTCGTACGACGAGTTGGTGCAGGAGCCGATGAGCGCGGCCTTGATCGTGGCCGGCCAGGCGTTCGCCTGGACCTCGGCGGCGAGCTTCGACACCGGCCGGTCCCGGTCCGGCGAGTGCGGGCCGACGATGTGCGGCTCGAGCGTCGAGAGGTCGATCTCGACGAGCTCGTCGTAGAAGTCCTTGGGGTTCCGTAGCACCTCGGGGTCGGGCACCAGGAGGGCGCGATGGCTGGCGGCGAGGCGGGCGATGTCGGCCCGGTCGGTCGCCTCGAGGTACGCCGCCATCCGGTCGTCGAAGGGGAACACGGAGGTGGTGGCGCCGAGCCCCGCTCCCATGTTGCAGATGGTGCCCTTGCCGGTGGCGCTGATCGACTCCGCCCCGGAGCCGAAGTACTCGATGATCTTGTTCGTGCCGCCCTTGACCGTGAGGAGCCCGCAGAGGTACGTGATCACGTCCTTGGGCGAGGCCCAGCCCGCCAGCTTCCCGGTCAGGTGCACGCCGATGAGCTTCGGGTGGAGCACTTCCCACGGGAGCCCCGCCATGACCTCGCCGCAGTCCACGCCGCCGACGCCGATGGCGAGCATGCCGAGCCCGCCGCCGTTCGGGGTGTGCGAGTCGGCCCCGATCATGAGCCCGCCCGGAAACGCGTAGTTTTCCAGGACCACCTGGTGGATGATCCCCGAGCCCGGCTTCCAGAACCCGATGCCGTACTTCTTCGAGGCCGAGTGGAGGAACTCGTAGACCTCGTTGTTCTCGGTGACGGCCCGGTGCATGTCCTCCGAGGCGCCCGTCTGCGCGCGGATCAGGTGGTCGCAGTGCACGGTCGACGGCACCGCGACGCGCGCCTTCCCCGCCTGCATGAACTGGAGGAGGGCCATCTGGCCGGTCGCGTCCTGCATGGCGACCCGGTCCACGCGGAGGCGGAGGGTCGCTTTGCCGCGCTCCCAGGTCTGGGCCGTCCAGTCGTGGACGTGCCCGACCAGGATCTTCTCGCTGAGGGTAAGCGGGCGGTTCCACTCGCGGCGGGCCCGGGCGAGACGCTCCGGCATCGACGTGTAGAGCGCGCGGATGGCCTCGATCATGGCAGGGCTCCCCAAAGTAATCGCCTCCCGCCCAGTGGACAGGAGGCGCTCTTGACCGCGCCCACATGCTACTGCCCTCGACGCACAGTGTCAAACCGCCAAACCGGGGTCAGACTTTGACTTCTAAACAATTTCGAGCCGCCCGATGTGGCCGGCACATCCCCTGCTACAAGACATGGCCCGCCGGCCCAGGCTCTTCGCGCCCGGCCTCCTCTACCACGTCATCGCGCGTGGAAACCAGCGCCAGGCCACCTTCCTGGATGACACCGAGTACCACGCATATCTCCGACGGCTTGCCCTGTACCGGAAGCGGTACGACGTGACCCTCCATGCGTACTGCCGCATGCCAAACCACGTGCACCTGCTGGCCCGCACCGGCGCGGTGCCTCTCGCCAAGTTCATGCAGGGTTTGCAGCAGTCGTACAGCCAGCGATTCAACCGAGTTCACGACAAGGCCGGCCACGTGTTCCAGGGGCGGTATCGCGCCATCGTGTGCGATTCCGACGAGTACCTCGTGACCCTAGTTCGCTACATCCACCTGAACCCCGTGCGAGCTGGACTCGCCTCGGAACCTGGCGCGTATCGGTTCAGCGGCCATCGGGCACTGCTGGCCGGGCAGGCCACCGCGTTGCTCGATCCCGAGCCTGTCCTCCGGCTTCTCGGCGGGCCGACCGCGTACGTGCGTTTCATGGAGGAGGGGGGCGGCAAGAGTCACCAGCCGGGCCTGTACGTTACCTATGATCAGCAGATTCTGGGCGATCGCATCTTCGCCGATCAGGTAACCAGGCAGTCAGGACAGGAACTGGCGCGGCGACCTCAGGAGCCCGTCGAAGCCGCCTTCAGTCGCTTGGAGACTGCGCTCGGACTCACGATCGAGGTCACCCGGGGCCCCGACCGGAAGCATGAAGCAGCAAGAGCTCGGGCGCTTCTGGCGTTCGTCCTCGTCCGCCGTCGCGGCTATCGGCTCAAGGACGTGGCCCGGTTGCTTGGGCGCGATCCAGCGACCATCAGCGTCACAGTTGGCCGGCTGGGGCACCGCCTGGGCGAAGACCCGCACCTCACTCGCGCGGCCGCTGATCTGGAGAATTGTTTAGAAGTCAAAGTCTGACCCCGAGCTGCTGCGCCCGCTCGCGGGCGGCGGTGATGGAGCGGAGCTTGATGTCTTCGTAGCCGCGGATGCCGTCGGGGAGGCGGGCGAGATCGATAGCGGTGGCGTGGGCGTCGGCGCCGGCGGCGAGGCCCTCCATCACGAGCCGGCGGTACCAGGGAACGAGGCGGCGCTCCTCGCGGCGGATGGCGGCGTAGCCGAAGGGATCGTACGGCGTCCCGCGAAGCCGCCGAAGTCCCCGCAGCGCCCGGAGCCCGTGCCGGAACCAGGGGCCGAGGCGGAGCTTCCGCTTGAGGCCGAGGGCGCGGAGCAGCGGCGGGTGGAAATGCCACGCGACGCGGCGGGGCGCGGTGAAGAGCGCCTGCGTCCCCGCGTGGAACGCCGGCTTCAGG
>JBIOVM010000018.1:0-8042 GCA_044867785.1 Candidatus Rokuibacteriota bacterium | reverse complement strand
GATGCAGCTCAAGCACCTGATGAGCCACACCTCGGGGCTCCTGCGCAGCGGGAGCTCGTCCGTGGCGGCGGACCACTTCGACGAGGACGAGGGCGACTCGGAGCGTACAGAGAACGGAGAACCCTGGAAAGCAACTATGTCGTCGACTGCCAGCGGCTCCGAACCCAAGGCATGTGCGCGGTTCGCACAAACCGATAGACACAGGGCGGCTCCGTGATCGAATCCTGCCCCCAGGCTACCGGCCCGTCGACGTCGTCGATGGCCGCTTCGTCGAGAGCAGCGACGGTTGCCGAGTGACCGTCCCGCAGCTGCCGGGGCCGCCCTGACCGCCGCGAGCGCGGATCGGGAGGAGCGGGCGGTCGGGTGACCAGCCAAGCGTGGCCGATCACCCGTGAGAGCTGCTCACGCGCTGTCCCGCGGACGGCTGTCCCGATCGAGCAGGTAGTTGATCCAGGAGGCCGTGCCCTGGAGCGCGCGGTCGGGAGGCGGGACGTACGTCAAGAGGTCCTTCTCCCTTCCCGCCGCCTGCGCCCGCGCGTGGACGCCGGCCCAGACGCACGGCTGGTCGGCCACCTCGCAGTGTCCGAGGTAGGTGCCCCCGCACGGCCCGTTCCGGAGGTGCTTCGGGCAGGTCTCGGGGCACACGTACTCGAGATGCCCGAGCACGCAGTTGCCGCATGCCTGGCAGCCGAAGAGCGGTCGCTTCACCGCCAGCTCCGCCCGCTCGACCGCATGGACGACGGCCGGGCGGCGCTCCGCCCACGCGGCGACCCGGCCGAGGATCCGCCGGAGCGGCGTGTCGCGCGTGACCGGAAAGAGGCGACCGAGAGCATCGAGCACGTGGGCGATCCCGCGTCGCCACGGCGCCTCCGCGTCGGTCGGAACGGCGAGCCGCTTGGTGCCCGGCGCCGGCGCCGGCCTGGGGGACGGCGCGCCGCCCATCGGGACCGCGAAGCGGGTCGGCGCCGCGCCATAGAGGTAGAAGCCGCCGTCGGGTCCGTACCGGAGCTCCGCCGCCAGCTCTTCCCAGCGGGGGGCGAGCTCCCGCGCGCGGCGGATGATCCACGCGACGTGGTCGGCGTCGTGGGTGCCGCCGAGGTAGGCGCCCGCGTAGCCGAGGCCGCGGAGCACGGCGACGGTGCGCGCAGCGCGCTCGAGCCGGGCCCGGAGACCGCCGTCCTTGGCGCGCGCTTCCTGGCGCACGGCCTCGAGGAGCGCCGGCGAGACCCAGCACCCCGGGGGCTCGCCGCCTGCCATCCGTTCGGCCGCGCGGGGGCCGAGGACGTACACGTTGCCGAGGAGCGGCGTTCGCAAGCCGCGCTCGCCGAGGTAGCGCCGGAGCTCGCGGAACTTCTCGGCGTCCCATCCGACCTGCGTGATGGCGCAGTCGGCGCCGGCGGCGATCTTCTTCTCGAGCTTCAGGTACTGCCACGCGCAGTCGCCCTCCACGTACTTGAACGGGGAGACGGCGACGGCGGCGTGAAAGGGGCGGCCGGCGCGCCTGAGCTCGCCGATGAGCCGGACGAGCTGGACCGAGTCGAGGTCGAACACGGGCGCCTCGAGGGGCGGGCGTCCCGGTCGTGCCCGCGGCCAGTCTCCGGTGAGCGCGAAGACGTTGCCGATCCCGAGCGCGTGGAGGTCCTCGAGCGTCTTGCGCAGCCCTGCTCGGTCCTGGCCGACGCACGTGACGTGGACGTTCGGCGTGAGCCCCCGGGCGCGCGCGGCGGTGCCCACGCGGATCGGGTCGTGGCCCATCGCCCCGCCGGCGTAGCTCGTGATGCTGCCCGCCACGACGTCGGGCACCCGCGCCAGGCGGGACGCGACCTCGAGGAGCTTCGCCTCCCGCTGGAGGGCCGAGGCGACCAGCTCGACGACGTAGCAGAAGCGGCCGGCGCCGAGCGCCTCGGCGAGCGGGTTCGCGAGGGCGGGCGCCGCCGGCGCTGGGCTCACCGGAGGGATGGGCTCAGGCGCCCAACTCCGCCCGCACGAGCCGCGTGCCCTCGACCATCGCATTGAGCTTCGCGAACGCAACGTCGCGGGGCAGGTGCATCAGGCCGCAGTCCGGGTTGACGCCGAGGCTCTTCGCGGGAACCAGCTCGAGCGCCGGGCGGATCCGCTCGGCGACGACCGCCGGCGTCTCGACGTCGTGGCTCTTCACGTCGACCACGCCCAGGCCGAGGGCGAAGGGCGGGTCGAACTCCTTGAACAGCCGGACGTCCTCCTCGCCGCGCCGGGCGAATTCCAGCGTGAGCTGGTCGATCCGTGCCTCGAGCACCGCGGGGAACAGATAGCGGTAGCTCCCCTCCCAGGACGGCTTGCCGTACCGGTTCCCGTAGCAGACGTGGAGCGAGAGGCGCCCTCCGACTCCCTCGACCATCGCGTTGAGCGCCCGTACCGCCCACGGCAGGTCCTCGGGGAACCCGGAGTAATACGGCTCGTCGACCTGGATGTGCGTCGCGCCCGCCCGCGCCAGCTCCCGCAGCTCGACGTTCATGACCCGGGCGAGGTCGAGGGCGAGCGCTTCCTCGCTCGGGTAGTACTCGTTGCGGATGCGCTTGACGAGCGAGAGCGGCCCGGTGACCGAGACCTTGGTCTGGCGGTCCGTGAAGCGGCGGAGGAAGCGGAACTCCTCCACCAGCCCGAGCGAGCCCGTGGGCAGGCGCCCCCGGATCGCGCAGTCGTAGAAGTCGTAGTAGAACTTCTTCGACGCGTGGTCGATCTGGACGCCGGGCAGGCGCGTCGTGAAGTGGTCGATCATGTTGTCGCGCCGGAGCTCCCCGTCGGAGACGATGTCGACCCCCGCCGCCTCCTGGTCCTTGATCGCCGCCTTCACGGCCGCGTCGTGGATCTCCTCCAGGTCGTGCCGCGAGATGCGCCGGTGGAGGTAGTCGTTCTTGACCCGCTCGAGCCAGCCGGGCATCGAGTAGCTCCCGACCACGGCGGTGGGCAGCACGGGGTCAGGCCTTGACTTTGACATCGCGCCGCCCGGTGAAGTCGAACTCAAGGCTGGCTCCCTCATTCGCGCGGTGTCGTGTAGAGGATCGACGTGCGCGACCCCGGCCGGTAGCGGAACGGCGCGAAGTGCACGTCGAACCCCGTCCGCGCCCCGATGGCGCGGAGAAGCGCGCCGTTGACCCAGTTGACCACCGACCCGTCGAGCTTCCCGGGCCCGCGGAAGCCCTGGCGATACTCGTGCATGTCGGCCACGAAGATGTCCTGGACCTGGAGATACCCCCGCGGGTGGAGGAGGGGCACGGTATGAACGAAGCTCTCCGCCGCGCCCCGCGAGAGGTGAAAGCGCACGTCGTCGGGCGCCTCGGCGAGCAGATCTTCCAGATGGCTCTGGTCGAGCCCGGGCGGCAGGGGCACCTGGGAGACGTCCTCCAGGCCGACCAGCCGCTCCTCCAGCCGGAGGGCGTCCCACGCGGCTCGCCAGAAGGCGACGCCCAGCGCCCGATCTCCCAGGGCTTCCGGCCCCACCCGCAGCAGCTGCTCGACGGCGCGCTCGAGGGCGCCGGCCGCCAGCCCGGCGGAGGCGGCGACGCGGCCCGCCGTCTCCCGCGGGAAGTAGCCCCGCACCTCGACGAGATAGAGCCGCCCGTCGCGGCGCACCAGCTCGTCGTGAGGCAGGTTGTCGTACACGTTCGTGAGGTGGATGTAGAGGATCTTGTAGCGCAGGAACGAGAGCGTCTTCAGCGGGTTGAGCGCGTCGAGCGGGATCACGCTCACGAGATCGCGGTGCGCGGCGACCGCGGCCATCGCCCGGTCGAGGGTAGGGAGAGAGTAGTCCCCGAGGAGGAAGCGAAGGCGCGGGTAATAGCTCGTGCCCCGCTCCTCGTCGAGTCCCCGGAAGCGATCGAGCCAGAGCGCCGCCCGCAGCCCCGAGCCCACGCCGATCTCCAGGGCGAAGATCTCGGGCGGCAGCTGCCCTTTCTTCTCGAGGTCGCGCAGCAGGGTCCAGAAGTCCGCGACCGAGTCGGCCACCGCCTCGGGACGGCTGGCGTCCGAGCGGCCGCTGGGGAGAGCCTCCTCGAAGCGGCGGCCCGAGGCGGCCTCCCAGTCGGCGACCCGCTGCCAGAAGAGCCGGTTGAACCGCCAGATGATGCTCTCCCGCAACGGAGTCCACGCCTCGAGGGCAACCGCGCCGTCCGGCGCGCCGTCGGGCGCGTCCACGCCCACCCCGCCGAGGGCGCGCGTCAGCGCCTCCCCGAGCGTGGCCGGATCGACCCGGCGGAGGTCCACGGCCAGCTCGGCCAGCGCGAGGGGCCCCCCCGAGCGATCGGCGGCCCGTCGGACCATGACCGGCTCCCGGAAGTTGGCGCGGTACTGGATCCAGTCGAGATGGACCCGGAGGCTCGGGAGCACCCGTGGATCGCCGTGGCCCGACGTCACCAGCCCGAGGAGCGTGCGCACCACCTCGGCGACCCGCGCGTCCATGGCGGGCCCGCCCCCGGCCGGCTCCATGTGGTTGACGTGGATGATCATGCTCGCCGCGTTCAGGGCCTCAGGCGGGCCAGACGCATCCCCATCCTCGCACCGGACGGGCATCGAAGTGAAGCCCCATGTACCCAAATAGGCTCGCTACAGCCTGTCCCTGTCGGCAACGTTCCATCGGCGCCTCGCGATACGGCTTCATGTCGTAGGAGACATGGCGGGAGTTGTGCGAGTGTGGGCGCGACGTGTGGGTGGCCGAGGTCTTCTCGGGCTGCCGCCGCGTTGAACTCGAATTGCGTGGCCGACTGTTCGAGAGAGCGGCCTAGCGCCGAGCCTATAGCTCAGCGTCCCCAGACCTCCCGCGCGACCCGGACGATCAAGCCGAGCTTGGCCCACTGGTCATCCTCCGACAGGAGGTTGCCCTCCATCGTCGAGGCGAAGCCGCACTGAGGCGAGAGCGCGAGGTCGTCGAGCGGGACGTAGCGAGCCGCTGCCTCGATGCGCTGCCGGAGCTCGGCGGAGGATTCGAGCGCGGGGAGCTTGCTCGAGACGAGCCCGAGGACGACGGTCTTGCCGCGGGGCACGAACCGGAGCGGCTCGAACGTGCCCGAGCGGTCGTCGTCGTACTCGAGGAGGAAGCGGTCCACCTGGAGCTCGGTGAAGAGCTTCTCGGCGATCGGGTCGTAGCCGCCCTGGGCGTACCAGTGGCTCCGGTTGTTCCCCCGGCAGAGGTGGATGGCGAGGGCCAGACCGGGCCGCCGCACACCCTCGAGACAGGCGTTGTCCACGCGGATGGCCTCGTCCAGTGAGGCGTCCGGATCCTGCCCCATCTCGGTGCGGATCCACTCGCGCCACTTCGGATCCATGTAGTAGCTGTAGCGCGGGGCGTCGATCTGGACGTACGACACGCCCTCGTCGGCGAGGGCCCGCACCTCGGCCTTCAGGACCTTCGCGACGTCCCACAGGAACTCGGACGGGCTCGGGTACACCCGGTCCGAGATGCCTCGCTTGTACGCGATCGCGGGGAACTGGGTCGCGCTGGGGAGCGTGACCTTGATCGCGCCGGGGCTGTGCCGCTGCATGAATGGGAGCTCGTGCGCGGTGAGCCGCCGGAGCTGCCGCAGCTTCTGCGTCACGATGCCGGTGACGGCGCTCACGTGGGGGGAGCCGGCGCCCCCGACCTGCCACATGCGGGCGACGGCGTCGCCGTGGTCGAGGCCGGCCACCGCGTCCCAGAAGTCGCTCATGAAGTTGGACCGGCGGAGCTCCCCGTCGGTGAAGATCTCGAATCCGAGCTCCCGCTGCCGGCCGAGGACCGCGAGGATCGCCTTGTCTTCCAGTGCTCGGAGGCGCTCGGGCGTCGTGCCGCGGTCGTTGCGCGCTTGGAGGATCTCGGGTGGACGGAGAAAGCTGCCGACCTGGTCGGCCCGGTACGGCGCACTCATTGCCCGACCTCCGATTCGACATGATCCGGCCCGCGCATGGTCTTCATCCTCCTCCGGCGACGCGCCATCCGCGGCCGCTCCCCGACGCCGGAATCCCGCCGGCCCGCGGCGTGCGGGACGACCGCCCGCTCGACGCGTTAGTCCACAACCATCGGTTGGATCTGTCAAGACGACGATACACGCCGACGTGGCGTCGCACGGAGCGCGCGGGGGCGCCGCCCGTCAGCAGGCGCTGCGAGGCGGGCTCGGCCGCTCCGGAAAGTTGCATCGTCCGGCTCGTTCGGGCATAGTGTCGCGGGCCTCCCCCCTGCACCCGATCCGCGGCCTCGGCCGCGAGGAGCGAACATGGCGACATCGGACGACTTCCCGACCCGAGGCGCGATTCCGGTCGGCTACGGCCCCGAGGGAATCGCGGTCGACGGGGAGGTCCGTCGTGGTTACGTGGCGTGCGCCCGGAGCGACAGCGTCGCCGTGTTCGACCTCGAGTCCCGCGAGGTGGTGACCCAGGTGCCGGTCGGGCGTGAGCCCATCGCGCTCGTCCTCGACAAGCAGGGTGGGCGGGTGTTCACGACCGACGCCCGCTCCGACGTCGTGTCGGTGATCGACACCGCGACTCTGAAGGTCACCAAGCAGATCCCCGTCCAGCACTACCCGGCGGGAGCCGGCTTCTACGCGGAGCGCCGCAAGCTCTACGTCGGCAACACCGCGGACAGCACGGTGAGCATCATCGACGCGGACCGCCTCGAGGTCATCGCGACGGTGCCCGCCAAGCTGGCGGCGGGGAGCCTCGGTGCGGACCCGGTGCGGGACCGCGTCTACTGCGTCAACTTCGGGGATGCGTCCATGACGCTCATCGACGGTCGGACCGACCAGCCGATCGGCGAGATCAAGCTCGACTACGCGCCCTGCAAGATCGCGGTGGACGCGCCGCGAGGGCGTGCGTACGTGGCGAACTCCCTGGTGAGCACGGTGGCCGTGGTCGACCTCGACCGGCAGGAGGTGGTCGACACCCTCACCGTCGAGCGGGCCCCCGTGGGCATGGCGCTGGGACGGGGGGGGGATCGGATCTACGCGGCCAACCGCGGCACGGGGCGAGTGAGCGTGATCGACCGCCGGTCCGGCCGCGAATGGGCACGGGTGGCCGTCGGCAAGGCGCCGGGGGATCTGGCGGTCGACCAGCACACGGGCACCGTCTACGTCTCGGACGCCGGAACGAGCACGGTCAGCGTGTTCCAGGATCGGCTGGACGGCGAGCCGGCGGAGCTGCCGAGCGAGTGGCGGCACCCCCTGGTCGGCAAGCCGCTTCCGGCCTTCAGCCTGCCGGACATGGTGACCGGCCGGCCGCGAACGTCGGAGGAGTTCAGGGGGAAGAAGTACATCCTGAACTTCTTCGCCAGCTGGTGAGGACCCTGCCAAGCGGAGGCTCCGCTTCTCGAGGAAGTGCGCAAGCGCGCCGCGAAGTTCGGGCTCGAGATCGTCATGGTGAACGTGTGGGAGCACGTCGATCCGCGGCGGGAAGCCCTCCACTTCTGCAAGATTCACAACATTCAGGGCACCGTGCTGCTCGACGAGACGGGGGAGTACATCACGCGGCTCGGCATCCGCGGGGTGCCGCACAACGTCGTCGTCGACAAGAAGGGGATCGTGCAGGCGGTCGGCGTCACGACGCCTGACGAGGTCCGGACGACGCTCACGAAGTTCCTGAACCCGTTCGGCTAGCGGCGGCTCCGGCGGCCAGCGCCGGGGGACGGCGAGCCTAGTAGCGCGGGGCGCCGCGGAGCTGCCGGAGGAAGCGGCGCACCGCGAGCTTCAGCTTCCACGCCTTCCGGTGGCGGCGCTCGGTCCGCCACTTCCGGTCGAAGTAGCGCTTGTTGAGCGCCTCGAACCCGGGCGTGCGTGGCCGCTCCTCGCGCACGGTGCGGCTTCCGTGGTGGTGGTGCACGACGACGTGCAGGGTGACCGCGGCTCGGAGCCCCGCCCGCCGGAGCCGCCAGAACATGTCCTCGTCCTCGTACTTGGCGCGCGCGAAGGCTTCGTCGAAGCCTCCGACGCGGCGGTAGAGATCCCGCTGATGCGATTTCTCACCGCGAGACCGGCTGCTCATGGAGGTGCTCCGGCCGCACCTGGTGCAGGCGTACCGGACCTCGGAGGCCGTGACCGAGC
>JBIOVM010000017.1:0-6128 GCA_044867785.1 Candidatus Rokuibacteriota bacterium | reverse complement strand
CCCCACGCCGTGAAATTGTCGGGAAGTGAAAGTCTGACCGCGCCGTATCCCGCGCGCGCTGGCCGGGCGAGCCCGGCCGAAAGGAGTGGAGCATGCGAGACGTCCTTCGCACCGCGCTGTGCGATCTGCTGGGGATCGAGTATCCGGTCCTCCAGTCCGGCATGGGGAGCGTGGCCGGGCCCGACCTCGTCGCCGAGGTGTCGCGGGCCGGCGGCCTGGGTATCCTCGCCGGACTGAACGTGCCGCCGGATGAGCTGCGGGCCCGGATCCGCCAGGTACGCGAGCTCACCGACCGGCCGTTCGGGGTCAACCTGTGGCTACACACCGAGCTGAGACCGCCCGCCGATCCGGCGACGATCTCCGACGAGCGGCTCTCGGCCGTCCACGGGGTCCTGAATCGCTTCCGGAGCCGGCTCGACCTTCCGCTCGCCGGTCAGCGGCCCGGTCCCGTCCCCGACATCATCCCGGCGCAGATCGAGGCGGTCCTGGAGGAGCGGCCGGCGGTGTTCAGCGTGGGGCTGGGCAACCCCGGCACCGAGCTGACGGCGCGCTGCCGGGAGCGCGGGATCAAGGTGGTCGCGATGGTCGCCACGGCGGACGACGCGCGGGCCGTGGCGGCCGCCGGCGTCGACGTCGTGGTGGCCCAGGGCAGCGAAGCCGGCGGCCATCGCTCGACGTGGGTGAAGCGGCCAACGCCCGAATCGGCCGGCGTGGGGGCCATGGCGCTCGTCCCGCAGATCGTCGACGCGGTCGACGTCCCGGTGGTCGCGGCCGGCGGGATCGCCGACGGGCGCGGACTGGTCGCGTCCCTCGTCTTGGGGGCGACGGGCATCCTGCTCGGGACCCGGTTCGTCGCGACGCGCGAGTCCATGGCCCCGGAGTTTTGGAAGAAGTCCCTTCTCGAGCGGGAAGGTGACGACACCACGATGACGGACGCGTACTCCGGGCTCTGGCTCCGGGCGCTCCGCAATACCTATACCGACGAGTACCGGGCCTCGGGCGCGCCGGTCCTGCCGCCGCTTCTCCAGACGCGCGCCGCGCAGGACGTCCTCGAGGAGGCGCGTCGCCGCGCGGATGGTGACTACTTCCCCATGCTCTCCGGGCAGGGGGTCGGGCTCATCCGTGACCTGCCCGGCGCCGGCGAGGTCGTCGAGACGATCGTCCGCGAGGCGCGGGCCGTCCTGGCGGCGCTCCCGGGGCGCGTGCGCATCGCGTGACCCCCTGTCGAGGCGAGCCCCGCTCCGGACGACTTCGCCCCGGCCGTCAACCTCATGACGCCGATCTTCCTCGAGCGCGACCTGTGAGGGATCCCGGACGCCGTTGCGGCGCGTGGTAGGCTGAACTCGCGGAGAGCCGCTCGGGCCTCCGCGATGGAGGCAGCATGGACCCGCAGGCTCTGTTCGTAACGTCGTCGCGATTCCGCCTGGAGCTTCCCACGAGCGAGTTCCCGTTCACGCGGGAGCTGAGCCTTGCCCTGCTCATCGCCGACTGGGAGAAGGCGGCCGCCGAGCCCGGGGTGGCGGGGGAGATGGCGCGGGCCGTCTGCCGGGGTTTGGAGGGCGCGCCGGAGCTCCGCGTCCCGATCGAGGATCTCGCGGTGCTGGAGCGCCATCGCGAGCTGGTCGATGCGCTCATGACCCGCGTCTTCCCCGCCGCCTCCTGGAAGGAGGACTACGCGGCCGCCGCCGTGCCGTTCCAGCTGCGTGCGGTGCACGCGACCCCGGGCTTCCGGCATCTCTTGCTCGACGAGCAGGGGTTCGTGCAGGGCTGGGTGAACCTGGACGCCGAGGTGGCGGCCCGCGGGCGGCTCCTTCGCGCCTACGACGCCATCCTTCGCGCCCACTACGGCTTCACCCTCGAGGTGGACTACCCGGTGATCCTCGCCGCGCGCGATCCGGACTCCGGCCTGGAGCGACACTTCCGGCTCCAGCTGGACACGCGGTTCCTCGACCTCCGGCCGACGAAGCCGATGCCGCGGCTCGACGAGGCGACGCGCCGGCGCCTGGCCCAGGGGGGCGACGTGCTCGACCTCTTGGCGACGCTGTTCCCGGCGGGCTCGTTCGTCCTCTCGGGGTTTACCGTCCTCCGGGCGACCGAGGTGACGGACCAGGAAGTGCTCTCGGCGATCGAGCGCGACCTGATCGACAAGGACTCCATCGTCTCGACCGAGCGCTTCGAGGAGCTCCAGGGCAAGCTCCGCACGCTGCTGCGCCGGCCGGCGCTTCGGCTGGGGCTGGCGGCGTTCCAGGACGGACGGGTGTTCATCCTGAACTACACCTGCGAGATCGAGCACGGCTGCATCTTCGCCGACACCGAGCACCGCCTGATGAGCGACTTCGCGGGCTCGGTGTACGAGCGAGCGGTGACGCAGGGCTCGCCGGTGGTCGTCGACGACCTCGCCGACGAGCCGCCCCGGACCCAGTTCGAGGTCGCCCTCCTGGCGTCGGGAGTCCGGAACCTCCTCGTCGCCCCGCTCTCCTACCAGGGCCGGCCGATCGGCACCCTCGAGCTGAGCTCCCCGAACCCCGGGGACCTCGGGCCCGTGAGCCTGATGCGGCTCCGGGAGGTGCTGCCGCTCTTCGCGATGGCGGTCCGGCGGAGTCTCGACGAGCTCGAGGCGCGGGTGCAGGCGGTGATCAAGGAGAAGTGCACCGCGATCCATCCTTCGGTGGAGTGGCGCTTCCGGCGCGCCGTGCTGGACAGCATCGAGGAGCACGAGGGCGAGGTCACCGAGCTGGAGCCGATCGTCTTCCGGGACGTCCACACCCTCTACGCGGCCACGGACATCCGGGGGTCGTCGGTCGAGCGCAACCTGGCGACCCAGGAAGACCTGGGGGCTCACCTCCGTCTCGCCTTCGACGTGGTCGAAGCGGCCCGCCGGGTGCGGCCCCTCCCGATCCTCGACGAGATCGGTTACCGGATCGAGCAGCACGCACGCCAGATCGAGCGGACGCTCACCTCCGGGGACGAGGTGACGGCGCTGGTGTTCCTCCGGCGCGACGTCGAGCCGCTCTTCACCCACCTGGGGGAGTTCGGGCCGGCCGTGCGCGATCGGCTCGAGGCGTACCGGGCGACGCTCGACCCCGGGCTCGGCACCGTGTATCGCCGGCGACGGGCCTACGAGGAGAGCATGGCGCTGGTCGCCGACACGGTGTCCGCATGCCTCGACGCCGAGGAAGAGCTCGCCCAAGCGATGTTCCCGCACTACTTCGAGCGTCAGCGGACCGACGGCGTCGACCACACGATCTACGTGGGCGCGAGCCTCGTCGAGGACGGGACGTTCGACGAGCTCTACCTCCGGAACCTGCGGCTGTGGCAGCTCATGGTGACGTGCGGGATCGCCCGTCGGACCGAGGCGATCCGGCCCCGGCTGGAGGTGCCGCTCGCCACGACGCACCTGATCCTGGCTCACCACGCGCCGCTGTCGATCCGCTTCCGCTTCGACGAGCGACGGTTCGACGTGGAGGGCGCGTACAACATCCGCTACGAGGTCATCAAGAAGCGGATCGACAAGGCCGTGGTCCAGGCCACGCGGGAGCGGGTGACGCAGCCCGGCAAGCTCGCCATCGTGTACTCCCAGCCCGCCGAGGCCGTCGAGTACCGCGGCTATCTCGAGTACCTGGGCGCGCGGGGCTACGTCGTCGGCGAGGTCGAGGACCTTCCCCTCGAGGACCTGCAGGGAGTCCACGGGCTCCGGGCCCTCCGGGTGGGGATCGACCTGTCGGCGCCCGCGCCCGAGGTCGGCGAGGCCGCGCGCGAGGCGGAGCGGGCCGAGCGGGGCCACTGAGCGCGGGCCGGCCCGCAGCAGGCAGGCGAATCAGTCCACGATGAACAGGCGCGCCCCCGTCCGCGTGGACGAGCGGTGCGGCTCGTGGCCGTCCGCGACCTGGTAGCTCGTTCCCGGGCGTAGGACGAAGCGGCGCCCGTCCTCGAGCTCGGTCTCGAGCTCACCCTCCAGGACGAGCAGCACGTGCCCCTTCCGGCACCAATGGTTCGCGCGGTAGCCCGGCGAGTACTCCACCATCCGGACGCGGATCCCGCCGACTTCACGGGTCCGCCAGGTGGCGGCGCCCGTCTCGCCGGCGTGGCGCGTGGCCGCCACCCCGGCCCACTCGGTCGTGTGGAAGGGAATCCCTTCGAGCTTCACGCGATCAACCAAACTCGGGGGTCAGGCCCG
This sequence comes from Candidatus Rokuibacteriota bacterium, assembly GCA_044867785.1. Lineage (GTDB taxonomy): Bacteria > Methylomirabilota > Methylomirabilia > Rokubacteriales > DASRDR01 > DASRDR01. The sequence continues at coordinate 1,951 of JBIOVM010000017.1, read as the reverse complement.
GAGTTTGATCTTCCCGCGACCTGACGCCTCTAAAACCAAAGTCGGGGTCTGACCCCGGAGTTTGACTTCACCCCAGGATCGACTGGATGGCCGCGACGAGGTCCTCCTTGGTGGGGATCGTCGCCCGCTCGAGGTTGTCGTTGTAGGGCATCGGCACCGAGCGCGCCGCCACCCGGACGATCGGCGCGTCCAGCTCGTCGAGGGCCTGCTCGGTGACCATCGCCGCGACCTCGGCGCCGAAGCCGCCCCGCTTGACCGCCTCGTGCGCGATGACGAGCCGGTGGGTCTTCCCGACCGACTCGAGGATCGCGTTCTCGTCGAGGGGCGCCAGCGTCCGCGGGTCGATCACCTCGACGCTGACCCCTTCCTTCTCCAGGTCACCGGCTGCCTGCAGCGCGCGGGCGACCATGGACTGGGTGGCGATGACCGTGACGTCCCGCCCGGCCCGCTTAACGTCGGCCTTGCCGATCGGGATGGCGTATGGCTCCTCCGGCACTTCCCCCTTCACGGGGTAGAGCGCCTTGTGCTCGAGGAAGATGACGGGGTTGTCGTCCCGGATGGCCGCGGTCAGGAGGCCCTTGGCGTCGTACGGGGTCGATGGCGCGATCACCACGAGCCCGGGCACGTGGGTGAACCACGCCTCGAGGCTCTGGGAGTGCTGCGCCGCGAGCCGGATGCCGCCGCCCTGAGGGCCGCGGATGACCAGCGGCACGGTGGGCGTCCCGCCCAGCATGTAGCGGAACTTCGCCGCCTGGTTCACGACCTGGTCCATCGTCATCGCGATGAAGTCCCAGATCTGGATCTCGACCACCGGCCGCAGCCCGGCGACGGCCGCGCCGACGCCGGCGCCGACGAACGTCGCCTCGGAGATCGGCGTGTCGCGGACGCGATGCTCCCCGAAGCGGTCGCGCAGGCCCTTGGTCACCTGGAAGATCCCGCCGATGAGGCCCACGTCCTCGCCCATCACGAACACGCGGGAGTCCCGGGCCATCTCCTGGTGGAGCGCCTCGTTCAGCGCCTCGTTGATGGCGAGCTGCCGCGTGCCGCGCTCCGCCGGCTCGTCCCCCTGCGCGTGCGGCGCGTAGACCGAGGCTTCCATCATCTCGACCGTCGGCTCCTTGCTCCCCATGCCGAACCGCACCGCCTCGTCGAGCGCCAGCTCGACGGTCTGCTCGAGCTCCTTGAGCCGCATCGGGGAGGCGACCTTCTTGTCGACCAGGTCGTGGCCGAAGCGCGCGACGGGGTCGCGATCGACCCACTCGCGCTCCTCTTCCTTCGTGCGGTAGTCGGGAAGATTGGCGCGCATGCTGTGACCACCCCAGCGGTAGGTCACGGCCTCGACGAAGGTCGGCCCCTCGCCGCGGCGGGCCCGGGCGACGGCTTCCTTGACCGCCTCGTACACGGCGAGGACGTCGTTCCCGTCCACCCGCGTGTGCGGGATGTCGTAGCCCGCCGCGCGCTTCGCGATCTCACCCGCCGTCGTCCGCTTCGTGTCGGTGGACAGAGCGTACTTGTTGTTCTCGCAGAGGAAGATGAAGGGAAGCTTCCAGACCGACGCCAGGTTCATCGCCTCGTGCACGACGCCCTGGTTCGCCCCGCCGTCGCCGAAGAAGGTGAGCGCGACGCGGTCGGTGCCCTGGATCTTCGCGGCCAGCGCCGCCCCGGCGCCGATGGGGACGCCGGCGGCGACGATGCCGTTGCACCCGAGGATGTTGAGGTCGAGCGCCGCGATGTGCATCGAGCCACCCAGGCCCCGGCAGTACCCGTCCTCCCGGCCCATCAGCTCGGCCATCATCCGGTCCATGCGGGCGCCCTTGGCGATCGTGTGCCCATGACCCCGGTGGTTGGACACGATGTAGTCGTCCTCGCGCAGGTTCGCGCAGGCGCCGGCGGCCACGGCCTCCTGGCCGACGTAGCTGTGGGCGGTGCCCTTGACGATGCCCTGCTGGAA
>JBIOVM010000016.1:0-16478 GCA_044867785.1 Candidatus Rokuibacteriota bacterium | reverse complement strand
GGACATGCGGCGGGCCGCCCACGTGGCGATGCAGGGTCTGCGAGCGGGCCTCCGCGCGAAGACGCCGTTCCTGGTCACGCCGGGGTCGGAGCGGATCTACCAGACGATCCGGCGCGACGGGATCATGGCCACCTTCGAGGAGATGGGCGGCACGGTGCTCGCCAACGCCTGCGGGCCGTGCATCGGCCAGTGGCGCCGGTCGGACGTCGGGAAGGACGAGCCGAACACGATCGTCTCGTCGTTCAACCGGAACTTCCCGGGCCGGAACGACGGCAGCCAGGCGACGCTGTCCTTCCTGACGAGCCCGGAGATCGTCACCGCGCTGGCGTTCGGCGGCTCGCTCGAGTTCGACCCGGTCCACGGGACGCTGACGACGCCCGACGGCAAGGCCTTCCGCTTCACCCCGCCCGAGGGCGAGGAGCTGCCGCGCGAGGGCTTCGCGCGCGGCGAGGAAGGCTACGAGGCGCCGGCCGCCGACGCCGCGGGCGTCCAGGTGGTGATCCGGCCCGACAGCGAGCGCCTCCAGCTCCTCCAGCCGTTCCCGCGCTGGGACGGCAAGGACTTCGACCGCCTGCCGATCCTCGTCAAGACGAAGGGCAAGACGACGACGGACCACATCTCGCCCGCCGGCGCCTGGCTCCGCTTCCGGGGCCACCTCGACAAGATCAGCGACAACATGTTCCTGGGCGCCCTCAACGCCTTCACCGGCGAGACCGGGAAGGGCGTGAACGTGCTGACCGGCGAGACCGGGGTGCCGTTCACCCGCATCGCCCGCGACTGGAAGGCCAAGGGCGTCCCGTGGGTCGTCGTCGGCGACGAGAACTACGGCGAAGGGTCGAGCCGCGAGCACGCGGCCATGTCGCCGCGTTACCTGGGCGCGCGGGCGGTTCTGGTCAAGAGCTTCGCGCGCATCCACGAGACGAACTTGAAGAAGCAGGGGATCCTGCCGCTCACGTTCTCGGATCCCAAGGACTACGACCTGTTCGAGCAGGCGGACCGGGTGAGCGTGGTGGGGCTTCAGGCCCTCGCGCCGGGCCGGCCTGTCGAGGTCCGGATCTCGAAGGCCGATGGCCGGACCGTCACGATCCAGACCCGCCACAGTCTCACCGAGGAGCACGTCGGCTGGTTCCGCGCCGGGTCGGCGCTGAACGCGCTCTCGTAGGCTCGTCGAGGCGACGCTCACCGCGGCTCGGTCAGGGAACCGGACGGCGCGGGCGGGTCCCGTGCCCTGAGGAGGCAGCATGCCAGGTCGCGTGAGGATCCCCGCCGGCGACAGGATCTCCCTCTCCCACGGAAAGCTGCACGTCCCGGATCACCCCGTCGTGCCCTTCATCGAGGGCGACGGAACCGGCCCGGACATCTGGCGGGCCTCGGTCCGCGTCCTCGACGCCGCGGTGGAGCAGGCGTACGGCGGCAAGCGCCGCATCGCGTGGGCCGAGGTCTACGCGGGGGAGAAGGCGCAGGCGGTCTACGGAGCGGACTGCCCCCCCAACCTCCTCCCGGGCGAGACCCTGGACGTCATCCGGGAGTACCTGGTCGCGATCAAGGGACCCCTCACCACGCCGGTCGGGGAGGGCTTCCGGAGCCTGAACGTCACGCTCCGACAGGAGCTCGACCTCTACGTGTGCCTGCGCCCCGTGAAGTACTTCAAGGGCGTGCCGTCCCCGGTCAAGCGGCCGGAGGCGGTGGACATGGTGATCTTCCGGGAGAACACGGAGGACATCTACGCCGGCGTCGAGTGGCTCACCGGCACGCCGGAGTGCCAGAAGGTCGTCGACTTCCTCACGCGGGACATGGGCGTCAAGAAGATCCGGTTCCCGAAGACGTCGTCCATCGGGATCAAGCCGATCTCGATCGAAGGATCGGAGCGGCTCATCCGGGCGGCGCTCCGGTACGCGATCGAGCAGAACCGCCGCAACGTCACCCTCGTCCACAAGGGGAACATCCAGAAGTACACCGAGGGGATGTTCATGAAGTGGGGGTACGCCCTCGCCAAGCGGGAGTTCGGCGACCGGACGGTGTCGTGGGAGGAGTGCGGCGGGAAGCCGCCGGCGGGGAAGATCCTGATCAAGGACGCGATCACCGACGCGCTCCTCCAGCAGGTGCTCACCCGGCCCGACGAGTTCGACGTCATCGCCTCGCCGAACCTCACCGGCGATCTCTTGTCGGACGCCCTCGCCGCCCAGGTGGGCGGCATCGGGATCGCGCCGGGCGGGAACATCAACTACGAGACCGGCCACGCGCTCTTCGAGGCGACCCACGGGACCGCGCCGAAGTACACGGGCCAGGACAAGGTGAACCCGGGCTCGGTGATCCTGTCGGGCGAGATGATGCTCCGCTACATGGGCTGGACCGATGCGGCGGACCGGATCATCAAGGGCCTGGAGGCGACGATCGCGCGGAAGGTGGTGACCTACGACTTCGCCCGCCTGATGGACGGCGCGAAGGAGGTCAAGTGCTCCGAGTTCGCCAGCACCATCGTCGAAGCGATGAAGGGCACCAGGCCGTGACGGAAATCAAAGACCGGGGTCAGACCCCGACTTTGTCTTTCGGGCGCGGGTGCCGGGCCGAAGTCAAAGTCGGGGCCTGACCCCGAAGTTTGAAAATGGGGGGACCCCCGGAGGGAGAAATGGCGAGAGCGAAGGTGACGGTGGTGGGCGCGGGGAACGTGGGCGCGACCACCGCGCAGTACATCGTCGAGCGGCACCTGGCCGACGTCGTCCTGACCGACGTCGTGGACGGCCTGCCCCAGGGCAAGGCGCTCGACCTCCTGCAGGCGGGCCCGGTGCACGGGTACGACTGCCGCATCACCGGCGCCAACGACTACGAGGCGACCGCGGGGTCCGATATCGTCGTGATCACCGCCGGCCTGGCGCGGAAGCCGGGCATGAGCCGGGACGACCTCCTGCTGAAGAACGCCGAGATCGTGGGTGGCGTCGTCGCCGAGACCGCGCGCCGCTCCCCGACCGCCATCCTCATCGTGGTGACCAACCCGCTCGACGCCATGGCCCAGCTGGCGCTCCGCCGGTCGGGCTTCCCCAAGCAGCGCGTCTTCGGGATGGCCGGCGTGCTGGACTCCGCGCGATTCCGCACGTTCATCGCGCAGGAGCTCGACGTCTCGGTGGAAAGCGTCACCGCCTTCGTGCTGGGCGGCCACGGGGACACCATGGTCCCCCTGCCGCGCTTCTCGACGGTGGCCGGGATCCCGATCACCGAGCTCCTGCCCAAGGACCGGCTCGAGGCGCTCGTGAAGCGCACCGCCAACGGGGGCGCGGAGATCGTCGGGCTGCTCAAGACGGGCAGCGCCTACTACGCGCCGGCCGCCTCGGTGGTCGACATGGTCGAGGCGATCCTGCGGGACAAGAGGAAGGTGCTGCCCTGCACGGCGTACCTCGAGGGGGAGTACGGCGTGAAGGGCCTCTACGTCGGCGTGCCGGTGAAGCTCGGGCGGCGCGGCATCGAGCAGATCGTCGAGGTCGCCCTCGCGCCGGACGAGTCGGCGGCGCTGCACCGGTCGGCCGCCGCCGTGCGGGAGCTCACCGACAAGCTGGGAATCTAGGAGGACGACAGGTGGCCGCACCGGGTCATCACGCGCAGGCGACGGCCGCGGGGATCGAGGCCACGCGGCTTCCCGCGGCGGGCGGGCGGGCCCGTATCGCCGGGCCCACCCGCTGGGACTACTGGTGGGTCGAGCCGGCCCTGATCGTCCTCGTCCTGAGCGCCTTCATCGTCTACTCGACGTGGGCCGCCCTCCAGAACGCCCACTACTACGCGGCGCCGTACCTGTCGCCCCTCTACTCCCCGTGCCTCTCGACCGACTGCCAGCACGTCACGGTGCCGCTGTTCGGCAGGATGCCGGTGCTCCCCGTGATCGGCATCGTGTCCCCGGCGTTCCTCATCCTGTGGGGCCCCGGGCTCTTCCGGCTGACCTGCTACTACTATCGCAAGGCCTACTACCGCTCCTTCTGGGGCGCCCCGCCCGCCTGCGCGGTGACCGACGTCCGCCCCGCCTACACGGGGGAGACGCGGTTCCCGCTGATCTTTCAGAACCTTCACCGGTACGCGTTCTACGTGGCGGTGCTGTTCATCGCGGTCCTGCTCTACGACGCGCTCCTCGCGTTCCGGTTCCCGGGCGGCCGCTTCGGGCTCGGCGTCGGCACGCTCGTCATGTGGCTCAACGTGGTCTTCCTCGCCGGCTACACCTTCTCGTGTCACAGCTGCCGGCACGTCTGCGGCGGGGCGGTCAACCAGTTCTCGAAGGCGCCGAGCCGCTATGCCTTGTGGAAGCTCGTCACCCGGCTCAACGAGCGGCATCCCCTGTTCGCGTGGCTGTCGCTCTTCAGCGTGGGGCTGACCGACCTCTACATCCGCCTCGTCTCGATGGGGGTCATCCGAGACCTCCGCATCGTCTTCTGACCGTGGGCGGCGCAGGAGGAGGCGCATGAGCGGGCTCACGCAGCACGAGGTCCACGAGTACGACGTCGTCGTGGTGGGCGCCGGCGGCGCCGGCCTCCGCGCCGCCATCGAGGCGGCGACGCAGGGCGTGCGGACGGCCATCGTGTGCAAGTCGCTCCTCGGCAAGGCCCACACGGTCATGGCCGAGGGCGGCATCGCGGCGGCGCTCCGCAACGTCTGGCCGGAGGACGGCTGGGAGGTCCACTTCCGCGACACCATGCGCGGCGGCAAGATGCTGAACAGCTGGCGCATGGCCCAGCTCCACGCCCAGGAGGCGCCGGACCGCGTTCTCGAGCTCGAGCGATGGGGCGCGCTCTTCGACCGGACCAAGGACGGTCGCATCCTGCAGCGCGACTTCGGCGGGCACCGCTACGCCCGGCTGGCGCACGTCGGCGACCGGACCGGCCTCGAGATGATCCGCACGCTCCAGCAGCAGGCCGTGCACCTCGGCATCGACGTCTTCATGGAGTGCACGGTCAACCGCCTGCTGAAGGACGGCGACCGCGTCACCGGCCTGGTCGGCTACTGGCGCGACAGCGGGAAGTTCGTCGTGTTCAAGGCGCCGGCCGTCGTGCTCGCCACCGGCGGGATCGGCAAGTCCTACGCCATCACGTCGAACTCCTGGGAGTACACCGGCGACGGCCACGCGATGGCGCTCCGCGCCGGCGCCGACCTGATCGACATGGAGTTCGTCCAGTTCCACCCCACCGGCATGGTCTGGCCCCGGAGCGTGGCCGGCATCCTGGTCACCGAGGGGGTGCGGGGCGACGGCGGGACCCTGCGCAACAACACGGGCGAGCGGTTCATGTTCCGCTACATTCCCGAGTTCTTCCGGGCGGAGACGGCGGACAACGAGGCGGAGGCCGACCGCTGGTCCGACGACAAGAAGAACAACCGCCGGACCCCCGACCTCCTGCCGCGGGACGAGGTGGCCCGCGCGATCAACGCCGAGGTCAAGGCGGGCCGCGGCAGCCCGCGCGGCGGCGTGTTCCTCGACATCCACACGCGGCGCTCGCCCGAGTACATCCGGCGGCGGCTGCCCTCGATGTACCACCAGTTCAAGGAGCTCGCGGGGGTCGACATCACCAAGGAGGCGATGGAGGTCGGCCCGACCTGCCATTACGTGATGGGCGGCGTCCGGGTCGAGCCCGACACGACGGCGGCCGTCGGCCTCCACGGGCTCTTCGCGGCCGGCGAGGTCGCGGGCGGCATGCACGGCTCGAACCGCCTCGGCGGCAACTCGCTCTCGGACCTCCTGGTCTTCGGCCGGCGCGCCGGACACTACGCGGCCGAGCACGCGCGCGCCGCGAAGGGGACGCTCTCGCTCGACGCCGGGCAGGTCGAGGCGGCGGTGCAGGAAGTGCTGGCCCCCGTCCAGCGCCGGACCGGCGAGAACCCGTACGAGATCCAGAAGGACCTCCAGCAGGTCATGCAGACGCTCGTCGGCATCATCCGGACGGAGGCGGAGCTGAAGGAAGCCATCGCGGAGATCGGCCGGCTCGAGGAGCGGGCGGCCCGGGTCCGCGTCGAGGGCAGCCTGACCTACAATCCCGGCTGGCACCTGGCGCTCGACCTCCAGAACCTCCTCGCGGTCTCGGGAGCGATCGCCGTCGCCGCCCTCGAGCGGAAGGAGAGCCGCGGGGGGCACACCCGGGACGACTACCCGACGGCGGACCCTCACTTCGGGCGCATGAACGTCGTCGTCCGGATGCGCGACGGAGAGCTGACGGTGACCCAGGAGCCCCTGGCGGCGATGCCCGCCGACCTGCAGAAGCTCTTCGAGGAGAAGAAATGACGCCCTCGACCGCCGCCCCCGCCGCCCCGGTGACCCGCGAGGTCACGATGCACGTCTTCCGCGGCGATGCCGCCGGCGGCGAGTTCCGCGAGTACCGCGTGCCCTTCGAGGAAGGCATGGTCGTCCTCGACGTCGTCCACCGGATCCAGGGAACCCAGGCCAACGACCTGGCGGTCCGGTGGAACTGCAAGGCGGGCAAGTGCGGCTCCTGCAGCGCGGAGATCAACGGGAAGCCCGGGCTCATGTGCATGACCCGGATGGACGTCTTCCGTGAGGGCGAGACGCTCACGGTGGCGCCGCTCAAGACCTTCCCGATCGTCAAGGACCTGGTCACCGACGTGTCGTTCAACTACCGGGTCGCGCGCCAGGTGCCGGCGTTCCGTCCGGGGCCGCCCGGGTCCGACGGCACCCACCGGATGATGCAGGAAGACATCGATCGCGGGCAGGAGTTCCGGAAGTGCATCGAGTGCTACCTCTGCCAGGACGTCTGTCACGTGATCCGGGACCACGAGGAGAACAAGCCCGAGTTCTTCGGCCCGCGCTTCTTCGTGCGGCTGGCCGAGCTGGACATGCACCCGCTCGACACCCAGGATCGCAAGGAGCTCGTGCGGACTCGCGCGGGGATCGGCTTCTGCAACATCACGAAGTGCTGCACCGAGGTCTGTCCCGAGCACATCAAGATCACGGACAACGCGATCATCCCGCTGAAGGAGCGGGTGGTCGACGACCACTACGATCCCGTGATGTGGGTGGTGCGGAAGCTCACGGGGTCCGGCTAGCGCCGGCCGCCTGCGTCGAGTGACCGGGATCGTCCTCGTGCGCCGCCTGACGGAGTCGCGCCCGCGGGAAGCCCGCACATGAAGGTCCACGAGTACCAGGCGAAGGCGCTCCTCCGGGAGTTCGGCGTCCCGGTGCTGCGGGGCGAGGTGGCGGGCGCGCCGGCCGAGGCCCGCGCGATCGCGGAGCGCCTGGGCGGCCGCGTCGTCGTGAAGGCCCAGGTGCACGCGGGCGGCCGCGGGAAGGCCGGGGGGGTCAAGCTGGCCGACGACCCCGCGGGGACGGAGGCCGCGGCGCGCCAGATCCTCGGGATGCGGCTCCGGACGCCCCAGACGCCCCCCGACGGCATCCGGGTCCTGAAGGTCCTCGTCGAGGAGGCGTCGGCGATCGCCACCGAGCTCTACCTGGCGGTCACGCTGGACCGCGCGCGGGGCACGCACGTGGTCATGGCGAGCCAGGCCGGCGGCATGGACATCGAGGAGGTCGCCGCGGCGCACCCGGAGCGGATCCACCGCGAGTGGGCGGACCCGGCGCTCGGCCTCCAGGGCTTCCAGGCGCGCGCCCTGGCCTTCGGCCTCGGGCTCTCGGGCGACCAGTGGAAGGCGGCGGTGGGACTGATCCAGGCGCTCTTCCGCGCGTACCTCGCGAAGGACTGCTCGCTCGCCGAGGTGAACCCGCTCGTCGTGACGCGGGACGGGCGCGTCCTCGCGCTCGACGCCAAGCTCAACTTCGACGACAACGCCCTCGTCCGGCACCCGGATGTCGTCGCGCTCCGCGACGTCAACGAGGAGGACCCGCTCGACGTCGAGGCGTCGAAGCACGGGCTGAACTACATCAAGCTCGACGGCACCGTGGGCTGCATGGTCAACGGCGCCGGCCTCGCCATGGCCACGATGGACATCGTCAAGCTGGCGGGGGGGGCGCCGGCGAACTTCCTCGACGTGGGCGGCGGCGCGTCGCCCGAGCAGATCGAGAGCGCCTTCCGGATCCTCGCCTCCGACCCGAGCGTGAAGGCGGTGTTCATCAACGTGTTCGGCGGGATCCTTCGCTGCGACCGACTCGCTGCCGGCCTCATCGCGGCCGTGACGAAGCTCGGCGTCCGCATGCCCATCGTCGTCCGGATGGAGGGCACGAACGTCGAGCTCGGCCGGACGATGCTCGCCGAGTCCGGTCTGAACTTCACGAGCGCCGCCGACATGGGCGACGGCGCCCGCCAGGTCGTCGCCCTCGCCAACGGGGTCAGGCCTTGATTTTGACTTTCGCCGGCCCTTTCAGCCGATATCAAAGTCAGGGCCTGACCCCGACTTTGGTTTTCCGATGAGCATTCTCGTCGGGCGGGAGACGCGGGTGGTGGTCCAGGGGATCACCGGCAAGGAAGGCACGTTTCACGCCCTCCGCTGCAAGGAGTACGGGACGCAGGTGGTGGGCGGCGTGACGCCGGGCAAGGGCGGCACGGTCCACGAGGGCTTCCCGGTGTGGAACACCGTCGACGAGGCGGTGCAGGCGGCCGGCGCCGACTGCGCCCTCGTCTTCGTCCCGCCCGCCGCGGCCGCCGACGCGATCATGGAAGCGGCCGCCGCCGGCGTGCCGCTCGTCGTCTGCATCACCGAGGGGATCCCGGTCGGCGACATGGTGCGCGCCAAGGCGTTCCTCGCCGGCCGGCCGACACGCTTGCTCGGCCCCAACTGCCCCGGCCTCATCACGCCCGGACAGGCCAAGATCGGCATCATGCCCGGCCACATCCACCGGGAGGGCGGCGTGGGGGTGGTGTCGCGGAGCGGCACCTTGACCTACGAGGTGGTGCACCAGCTCACCCAGCGCGGTCTCGGCCAGTCGACCTGCGTCGGCATCGGCGGTGATCCGGTGAACGGCACGAGCTTCGTCGACGTCCTCCGCCTGTTCCAGGCCGATCCCGAGACCCAGGCCGTCATGCTGATCGGGGAGATCGGGGGGACCGCGGAGGAAGAGGCCGCCGCCTTCGTCAAGGCCCACGTCACCAAGCCGGTGATCGGCTTCATCTGCGGCCAGACCGCCCCCCCGGGGCGACGCATGGGCCACGCGGGCGCCATCATCTCCGGCGGCAAAGGCACCGCCGCCGAGAAGATGCGCGCGATGGAAGCCGCCGGCATCACGACTGTCAAGAGCCCCGCCGACATGGGCGCGACCGTCGCGCGCGTGCTCGGGCGCTGAGCCCACGGAGAGAGGACGAGCGATGGCGGTGGAGCGCACCCTCACGATCATCAAGCCGGACGCGCTTCAGAAGGGCGTGGCGGGGCACATCATCGCCAAGCTCGAGGGGGCGGGCCTGCGCATCCTGGCGGCCAAGCTCGTCCACCTGACGCCGGCCCAGGCGGACGGGTTCTACATCGTCCACAAGGACCGACCCTTCTACCGCAGCCTCTCCGAGTTCATGACCTCCGGGCCCTGCATTCCGATGGTGCTGGAGGGCGAGAACGCCATCCAGCGGCTCCGGGACCTGATGGGCGCCACCGACCCGGCGAAGGCGGCTCCGGGGACGATCCGCCGTGAGTTTGCCGCGTCGATCGAGGCGAACGTCATCCACGGGTCGGACTCGCCCCAGTCGGCAGCCTTCGAGATCCCCTACTTCTTCCCGGCGCTCGAGATCCATGCGCGCTGACCTCCGGCGCGCCGGCGCGCTCGTCCGCCTTGCCCTGCTCGCGCTCGCCGTGGCCGCGCTAGGCGCACTGCCGGCGGCGGCGCAGGGGAAGAAGGTCAAGGTCGGCGTCTTGAAGCTCACCTCGTCGGCGCCGATCTTCCTGGGCGTCGAGCGGGGGATCTTCCGGGAGTTCGGGATCGACCCCGAGCTCGTCTACTTCCAGGCCGCCCAGCCGATCGCCGTGGCGATCGCGGCCGGCGAGATCGAGGTCGGCGCGACTGGCCTCACCGCGGGCCTCTACAACGTCGTCGCCGGCGGCGAGAAGGTGTGGGTCGTCGCCGACAAGGGCCGCGAGTGGCCCGGGTATCCGCTGACCGCGCTCCTGGTCCAGAAGGACGGGCCCGTCCGGTCGGTGCGGGACCTGAAGGGGAAGAAGGTCGGCCTGACCCAGCTCGGCTCGACGTTCCACTACATGCTGGGGAACCTCTTGGAGCAGGAGGGGCTCTCGCTCGCCGACGTCGAGCCGGCCCCGCTCCGCACGCTGGGGGCGATGGCGGAAGCGCTCGAGGCGCGACGGGTCGACGCGATCCTGATCCCGCAGCCGTTCGCCGGCGCGGCGGTCGAGAAGGGCTTCGGCCGCATCCTCTTCTGGGTCGGGGACAAGCTCCCCTACCAGGTCGCGGCGATCTTCTACGCGAAGGCGTTCGCGCAGGACCGCGACCGCGCGGTCGCCTTCATGAAGGGGTACGTCAAGGCCGCGCGCCTCTACTTCGACGCGGCGCTCGCGCGGAAGGACGGGACGCCGCCGGCGGGGCCGGCGTACGACGAGGCCGTCGCGGTGACCGCCCGGTACACGGGCGCCGCGCCCGACGTCGTCCGCGCGGGCTTCCCCTACCAGGACCGGGACGGCCGGCTGGACGTGGCGGACATCGGGCGGCAGCTCGCCTGGTACCACAAGGCGGGCATGATCACCGCGCCGCTCCAGGCTCGCGACCTCGTCGACGGCTCGTTCCTCGAGGAGGCCCTACGCGCCCTCCCTCGATGATTCCGCCGCGCTGGGCAGCCGGTCGCCGCCCGTGCTCCGGTGCGGGTCCTGTCGCCGGTTCGCCCCGGATGCGCCGGCGGCGCCGTCACCCGTTCGCCACAGGCCGCGACGCACGGCGTCGCGGCCCGATGCCGAAGGGGTCCCACGGCTCCGCCCGGCGCCCCGGGGTCCTCACCGGCGCTACCCGCACCGGCTCCAGGCTGGCCATTCTGAATGTCGCGGCGGGCGGGACGTGTTCGCCAAGGTTCTGATCGCGAACCGCGGCGAGATCGCGGTGCGCGTGATCCGCGCATGCCGCGAGGCGGGGCTCCGCACGGTGGCCGTCTTCTCCGAGGCGGATCGCGACGCGCTGCACGTGCGTCTCGCGGACGAGGCCCACGCGATCGGGCCGCCGCCGGCGGCCGAGAGTTACCTGGCGATGGACCGGCTGATCGAGGTGGCGCGCCGGAGCGGGGCCGAGGCCGTCCACCCGGGCTACGGCTTCCTCTCCGAGAACGCGCGGTTCGCCGAGGCGTGCCGGGCCGCCGGCCTCGTCTTCGTGGGTCCGCCCCCGGAAGCCATCGCGCGCATGGGGGACAAGCCGGCCGCCCGCCAAGCGGCGATCCAGGCCGGGGTGCCGGTCGTGCCGGGCACCAGCGAGCCGGTGTCCTCCGATGCGGAGGCGCAGCGCGCCGCGCGTGACCTCGGCTACCCGGTGATGATCAAGGCCGCCCGGGGCGGGGGAGGGAAAGGCATGCGGCTGGTCGCGACGCCGGCCGAGCTCCCGTCGGCCTTGCGCCTCGCGCGGTCCGAAGCGGCCTCCGCGTTCGGCGACGCCGCCGTCTATCTCGAGAAGGCGATCGTCGACCCGCGTCACGTCGAGATCCAGGTGCTGGCCGACGCCCACGGCGACGTGGTCCACCTGGGAGAGCGCGAGTGCTCCATCCAGCGCCGGCACCAGAAGCTGGTCGAGGAGTCGCCGTCCGTCGCGCTGGACGACAGGCTCCGGAGCGAGATGGGCGCCGCGGCCTGCCGCCTCGTGGCCGCGGCCGGGTACCAGAACGCCGGCACGGTGGAGTTCCTGGTCGACGGGTCGGGCCGCTTCTACTTCCTCGAGGTCAACACGCGGCTCCAGGTCGAGCATCCGGTCACGGAGCTGGTGACGGGGATCGACCTCGTCCGGGAGCAGCTCCGCCTCGCAGCGGGCGAGAAGCTCGGCTACGCGCAGGCCGACGTCGTCGCGCGCGGCTGGGCGATCGAGTGCCGAATCTCCGCCGAGGACCCGGCCGCCGGTTTCGTCCCGTCGCCGGGCCGCGTGTCGACGTGGCGGCCGCCCGCCGGGCCCTGGGTCCGGGTCGACGCGGGGGTCTACCAGGGCGGGGAGGTGCCCATCCACTACGACCCGCTGATGGCCAAGCTCATCGTCTGGGGGAGGGACCGGGAGGCCGCCGTGCGGCGGATGAGCGCCGCCCTCGACGAGTTCGGCGTCGGCGGGGTGCGCACCACGATCCCGTTCCACCGCGCGGTGATGCGGCATCCCGATTTCCTGGCGGGGCGCCTGTCGACGGGCTTCGTCGAGCGGGCGTTCGCCGGTGGCCGCGGCCTGCCCGCACCGTCGCCCGACCGCGCTCGCGTCGCGGCGGTCGTCGCCGCCCTCAGGGCTCGGGCCCAGCCGCCCGCGCTTCCACCCGATTCGGCCGTGCCGTCCCGCTGGGCCATGGCCAGCCGGCCGGGCTCCGGTCCCCCGCGGCGGTGACGTCCATCCCCGGGGACGGCGGATCGGCGTCGAGGATCGTCGTCCGCGTGGAGGGGACGCCGTTCGCCGTGGAGGTCGAGGAGCAGCCGCAAGGCAACCCGCGCGTGCGCGTGGACGGCCGCCTCGTCGACGTGGATGCCCGGCTCCCCCTGCACGGGCACGGCTCGATCCTGGTGGACGGCGTCGCGTATCGTGTGGACCTCGCCGAGGGCCCTGAGACCGACATCGTGGTGGACGGCGAAGCCTTCCGGATCCGGATCGAGGATCCGAGGCGGCGAGGGCGCTCCGGGGCCACGCCGGGCGATGGCGCCGGCCAGCGGGTCGTCGCGCCGATGCCGGGAAAAGTGGTCGCCGTCCTCGCCACGGTGGGCCAGGCGGTGGAGCCCGGCGCCGGGCTCGTCGTCCTCGAAGCCATGAAGATGGAGAACGAGTTCCGGGCAACCTCCGGCGGCGTCGTCGCCGAGGTCCACGTCGCCCCGGGCCAGGCTGTGAACGCCGGGGACCTGCTCGTCGTCGTCCGGTGAGCCCCACAGGCCGAAGGCCGTCGGATCAACCTTCGGGCGGCCCACGGTAGCCCAGTGAGCTCCGGGCGGGTCGCGGTGCGCCTGGCTCTGGCGCTCGCCGTCGGGAGCTTCGTCCTCTACAACGCGAACATCCGCGAGATCAGCTCGGGCGACACCATTCCGGCTCGCGTGCTCCCGAGCGAGGTGATCGAGTCCGGGCGCCTCGACCTCGACCGCCTGTTCCGCGACTGGCCGACCGGCGCGCCGCTGCCGTACTGGGTGCAGCGCGTCGGGCCGCATCATCTCTCGAGCTACCCCCTGGCCCCGGCGCTCCTGGCGCTGCCCGTCTACGCCGGCCCCGTGCTCCTGGGAGCGGGCAACAGCTGGGTCGTGCTGAACGCCCTCTCGAAGCTGGCGGCGTCGCTCATGGCGGCGCTGTCCGTGGCGCTCGTCTACCTGACGGCGCGGGGTCTCGGGCGTCAGCTCGGGGTCGGCGAGCCCGGGGCGGTCGCGACGGCTCTCGTCTATGCGATCGCCACGCCCACCTGGGCCGTCTCGAGCCAGGGGCTGTGGGGGCACGCCCCGGCGCAGCTGGGGCTGGCGGTGGCGCTGTGGGGACTTCTTCGCGCGGAGACGGCGCCTTGGGCGGCCACGTTCGCGGGGCTGGGGGCCGGCCTCATGGTGGCGAGCCGCCCCTCGACGACGCTGATGGCGGGTGTCCTGGCCGTCTTCGCCCTCGCTCACCTGCGGCGCCGAGGCGTCGCTTTCGTCCTGGCGCTGGGCGCGGTCGGGGCGGCCGTCGCGGGGCACAACCTGGCGACGTTCGGGACGCTTCAGGGCGGCTACACGGAGCTCCATCGTGCCCACGCCGCGCACCATGGCGTGCCGTCGGCGTGGAGCGGCTCCTTCCTGGAGGGCCTCCTGGGCGTCCTCGTCAGCCCGAGCCGCGGGCTCTTCGTCTACGCGCCCGTGCTGCTCTTCCCGGTGGCGGGGCTGGTCCTCGGGGTCGTGAGGCGGCGCGGGGGGTTGCTGGCCGGCGCGACGGCGGTGACGGCGGTCGGCGTCGGGACGGTCGCCATGTTCTCGGTCTGGTGGGGCGGACACTCGTTCGGGCCCCGGCTCGTCGCCGACGTGCTGCCGGCTCTGGTGCTGGGGCTGGTCCCGGTCTGGACGTCCGTCTGGGGATCGCGTGCGGGACGGATGCTCCTGCTGGCCGCCTTCGCCGCGTCGATCGCGGTCGAGGCGATCGGGGCCTTCCACTTTCCGTCGGCTCGTGCGGTCGAGTGGAACACGAGTCCGAGGAACGTCGACCAGGCGCACGACCGGCTCTGGGACTGGCGGGACCCCCAGCTCCTCCGGCTGCTGCGGAACGGCCCCGCGGCGCCGGGGTTCCGGATAGTCCCCTGAGCCGCCTCCCGGAGGCAGCCTTGCCTTCGGGACAGTTCGCCAGTCCTGGTACTTTTCAAGACCCGCGGAGGGCCCCAAGGGCAAGGGCTAGCCCCGCCCGGTGGGGGTCCCTTCGCCGCCCCGGCTCATGAGCGACTGCGACCCGCCGGTTCGCGACCCGCCGGTTCGCTTGACCCCCGCGGAGGGCCGGCATAAGATCGGGCCACGTCCGCGACCTCATTCCGCGCGCCCTGACCCGGCCGGAAGCCGCGGAACCTCACTCGAATTCCGAGCTTAGGAGGATAAGTAAGCATGGAGGAGCGCGAGCTTAGACACTGGGTCCAACGGGTGAAGGACGGCAGCCTCACGCGGCGTCAGTTCACCCGCATGATGATCGGCGTCGGGCTGACGGCCCCGATTGCGGCCCAGATGCTGGCGTCGGCCGGCGTGGCCCACGCGCAGACCAAGGGAGCGTACGCGCCGACCAAGCGCGGCGGCGGCGGCCCGGTGCGCGTCCTGTGGTGGCAGGCCCCCACCCTGCTCAATCCGCACTTCGCCAACGGAACCAAGGACCAGGACGGCTCCCGGATCTTCTACGAGCCCCTGGCCTCGTACGACCCGGACGGCAACCTGGTGCCGATCCTGGCGGCGGAGACGCCCACCCTGCAGAACGGCGCCGTCGCCAAGGACGGCACCTCGGTCACCTGGAAGCTCAAGCGGAACGTGCAGTGGCACGACGGCAAGCCGTTCACCGCTGACGATGTCGTCTTCAACTGGGAGTACGCGGCCGATACGGCGACCGCCGCCGTCACGTCCGGCCAGTACACCGACATCAAGCAGATCGACAAGATCGACAGCCACACCGTGAAGATCACCTTCAAGAACGCGACCCCGTTCTGGTCGTCCGCCTTCTGCGGCCCGACCGGCCAGATCATCCCGAAGCATCTCTTCGAGGCGTTCAAGGGCGCCAAGTCGCGCGAGGCGCCGACGAACCTCAAGCCGGTCGGCACCGGCCCGTACCGCATCGTCGACTTCAAGCCGGGTGACACGGTGCGCGGCGAGCTCAATCCCAACTACCACCTGGCGAACCGGCCCTTCTTCGACACGATCGAGATGAAGGGCGGGGGGGACGCGGCGTCCGCGGCCCGCGCCGTGCTCCAGACCGGCGAGTTCGACTACGCCTGGAACATCCAGGTCGAGGACGATCAGCTCCGGCGCTGGGAGCAGGGCGGTCGCGGGCGTACCGACATTGCGCAGGGCGGGAACATCGAGCACCTCCAGCTCAACAACACCGACCCGTGGAAGGAAGTGGACGGCGAGCGGTCCAGCCTGAAGGCGCCGCATCCCTTCCTCACCGATACCGCTGTCCGCAGGGCCCTGAACCTCCTGGTCGACCGCGCCGCGATCGAGGAGCAGCTCTACGGGCGCCAGGGCAAGGCCGCGGCGAACTTCCTGAACGCCCCGCCGCCGGTGGCGTCGAAGAACACGAAGTGGGAGTTCAACGTCGACAAGGCCAACCAGATCCTCGAGGCGGCGGGCTGGAAGCGGGGGTCCGACGGCATCCGGGCCAAGGACGGCAAGAAGCTCAAGATGGTCTACCAGACGTCGATCAACCCGGTGCGGCAGAAGACGCAGGCCATCGTGAAGCAGGCGGCGGCGAAGGCCGGCATCGAGATGGAGCTGAAGTCCGTCGTGGCTTCGGTCTACTTCTCGTCCGATCCCGCGAACTGGGACACCTACCCGCACTTCGGCACCGACCTCCAGATGTACACGACCACCATGACCCAGCCCGATCCGCAGCGATTCATGGACCAGTTCTGCTCGTGGGAGGTCGCGACGAAGGAGAACAAGTGGCAGGGCCGCAACCCGACCCGCTGGCGGAACGAGGAGTACGACAAGACCTGGCGGGCCGCCGAGGCGGAGATGGACCCGGTGAAGCGCGCGGTCCACTTCATCAAGATGAACGACCTGCTCATCCAGCACATCGTGGTGATTCCCGTCACCTGGCGGTTCCGGGTGGCGAACGTCTCGAACAAGCTCAAGAACTCCGAACAGAGCGGGTGGGATTCCGACTTCTGGAACCTGTCCAACTGGTATCGCGAGGCGTAGTCGACGCTCGGCCGACCGGTGCGGCGCGTGGCACCTCGGCCACCGCGCCGCACCGG
>JBIOVM010000015.1:0-15008 GCA_044867785.1 Candidatus Rokuibacteriota bacterium | reverse complement strand
TGACGTGACCGCGCCGTCGCTCCTGCCGGGGCCCGATCCCAGCTATCGCTTCCTGCCCGGCGGCGAGCCGTACTCCTCGGCCGGCAGGCCGAACGCCTGCCGCGTGTGGCGGAGCCCCTCCTGCTGGGGTGACCAGAGGCGACCGCTGATCTGCCCGCCGTCGACGACGATGTCCTGGCCCGTCACGAACGACGACTCGTCGCTCGCCAGGAACACCGCCATGCCGGCGATGTCGTCGACGGAGCCCGCCCGCGGGATCGGCTGGAGCGTGGCGAACCGCTCGGTGAGCCCGTCGGCCGCCGCGTCGGCGCGATCCGGGGGAAGCCCGAGCGCCTTCAGGAGGATACCGGTGACGATCGCTCCCGGGGAGATGCAGTTGACGCGCACGTTGTGCTCGCCGAGCTCCATCGCCACGCAGCGGGAGAGCTGGACGACGGCGGCCTTGGCCGCGCTGTAGATCAGCGACGACGAGTAGCCGGCGCGGCTGGCGGCCACGCTCGCGTTGTTGATGATGCTGCCCGAGCGCTGGCGCGTCATGACGGGCGCGGCGTGCTTCATGCCGAGGAGCACGCCGCCGAAGTTCACCGCCATCGACCGCTCGGCGGCGTCCAGCGGGATCGTCGCCACCCCACCGCGCGGCCCCGGGCCGCCCGCGTTGTTGAACAGGCAATCGAGCCGCCCGAACCGGTCCACCGCGAACCCGACCATGCGCCGGACGTCGTCCTCCCGCGCCACGTCGGTCCGGACGAAGTGGGCGCGGGGCCCGATCGCCTTGGCGACGGCCTCGCCCTCGGCCTCCCGCCGCCCCGCGAGGACGACGGTGGCCCCTTCCTCGGCGAACCGCTCCGCGGTGCGCTTTCCCATGCCGCTGGTCGCGCCGGTGACGATCGCGACCTTGCCCTCGAGCCTGCCCATGCGCGCCTCTCCTTAGCCGGTTGGGGTCGGTTGGTCGGTCTGGTCAGCAGTCAGTCGAGTGTGCGTCGCGCTCCGGGGACATCATACCCTCGGCTGTCGTATCATGCGCCGCGTGAGTCTCACCGGACGTTGGCGATGAAGCTCGGCTTCTCTCTGCCGGTGGCCGGCGCCTGGGCGACACCCGCCAACCAGGTGCGCGTGGCACAGGAAGCCGAGCGGCTCGGCTACCACTCGCTGTGGGTGCTGCAGCGGCTCCTCTTCCCCGTGGCGCCGCAGAACGACTACCCGCCCATGCCCGGGCGCCCGTGGCCGGACTGCTTCGAGTCGGTCGCCGACCCGGTGGTGTCGCTCGCGTTCGTGGCCGGCGCGACGTCGCGGGTCCGCCTCGGCACGAGCGTCCTGGTGATGCCGTACTACACCCCCGTCATGCTGGCCAAGCAGCTCGCGACGCTGGATCGCGTGTCGGGCGGCCGCCTGGACGTCGGGCTCGGCGTCGGCTGGTCGAAGGACGAGTACGACGCGGTCGGCGTCTCCTACGAGAAGCGGGGGCGGCGCGCCGACGAGTTCCTGGCGTGCCTCAAGGCCATCTGGACGGAGGATCCCGTCGAGTTCCACGGCGAGTTCTACCGGGTGCCGCGCGCCTTCGTCCGGCCGCGGCCGGTCCAGTCGCCGCACCCTCCGATCACCGTCGGCGGGTACGGGAGCGCGGCCGTCCGCCGCGCGGTGACCTACGGGGACGGCTTCAGCGGAGGCAACGTCCCGCTCGATCGCGTCGCGCCCCTCGTCCGTGAGCTGCGCGCGGCCGCGCAGCGGGCCGGGCGGGACCCGGCGCGCCTGCAGGTGGTCTGCCGCGGCACGTTCCTGCCCAGCGACGCTCCGCAAGGTCCGGGGCGCCGGCCTCTCTTCGGGTCGATCGCGGAGATCCGCCAGGACATCCGCCGCTACGCCGAGCTCGGGCTGACGGAGCTCTTCCTGGAGGCGAACGTCCTGCTCCACGGCTGGCCGATCGAGCGCACGCTGGAGCTGATGGCCGCCCTGGCGCCGGACCGGACCCTCGCCGCGCCATGAGTCTCCCGGCGATCGGGCGTCTCGTGCCGGGCGCCGCCGTCGTGACGGGCGGGGGCGCCGGGATCGGGCGCGCGATCGCCGAGGCGCTCGCGGCCGGTGGCGCCCCGGTGGCCCTCGTCGACGTGCTGCCCGATGGCGGACGCGAGACGGTGGAGAGCATCACGGCCGCCGGCGGCCGCGCCGCGATCCTCGAGGGCGACGTCAGTCGCTGGGACGACGTCGATCGCGCGGTGACGGAGGCCGTGCGGCGCTTCGGCCCCCTGGGCATCATGGTGAACGCGGCGGGCGTCCTCGACGGCTACGTCCCCGCCGACCGCATGGCGCCCGGCCTGTGGGAGCGCGTCCTGGCGATCGACCTCACCGGCACGTTCTGGGGATGCAAGCGCGCGCTCGCCGAGCTGGTGCCGGCGGGCCGCGGCCGCATCATCAACATCGCCTCGGTCGCCGGGCTCGTGGGCTCGGGAGGCGGCCCGGCGTACACCGCCGCCAAGCACGGCGTCGTCGGTCTCACCCGCCAGCTGGCCGTCACGTATGCGGGCCGCGGCGTCACGGTGAACGCGATCTGTCCGGGAGCGATCCGGACGGAGTTGCGGGCCAACTCCACCCGGATCCTCGGCGCCGACGCGCCGGCCGCGATGGGCGGCGTCGGGGCGAGCGAGGAGGCCATCCGGGCGATCACGCCCGCCGGCCGGCGCGGAACGCTGGAGGAGGTCGCGGCGGTGGCGGTCTACCTGGCGAGCGAGGCCGCCGCCTACGTCACCGGCCAGGCGCTCACCGTCGACGGCGGCTGGACCGCGGCCTGACGGGCCGCTGCGGCCGGCGCGCCTCGGTGGAGTAGAATCGGCGAGCGAGACCGGAATCGACCGCGTGGCGCGGGCCCCCCGCCCGAAGGAGAGCGCGAGATGACAGAGAGCCAGGAGAGCCCCCGGAACGATCACGTCGAGACTCGACCGGTCCGAGAGAGAGCACCGTGGCAGACCCCCCGGCTGGTCGTCCACGGGACGGTCACGGTGCAGACCCTGGCGGCGACGGGCCCGGTCCCTCCGTCAGGCTAGGCGGCGGCTGCTTCCCCCTCAGGTCTTCTCGAGGCTCGGGGTCCACGTCGTCCAGCGCTTCCTGGACGCCGTCGCGTGCGCGCGCCTCCGGGCCGCCGCCGGCGCCGCGGAGCGAAGCCTGGCGCCCGTCCTGAAGGCCGGGGTTCCGACGGTCGACGAGGAGGCGCGCCGGACCGTGCGGGTCGCGATGCCGGCCGACGCGATCGCGCTCGTGATGGGCCGCCTGGAGGCCATCCGGCCCGCGCTGGAGGAGCGCTTCGGCGAGGATCGTCTGGCGTGGGACGGCGTGCAATGCCTGGTCTACCGCCCCGGCGATTACTTCCGGCCGCACCGGGACCATTCGGCCGAGCCCGGCCACGAGCTCACGCTGCGGCGGCGCGTGGCGGTCGTGATCTGCCTGAACGGCGCCGGCGAGCCGTCGGGGTCCGACGCCGAGACGTTCGACGGGGGCGCCCTGACCTTCTACGGATTGCTCGGCGACCCCCGGCTCCGAGACGTCGGCTACCCGCTGCGCGCGGAGGCCGGCCTCCTGGTGGCCTTCCGCCCGAGCGTCCTCCACGAGGTCACGCCGGTGAGCCGCGGCCAGCGCCACACGCTGGTCGCCTGGCTGGTCGATGGAAGCTTCGCGCCGCAGGCGGCGCCGGTAAGATAGACGGGGAGCCCGGCCATGCTGGTCAACTGCGTCGCCTACCAGGACGGCAAGCGCCTCGCGGAGATCAGCCCCCGCGAGATCCACCAGTACCTCCGGCGGCCGGGCGGCTTCGTCTGGGTGGCGCTCCGCGACCCGAGCGAGGCCGAGCTCACCGAGATGCAGGAGGAGTTCGATCTCCACCCCCTGGCCGTCGAGGACGCGCGCCACGGCCATCAGCGGCCCAAGATCGAGGAGTACGGGGACTCCATCTTCGCGGTGATCCACACGGTCGAGCCGGACGGCGACGACCTCCGGGTTGGCGAGGTCGACGTCTTCGTCGGGCCCAACTACGTGCTCTCGGTCCGCAGCCACAGCGAGCGCGGCTTCGCGGACGTCCGGGCGCGCTGCGAGCGCGAGCCCGAGCTGCTCCGCCACGGCTCGGGATACGTCCTCTACGCGCTCATGGACGCGGTGGTCGACCGCTACTTCCCCCTGATCGACGCCCTCGAGGTCCAGCTCGAGCAGATCGAGGAGCGGATCTTCGCGGGGGGGGCGGCCCGCGCCCACATCGAGGCGCTCTACGGCCTCAAGCAGAAGCTGGTCACCCTGAAGCATGCGGTGGGGCCCATGCTCGAGGCGACCGGCAAGCTCCACGGCGGCCGCGTCCCGCAGGTGGCGGCGGGCATGGGCGAGTATTTCCGCGACGTCTACGACCACCTCTCGCGCCTGAACCAGTCGATCGACGCGATCCGCGACATGGTGACGACCGCCATGACGGTGCACCTGTCCCTCAGCACCATGCAGGAGAACGAGACGACCAAGCGCCTCGCGGCCTACGGGGCGCTGGTGGCGGTGCCGACGATGATCGCCGGCGTCTACGGCATGAACTTCGAGCACATGCCGGAGCTCAGCTGGGGCCTCGGGTACCCGCTCACGCTCCTGGCCATGGCCCTCATCGACCTGTACCTCTTCTTCCGCTTCCGCAAGGCCGGCTGGCTGTAGCCGCCGCTCCAGGCTTCCCGGTCCGAATGACTGCCTCCCAATGATCCCGCGACGCGCGGTAGTGGTCGCTGCCGCCATCGGCCTGCTCCGCTCGCCGCTCGCCTTGGCGCAGCCGACGGGAAAGACTCCCCGCATCGGCTTTCTCTCCCCCAGCGCGCCGTCGCCGATCTCCGAGGGATTCCGCCAGGGATTGCGCGATCTGGGATACGTCGAGGGGCAGAACATCTTGGTCGAATACCGATGGGCCGAAGGACGATTCGGTCGTCTGCCCGATCTGGTCGCGGAGCTGGTCCGCTTGAACGTGGACGTTCTCGTCGCCCAGGTCACGCAAGCGTCCCTCGCAGCCAAGAACGCGACCACGACGACCCCCATCGTGATTCTCGGGGTGGGCGATCCGGTCGGGGCCGGGCTCGTACAGAGCCTTTCGCGGCCCGGCGGGAACATCACGGGCACGTCCGGTGTCGCCGTCGCTGTGGTGGGGAAGTCCCTGCAGCTGCTCACGGAGGTCGTTCCCCGGAGCTCCCGGGTGGCGGTTCTCTGGAATCCGGCCAACGCCGTCTTCCAGGCTCAACTGGTGAGAGAGACGGAGGCTGCTGCCCGAACGTTGCGGGTGGAGCTTCAGCTCGTGGAGGCGCGCAGCTCGGGAGACCTTGACTCCGCGTTTCGGGCCATGAGCGGACAAGGCGCGGGCGCGATTCTCGTCCTTTCCGATCCCGTATACACCACCCACCGCGCGCGAATCGTCGAGCTCGCGGCCAAGACCCGTCTGCCGGCGATGTACGGGATCAGGGAGGCGGCGGAGGCCGGTGGCCTCATGTCCTATGGCCCCGACTACGTCGAACTGGGGATACGTACCGCGACCTACGTGGACCGGATCCTCAAGGGCGCCAAGCCCGCTGACCTACCCATCGAGCAGCCGACGAAGTTCGAGCTGGTCGTCAACCTGAAGACGGCGAAGGCGCTCGACCTCGTCATCCCCCCTTCGGTGCTCGGCCGCGCCGCGAAGGTCATCCTGTAGCCCGACCCTGGAGGACGAGGAGCACGGGCACTCCGCCCCGGCCCCTCATGCGCCGCGACAGGTGTCCGGCAGAGCGGAAGGGCGTGCGATCAGGGCTTCGCGTCGAGGAGAGCCAGGAGCAGCTGCCCTTTCCGGTCGATCAGGTAGAGCGTGGGCGGGCCCCAGACGCCGTACACCCGCCCGGTCACGTCCCCGCTTCGGTCAAGGACCACCGGACCCTTCGCGGTCAGGTCGGACAGCTTGACCGGCTTGCCGCCCGGGGCCGGCAGCGTGAAATCGGGCGCCTTCTGGCCCACTTCCAGACCCGCGGCGGGGCCGGCCACCCCGATGCCGGCCAGGATGGCCACCGTGACGAGAGCGGCCACGGTGCTCGGACGACCATGTCGCATGCTGCCTCCTCGTCTTCCTCGGGTCGGGTCGATCGGATCCACCGCGGCGAACGTCATCACGTGACCCGCTCCGCCTGGTCCGCCGCGATCCGCGCGATGACCTCCCCCGCGGGCATCACGTCGATCTGCGACCGGGGATGAATGAGATTCCGCCAGACCCAATTATGATGCCGCATCACCGAGAGCGCGTCCACGTGCGGCCGGTCGGCCGTGGTGTGGCCGTCCTCCACCACCACCACGTCGTAGTCTCGGCTGGCCGCCGCCCGGATCGTGGTGTCGACGCAGAAGTCCGTCGCACAGCCCGTCACGAGGAGCCGGGTGGCCGCGCGCGCCTGGAGCGTCGCGCCGAGATCGGTCTCGTAGAAGGCGTCGCACGCGCGCTTGTGCACCACGGGATCGCCGGCCCGCCGGTCGAGCGACGGCAGCAGGCGCCAGCCCTCGCTCCCCGGCTCGAACGTGTCGCCCGGGGGCCCATCGTGCTGGACGAAGACGACGGTTCCGCCCGCCTCCCGGACGGCCGCGGCGAGCGCGTTGATCCGCCGCACGGTGCCCTCGGCGTCGTGCCGGGGCGTGTCGGGCACGAACAGGCCCACCTGCATGTCGATCACGAGGAGCGCGATCCCCTCGCGTGGCATGGTCATCCGCCCTCAGCCTCCGATGACGCGATCCGCTCGGGCCAGCACATCGGGGCTGAGCGTCAGCCCGAGCGCCTTCGCGGGGCCGAGGTTCACCACCAACCGGAACTGCGTCGCCTGCTGGATGGGCAGGTTCGCCGGCTTGGCGCCCTTGAAGATCTTGTCCACGAGCACGGCCGACTGGCGCCAGATGTACGGAAAGTCGACGCCGTAGCCGAGAAGTCCGCCGGCTTCGCTGAACTCATCGAACCCGATGCAGGGAACCCGGTGCTTGATCGCGAGCTCGGCGAGACGGCCGACGTTGCCGAGGAACAGTCCATCCTCGACCAGGGTCACGCCCTCGACCTGCTTCTGGACCAGCTGGAATGTCCCGTCGAGCTCTTCGAGTCGCCGGACCTTGAAGGCGTGAAGGCTCACCTTGAGCGCTTGGGCTCGCTCCTCCATGACGCGCAGGACGGACGGCATGGCGGCGTTGTCCGGATTGATCAGGACGCCGGCGCGGGTGAGGCTCGGACGGGCCACCTTCAGGAGTTCGAGGCGCTTCGCATTGAGCTCGTCGAAGAAGAAGGACGACCCGGTGATGTTCCCCCCAGGTTTCGCGTAGCTCTCGACGATCCCGCTCTCGACCGGGTTGCCGACGATAGCCATGACGATCGGCACGGTCGACGTCGCCCGCTTCGCGGCCAGGGCCGCGGGCGTCCCCTGCGTGACGATCAGATCGACCTTTAGCCCAACGAGCTCGGAGGCGAGAGTGGGCAAGCGCTCGTAGTTCCCGTCGGCCCACCGGTACTCGATCGTGACGTTCTTGCCGACGACGTACCCATGATCCCGAAGGCCCAGGACGAGGGCCTCCAGGAGCGGCGCGTATCCGGCCGCCGAGGCCCCGCCGAGGAATCCGATGCGCCTCGCGGCCGCCGAAGACTGTGCCGGCGCGCGCCTCGAAACGGCCAGGAGCGCCAAGCCGGCCGTGCGCAGCAGCGCGCGGCGCCCGGGCATCGGGTCAGCGTGCTCTCACTTCTTCTCGGCGCCGGGATCGCGCTCGAGCCGAAGCGCGGCCGAGTTGATGCAGTAGCGGAGGCCCGTCGGCTCCGGCCCGTCGTCGAAGACGTGGCCGAGATGGCCCTCGCAGGCGCCGCACAGCACCTCGGTCCGGCGCATGAAGAGGCTCGTGTCCGAGCGAGTCTCCACGGCGCGCTGATCCACGGGCTCGTAGAAGCTCGGCCAGCCCGTCCCGGAGTCGAACTTCGTCTCCGAGCTGAAGAGCGCGGTGCCGCAACCCGCGCACCGGTAGACGCCGGGCTCCTTCGAGTCGTGGTACTCCCCGGTGAACGCGCGCTCCGTCCCGTGCTTCCGGAGAACGCTGTACTGCTCGGGCGTGAGGCAATGCCGCCACTCCTGGTCGGTGCGCGACACCTTCTTCTCGTCCGCCATGGCTCCCCTCCCCTACGGTCTCTCGCCGAGACGCGCGGCGCTCGGCTGCTTCTCCATCACGACGAAGACGACGCCCAGCGGCGGCACCGGTCCGGACGGCAGCCCGCCCGGCACCGCGGGCTCCGGCCCGAGCTCGATGGCCACTGGGCCCTCCTCCGCGTCCGGCGCGATCTCGGCCACGATCCGCATCGGCGACCCCGGCCAGCGGAACAGGAGCTCGGCGTCCGTCGCGTCCGTCGTCGTGCCGCCGAGCGCCCGCTCCCACTGGAGCCTCGCGCGCTCGGTCGAGCGAACGCGGGTCCGGAGCCCGAGGACGTGGGCCGCCCGCGGCGCACCCGGAGGGCCGGGCGGAACCTCCCACGGGCGCCGGCCCGAGCGGCCGGCCGATTGCCCCAGCTGGACCACGAGCCCGAGAGCCTCCTTGGGATGGAGGTACGCGACCAGCCAGTCGGGATCCGACTCGTCGCGGCCGACGACCCGGTAGCCCTCCGCCTCGGCGCGCGCGACGGCCCCGGCGAGGCTCCTCACCTTGAACGTCACGTGGTGGATGCCCGGCCCGCGGGCCGCCAGGAACCGGTGGAGAAATCCGTCGGTTCCCGCCGGCTCGATGACCTCGATCCGCCCGCCGCCCTCGAAGCGCCAGCATGCCCAGCGAAACGCGCCTCCCGGGCCGCCGGACTCCGCCCGCCCGCCGAGCCGGCCGACGAGGAAGTCGGTCGCGTCGGCGATGCGGCTCATGCCGATCGCGACGTGGTCGAGCTTGGTGTCGGGTCCGGCGCTCATCGACAGGTAGTGTACGCCTCCCGCGTCGGCTATAGTGGGCTGCGTGAGCCGCGCGCCCTCCGAGCTCCGAGTGACCACCGACCCCGCGATCACCGAGCTCGTGGAGTCCCTGCCGGTCGCCGAGGCGGCCCCGGCGGAAGGCGTCGCCCTCGTCGCCGAGCCGGTGATCCTCGTCACCGGGTTCGAGCCGTTCGGCACCCACGCCGCCAACCCGTCCCAGGAGCTGGCGAAGATCCTCGACGGCCGCCGCATCGGGCGCTGCGCCGTCGCCGGGGTCGTGCTGCCCGTCCATCATGCGGAGGCCTCGCGCCACGTCGCCGCGCTCCTGGGCGAGCTCCAGCCGGTGGCGGTGGTCCATCTCGGGCTGGCCGAGGGCCGGGCGCGGCTCGGCCTCGAGCGGGTCGCGCTGAACGTGATGGACTACCGGATCCCCGACAACGCCGGCTATCGGGCCGAGGGCGAGCCGTGCGTGGCCGACGGGCCGGCCGCCTACTTCTCCACGCTGCCCCTCCCCGAGATCCTCGCCGCGCTCCGGGCCGAGGGCATCCCCGCCTACGTCTCGAACACGGCGGGCACGTTCCTCTGCAACCAGACGCTCTACCGGACGCTCCACGATCTCGCCATGCACGAGCGGCCGATCCCGGCGGGATTCGTCCATCTCCCGCTCTTGCCCGGGATGGTCGCGGCGAGCGGCCTGGACCAGGCGAGCATGGATCTCCCGCTCATGCTCCGGGGCCTCGAGACCTTGCTGCAGGTCGTCGCCGACTCCGTCTCGTGACGGCCCGGCAGCCGGCGGCGTCGCTCTCGCCGTGACGCACCTCCGGAAGGGCCGGGCGCTCGCCATCCTCTGGGCCGACGTGCCGCCCGCCGGGCGAGCCGCTCTGGAGTCGTGGGCGGCCGAGGAGCCCCTCGCGCCGATCGATCCCCCGTCCGGCGTCCTGGCGGTGGGACGCTACGTCGCGGTCTCCGGCGGCCCGGCCTTCCTGGAGATCCACGAGCTCGTCGGCGAGGACGCGCTCGTCGTCGCCGCGAGCGCCGCCCTCCTCTCGGGAACGCTCCGCGGCCTCGAGCAGGTCGGCGCGACGGTCCTGCCCGGGGGCGCGCCGAGCGCGCCGGCCGGCGAGCGGGCCGGCTCGGCGGGCGCCGCCGGCGTCTACGGCCAGATCTTCCCGCCCGGGATCGACGAGCGCGCGGCGACGCACGGGCTGCCGGCCGCGCTCCAGATCGGCCGGATCGACATCCCGCCGGCGCACGAGGAAGAGTTCAACGAGTGGTACAACACCGAGTACTTGCTCGGGAACATGACGGTGAACGGCGTCTACGGCGCCCGGCGATACTTGAACCGCCTCGCCGGGCCGCGCTACCTCACGGTGTACGAGTTCGCCCACACCGAGGTCAGCCGGCAGCCGGCCTGGGACCGCGCCCGGTCGCAGTCGGTCTGGCGGCGCCGCATCGAGCGCCTCTGGGCACACGCCTCGGGCTCCCCGGGCATCTACCGCCGTCTCGCCGCGCGCTGACCGCGTCGGCTGGCATCCCCGCGTGACGATCGAGGCGGTCGAGGTCGGGCACTACCGCATCCCGCTCCCGGTCGTCCTCTCCGATTCGACGCACGGGCAGATCACGCACTTCGAGCTGGTGACGGCGCGCGTCCGCAGCGCCGACGGCGGCGAAGGGCTCGGCTACACGTACACGGTCGGCGTGGGCGGCGCGGCGATCCGCTCGCTGATGGAGGAGCTCCGGCCGCTCCTGGTCGGCCAGGACGCGGAGCGGATCGAGGCGCTGTGGCAGCGGATGTGGTGGGGCTCGCACTACGTGGGGCGAGGCGGTCTCGTCGCGTTCGCGATCGCCGCGCTCGACATCGCGCTCTGGGACCTCCGCGCACGTCGCCGCGGCCTCCCGCTCTGGAAGGTCCTGGGCGGCCACGATCCGC
Source organism: Candidatus Rokuibacteriota bacterium (assembly GCA_044867785.1). Taxonomy (GTDB): domain Bacteria; phylum Methylomirabilota; class Methylomirabilia; order Rokubacteriales; family DASRDR01; genus DASRDR01. The sequence continues at coordinate 4,151 of JBIOVM010000015.1, read as the reverse complement.
GGGTCAAGGCCTACGCCGGCGGGATCGACCTCCTGTTCCCGCTGGACCGGCTGCTCCGGCAGACCGAGGACAACCTGGCCAAGGGCTTCCGCGCGATCAAGATGAAGGTCGGGCGCCCGCGGCTCCGCGAGGACCTCGAGCGGGTGGGGGCGATGCGCGAGCGGCTCGGCCGCGACGTGCCCCTGATGGTCGACGCCAACATGCGCTGGACGGCCGACGAGGCGATCCGGGCCTCGCGCGCGCTGGCGGCGTACGACGTCTTCTGGCTGGAGGAGCCGACGATCCCGGACGACGTGCCGGGGCACGTGCGCATCCTCGCCGAGGGCGCGCTGCCGGTCGCCGCCGGGGAGAACCTCCGGACGGTCCACGAGTTCGCGCGTCTGATCGGCGCCGGCGGCGTCTCGTTCCCCGAGCCCGACGTCTCGAACGTGGGCGGCGTCACCGCCTGGCTCAAGGTCGCCCACGTCGCCGAGGCCCACAACCTGCCCGTGACCTCGCACGGGGTCCACGACCTGCACGTCCATCTCCTGGCCGCGGTCCCGAACGCCTCGTACCTCGAGGTCCACGGCTTCGGGCTCGAGCGGTTCGTCGCCCATCCGCTGGAGCTCCGGGACGGCGAGGCCATCGCGCCGGATCGCCCGGGCCACGGCGTGGAGCTCGACTGGAACGGGCTCGACGCTCTCCGGGCCTCCTGACCCGCAGCGCCTTCCAGTTGATCCTCGACTCGGAGCCGGGCGCCGGATCGTGCTCGTGCGCGCTCGCGCGAGCGGGCCGGCACGAGAGCCGTCCGGGATCGCAGGCTCCCACGGTGGCCGACGTCCGGGTGCGAGGGTCATCCGGGCGCGACGGCGCGCGCGATCAGAAACAGCCCGGCGGCGACGACGACGACCCCGAGGGCTCGCGCGACGGCCTGACCGGCCGGTGTGAGACGTTCCACGGTGATGGCCGCCGCGACGGCCACCATCGCGCGAAGGTCCATGACCCCGACGACCAGCAGGATCGCCGTCAACCCGGCACAGCACTGAACGCAGTGGAGCCCGAGGCGCAGGCCGTGTCGCCAGGCCGTGCCGGCGGCGGCCGGCAGTGCAAGGCCGTGCGCGGGCGAGCCCCGGCAGCCGGCCAGGTGACGCGCCTTCCACGCGGTGAACTGGAGCGCGCCGGCGATCAGGACGACCAGGCCGACCGCGAGCGGCACCGCGCGCGCCAGCTCCGGCTGCCGCATCTCGACCGCCGCGAGCACGATGCCCAGCGGAAAGGCCACCAGACCGAGCGCGGTCCAGACGACGAAGTACCCGACGCCCGCGAGCGCGGTCAGCCGACCGCGGCGCGTCTCGCCCGTCCCGCCGACGGCTCGGCGGTAGCGCCCCAGCATGGGGACCAGGGACGGCAGCATCATCGCCACCATCATCACCACCCACATGCCGAGGAACGACGCCGCGGCGCCGGCCCACGTCTGCCCGGGCACCCGCATCCACACCATCGACATCGTCCAGCCGCCGGGCATCGGCATGCCGCCCATCGCCGTCATGGACGCAGACCCGTGGATCGTCGCCGCCGCGCTGGCGGCGAAGAGCAGCGCCGAGACGGCGGGAAACGCGCGCCGGGGAGCTTCCGCGGGCCTCATGCCGCGCGAGACCTCCCGGCGCGCGCCTCCGCCACGATCCCCACAGCGGAGCTCAGCGCTTCTCATACTCGTCGTGGCGGCGCCACCAGACGTCGGGCTCGTTGCGCCCCTTCGGCGCGCGGTCCAGCCACTGGTACATGCCCCAGAGGCCGTCCAGCCCGCGCGCATAGGTGGAATAGGTATGGTAGAGGACGCCGTCCTCGAGGACGAACGCGCTCATGCCCGGCCTCTCGCGCGTGTACGTGGCGACGTCGATTCCGGCCATGGCCGCCATCGTCTCCTCGCCGCTGCTCTCTTCCGAAGCCCGCGATTCCGGGTCCTCGCGCCGGCCCCACGCCTCCTCGCGCCGGTAGTTGTACTCGATGCCGCCCTCGCGCTGTTGCTCCGCGGTGAACCCGACGCTGAAGTCGGGGTTGAAGTCGCCGCCGAACGAGGACGCCCACGGGAACGTCCACTCCATCCGTCGCTTGTACGCCTGGAGCTTCGCGAGCGGCGCGCGCGACACCGCCCACAGCACCACGTCGTGGTTGGCCAAATGCACGGCGATTCCGTTGAAGCCGTCCGCGATCGCCGAGCAGGACGGGCAGCCGGCCGCGTAGTCGGGCCCGAACATGAAGTGGTAGACGAGGAGCTGCGACCGCCCCCGGAAGAGGTCCGCCAGCGAGGCGCTCCCCGTGTCCGTCTCGAATCGATACGTCTTGTCGATCCGGACCCACGGCAGCTCCTGTCGCCGCTGCGCCACCTCGTCGCTCTGCCGCGTGAGGGCCTTCTCCGCCTCGAGCAGCTCGAGCCGCGCCGCGAGCCACTCCTTGCGTGTCCCGGTCTTGTGCTTCGTCATGACCTGTCCCCTTTCGTCGGCGTCCATCAACATGCGTGCGCTGCCGTGCTCCGTTCGATCAATGGCCGGCGTAGCGGGTTTCAATTCAGGTGCCCGTGGTGCCGTCAATCGCCGGTCGCTGATCATGGGATAGATTTAGCGCGGGGCACCGAGTGGTGGGAGTTACAAGTGTGACGGGATTCCGATGGACTCGCTGATCACGGCCGCGGCGCGAGCGCTGGCGGCGGGTGATCCCCTCGGTGCGCTGAAGCGGGTTGCCTTGCGCGACGACGCGCCGGCCCTCGCGCTTCGAGGCATTGCGATGGCGCAGCTCGGCGATCTCGTGCGCGCGAAGGCGCTCCTGCGACGCGCGGGGCGCGCCTTCGGTCCGCAGGAGGTCGTGGCCCGCGCGCGATGCGTCGTCGCCGAAGCCGAGATCGCCCTCGTCTCGCGCGATCTCGGCTGGCCCGCGAAGGCGCTCGACGCCGCGCGGGCGACGCTGGAGGCGCACGCCGACCGGGTCAACGCCGCGTACGCGGGGTATCTGGAAATCCGGCGCCTCCTTCTGATCGGGCGCATCGACGAGGCGGAGCGCGCGCTCGCCCATCTCGATCCCGCGCCCCTCCCGCCCGCGTCGAGAACGGCCCACGAGCTGGTGGTCGCGGGGATCGCGATTCGACGCCTCAGGACGAAAGCCGCACGCGCGGCGCTGGTCCGGGCGCGCCGGGCGGCGCACCGCGCACGCATTCCGGCGCTGACGGCGGAAGTGGAGAGCGCCTTCCGCGCTCTGGACGCGCCCGCGGCGCGCCTCGTGGCGGGCGGCGAGGAGCGAGTCCTCCGGCTCGAGGAGGTCGAGTCGCTGCTCTCGTCCAAGGCGCTGGTCGTGGACGCGTGCCGTCATGTCGTCCGCCGCGCGGACCAGGTGGTCCCGCTCGCCAGGCGCCCCGTGCTGTTCGCGCTCGCACGCGCACTGGGCGAAGCGTGGCCGGGCGACGTGCCGAGGGACGCGCTCGTCGCGCGGGCGTTCGGATCGAAGGTCGCCGACGACTCGTACCGCGCGCGATTGCGCGTCGAGGTCGGGCGGCTACGCGCCGTGCTTCGGGCGGTGGCCGGCGTGAGCGCGACGAAGCGCGGGTTCGCGCTGGCGCCGCGCGGCGGACGCGAGGTGGTCGTGCTGGCCCCGCCGGTCGAGGGGGAGCATGGGCGGGTGCTCGCCTTTCTCGCCGACGGAGAATCGTGGTCGAGCTCGGCCCTCGCGCTGGCGCTCGCGACGAGCCAGCGCACCGTCCAGCGGGCGCTCGACTCGCTCGCGGCGGGCGGCAAGGTGCAATCGTTCGGCCGGGGGCGAGCGCGGCGCTGGATGACACCACCCGGGCCGGGATTCACGACGGCATTGTTACTCCCCCCGCCGTTGGCGACTGGCTAGGATGGACGCATGACTCGATCGAGCGCCGAGATCGTCCGGGAGTACGGACCCTTTCCAGGGGCTGCCAGCGTGCACGGAGTCACGCATGACGGTCGGCACGTCTGGTTCGCCTCGGGAGACAGGCTGAACGCCTTCGATCCGTCGAGCGGGAAGGCGCTGCGCACGATCGAGGTCGCCGCGGACGCCGGAACGGCCTTCGACGGGCGCCACCTGTTCCAGCTCGCCGAGGATCGCATCCAGAAGATCGACCCGAAGACCGGGCGAGTGCTCGCCACGATTCCTGC
>JBIOVM010000014.1:0-8124 GCA_044867785.1 Candidatus Rokuibacteriota bacterium | reverse complement strand
CTCCGGCTCTCGCTCCCTGACCGCCTGGGTGTCGATGCCGAATGTAGTGGAGACTCGACCACCCCACCGGCTGAAAATTCAGTGACTTATCCCCCTCAGCGTCGTCTTCGTGCGTAACTTGGGCTAGCCCGAATGATTCAGAGTGCCCGGTGCCAGACGGGGCCGGCCGCCGCGAACAGCCCCACCGTGCTCACTCGGACCACACGCCTGGCGGTTGGACCCCGTGTCGACGGCCGCGTCGCGGCCGGAATCGCGGGGCGGCTGAGTCGCCCTGCGCTCCGCGCGGTGGCGCGCCCCGTTCGCGGCGTCACCGACCGTGTTCACGAATAGGTCGGCTAGACGTCGCCGAGATAGGCGCTCCGGATCTCGGGCTCGGCGAGCAGCCGAGCCGGCGGGCCCGCGGACACGATGCGGCCTTCCGACAGGACGTAGGCGCGATCCGCCACCGCCAAGGTCTTCGCGACGTTCTGCTCGACCAGGAGCACGGCCGTGCCCGCCCGGTGGAGCTCCACGATCACCTCGAAGACGCGCTCGACGATCGTGGGCGCGAGGCCCAGCGACGGCTCGTCGAGCAGGAGGAGGCGGGGGCCCGCCATCAGGGCGCGGCCGATCGCGGCCATCTGCTGCTCGCCGCCGGAGAGCGTCCCGGCCGCCTGACGCCGGCGCGCCCGCAGGACGGGAAAGATCGCGTACACGCGCTCGAGCCGGGCGTCGCGGGCGGTCCGCGCCACGGGCGCGTAGCAGCCGAGCTCGAGATTCTCCTCGACGGTCATCCCGGTGAACAGGCGGCGCCCCTCCGGCACGATCGCGATCCCCCGGCTCGAGACCTCGTGGGCCCGGAGCCGGGTGAGATCCTCGCCGCGGAACCGGAGCGTGCCGCGACGAGCCGGCAGGAGCCCGGCGATTGCGTTGATCAGCGTGGTCTTGCCGCTTCCATTCGGGCCGACGACCGCCACCAGCTCGCTCTCCTCCACCGCGAGCGACACGTCCCAGAGGGCCGTGGCGTCCCCGTATGCGACCTGGAGCCCCGCCACCTCAAGCATGGGCCTTCCCGAGGTAGCGTTCCACGACGGCGGGATGCCGCATGACGTCGACAGGGGGACCCGTCGCGATGATCTGGCCCGCATCCAGGACGACGACGCGATCGGCGAGCGTCATCACCGCCCGCATGATGTGCTCGACGAACACGACCGTCGTCCCCCGATCCCGGATATCTCCCACCAGCCGGGTGGCGTCGGCCATCTCGGTCGGGGTCAGGCCCGAGAGCACCTCGTCGAGCATGACGAGTCGCGGAGCGGAAGCCAGCGCGCGCGCGAGCTCCAAGAACTTCCGCTGGTGGAGGTTGAGCGCGGCCGGGAGCAGGTCCGCGCGGTCGGCCAGGCCCGTGAACTCGAGCCAGCGGCCGGCCTCGCGCTCGGCCCGGCGCCGCTCCTGCCCGAGACGCCCGAACATCGCTGCGATGGCCACGTTGTCGCGGACCGTCAGGTTGGCGAACGGACGCGGGATCTGGTAGGTCCGCGAGACGCCCAGCCGGGCGATCTCGTGCGCCGGGTTGCCGGTCACGTCCACGTCGCCCACGACGATCCGCCCACCGTCCGCCCGGTGATGGCCGCTGATCACGTTGATGAGCGTCGACTTGCCGGAGCCGTTGGGTCCGACGAGCCCCACGATCTCCCCCTCCCGCACCTCGAGGCTGACCCCCCGCAGCGCCTGGAGCCCCCGAAAGGCCTTTCTCACGTCCGTGCACACGAGCAGGGGCGCGCCGAGCACGCCTCGAGCGCGGGCGGCGGCCGGCCGGGGCTCGAGCTCGTCCGCGTCCCGAGCGGGAACGGGCCCCGACGTCGCCGCCCTTCGTCGCCGCACCAGCCCCGTGATGCCGCGAGGCAGGAAGAGGACGGCCAGCACCAGCGCGACCCCGACCGCCGCCCGCCCGGCCACCGCCGTCTGGCCGCCGGTGGCGCCGAACATCAGGAGCGTCACCAGCGCCGCGCCCAGCGCCGGGCCGAGCCAGTGCCGCGCGCCGCCGAGCACGCTCATCAGGACGACGTAGAGGGGCACGACGATCGAGAACGTCTCCCCCACCGTGACGTAGGTGACGAACAGCGCGTGGACGCCGCCCGCGACGCCGGCGAGCCCCGAGGCGAGCCCGAGGGCGAGGAGCTTGTAGCGGTAGGTCGGCACGCCCAGCACCTCCGCGACGTCCTCGTCGTCGTGAATTGCGAACAGCCCGGCGCCCCACCGGGCGTGGTACACCCCGTACGCCGTCGCCACTGTCGCCAGCGCGACGCCAAGGGCGAGGAGATAGAGCGTGGCCGTCGCCGAGCCGGCGAGGCGCGGGAGCGGAATCGCGCTCAGGTACACGCCGGGGCCGCCGTCGATCCGAGTGTTGAGCACGATCGTCGCCACCACGAAGGTCACGGCCAAGGTCAGCAATGCGAACAGCTCGCCCCGCAGCCGCGGAACCCGGAAGACCACGGCGCCCACCGCGATCCCGAAGGCAGCCGCGACCAGCCCCGCCAGCGGGAGCGCCGGCAGCACCGGCAAGCCCAGGGTCATGAGGGTGGCCGCCGCGTACACGCCCGCGCCGAAGAACGCGCCGTGGCCGAAGCTGAAGTATCCCGCGAACCCGCTCAGGATGGCCCAGCTCGTCGCCAGCGCCACCCAGTGGAAGACGAGGTAGAAGAACGACTCGTAGAATGCCGGCAGCCGGGCGGCCGGCACGAGCGCCAGCCCGAAGCCGACGGCCGCGAAGGCCGCGGGCGCGGCGAGACGGCGCACCCTACACCCGGCCGGGGCGCAGCAGGAGCACGAGGATGAGGAGCGTGAAGGACACGAGGGGCGCCCAGGCGGGCGCGGTCAGCGCCATCGTCAGCGCTTCGCTCACCCCGATCACCACCCCGGCCACCAGAGGCCCCAGGGGATTCCCCAGGCCGCCGAGGATCACGGCCGCGAACACGACGCCGATCCACGCGTAGATCTGCGCGGGCGCCAGCGTGTAGACGAGGGCGACGAAGAAGCCCGCCACGCCGGCGAAGGCCGCGCCGAGGCCGGACAGCACCAGCGCCAGCCGACGGTGGTTGACCCCGAAGGCCGCCGCGATCTGCGGGTCCTCCGCGCACGCGCGGAGACCCTTCCCCACCCAGGTGTAGCGGAGCCACGCCCAGGTGAGGACGGCGAGCACGATCGCCGCGATCAGAGCGGACAGATCGGAGACGGGCACGAAGAGGCCGGCCACCCGCCACGACGTCCGGCCGTAGGCGCTCTCGAGCCGCCGATAGTCGGCCGTCCAGATCCACTGGATCAGGCTCTCGACGATCACCGTCAAGCCGAAGGTGACGAGCAGCGAGCCGAACTGCGTGACGCCGAACCGGGCGAACAGCGCCTGGCAGAGGACGCCCAGCCCGAAGAACGCCGGCGGGACGACCAGGAGGCTCCAGAAGGGATCGAGGCCGAGGGACGAGGACATGGAGTAGGTGAGGTACGCCCCCAGGAACGCGAGCGCGAAGTGCGCCAGGTTGATGAGACGGAGCAGTCCCCAGGACAGGCTGAGCCCGAGCCCGAGCAGGCCGTAGAGCCCGCCCACGAAGAGCCCGGACAGCACCGACTGCGCGAGGAGCGTGACGCTCGGCACGGCGGGCGCCGCGAATCAGCCCGTCGCGGGACTCACCAAGATGTCACACCAAGAGCCGGCGCCATCAGGCATGAGCGGCCACGGGGAGCCCGAGGCGAGACGCGAGCAGCCCTAGGACGCAGGGCCGAGGCGTATGCCGCATACGTTGAGGCCGGCCTTGGCCCGAGGACGACGGGATGCGACGAGTATCGCCCCGGGTCAAGGGACGATCAGCTGGGCTCCCGGCGCGGCGAACTCCTTCGGCCACACCACCAGCCACTTCCCGTCCTGCACCTGCTTCACCTTCGTCAGGTCGTCGCCATAGTTGTTGGGTCCATCGAACCGGAGCTTGCCGCTGATGGTGTCGACGCGGTTCGTCTTGAGCCACTGCGCGAGCACCTTGTCGTCCAGGCTCTTGGTCGCCGTCACCGACGCCTCCAGCAGCTGCCAGGCCGTGAACGACGCCGCCGCCTGCGTGTCGACGTGCGGGTACGGCACGCCGGCCTTGGTCGCTCGCTCATTGAAGAGCTTCACAAACTCGGCGGCGGTCGGGTTGCTCGTGAAGGGCGGATGCTCCTCGAAGACGGTCGCGGCGAGCGCGCCCTTGCCCTCCGGCGCCTTGGCGAGCGGCCCGGGGGCGGGATAGAGGTAGAAGTGGCTCTTCGGCGCGTAGTCGATCTTCTTCAGGGCGTCGAGGAGCTGGTTCCCGTCGAGCCCGATCGCGCCCACCCACAGGAAGTCGGGGTTGGCGTCCTTGACCCGCGCGGCGATCGGCCCGAAGTCGCGGGTGCCGAACTCGAACTCGAGGTAGAGCACCTCGCGGAGACCTCGCTTCTGGGCGACCTCGCGGGCACCCACCGACAGGAAGTGCACCGACGGAAACTTGTCCGTGACGATCGCAATCGTCTTGGGCGGCTTCGGCGTCGCCGCCAGCGCGTCGAAGACCCGGTTCGGGACGGTCTGACCGGGTTCCGGCCCCATCGCCCACGTCGGGAAGTGTCGCTCGTACTTCGCGAGGTGCGGGATCCCGAAGGTGTGGTGGATCAGCATCTTGTCGTAGCGCTGTGCCACGCCCATCGCCGACAGGATCGCGCCGGTCGCGTACGGTCCGAGGATGAGGTCGACCTTGTCGACCGTGATCAGCTTCTCGTAGAGCGTCCGGGCCACGTCCGGCTTCGACTGGTCGTCCACGAGCACCCACTCGACGGGCCGTCCGAGCAGCCCGTTCTTCTTGTTCAGCTCCTCGACGTAGATCTCGCCGGTGATCTTGTGGACGAGGGCGGTCGCCGCCAGCGGGCCGGTGAGGGCCAGGGAGCTCCCGACCCTGACCGGCGGCCCCGCCGGCGCGGCCAGCGCGGCGATCGGGACGGTCAGGGCGAGCAGGACGGCAATGGCGAGCGTGCCTCGCACCCTCGAGAGCGTCATGGTCGGCCTCCTCGCGCCGGCGGCGCTCCCGCCGCGGCGGCCTCTGGTCTCGCGCGGCACGACTCTATACTACGCAGGGTGTGCGAGGGAAGCCCGACGCGATCCCGCCGCCGCTCGGGCCGACGCCGCGCATCGAGCCGACAACGCGCTTGACCGCCCCCACCGCGCTGGCTACGCTCAGCCGACGACCATGCTGAACGCGACCCGCGACCTGGTGCTCCCCACCACGATCACCGGCTCGTATCCCCGCCCGTCCTGGTTCACCGAGGGGCTCCATCGCCGCACCTTCAAGGAGGCGCTCGGGGACAGCGTCTACCGTGAGCAGTACCTCGACGCCGTCAGCTGCCTCATCGCCGAGCAGACCCGCGCCGGGCTCGACATCGTCACCGACGGCGACTCCCGCTTCGACCTCACCGTGGGCGGGCGATCGTGGTTCTACTACCCGATCGAGCGGCTCGGCGGGATCACCGGCCACGTGGACCGGACGGAGGCCGCGGGCTGGACCCTCCGCCCCGGCCACATCCTCTACGAGGTCATGGAGGCCTACCAGCCGGCGGTCGTGGGCGCGCGGATCGAGGCCGGTCCCCTCCAGTACGCGGCGCTCTGGCGGGCGGCCCAGCGGTTCACCGACCGGCCGGTGAAGTTCGGCGCGGTCAGCGCCCAGATCCTCGCCAAGATGCTCGTGAATCGGCACTACGCGTCGGAGCGGGAGCTGATCCTCGACGTCGCCGACGTGTTCAACGCGGAGCTGCGCCAGGTGGCGGCGGCCGGCTGCCGCGTGATCCAGGTGGAGGAGCCGCGTCATCACAGCGCGACGGTCGACGGCAGCGCGACCGACGCCGACCTCCAGTTCTTCACCGATGCGTTCAACCGCGAGGTCCGGGGGGTGGAGACCGAGATATGGCTCCACACCTGCTGGGGCAACCCGAACCAGCAACCGCTCTACTGGGAGCGGCCGTCGTACGAGCGGGCGCTGCCCTACCTTCTCGCCACCGACGCCGACGTGATCACCCTCGAGTGCGCGTCGACCGGCGGGCGGGACCTCCCCCTCCTCGGCAAGCATCGGACCGACAAGAAGATCGCGATCGGCGTCGTGAGCCACACGTCGACGGCCGTCGAGCCGCCGGAGGTGGTGGCCGACCTGATCCGCCGCGCGCTCGAGTACGTGCCGCCCGAGCGGCTGATCGTCTCGACCGACTGCGGCTTCGGCCGCGAGGGGCTCGCGCGCCGCATCGCCTTCTACAAATGCGTGGCCATCACCCTCGGAGTGAACATCGTGCGCCGGGAGCTCGGCCTGCCCCAGACACCGGTCCCCGCCGCGGACCCGAGGTTCGCATGAAGCGCAGCACCGACCGCTTCCTCACCACGCACACGGGCAGCCTGCCGCGCCCGGACGACCTCGTCCGGACGATGTTCGCGCGGGAGGAGGGCGTGCCGGTCGACGGCGCCGCCCTCGCCGCGCGCATCCGCTCCGGCGTGGCCGAGATCGTCCGGAAGCAGTCGGAGGCCGGCGTCGACGTGATCGACGACGGCGAGCTCAGCAAGCCGAGCTACGCGACGTACGTGAAGGACCGCTTGGCGGGGTTCGGCGGCACCAGCCAGCCGCTCCAGTACCAGGACCTGGTGGACTTCCCCGATCTCGCGAAGCGGGTCTTCGGGGATCCCGGGCGATCCCGTCGCCGGACGCCGGCCTGCAACGGCCCCATCGGCGTCCGCGACGCGCGGGCGGCCGAGATCGACGCCCAGAACCTCAAGGCGGCGCTGGCCTCGGTCCACGCCGCGGAGGGCTTCCTGACCGCCGCGTCGCCGGGCGTCATCTCGCTCTTCTTCCGCAACGACCACTACTCGAGCCACGAGGCGTACCTGTCCGCCATCGCGGACGCGATGCGGGTCGAGTACGAGGCGGTGGTCGGCGCCGGGCTCCTCCTCCAGGTGGACTGCCCGGACCTCGCCATGGGGCGGCACATCCAGTACGCGGGGCTCGGCCTCGAGGAGTTCCGCCGGGCGGCGCAGCTCCACGTCGAGGCGCTGAACCACGCCCTCGCGAACGTGCCCCCCGACCGCGTCCGGATGCACGTGTGCTGGGGCAACTACGAAGGGCCGCACCACTACGACGTCCCCCTGGCCGACATCATCGACATCGTCTTCACCGCCCGGCCGACCGGGATCTCGTTCGAGGCCGCCAATCCGCGCCACGCGCACGAGTGGCGGCTGTTCGAGCGCGTACGGCTGCCGGAGGGCAAGATCCTGATCCCCGGCGTGCTCGAGTCGAAGACGAACTACATCGAGCACCCCGAGCTGGTGGCCCAGCGGATCGGGCGCTACGCGAAGCTGGTGGGCCGGGAGAACGTCATCGCCGGCACCGACTGCGGGTACGGCACGTGGGTCGGCCAGGCCGCCGTCGATCCGGGGGTCGTGTGGGCCAAGCTCCGGAGCCTCGCCGAGGGCGCCCGTCTCGCCTCGCGGGAGTTCTGGCCGCACAGCTGAGCCCGCTGCGCGTGCGCGGCCGGCATGCGTCTTGCTCCATCGTGAACATGGTGCGTCCTGACACGGACTGGACGCGGAGGTGCGCCATGACACGACCGAGCGTGGCCGTCCGAGCTTTCCTCGTGTCCCTCACCGTCGGCGCGGCCCTGCTCGCCCGACCCGTCACCGCGGCGGACGAGTACCCGGCGCCGGCGTTTTTCCTGAACGGCCTGACGGCGGAGTCTCGCTGGAGCGAGATCCTCTCGAAGCCCGGCATGAAGGCCGAGTTCCCCTTCGTCGGCTTCGAGTCCACCTTCGTGGCGCTCGACAGCGTGTGCGTCGACGGCCCGATGCTGGCGATCGCGAATCCCCGCCTCGACACCGGCGTCCGGACATCGGCGGAGACGTTCCGAGCCCAGGCGGAGGCCGCGAGCGCGGGTGCGCACGCGCCTCCCCCCGGCCCTCAGCTCGCGGCCGCGACGGCCACGGATCCGCCGAGGCAGATCGCGCTGCACTACCCGGTGCGGGTGTTCAAGGTCATCGATCGCGCGCCCAACCCCGAGCGCATCTTCCTGTTCGAGAAGTTCTGGCCCGTCCCGGTGTGCCCGGGCAAGTAGCCGGCC
>JBIOVM010000013.1:0-56480 GCA_044867785.1 Candidatus Rokuibacteriota bacterium | reverse complement strand
TAGGAGCCTTCTCGCCGGCTTACGGTTAGCTCGCATGGCATAATAGTATCGCTATTTTTTGCCTCGTCAATACCAATAATACTACTAGTTTTAGGTGCATCTTTGATAATGAATCTATTAGGTGCCTGAGTCCCAGATCTCCGGGATATCTCTCACTAATCATATGATGAGTATAAGATACGAAACTGATGCCCGATTATTCGGGGGCCTTCAGCAGAAAACGCGACCCCCGTGGGGGGCCTCCCGGGGGTGCCGGCCCCCTCTCTCCAGAACTGCGACCCGGGCGGCACTCGCGCGAACTGAGCCCGCGCCTCCCGACGCAAGCCCAGCCCGCGCGACCGCGGGCGAATCTAGCCGAGCAGCAGCTTCGCCAGCAGCATCAACCCTCCGACAGCCAGAGCGACGAGCAGATCCGCGACGGGACGGGGGCGCAAGCTCACGGCCTAGACCAGCCCGCGCCCGGCCAGCGACACGTGCGCGTCGCTTCCGCTGCCAATCACGAGGTGGTCATGGACCTTGAGCCCGAGGAGCCGTGCGCCCTCCACGAGCTGCCGGGTGAGGTGGACGTCTTCCTTGGAGGGGGTCGGGTCGCCGCTCGGGTGGTTGTGGCCGAGGATCAAGTGCGCCACGCCGAGCAAGCGGACCGCGGGCCCGAGCACTTCCCGCGGGTGGACGATGGACGCGGAAAGCGACCCGGTGGAGACGTGGTGCGCGGCCACCAATCGATTCTGGCTGTCGAGCATGAGCGAGTAGAAGTGCTCCCGGCCGTCGTCGGGGATGAGGGAGCGGAGCAACTCGGCGGCCCGGTCGGGGTCGCTCAAGGGCCCCGAGTCGCGCGGCTCGCGGACCATGGCGAACGTGGCGAGCTTCACGCGATAGTTGGGGGGCGCGGGCTTGGTTCGCATGGCTAGTACCCTCCCTGGTCGTAGCAGGCGCCGTGCAGGGGGAGTCGCGCCCGGCACGAGCCCGCGGGCCTCAAGCCGAAATCCTCGGCGCACAGCGAGTAGATGCCCGTCCGCTCCTGCAACTCGGGGGGTGACGCGTGGGTCGGCCGGTTCCCAGTACGGATTGCGAGGGGAGAGGTCGGCCGGGCACGTCCATACCGGCCCGTCCGGCTCGTCCCACAGGACCGGCTGCGAGCAGCCTGGGCAAATGCCGACGAAGCGCGCGACGTCGAGCCGGACCATGCGCGTGCCCATGGCTAGCCACGCTCCATGTTGAGCAGTAGCTCGGCGTAGCGGTCGGGTCCGAGCCAGCGCGCGAGCTGCTTGGTCTGACGGATGGACGCGCGGTAGGCGCGCTCGGCCCGGCGGGAGTCCGGGTCGCAGTCCATCTCCCGGGCCCAGTCCTCGAACGACCGCGCGCCCTCGACGGTCGCCGCGCCCTCCGCGAGGCAGGAGAGCACGTCCCCGACGGCTGGCTCCGTGGTGAGCGCGGGTCCCTGGCTGTAGTAGGTGGTGAAGCGACGGCGACCGACCCAAAGCACGCATCGCCAGTGCGTGGCCGTGCGGAGCCAGCCGTGGGAGTCGTCGTCATCGGTGAAGTGGGGGTTATGGTCGACCAGCTCCGCGGAGATGCGGATACGGTGGCGCGCGACGAACGCGCGCAGCGTGGTACGCTCGCGGGTGGGCATTGAGTCTGTCTCCTTGCTGGGTGATGGGGGCAATGCTCAGGGCGCCCCCGGGCGGCAATCCCGAGGGCGCCCGCCTTGTCTAGGCGCTCAGTGGGACGCTACCCACTCGGCGGGCGTCTCGTCGTAGTGGGGAACATCCCAGCAGTCGCACTCACAGGCCACGATGGTTAGGTACTCTTCGCCGTCCGGAGTCGCGGGCCCGTGGGCGCACGCCACACGGAGGGGGACGCGCAGGGCGTCCTTGGCCCAGTCGGAGACAGGGAGCCGCCGGCAGTCGTCGGCCAGGCGGCGCGCCACGTCAAAGGGAATCCCGTAGCGCACTGTGAGTCTGGCGACGAACGCACGCAGGTCCCTGTCCAACGCTTGTCCCGCGTGAACGAGGTAGTTTCCTCCGTACCAGTGGATCGCCGCGTAGTGGCGAGGGCCGGTCTCGTCCTCTAGGTACTCCCGCTCGTCCATCGTCCCTTCTCCTTTTGGCCAGTTCCCTGGCCGGTGAATGGTTCGGTGCGGACCAAACGTGACTGTAGCCTATACGCTAAAGACTGTCAAGCCAGAAGACGGGGTGGAGCGTTGAGCGAGGGCCCGCACACTCGGCGCACAGCCCAATGAACCGGTGAGGAGGGACGCGTACTTGCGAGGGCCCACTAGATTGGTCGTCTACAAGGCGGCCCGGATTCTGTGCGGGAAGTGTGCGGGGACAGGGGCCGACAGCGCCCAAAAGGGGCGGGGGAGCGGGGTGTGCTAGGCTCGGCGAATTCGGTGGTTATTGGTTGGGGTAGGTGGCCGTCCTCCCTGTCGCTGCGTTCGTAATCGACAGGTCATCGGTTCAAGTCCGATCGTCGGCTCCAGTCTTTCAATCACTCAGCCGGAGCTTCCCGCACGCCACGATCCGAGGTGCCAATCACGGTGCGACTCGGCAACGCGGCCAGCTTCTTGACGCCATCGACCAAACGGGTAGAGGGCCACGTACCATGGCGCCCTCGCCCCGTGCGGCCCAACCTGATAAGGGCTCCTATGGACAGGTGATCGTGTTGCAGATCGGCATGGCACCTGAATAAGCCGGTGGGTAACAGACGGTCTGAGCCCTTGGATCGCTCTCATTTAGGAACACTGCGCACTATCGCCTTTCCTACTGGACAACCTCATCCGCCCGCTCCAGCACCGCCGGCGGGATCGTGAGCCCCAGCGCCTTGGCGGTCCTCAGGTTGATGACGAACTCGAACTTCGTGGGTTGCTCGATCGGCAGGTCGGCCGGCTTCGCGCCCTTGAGGATCTTGTGCACGAACGTGGCGGCGCGCCGGTCCATATCGATGCGACTCGCGCCGTAGCTCATGAGCCCGCCGCCCGCCGGAAATCCTGGGGAGGTTATGAAATACATTACCGGGAGCTGGCTCGTTGCCGCGAGGTCGACGACCTGTTCTCGGTGCGAGAAGAGGACGGCGCTCGTCAACGTGAGGACCGCGTCAGCGCGCCCCGTGCGTGCGGCTCGAAATGCGGTCTCAATATCGTTGGGACCTTGGACGTCCAGATATTGAAGCTGCACGCGGAGCTTCCGGGCGGCGCGTTCCATTTCGCCTAACGCTTGAGCGTGGCCCGGCTCGGCCGACGCTCCGAGGACCGCCACCCGCGAGAGCCGCGGCACGATCTCCTTGAGAAGCTCGAGTTGCTTTCCATATATCTCCGGGGAAAGCGTGGACAAGCCCGTAATGTTCCCGCTCGGTCGGGCCAGACTGGCGACGAACCCATTGGCAACCGGATCGTTGTCATTGGTGATGACAATGGGAATCGTCACGGTGGCTGCCTTAACCGGACGGGTGGCGGACGGACCCGCCGTGACGATGACGTCGACCTTGAGACGGACGAGTTCAGCCGCCAGCGAGGGGAGGCGATCGAGTTGTCCCTCGGCAGGTCGCCACTCAATGAGGATGGTCTTCCCCTCCACGTACCCCAGCTCGCGCAGACCCTGCCGAAATGCCTCGGTGCGGGCCGACATCACGGACAAGGGGACAGCCGTGAGGAATCCGATCCGGGGGATGTTCGTTGACGGCTGCGCGTCGGCGGCGACCGCCGCCACAAGAATGGAGAGAAGGACGATCAGGAAGGCGAGGCCCGGTCGCTTCATGGGCCACCTCCGGATGGCGGGATGCTACGCTGGCGGTGGGGCAACGCCAATCTCCGAAAGATAGCTCAACAGCTTGCCTCTTCACTCCCTAGACCATCCCGCCTCTTGGGAGGGGGCTTGGTCGGCCTGACTGTGGCCCGGCGATGGGCGCGGTAAGACTGTGCAATCCCGGCGGCGGTCCGTCTCATCGGAACTCACGCTGAAGCAGGCGATGGCGGGCCGGCCGGACTCTCAACCGCAGCGGCCGAAATTCGGGGGCAGACCACCAGACAAAGATGCCCTGCACTGGGGCCAGAGGCCGTGAGAGGTGCTAGGAGCGCGTCTCCGACGTTCACCGTATCCAGGTGGGTGACGGAGCCGTCTATTCGGTAGGAACCCACAACAGAGCACCTCGCCTCGCTCGCCAATTCGGAGTGCGACGGTATCGGGCTGGGACCCCCGCACCATCTCATCGATTCGCGTGCAGCGACGGTCGGCGGGTGTTGATACGTGAGCGTCAGCGCACGGCCCAACCCCAATCGCCCCGGCGCATGAGCTGGGATCACCCGCCTCGAGGTGCACGACGAGCGCCTGCCGGTGCTTGACCTTCAGCCAGTCGGGGGAGCGTAGGTGGGGCCGATAGGGTGACTTGTCGCTCCTTGAGGACGAGGCCCTCGCCGGCCGGCCGACCACGTGGCGGACAACTCCGGCGCCTCGTCCGTCACCGGTTCCTCGGCACGCAGTACGTGCTCGACCTCGCTCGAGCAGCGCAACTGAGCGGAGTGGCGCCCGCCTGAAGCGCCAGCGCAGCCGAAGCGTAAGTGGCGGCTCGGCTGCCCGTGCGGTCAATTCGGCGAAGCCAATCTGGCAGTCGGGCTGAGTCGTGCCTGATGCCTCGACTCGAAGGAATCGCGAGGAATTCGCTGTCGTTAATCATCAATTGATTCAAGCATGAAAAATTCACGCGACCCGGCATGCGCCGTGCAGGGGTCCCCGCGACGCTCTTCCTGGGGAGCCGCACCACGAGGTTGGACCGTACGCCTCGCCGTCGCGGAGTTCGGGACTGGGGCCGCGCCTCTCCCGGATGGCGATCCAACCAACGGGAGGGCCAATGCCTGCATTCGGCGCACGTCCGTTCGCTGGACTCCTGGTCGTCGCGACACTCCTCGGCACCGCCCTGGGTGCCTCCCGCGCAGAGCCGGCCACCATCAAGGTGACCACCCTCACTCTGATCAACGCCGACACCGGCACCGCGCTCGCTGACCCCTTCACGGGTGGCCCCCTCGATCTCGCGGCGCTTCCCACCAGAAACCTCAGCATCCGGGCGAACACCTCGCCATCCGCGGTCGGGAGCGTCAAGTTCGGGCTCGACCAGAACGCCACGTATCGGATCGAGAACAACGCACCGTACTCCCTGTCGGGTAATACCGCTACGGACGGCTACCATCCTTGGACGCCCGGCGTCGGAACCCACACCGTGACCGCGACCCCCTACTCGGGAGGCAACGCGACGGGGAAGAAGGGAGTCGCCCTCACCGTCGTCATGACAGTCGTCGATTCCGGGCCGCTCGAGCTCCCCGAGACCCCGATTCCGGGCATCCTCGTCGACTCCCCGCCGATCGTGATCGACGGCCGCTCCGGCGTGACCATTCGCGGGGTGCGAATCCAGAACCCCTCGGGACGGTGCGTCCAGATCCGCAATGCGTCCAATATCGTCATCGAGGACAGCGAGATCGGGCCGTGCGCGGGCAATGGAGTGGAGATCACGAACAGCCACAATGTGACGGTGCGCGACAACTACGTTCACACCGAGCGGAGCGGCGCCACCACGATGAACTCGGGGCTTGGGGTCCACATCATCACGAGCTCCCAGATCCTGGTGCAGGGCAATCGGTTCGAGCGCAACGAGACCAGCGTCTACGGCTACACCCCCGGGCACAGCATTCGGGTCGTCGGAAACTATTCGTTGAACCCGCTCGGCCCATATCCCCGCGGACAGCACGTGCAGCTCTGGTCCTGCAACAAGGGCGGGCCGCTGGAGCAGCGATGCGAAGTCTCGTCGAACTATGGTCGACTGGACCCGGAGCGGGGATCCGTCCTCGGGGCAACGCACACCGAGGACATGATCAACGTTGGCAAGAGCAACTACTTCCTCGTCGAGGACAACTACGTGATCGGTGGGGACAGCGCGAGCGGATGCGGCATCATCGTTGAGGGTCCGGCATCGTACACCACCATCCGCGACAACGTGGTGATCCGCACGGCCCAATGCGGGATCGGGGTGTCCAACTCGGACCACACGCTGGTGGAGAGCAACCGGGTGCTGGACACGAACCTCGTCGCCCTGGGGCTGACTTCCGGCAACGTCGGCATTTACGTCTGGCGCAAGAGTGACAGCACGGACTACTGCTACAACAACACGGTCCAGCGCAACATCGTCAGCAACCGGTTCCCGGACGGGAAGTACAACGACCTCTACCTGTCCACCCGCTGCACCAACACCGTCAAGCTCGACAACATCACCGGCTCCGCGGCCCGGTCTCTCCTTACCCCGGAGGCGGACAAGCTACCACCCCCGCCCGAGCCGTAGGATGGGGCTCGGAGCACCCAACGGACGGCCCAGGCGGGATGCGCGCTAAGCCCATCCCGCCTGGGCGCTCCCGATGTCGCTCGGGAACCCTACGGCGGCCCGAGGGAGCCGCGTAGCCGCGGCCGAAAGTTGTATGCGAGCAAGCCCGGTGTGAGCGCCCGCTCACCCGCAGCTTCGGTCCGGAAGATCTGCAATGCGGGCCGCATCCGGGTCGGCGGTTATTGTCGTCTCGTCCTCACGCCGGGACCATCGCCATCGAGACAACACCCCGCGCTTCGGTGAGTCATTGCATCGGCCTCGTCGACGACGGCGGGCAGTTCCCCCACCACCGGGTTGGCATAGCCAATCCAGGGATCGATCCAGTGGAGCCAGAGTCGGTCTCGATGGGCGCCGAATCCTATCGTGAACCCGTGCAGGCGATCCCCCCTCGGTCGAGTGTGTACTCGTACTCCACGGCGAGAAGTATCAGCCGAGGGGCGGCCAGGGCGGTGTGACGTATGAGCCTCACGGCGTCCTCCGTCCCCTCGGAAGTGAGACGGCGGCCGTCTCTGGGACCCCTTTGAAAGTTGCCAGGCCAAACCCTACCGCGTCCCGGTCCCAGGCGCCGGCCGGCCTTGCTAGGGTCGGGTCGGCGCTTCGCGGGTATCGCCGCCGCGCAGCCTCCGAGACAACAGGGCCTTCAGTTGGACTTTGGCCCCCCGAATCGTATCGATGTCCGCCTGCAACTGTGCAATCCGTTGTAGCTGGACGGCCAACTCTTGCGTATGTACCTCGACCGTGCGTTCGAGGGCAGCAAGTCTCGCCTGGACATCATCGGTCCCAGTCCCGGTCCCCGTGGTGGCCAAGGAACGAGCCATTCACGTCCTTCCCATCTTGGTAAAGATCAGCGGGCGAGGCGCATGGACGCGACCGCCTTCAGAATTGGAGGTCGCGGACGGCGGGTGGCGGACCCCGCGGCCGTGAGACCCCGGAGCGTGATCCCCTTGCTTTTAAGCTGGACGACGGCCGTGTTCGGGGCCAGCCCGCCAAGCCGCAACGGCGTGAGCTGCTCCAGCAGGCCGGCTTTCTCCACGGCGAGCGCGTGCTGGTGCGCCGAGATGTCCGTGAGCCGACGCTCGATCGCACCGAGGAGTGCTTGGGTCTTGACGTCGGTCGTCATGAATGGACTCTCCCTCGGCTGGGGCATGGGAGCAAATCGCATGCCCGTCGATCGAGTGCATCCGCTTAGGAAAGAGTCGCCAGAACCGCCCGACAGTAGTGGAAACCGGCCGTCTAAGGTGGACTCTATGGAATTTCCTCATCCGTTGGGGAAACCTTCCCGGCCAACATTTCGCACTTTCGGAACGTTTGGGCTTGCCCTGGCTTGGATGAACGGGTCGAATTCAGCCGCCTCGAAACGAAGGAGGCCGCGTCACCTTCCGCGCGACCGCCCCGCCCAGGCGGGTGGCCCTCCGGGTAATCAAGATTGCTCGGGCGACCCAGCTCGCGATCCTAACCGGGGCTCGGGGGAGGTCCCGGGAAGGGTTTGAGTGGGCGAGTCGCGCGAGCCTCTTCCACATCGTGTCTCGCAACACTCGCGTTGGGGATCTCCGGGGGTAGCGAGATTGCCTCCAAAGGGTCCGATGTGGTCGACTAGATCATGCTTCTCCAGAGCCGTGACTACATGCGCCAGGCGTCGGCGCAGCGCGGATCGCGCCGGTCGGATGCCTGTGCCGCTGCGGGGGCATGCTCATGAGGCATTCCACGCGTGGGCTCGTACACGGACTTCGGAACGCTAGCGAATGAGCACCGAACCACCGCCTCCCGGTTCTGACCGTGCGATTCGGGCGCACGATCTGCGTGGCGCAATCGGAGTCGCCCGCGGCTATACACGATTCCTCTTGAGCGGGGGGGCTGGTCCCCTGAACGAAGCGCAACGGCAAGCACTCGAGGCCATCGACCGCCAAACCGTGCGACTCGAGCGGTTCCTCGAGGGGTTCGAGCTCGCGCCCTCCCCCGTCGGAACGGTCCCGACTCTGCCGCCGGCGGGCTTGGCGGGAGCCACGCGCGAGCGATCGAGTATGCCGGTGTCGTCGACTGGCGGGGGGCAGCCAGACCAGCCGCGACGCCCGAGCATTCTCGCCGTGGATGACGACGCCGAGCAGCTAGGAATGGTGAACCGGCTCCTATCCGACCAGTACGATGTCGCGCTGGCGAGCGATGCCCGCGAGGCTATTGATCTGCTCCAGCACCGGACATTCGATCTGGCCCTCATCGACTTGGCAATGCCCGGGATTGACGGGTTCCAGCTCGCCGAGGTCGTCGCGGCTTCGTCCCCGCACCGACCGGCCATGATCTTCCTGTCGGCCGAGGCCAGCCCCCGCGCCAAGGTCCGCGCCCTGTCGCTGGGCGCGAGCGATTACGTGACGAAACCGTGCGATCCGGAAGAGCTTCTGGCCCGCGTGGCGCGTACCGTCGCCGAAGTGGAGCGGGAAGCGAGCTTGCATGCCAGCGCCCTGAGCGATCCACTCACGGGATTGGCCAACTATCGGCACCTGTTCGAGAGCCTGCACCGGGAGATGGAGCGTGCGCAGCGCTACGACCAGCCGCTGAGCATGCTCGCGATAGACGTCGACGACCTGAAGCGCATCAACGATGAGGGCGGACACCCGGTAGGTGACGAAGCCCTGCAGCGGATCGCTCGGGTGCTCAAGGGGGCGGTTCGGGCGTTCGACTTGGTCGCGCGCCAGGGCGGTGACGAGTTCGCGGTGTTGCTGCCGAACACGGCTGCTCGCGAGGCCCTGGTGCTCGCGGAACGACTGCGCTCCGAGATCGTGCGGCAACGGATCCTCGGGCGGCCGCTGTCGGCAAGCATCGGCGTGGCCACGCGCGAGCGAGGGATGCGCCCATTGACGGTTCGGTCGCTCGTCGAAGCCAGCGATCAAGCCCTCTATCGCGCCAAGCGCGACGGGCGCAATCGCGTCGAGGGCCCAGCGAGCTGCTGAGAAAGCCAGCCGAGGTCGGGGGCTGAGGAAACACACCCAGCGGACTCGCCGGTCTTAGCCAGTCCGCGGCCATCACGATCGGAGGCACAGCAGCTACCGGAACCTGCCGAAGCAGCACGCCGGTTAGGCCAGTTGGAGTGTCTAACGACAGAGTATGCCGTTCGAATCCCGCTGGAACCGGGGAGCGATGATGGTTCGCGACGCGGGTCGATCTCTACGCGGCCGAAACCCTGATATCTCCCGAACGGGACTGGTTCCTAGTTCCTCGGCCGAACGATCCGCCCGCGGTGCTTGCTCGACCCCGACGAGGTAATCTAGTGATGGACCGGCGCACGTTCCGAACGGCTGCCGGTGGTCGCCTCGCTAGGCGATTCGTCCTCCAGGCGCAGCACCGCACGCAAGGTACCCGTATCGGAATGCACTCATTGCCCGCCCACGCTGGAGTCACTTCGCTGCCCGACGACGGTCGCGTCTTGCCTTCGGGGTTGTCTTCGATCGAGAACGGAGGTGGATTTTGGCCGAGCAAATCGGCTTACCAGGACCCGTGTGGCCTGCCTCAGCTCGTCGCGCAACGTGATAAGGCGCTCACGCTCGCTTTCATATCTTCGAAGATCGTCCTCCGCCACGATCCGATAGCGGCAGTAGTCGCTGGCATCCTGTAAGGACGACGCTCGACCATCGTATGGCCGATTTATTGGCCGAAGCCGGACTTCATACCCGAGTCCAACGCCCTTGAGCGAGCTTCCGTCGATGGTCTGGACGCGCACGGCTACGTGATGTTACATATTCGTCGCGCCTTGCATGAATGCTCTCCTACCTGAAGCGTACCTGGGTTAGTTGCAAGCTCCGTCCCGGCGAGTCCGGGATCCACGGCGAGGGCGTCTTTGCCGCGGCGCCGATCCGGGCCGGCGAGCTCGTGATGGATTTCGGCGGTGAGCTCGTGACGGCCGATGTCCTGGGCGACTACCGCGAGCCTTCCGCGTGGGCGGTGAAGGGTGGGCTTTATCTCGCATTGCGCAACACGGACACCGAAGACAGCTTGGACGAGTATCTCAATCATTCCTGCGACGCGAATACTTGGCTCGCGGGCGAGACGAAGCTGGTCGCGCGCCGGGACATCGCGGCCGGGGAAGAGATCACGCTCGATCAGGGCACATGGAACTTCGACGACGCCGAATACGCGGATGACGGCACGACCTGCATGTGCGGTGCTGTGAGCTGCCGCGGCGTGCTCACCGAGAACGACTGGCGGCGCACGGACGTGCAGGAACGCTATCGCGGACATTTCCATCCGCTGGTGCAGGCGTTGATCGACGCGGGCTAGTCGACCATGCATATGTCTGAGCACGGTTGCGTGGACAACTGGCGGCGGCCGTGGGATCGGCCGAGCGACCGCGCTCGCCGTACCGCATCGGGGCTCCCACCCATCTGACTCGACGTTGCGTGGGTCGCGACCTGTCTGGGCCGACGCGCACCGGTCGCACACTGGAGTTCGGCCACGCTGGGCACGTAAATCGCTGGGCGTGAGGGCAGATCGGGGAGCACCGTCTCGGTTCCGAGGTCGTCACGACAACAAGGAGCAAGACCATGAGGCAACGCAACGCATCTATTCCGGCGGACCGTTCGAGAAGAAGCTCGGCTACTGTCGCGCCACGCGCGTCGGCGATCTCGTCTTCGTCTCAGGCAGTACGGCCATCAAGGAGGGCCAGGTCGTCGGGATCGGCGATCCGGCAGCGCAGACACGGCAGACACTGGCCACGATCGAAAAGGCGTTACGGGAAGCCGGATCATCGATCGACGAGGTCGTCCGCTGCCGGATCTTCGTCACGAACGTCGAGGACTGGCCTGCCGTGGCCGGGGTGGTCGCCGAGACGTTCGCGACCGTTCACCCGTGCAGCACCTTCGTCGTCGTAACCGCCCTAATCCGCCCCGAGCTTGTCGTCGAGATCGAGGTCGACGCCGTCATCGGCAGCGCCACGCCGGTCGAGAAGTGAGAAGAATGCCACTTCTGACTCCGCGGCCGGACGAATGAGAAATCGAGTGGCCCCCGCCCACCCGGCTTGATGCCCACGACGATTGTCCCTCCCGTGTTCGATCTTCAGCCAGTCGGGGGAGCCGAAGCCGGGTCAGGTAGGGTGCGCGCGGTCCTTGAGGACAATGCCCCGACCCACGTAGCGCCAAGCTGGGTCGCATCCTCCGTGGCCGGTCGCGATGGCGACGTTCGGGATCGCGCGGCTACGGCGTCTCCCGGGCGGCGCCGCCACCTTCCAGCCGCTGCGCGAGCGCGGCCAGCGCCGGCATCCGGATGGGCTTGGCCAGATGGCCGTCGAACCCCGTGCTCCAGGTGTCGTAGAGATCGGCCTGACGGTTGTATCCCGTGACCGCGATCAGCAGCACGTTCCGATACCGAGGGTCTTGGCGCATCCGATGTGCGAACTCCAGGCCGCCCATGATGGGCATTGCCAGGTCGCACAACACCATGTCTGGATGCCAGCGCGCCAGGTGCTCCAGCCCCTCCAACCCGTCGGCGGCGGCCACTACCTGGGCGCCGAGCGCGGCGAGAAGCCGGACCAGGATGTCGCGGATCTCGGCATCGTCCTCGACCAGCAGGACCCGGCGACGCCGTAAGGCGCGGGGCGTCACGGGCCGCATGGCCCGAATATGACACAGGTCATGAACGGCGCAGGCGCAAAAGCTTCTCCCTGACCACGGTTCGCGGATGGTGTCCAGGTCGGCCTGGAGCTGGGGCGTCCGATGGAGTTGTCCGAGGCCCGCTGATACTGATCGATCAGTCCCGAGCTGTCTGCCGCTCACGGCCTTGTGCGCACGGAGCGGGGCTTCAACGGGCGGGTCATCTCTCCCGATCCGGGTTCGCCCGTCCATCCAAGGGAAACGCCCGGCTCGGAAGCCTCCGCGCGTTGAAGCCCCACCCCAGAATTGCAGGGCTCATGCCGGCGACTGTTCTCGCAGATGGCGGCAATTTTCGCGCGATGAGCCGGTCGGTCGCGAGGACATGCTGACGTGCTGCCGACGGCGTGTCGTGCTTTTCAGAAGCGCGCGCGCCTGGCCCCGGCTCGGGCCGGATTGTCGCTCGCGTGGTCGGCGTCGGCCTGGCGCGGCGGCGCCGCCCGGCGCGCATCCTTGACGGATTCGCCACCACCGAGAGGAACTACCCCGACACCGGACGATCTGGCCCGCTCGGTGGTCTCCGCGATTGCGCGACGTGCCTTGTCCGAGGTCGCCGGAGTGTTGCCGGAGTGGTTGCAGCGTCGTCGTCGGCTCGGCTCACAATCGCCCGGATGTCTCCTGCGTCGGTAAGGCGGTGTGCCAGGTAGTGCGGCCGATGGTCCATGTGGTCCCAGGCTCTGGGCCGGTTCCAGGCGTTCGGGGCCCGCAATCGGCCACTCGTGTGTGCCCTGCCGGAGACCCGACTGGTGCCGCGGACTGGAACGCGGTAGGGTCGAGCAACGGCCCTCAACCGAAAAGGGGGACGACGCAATGCCGCGGGTGACGGGGGAGGCATTGTGCAAACCAGGGTGGAGTTGGAACCCCGAGACAGTCGCCGACGCGGCAGTGCTGCACGCCAGGGTCGCCCGAGCCGATGGACCACGGCCGCGGGTCGGAGGCCAATGCACCGTCTTCGCGTCTTGGTGGGGCGGCTGGGCCACCCCAGCGCGCCCCGCACGCCCCATGCACTCCGGCTCGCCGACCCTCGTCATGGTGCGGAACGGGGAGCACGAACTGTTCCGCCGCCAGATCATGCCGACGACAGGCACTGGGCCGGCGGGTCCTCGGAGTGCCACTCAGGCTCAGGCGCGCACGTCCGTGAACCGCGCCGAGCCGTGCGGCACGACGCTTGGGACAAGAGGAGAATGCCGTTGATGCGTCCTTGACCTCATCCCGACCCTCTCGACGAACCCCCGCGGGACGCGCGCGTCGGCTCTGTCGGCTGCGAGCATCCCAGGGGACCTCCGGTAGAAAAGGAGAAGACGATGGCAAGAAAGCGCCGACGATCTCGGCCACTCATCGAGCAACGGTTGGTCGTGCGCCCTCGCACACGGGTTCGCCTGGCAAAGGGGTACTTCTTCAAGAAGGTGTCGCGGACGAAATTTGCGGCAGTCAACAGGATGTCCGGCGGGATCACCGGGACGTTCGAGTGCAGCTGCCAAGTCACGAACGGTGGCGGCTCGTGTAACGTCACAACCACGAATGGCATGCTCCTGTGCCTCCCGGGGACCTGTACCAATTGCGTGCTCACGGTAACCATCCCCGGGTTCAGAGGTCAGGACTTCGCGGTCTTGATATAGCCTCCGGGTATCGCGGACCAGGCCGCGCCGCGTCATGGTGTCACGGGCGGGCGACGCAGGGCAGCGACATGGCTAACAAAGTCGGGCTCTTCGGGGTGTGAGTGTTCAATGGTCCACAATCCCCCGCTCGCCGCTGGCACGAGACGTGCTTAGATTGCGGTGGATTTCTATTGTGAGCCGGGAGGTGGAGTCATGCGAACCACGCGCCGTCTCCTCGCTACGGTCTTCGCCAGCGCGACGCTCGTGCTCTTGCTTGGCCATGCGGCGACGTGGTCGGGCGAGTGGCCAGGATTCGCCCAGGCCGCCTCGTCAGGAGGTCAGCAGGGCGGACGAAGTGGAGAGAGCACCGGAACGCGTCTCCACGATGGCGCGAAGGCGTTCGGCGACAGTCTGCTCGGCGGCCTGAAGTTCGTCGGGCGCACCATCATCAGCCCGTTCACCGGCACCACCGGCAAGGTGAGCCAGGATGCCGACGCCACGGGGAAACGGCTCCACAACGGCGCCAAGGGGTTCGGCGACGGGCTGCTCGGCGGCCTGAGGTACACCGGCCGGAAGATCGGGGAGTTCTTCAGCGACTCGGACGGGACGGAGCGCCGATAGCTCGCCGGAACGTGTAGGCGCCGTGGATAGCGGGGACCGCGCCGGTCACGTCAAGTCCTTGGTATACGGTAGCGCCGTGGGAACGAGCGCGGCGAGCGAGCGGGCTCCGTCGTGGCCGCCCTCCTCGTGACGGCCGCCGCCGTGCCGGGATCTACGCCACGCTCGTGGCGGGAATCTACTGCTGGCTCGTTCTCTCCTGGCCTCGCTAGGCGAGCGCGCCGCTCGGCTCCACCGCGTGCGGCGCCTGGCGGCCGCCGCCGGTGGGAAGCGCCCTCGCCGGCCCCGGGCCCCGCATCGATCCGGTCAAACCGAACTAGCCAGCCCTGACGGCTCTGACTATGCCGAGGGCGTCTGTGTAGCGACGGGCGACCCGGGCTCGCTCTCACTCACGATCCGGTAGAGGACCCACCCGCTGGCATCCTGACCGCCGACGCGCTGAGCCCGCTCGAACAAGCTCGGTCGCCTGCTTCGCGGAGTCGATGGATGCTCCGCCAGCACCGCCTTCCAGCCGAGCAGCACGGCCTCCGCCGGTAACGGAGCCTCGATGCCGTAACGCGTCAGGATCCGTCGCTTCTCATTGTAGAACTGCATCAGCCACTCACGGGGTGACGGGGTCCTGGAGCGCGTGCAAGGCCGTCGACAATGCGTCGGCCGTCCACTCGAGATCCTCGATCGGGGCCAGCAGACGCGGCCGCATCGTGGGGGGCCCCGAGCGTACGAGGCGTTCCAGCATCTCCTGGGCATCGCGAACGGCGTTGAGAGCCCGGCGCAGGCGATCGACGGCCGCCGCATGCGGCGAAACGGGGAGCGGGATGGTCTTGGACCGAACGAACGGGGTCAGGATCAGCGGACCCCGTGCGGGTTCCAGGGGGCCGCCTCTGCTGCTTGGGTTTGCCGCCGTGGCCCGACTGGTGTCCGGGCGGCCCACCGACCCTTTTCCGGTTTCATGTGGCATGTGGCAGGTCCTCCGCACGGGGCCCCGAGGATGGGCGCGTCTCGACCTAGAGAGAGTACCCGAGCCATATGCCAGGGGGTGGGACGTCCGGAACGTCTACGGGACGACCCCGTGGAAGGCACCTCCAATCATACGCTGAAACGCAGCCATCAGTTGCGGCGTCGGCCCGAGACCACCCAGGCGAATCCGGGGAGCCGCTACAGCGCGCCGCTCCGATAGGGCCGCAGACGTCGCGCGAGCGGTCGCGTTCCGGGGCGGGTGGACCGCCCAGCTCGTCCTGCTATCCTGGCGGCGCGACGGAAAGGAAGGTCGAACTGGCATGTCGAGCGGCGTCCAGCGGACGGGCATGAAAACGGGCGGGACACTGCGGGGGGCGGACATTCTCGCCCGGAGCCTCGCGCGCGGGGGTGCCCGCTGCGTCTTCGCACTCTCGGGCAATCACATCGTCCCGGTCTTCGACGCGGCCATCGAGGCACGTCTCCGCATCGTCCACGTACGTCACGAGGGCGCCGCGACGCACATGGCCGACGCGTGGGGGCGTCTCACGCACGAGCCCGGCATCGCCCTCTTCACGGGAGGGCCCGGTCACGCCAACGGCGTGGGCGGCCTGATGACGGCGCTCGCCGCCGAGTCGCCCCTGGTGATGGTGTCCGGCCATGCCCCGCTGGACCAGGTGGGGCTCGACGGTTTCCAGGAGCTGCGACAGGCGGACATGGCCGCGCCCGCCGTCAAGGCCGCGTGGACGGCCACGAGCGCCGCGACGCTCGGCGAGGACATCGCGCGGGCGATGCGGGTGGCCCGGTCGGGGCGCCCGGGGCCGGTGCACCTCAGCGTTCCGAGCGATCTCTTCGAGGCCGCTGAGGCGGCCGACGGCGCGATCCCGGCCGCCGAGGACTTCCGGGCGCTTCCTGCTCCGCTGAGCGAATCCATGGCCGAGGCGGTGATCGGGGCACTCGCTCGGGCGCGGCGCCCGCTCATCCTCACCGGCCCGATGATGGCGAACGATCGTGGCCGGGAGCTCCGGATGTCCCTCGCGGAGATCACCGGGATCCCGGTCCTCTTCATGGAGAGCCCGCGGGGCATCGCGGACCCGTCGCTGGGGGCGGTCGCGGACGTGCTGGCGCAGGCCGACCTCGTGGTGCTGCTCGGGAAGAAGCTCGACTTCACGCTCAAGTTCGGCCGCCCGCCCACCTTTGATGCCGCGTGCCGCTTCATCCAGATCGATCCCGACCCCGAGGCCGTTCGGCGCGCCGCGCGAGCGCTCGGCGCCCCGGATCGCCTCGTCGTCACCGCGGTGGCCGACACCCTTCCGGCGGCGGAGTGCCTGCTCCGCGTGGGCGCGCGGCGCGCTCCCCGTCCGGCGGGATGGGCGGAGGACGTGCAGTCGGCCATCCGCTACCGTCCGGCGGAGTGGGCGGCGCTCGCGTCCAGCGAGGGCGCCATCCATCCGGTCGCGGTCGGCTGCGCGATCCGGGACTACTTCGCTCGCGATCCCAGGGCGGTCTACGTCTCCGACGGCGGGGAGTACAGCCAGTGGGTGCAGGCATCGGTCAGCGCGAGCACCCGCATCACGAACGGGCCCGGTGGGGCGATCGGCGGGGGTGTGCCGTTCGCGATCGCCGCGAGTCTCGCTCGGCCGGACGCCCGCGTCGTGCTGTCGACCGGGGACGGATCGTTCGGCTACCACCTCGCGGAATACGAGACGGCGGGACGGGAGGGCGCCCCCTTCGTCGCGGTCGTCGGCAACGACGGCTGCTGGAACGCCGAGTACCAGATACAGCTGCGCACGTACGGCCGTGACCGCGCGATCGGCTGCGAGATGAGCCCGGCCGTGCGCTACGACCTGGCGGCCAGCGCTCTGGGCGGGTACGGGGAGCTGGTGACGAAGAGGGTCGACCTGAGCGGCGCGCTGGAGCGCGCCATGCGATCCGGGCGGCCCGCGTGCCTCAACGTGATGGTCGAGAGGGTGGCGGCGCCCGCCATCTCCCACCGGACTGCGGCACCCACGACCTCGAGCGGGTGACGGGAACCCACGACGAGGCGGCCGCGCCCGAGGTCGGCTGGTACCGCTCGGGTTGCCCTCCTCGCGCTTCGTGGGGCCATTTCGTCAGGTCACGATCGTCGGCTCCAGTCCTTGGCGAGTTCCCAAGGATGAGCGCGTTCGTAAGCGGGCTGGCTTCGGCGCTCTGTGCGGGAAGTGTGCTGGGCGCCACGAGGCACGCCCGCGTCCGTCGAGAACGAGCCGGGTCGATCGAGGAGAACGAATCGGCGCCCGCCGCGGATGCCGTCGCGGATCGGGCCGTTGAGTGGGGCGGTGCCGCGAAGAGGGTCCGCCTGCCGAAATCGCCGCTTTCAGCCGGATCCGGCCCCCCTGCGCTGAACGCGTCGGTCGCCTACATCAAACGTCGGTGCGCCGTGGCCAGAGTTGCTGCGCGCCGATGACCATGATGGCCAACGCCAGCGGGACGGCGGGAGCCACATACAGGCGGTTCACGGCCGGGAACGAGGTCACGTCGATGAGCGCCAACGTGGCCCAACGGGCGCCGAGCGCCAGGAGAAGAGCGATCTCCATCCCCAGTAGGACGCTCCAGCGCCGATGCTGCACCTGGCGGCGAACGAGGCCAACGAGGCCGGCGAGACCGACTAGGGCCAGTAGCGGCGTCAGCCAGACGTAGACGCTGGCGATGCGAGCCAGCGCGCGAACTCGCGTGCGGTTGGCCTTGGCTTGGGCCGGCAGCAGCAGGCTCGCGAACGCATGGTCGGTCCCGTTTCGTACGGCATCGGGCGGCAGAGGCGCGAGCCCGCCGCGTGTCAGATCGCGGAAGATCACGAGGTTCGAGCCGCGGCCCTGGCTCTGATGGACGTCCACCTCGATGCCACGAAAGTCGAGGGTCAAAGCCAGGGCCCGCACGAAGGAATGCAGCATGGGCCGGAAATAGGCGGAGTGCCACGGCGGCATCATGGATGCGCGCTCCGGATAGCAGTCGAGCGCACCACCTGCGCAGGCGCGATTGATCTCGTCGGCCAGCCGCCGGTAGTAGGCCATCGCCTGCGCGCCATTCGCGCAATGGCCGCTGATGCAGACGGCATCGCGCAGCGCCCACACGAACCAGCCGCCCCGCACGTCGCTCTCGGGCCCTGTGCCGCTCCACGCATCGCTGGCGGCCTCGAGTGCCGGACGGATCTGGCGCAAAGCGGCACTGTGGTCGTACATGCGCCGGAGACTGCGTCGCGATACCGGGACGTCCGCAACCCAGGTCTCCGGCCGGGGTCTCGTCATGGCGCCGTAGGCGGCCAGGAAGTCGCGGTGCTTGAACTCGACCGTGGTGAAGATGCCGTAGCTGGTGCGATTCTGCGCGGCGACCGCGCCCAGCGCCGCGCCCCACACCAGGAACGGCAGAGCGAGGCACGCCAGCGCCGGTCGATCGTGATCGCGCAGGGCCCGAACGAGGCTCGGCGCCAGGAGCAGGATGACGGCGGGCAGAATCCATCCGCCTTCTTCACGCGTCAGCCAGAAGGCGCCGAGGGCGATGCCCAAGAGTCCCGCCCACGGCAGGAGCTCGTGGGGGCGCTGGTGGCGCCGAACTGCCAGGCCGACCGCGGCGCTGATCACGATCAACGTGAGCGCGGGGTAGATGCCCTCGCGCACGACGCGCAGGAGGTCATTGCAGTAGGTGGCGGGATTGAAGAGCAGGACCAGATAGAGCCCCAGCAGGGCCCCGCTCGAGCGGACAACCGGCGCGAGCGCCTTGATCAAGAGCATGCACGCGCCCGCGTAGAGCAGATGCTGCATCGGAAAGAGCGGCAGGCCGAGGCGGGCGACGGCGGCGATCGACATCGGATAGAAGGGGCCCTTCATCAAGGTGAACTGGCTGTACGGCCCCAGCCAGTCGTGATTCCCGAGGTGGCGCGCCAGCGCCAGAAAGAGCGCGTCGTCGTGGCCGGCGTTGCCGATCGCGAAGATCCGCTGACCGCCCGTGAGCCAGAGCTTGAGCGCCGTGGCGGCCCAGATGACCTTCCAGAGATGGCGCGTCAGCAGGGGCATGCGCACGGCGTTCTGGACGCACGCCATCGTGCGGCGCCAAGCACCCGAGTGGTGACGCTCGCGTCCAACCGCTTCCGAGGTCTCGGCGTCATCGCCGCCTCCTGCGGCTGAGGCCGGCCACATCGCAACCGATACGCGTTGTCCAAGAGCCTCGGGGCGTTCCGGTGAACGCCTCGGCCGTCGTCAGCGATCCCGATGGTGTCGCGACCCGACCGCGTGCGGCACGGCCTCGAGATGCCCGCGCCTGCATGCCGGCATGCCGCGAAGCTCCAGCCTGAGGGGAGGCTCGGCCCAGTCACATTCCGTTCAGGCGGCGGCGAAGCGCGCGGTAGTGACGGTACCACGCGTCCCCGCCTGGCCAAACAGGGATACGCCGTCTCCACCGCAAGGAAGCCTCACCGCGGCGTTCGCCCCGAGCTCACGGGAGAGAACCAGGAGGTCGCCCTCCTGATCGACCACGGTGCCTATCGGTTCCACGGGCAGGCGAAGGCGGGACCGGCATACGTGCGTGCCGTGCCCACGAGGGCCGAGTTCCCTCCCGAGGCGGCGATTCCGACATCCCGGGAGCCTCTTCTGGCCGCCGCGAGCCCTCGGCCCCGGGCGGGGTTCGGGATCCGCGGCTCAGGGCGACCGGAGCTCGGACCTGATCCGACGAGGCGAGAACGGGGACGATCGTGCCCTTCGAAGCGCGCCCCCGGGCCTCGCGCGTGTGATCGCGCGCCCTCGCTCCCGGTGAGCGTGCTTGGAGCGGGACCGCTCCGGGACTAGACTACCCCCCGTGCCAGGCGACACCCCACCCGGCGCTGTCCGCCTGTCGGTCGTTCTTCCGACCTACAACGAGGCGAAGAACCTGCCCGAGCTGGTCCCGGGGCTCGTCGAGCTCCTCCGCGGGGTCCGCCACGAGATCATCGTCGTGGACGACGATTCACCCGACGGCACCTGGCGTGTGGCCGAAGTGCTGGGCGAGCGCTTTGCCGGGGTCCGGGTGCTCCGCCGAGTGGGCCGCCGCGGGCTCGCCTCGGCGGCGATCGAGGGGTTCCTCGCCGCCAAGGGCGCGGTGCTGGCCGTGGCCGACGCGGATGGCCAGCACGACTTCGGCCTTCTGCCCGAGCTGCTGGCGGCGGTCGAGGCGGGCGCCGACGTGGCCGTCGGCTCGCGGTACGTGGCGGGCGGCAGCGTCGGCGCCTGGGACGAGCGGCGCTACGCGCTCAGCCGGCTGGCGACGCGCCTGGCGCAGGGTCTGTGCCGGGTGCCGGTCGCCGACCCGATGAGCGGCTACTTCGCGGTGAGCCGTCAGGCGTTCCAGGAGGTCCTGCCGCGCTTGAACCCGGTCGGTTTCAAGATCCTGCTGGATCTCCTCGCCCACATGCCGGCGGGTGCGGTGGTGCGGGAGATCCCGCTTCGCTTCGGTAGCCGTCTGCACGGGGAGAGCAAGCTGTCGCGGCTCGTCCAGCTCCAGTTCCTCGAGTACGTCTACGACGTCACGCTCGGCCGCTGGGTGCCGCTGATCTTCGTCAAGTATTCCGTCGTGGGCGCCCTGGGGGTGATCGTCAACACGGCCGCGTTCTGGGCGGCGTCCGCTTTGCTCGGCCCGGTCGCGGGGGAGACGCTCGCGGGATTCTCCGTGGAGGTGCTCATCGGTATCGAGACGGCGATCGTCTTCAACTTCCTCCTCAACAACGCCTGGACGTTCTCGCTGGCCCGCCTGTCCGGATGGCGTCTCGTCACCGGCTTCCTCCGCTACAACGCGGCCTGCGCGCTCGGCGCCCTCGCGAACTACGCCGTCGCCGGGTTGCTCTTCGCGAGCGGGTGGTCTCGCGGCGTTGCGGTGGTCGCCGGCGCGCTGGTCGGAGCCGCCTGGAACTACACCATGAGCCGCGCCATCACCTGGAGGCAGTGACCCCGGCCGGTCGGCCGCGGTCGCCGGGCCGGCGCTCGCCGCGGCACTGCGATTCCTTCGCCCGCGTACACGGACCGCACCGCGACGGTCGATCCCGTTTGGGACGTTCGGACTCGCGGGCGCGCGCCCTCACGCCCGACCCCTTGACACAGTCGAGCCCGACGCAATAATTCCACCATTCCGCGTGCAACCGACGACATGGCAAGCCAACTGACGCAGGCGCGCATGGCCGACCCGACCGAGCGGCTGCTCATCGTCGCTGATCGCCTGATCGACGGCACCGGGCGGCCGCCGCACGGCCGGTCGTTCGTGGCCATCGAGGGCGATCGCATCGCCGCCGTCGGCCCGATCGGGGAGGCGGAGGCGCGAGCCGGCGGCCCGGGACGGCGGCTGGACTTCCCGGCGTGCACGATCCTACCGGGGCTGATCGATTCGCACGTCCACCTCACGTTCAGCGCGGGCCCGGTCCCGTTCGAGCAACTCCAGGCCGACAGTGACGCGCGGCTTCTCCTGCGAGCGACGGCCAACGCGCGAGCGGCCCTCCAGGCCGGCGTGACGACGGTCCGCGACCTCGGGGCGCGGGACCGGGTCACCCTCGAACTTCGCGACGCGATCGCCGAGGGGACGATCCCGGGCCCGCGGGTGCTCGCGAGCGGCCGGCCCATCACGACGCCGAGCGGGCACTGCCATTTCCTGGGCGGGGTCGCCGAGGGCCTTCTGGCGGTCTCGCGCCTGGCGGCGGAGCTCGTCGAGCAGGGCGTCGACGCCATCAAGGTCATGGCGACCGGCGGGAACATGACGCGGACCTCGGATCCCCTGAAGGCCCAGTTCTCCACGGAGGAGCTCCGCGCGGTCGTCCGCGTGGCGCACGCCGCCGGGCTACGGGTGACGGTTCACGCGCGCGGCATCGAAGGCATGCGGCGGGCGGTCGAGGCGGGCGTCGATGGCATCGAGCACGCCCGGATGGAGATCGCGCCGGGCGAGTGGGGCTTCGACGACGAGGTCGCGCGCGGGATGGCCGAGCGTGGGATCACGGCGGCGCCGACGCTGGCCGCCAGCTTCCGCGCCGCCCAGGCCCAGGCGGCCGGGGCCAAGGTGGGCCTGCGCGAGGGCATGGTGCCGATCCCGGTGCGCCAGCAGAACGCGCGACGGCTGCGCGAGGCCGGGGTGCGGGTCGTCGTGGGCACCGATGCGGGCGCGGCCCTCGCGCGCTTCGACGAGGCCGTCCACGTCGAGATGGAGCTGCTCGTGGGCGCCGGCTGGAGTCCCCTCGAGGCGATCCGGGCGGCGACCCTCGACGCGGCGATCGCCGTCGGGCTGGAGAAGGAGATCGGC
Source organism: Candidatus Rokuibacteriota bacterium (assembly GCA_044867785.1). Classification (GTDB taxonomy): domain Bacteria; phylum Methylomirabilota; class Methylomirabilia; order Rokubacteriales; family DASRDR01; genus DASRDR01. Next base: position 34,030 of record JBIOVM010000013.1, on the reverse strand, counting down.
ACCGTCGAGCCGGGCAAGGTGGCCGACCTCGTGGTCGTGCAGGGCGACCCCGCCCAGCGCATCAGCGACGTGCGCCAGGTGCTGCACGTCGTGCAGCGCGGGCGCATCGTGGCCACCGACGGCCAGCTCACGGACGGGCGGCGACCCCTGCCGTGGCCGTGCGGCGAGATCGCCGAGCGGCCCTCGCTCTGGCGCGCGCTTCCGTGAGCCCGGGCCGGAGCGTCCGAGCGAGCGGAGAGTGCGACGCCGGCGCGCCATGGCGCGTCGTCCGGCCTGGTGGGCGGTGGCGGGGGAGACGCAGGACGATGAGCGGCCGTCGCGGGAGGCGATCATGAGGTTCGACTATTTCGTGACGTACCGGCGCAGCAGCTCGGCCGAGCCCATCGAGCAGGTCTATGCCGACGGGCTCCAGCAGATCCAGCTGCTCGACCAGGCGGGGATCGAGACCGTCTGGTTCCCGGAGCACCACTTCACCAACACGCTGTGCTCGCCCGCCCCGCTCCTCAACGTCGTCGACATGGCGCATCGGGTCCGGGCGCGCCTCGGCACCGCCGTCGTCATCACCCCGTACTATCACCCGCTGATCGTCGCGGAGCAGGTGGCGCTCGCCGACCAGCTCACCCAGGGCCGCCTCGACGTCGGGTTCGGGCGGGGGGGCTTCAAGTACGAGTACAGCCGGCTCGGGACCAAGGAGGCGGAGGCGGCCGCCCGGCAGCAAGAGGCGCTGGAGATCATCCTGGGCGCGTGGGGGCAGTCCGACTACTCGTATCACGGCCAGTACTTCGACTTCGACCCGGTCACGCTGGTGCCGCCGTGCTACCAGAAGCCCTGTGCGCCGACGTGGATCGCCGCGCGCACTCCGGACAGCATGCGCTTCGCGGCCGAGTACGGGCTGGGCGTCATGATGACGGCCCAGCGGGAGCCGATCACGCGGCTGGAGGGGCAAGTGCGGCTCTTCACGGCGATCTGCGAGGATCTCGGCGTGGCGCGGCCGCCGCTCAGGCTGCAGCGGGAGGTGCTGGTGACGACCAGCAAGGCCGAGGCGCTGGAGGTCGCCGACTACGTCTGGAAGAACCACATCGCCCAGTGGCACCTGCACCAGGACTCGGCGCCGACGGTCAACGCGGACACCGAGCTCCGGCCGCTCCCGAGCGGGTACTACATCTCGCCCGAGGACCTGATCGCGCGGAGCATCATCGGCGACCCCGAGACCTGCGTCGAGCGGATCCGCCAGTACGAGGCCCTCGGCGCCGACGGGTTCGTCCTGTACACGGACGTCGGCCAGCCGCAGGAGGCCATCATGCGCTCGCTCGAGCTCTTCGTGGAGCGCGTCATGCCGCACTTCGCGGACGACCGGCCGAGCCCGCGGCCGCGCCCGGTCACGGGGCGTCGCCAGGACGCTCCGCGTCGCCCGACCAGCCCGCCCCTCCTCATCGACACGGCCGGCTTGCCGGACGGGTGGAGGACCTGGGAAAGCGCGGAGTGGCTGGCCCACTTCGACCGCGCCTCGACCAACGGCCGGCGCCAGAGCTACATCTTCGACTTCACGGCGACCCCCAAGGTGCGGGCGCATGCGGACGGGTCCATCGACAACGACGGCCACCTGCGCCTCGTATCCGACGCGGGCTGCCCCGAGTGCGGGCGACCGGTGGTCGCGGTGGTCCGCCGGTGGCACGACGAGGACCGCGCGCGCGTCCGCGAGGACCTCCGGCGTCGGATGCAGGAGCTCCGCTGGCATGAGCGACACAGCCGACGGGCCGGCTCGCCGGCGTGAGCCAGGCGCCGTGCCCTATGGGAGGAGGTAGGACGATGCCCACCCTCGAGGAGTACCGCGCCACCGGCCAGGCGCTTCGCCGCCGGGTGTTCGGCCCCCCCGCCGGCGGCGCCAAGAGTCCCACCCAGGAGTTGGCGCCGGACTTCGGGCGGATCAGCGACGAGGTGCTCTTCGGACAGATCTGGAGCCGCCCGGGCCTCGAGCTCGCCCACCGCAGCATGATCACCATCGCCGCCCTGACGGCGCTGGGCCGAGAGACCGAGCTGAAGGCGCACATCCGCGGCGGCCTGAACGTCGGGCTGTCGCGCGAGCAAATCGTCGAGATCATCCTCCAGCTGGCGTTCTACGCCGGGCAACCGGCCGCCCACGCGGGGTTCCGGGCGGCCAAGGAGGTGTTCGACCAGCTCGATGGAGCGGCGAGGTAGCCGCCCGCCCTGACGCGGCCGGCGCCTTGCAAACGCGTGATGGATGGCCGACACTCGTCGCACCCCCGGCCGGATCGGATCGGGCCCCCTCCGGGGCTGGTCCAGAGCCGCGGGCCCGCGCACCGACACCCGGGGGAATCGCGCCGCGCGCCATCGTGGGCGAGCGATCTCTCCGCAGCCGCAGAGGATGAGACTACGATGAAGCGAATCCAGCGACCGTCCCGGAGCCGCGTCGCGCGCCGCCTCGGTCTCCTGCTGCTGGCCGCGCTCCTCGTCCTGACCCCCGCGCTCCCCGTGGACGCCCAGGGCCTCGTGCGAGGCGGCACGCTGCGCATCGGGTGGATCCCGGCCGCCAAGACGCTCGATCCGCACTACTCGGTGGAGTTCTCCGAGCGCTATGTCTGCTACCTCGTGTTCAACACGCTCGTGGGACTGGATCGGGGCTTCAACGTGGTCCCCGAGCTCGCCCGCGCGTGGCAGGTGTCCCCGGACGGCAAACGCGTCACCTTCCAGCTGCAGCGGGGGGTGAAGTTCCACGACGGCACCGACTTCAACGCCGAGGCGGTGAAGTGGAACATCGAGCGCATCCTGAACCCGGAGAACAAGTCGCCGCAGCGCGCTCCGCTCGAGCCCGCCATCGCGGCGGTGACCGTTGCCGATCCCCACACCGTCGTGTTCGAGCTCAAGAAGCCCTTCGCGCCGCTGCTCGCGGCCCTGGCCGAGCGGCCCGGCTTCGTCGTCTCGCCGACGGCGGCGAAGCAGCTCGGGCAGGAGTTCGGCCAGCGTCCGGTGGGGACCGGCCCGTTCCGCCTGGTGGAGTGGGTGCGGGACTCCCAGGTGACGCTCGAGCGGTTTCCCGACTACTGGGAGAAGGGGAAGCCGTACCTCGACCGCGTGGTCTACCGGGTCGTCCCGGACCCGACCGTGCGCCTCACGATGGTCCGGACCGGCGAGGTCGACATCGCGACGGACGTCGACGCGAAGGACATTCCGGGTCTCCGCGGCGATGCGGCCCTGGTGGTGTCGGAGATGAAGCCCGCCGCCCGGTGGACCGCGCTCCAGTGGCGCGTGGACGAGCCGCCGTTCAACAACAAGGCGCTGCGGCAGGCGATCGCGCTGGCCATCGACCGGAACGAGCTGCGGGACGTCCTGCTCCGGGGGTTCGGCGAGCCCGCGCGCGGCCCGGTCAGTCCCGGCCTCTGGTGGTCCGATCCGGCGTTCCGGGGGATCGGGCACGACTTGGAGGCCGCCCGGAAGAAGCTGGCCGAGGCGGGCCATGCCAACGGGTTTCGGGCCAAGTTCGTGGTCGAGAACACGCCCCAGTGGATCCGCCAGACGGAGCTCCTGCAGGCCCAGCTGCAGAAGATCAACGTGAGCCTGGACATCGAGCCGGTGAGCCCGGCCGACGCCTACTCGCGGATCGTGCAGAAGAAGACGAACTGGACGCACACCCGCTGGACTCAGCGGGCCGATCCGAACGGCCTCCTGTACATCCTGTTCCACAGCAAGGGGCATGCGAACACCACCGGGTACAACAACCCGAAGGTCGACGAGCTCCTGGACCAGGCGGCGGCGATCTATGACACCGAGCGTCGGCGGGCACTCTACTACGCCGCCGAGCGCACGATCACGGACGACGTGCCGTACGTGTTCCTGAACTACACCGCGGAGTTCGCCGTGATGAATCGGAAGGTGCAGAACTGGGGATGGGTCCCCGACCTCATTCCGCGCTTCCGCGACCTCTGGCTCGAGAAGTAGAGCGCTGACGACCCCGGACGACCCGCGGAGCGCGCGCGCCCCGGGCCGTCCGGGCCGGCCCGCCGATCGCGGGAGCCAGCCGTGTGGGTATTGATCCTGCGCCGCGTCGCGGCGATGGCCTTCTCCATCCTGTTCTTGACCGCGCTGATCTTCGCGCTCATGCAGGCCGTGTTCGGCGATCCCGTCGTGATCATGCTGGGGCGGGACGCCGATCCGGACACGGTGGCGCGCCTGCGCCGCGACCTCGGGCTGGATCGGGCCGCCCACGTGCAGTACGCGGACTGGCTGGGCCGCCTCGCCCAGGGCGACTGGGGGCGCTCCTTCCGGACCGGGCAGCCCGTGCTCGCCGCGATCGTCGCGCGGCTCCCGGTGAGCCTCGAGCTCGCGTTCCTCGCCCTGCTGCTCGCCGTCGCGCTCGCGCTGGCCCTGGGCATCGTGGCCGCCGTGTACCCCCGCTCGCCGCTGGACGCCGGGATCTCGGTGCTGACGGCGTTCGGCACGGCCATGCCGAACTTCTGGATCGCGATCCTCCTGATCCTTCTGTTCGCGCTCCACCTGCGCGTGCTGCCGTCGTCCGGCAGCGTCGCGCTCCTCGACGACCCCTGGGGGCACGCGCGCGCCATGGTGCTTCCGACCATCACCCTCAGCATCGCGTATCTCTCCAACCTGACCCGCCTGGTCCGTACGAAGATGCTGGAGGCGCTCGCCACCGACTACGTCCGGACGGCGCGCGCGAAGGGGCTGCGGGAAGGGCGAGTTTTGTGGGTGCACGCGCTGCGGAACTCCGTCCTGCCGGTCCTGAGCATCCTCGCGGTCGGCATGTCGCGGCTCTTCGGCGGCGCCGTGGTGACGGAGACGATCTTCGCCCTGCCCGGCGTCGGGATCCTGCTGGTCGACTCCATCCTGGGCCGGGACTTCCCGGTCGTGCAGGGGATCATCATCGTCGTGACCGTCGGTGTGTTCGTCACGAACTTCCTGATCGAGATCGCCTACGCGGTCGTCGATCCACGGGTGCGGTATCAGTAGGCCGGACGTCCAGGTCGGGTGGGGGCTCGCCGTGATCGCCCTCGCGCTCCTCGGCGCCGCCTTCGGGCGCGAGCTCGCCCCGCACGACCCTCTCAAGTACAACCCACGCGACGTGCTCGCGCGCCCCAGCGTCGAGCACTGGCTGGGCACGGACCCGCTGGGCCGCGACGTGTTCAGCCAGATCGTCGGCGGCGCGCGCATCTCCATGGTCGTGGGGCTGGTATCGGTGGCCGCCGGCATGGCCGCCGGAACCGCCGTCGGGCTCGTGGCCGGCCTGGCGCCCGGCCGGACGGCCGGGGTCCTGATGCGGGCGATGGACGCCCTCTTGGTGTTCCCCTCGCTCGTGCTCGCCCTCACCATCACGGCGTTCCTCGGCGCGAGCCTGTGGAACGTGATCGGCGCCCTGGCCGTCACCTTCATCCCGACCTTCGCCATCCTGGTCCGGGGCGAGGCGCTCGCCCTCGGCGCCCGGGAGTTCGTGACCGCCGCCCGGGCTCTCGGCGCGGCCCGGGCGCGCATCATGTGGCGCCACGTCCTGCCCAATCTCGGCGACGTTCTCCTGGTCCAGGCCTCGTTCGGCATCGGGACGGCGATCCTCACCGAGGCGAGCCTGAGCTTTCTCGGACTCGGCGTCCCGCCGCCGGCCCTGTCGTGGGGTCGCATGCTGCGCGAGGGCTACTCGTTCCTCCTGGACGCTCCCTGGCTCGCGCTGGCCGCCGGCGGCGCGATCTTCGTGATCGCGCTCGCGTCGCAGGCGGTGGCGGACGGCCTCCAGCTCGTCCTGGCGCGCCGTGGGGCTCGGTCCCACGAGACGGGCGGCACCCGGGCGACCGCCCGGGCCGGGTGGCGAGTCCGGTGGCTGCTCCGGAGCGGATCGAGCCGCTGATGCCGGGGCGTCCGGTGCCGTGCCGGACCGCCCGGCGCGTGTCGCTCGTCGGCGTCGCGGTGGCGCCGGTCACGTATCCGCGGACAAGGAGACCAAGCGATGGCTAGCCCGCGACGCGAGCGCGAGACCGCAAACCCGGTGGGGCAGGCCCAGACCGTGCTCGGGCCGATTCCGGCCGATCGGCTCGGCGTCACGACGACGCACGAGCACCTCCTGGCCGACCTGTCCCACTTGCAAAAGCCGCCGGCCGAGGCGAGCCGGCGGGCGACGTTCTACGCGCCCGTCAGCATCGAGCTGCTCGGCAGCTTCAACTTCGGCGGGCACACGAACCTCGACAACAGCCGGCTGCTCGACGTCGAGACGGCGATCGCGGAAGCGATGCTCTACAAGCGGGCAGGGGGGGACACGATCGTCGAGGCGACCAGCCTCGGGATCGGGCGCGATCCCGAGGGCCTGCGGCAGATCGCCCAGGCCACCGGCCTGAACGTGATCATGGGAGCTTCCTACTACGTGGGGGCGTCGCACCCCGCCGACATGGACCAGTGGTCCGAGGACGGCATCGTGGAGGAGATCGTCCGGGACATCGTCGACGGCGTGCGCCACTCCGGCGTGCGGGCGGGCGTCATCGGGGAAGTGGGCTGCTCCTGGCCGCTGAGCGGGAACGAACGCAAGGTTCTGCGCGCGTCGGGCCGTGCGCAGCGGCGGACCGGGGCGCCGCTGCTCATCCACCCGGGGCGCAACCCGGCCGCGCCGACCGAGATCGTGGCGGAGCTCCGCGACGTCCGGACGGACTTGTCGCGGACGATCATCGGCCACATCGAGCGGACGATCTTCGAGCGGTCGGAGATGCGGAAGCTCGCCGAGACAGGGTGCGTGCTCGAGTTCGACCTGTTCGGCCGCGAGCACTCCTACTACAAGCATTCGCCCGACATCGACATGATCAACGATGCCCAACGTCTCAAGCTCCTGGCGTGGCTCATCGGAGAAGGGCTCGGGCGGCAGATCGTCCTGGCGCAGGACACCGCGACGAAGGCGCACCTCGTCCGGTACGGCGGATGCGGCTACGCGCACATCCTGCAGAACATCGTGCCCCGGATGCGCGCGCGGGGATTCCGAGAGGAAGACATCCAGACGATGCTGGTGGACACCCCGCGCCGGCTCATGGCGTTCGCCCCGCCGCAGGCCTAGACGGCGGACCCCCCGGTTCGGCCGTCCCGGGGCCGGCGGCGCGAGTTCCGGACCGCTTGATTTCGTCCGCTCGGTCCAGGATCATCGCGGGGGGACGGGCCCCGCCGGGGCCCCCCTCCGCCACGGAGCAGAAATCAGCCGGGAGGCCGCGATGGAAACCGCGGACGTCATCGTCATCGGCGGCGGCGTCATGGGCACGAGCATCGCCTTCAACCTGGCCCGGCGCCGGGCGGGGCGGGTGGTGCTGCTCGAGAAGAACACCGTGTGCTCCGGGACGTCGGCCAAGTCGTCGGCGATCGTCCGCACCCACTACACCACGCGCCCCACCGCGGTGATGGCCCTCATGGCCCGCGGGATCTTCGAGCGCTGGGCGGACGAGGTGGGCGGTGAGTCCGGGTTCGTGCGTACCGGCATGCTCTTCGTCGGCCCGCCGGAGAGCCGGGACCGCGTCGAGCGCACCCTCCGGATGAACCAGGAGGTCGGGATCGAGGCGAGCCTGATCGGACCCGCCGAGGTGCGCGAGATCAGCCCGCACCTCCGGATCCCGGACGGCGCCGCCGTGGTGTACGAGCCCCGCTCGGGCTACGGCAGCCCGCACGAGGTCGCGTCGAGCTTCGCCCGGCGGTTCACCGCGCTGGGCGGCCAGCTCCGCCAGTCCACCCAGGTCACCGCCATCGACGCGCGCGACGGCCAGGTCCGGGGCGTGCGGACGTCCAGAGGCGACATCGCCGCCGGGCACGTCGTGATCGCCGCCGGGCCGTGGGCCCGGCCGGTCGGCCGGCTGGCGGGCCTGGACCTGCCGGTGACCCCGAGCCGGGAGTCGATCGTCACGCTGCGCCCGGCGTTCGAGTGGAGCCCGGTCCACCCGGTGACCGGCGACCTGGCCAACGAGGTGTACCTGCGTCCGGAGACGGGCGGGCTGATCCTGGTCGGCAGCACGCGGGACACGATCGTGCCCGGCGATCCGGACGCGTACGAGGACCGGCCGGGCGCCGACCACACCGCCGAGGTGGTGAGCCGGCTGGCCCGGCTGATGCCGGCGGCCGCCGGCGCGGCGATCACGGGCGGCTGGTCCGGGATGTACGAGGTGAGCCCGGACTGGAATCCCATCATGGGTACGGCCGGCGGCATCGCCGGGCTCCACTACGCGGTCGGCTTCTCCGGGCACGGGTTCAAGCTCTCACCGGTGATCGGCATCCTGATGGCCGAGCAGGTTCTGGACGGCCGCGCCCACACGGTCGACATCGCGCCCTACCGGTTGGAGCGCTTCCAGGAGGGCCGGGAGCTCCGGGTCCAGTACCAGGGCGCCGGCGTCATGGGCTAGGCGCGCGCGGCGCGCTCACGGCGGACGGCACACGACGGCATGGACAAGCTGGGGATCCTGATCGAGCTGCTGCCGCAGCAGCTGATCAACGGTCTCACGATCGGCTCCGTCTACGCGCTGATCGCCCTCGGCTACACCATGGTGTACGGCGTGCTGCAGCTCATCAACTTCGCCCACGGGGACCTGTTCATGCTTGGGGCGATGGTCGCGGTCTTCGTGCTCTCGGGGATGGCGGTCACCGAGGGGCTCGCGCTGGGCCTCGCGATCCCGCTGCTCGTCGCCGTCTTCCTCATCTCGATGACCGTCATCGCGGCCCTCGGCGTCACGATCGAGCGGGTCGCCTACCGGCCCCTGCGGCACGCCTCCCGGCTGGCGCCGCTCATCAGCGCGCTCGGGGTGTCGGTGTTCCTCGAGAACGCCACGATGAACGTAGTGGGCCCCGGCCCGCGTTTCTTCCCCGAGGTGATCCCCGCCCACGAGTTCGTGATCTTCGGCGTCACGATCCAGGACCGGCAGGTCCTGATCCTGCTGGTGGCGACCGCGCTGATGGTATGGCTGCACTACCTCGTCAACCACACCACGTTCGGGCTCGCCGTGCGCGCCACGGCCGAGGACAAGGACGCCGCGAGCCTGATGGGGATCGAGATCGATCGCGTGATCGCCATGGTGTTCGTGCTCGGCCCGGCGCTCGGTGCGGCGGCGGGCGTGCTCTTCGCGATGTACTACGGGGTGGTCATCTGGAACATCGGCTTCCTGGCCGGCATCAAGGCCTTCACGGCCGCGGTGCTGGGGGGGATCGGCAACATCCCGGGCGCCATGCTGGGGGGCCTCCTGCTCGGGCTCATCGAGACCTTCGGCGCCGGCTACCTGCCCATCCTGACCCGCGACGTGATCGGCCCCGAGTACAAGGACATCTTCGCGTTCGTCATCCTGATCCTCGTGCTGATCTTCCGCCCCATGGGCATCCTAGGCGAGCGGGTCGCGCGGTGACCGTCGCCCCGGGCTCGCCCGGCGCGCGGCGGCCGGCATGACCACGTTCAACCACGCCATGAGCGCGCAGCTGCGCGCCGTCTCCGGCTGGAGCCGGACGACGAAGATGGTGCTCCTGCTCGCCCTGCTCACTCTGCCGCTCTATCTCGGGCCGATCATGGCGGCCATCGGCGCCGTCGTGCCCCTGTCGTTCTTCAGCGCCGGGGACCGCTACCTCTTCCGCGTCCTTGACCAGGCCGGCATCTACGTCCTGCTCGCGCTCGGGCTGAACGTCGTCGTGGGCTACGCGGGTCTGCTCGACCTGGGGTACGTGGCGTTCTACGCGATCGGGGCGTACTCGTACGCGCTCCTCGCCTCGCCCCAGCTCGGGCTCCACGTGCCCTTCTGGCTGATCCTGCCGGTCGCGCCGTTCCTGGCCGCCCTCTTCGGCGTGCTCCTCGGGGCCCCGACCCTCCGGCTGCGCGGCGACTACCTGGCGATCGTGACGCTCGGGTTCGGCGAGGTGATCCGCATCCTCCTGAACAACCTCGACCCCATCACCAACGGTCCCCGCGGGGTGATCAACATCGACCCGGCCACGCTCGACGTGACGCATCTCGACCCGAGATCCGTCGCGAGCGCCAAGCTCCTGCTCTACCCGCCGCTACCCGACTTCCTGGGCTGGCTGCCGCTGACGCTCACGTCGCCGGTCCAGTACTACTACCTGATCCTGATCCTGTGCGTCGGGGCGGTCTACTTCTCGTACCGGCTCGAGGGCTCGCGCGTCGGGCGCGCGTGGGCGGCGATCCGGGAGGACGAGGATGCGGCGCAGACGATGGGGATCAACAAGACCACGACGAAGCTGCTGGCCTTCGCGATCGGGGCGAGCACCGCTGGGTTCTCCGGCGTCATCTTCTCGGGGCTCCAGGGCTTCGTGAGCCCGGAGAGCTTCATCCTGCTGGAGTCGATCACGATCCTCGCGATGGTGGTCCTGGGCGGCATGGGCAGCATCCCCGGCGTCGTGCTCGGGGCGATCATCCTGGTCGTCGTGCCGGAGATCCTGCGCGAGTACGCCCAGTACCGGTTCACGATCTTCGGACTTGGGCTCACCCTCATGATGCTGGTCCGCCCGGGCGGCCTCTGGCCGATGCGGGTGCGAGGCCTCGTGACGCCCGAGTCGCCGCCGGAGGCCCCCGAGACCCCGGTGGTCCGCGTGCCCCCGCGCGCCGAGATCCTGGCCGGGCCGTCGCCGGTGGCCGTCGACGCTCCGCGCGATGGCTTCCTGGCCGTCGACCGCGTCAGCAAGAGCTTCGGCGGCCTTCGCGCGGTGAACGGGGTGTCGTTCGCCGTGCCCCGCGGGCAGCTCTTCGCGGTGATCGGACCGAACGGGGCGGGGAAGACCACGCTGTTCAATCTCATCACCGGGGTCTATCCGGTCACCGCCGGCGTCATCCGCTTCGCGAGCCGGGAGCTCCAGGGGTTGCCGGCGCACGAGGTGACGGCGCTCGGGGTGGCCCGCACGTACCAGAACATCCGCCTCTTCCGCGGGATGTCGGTCCTGGACAACGTGCTCGTCGGGACGCACTGCCGCACCGCCGCCGGTGTGGTCGACGCGATGCTCCATACGCGCCGGGCCGCGCACGAGGATGCGGAGAGCCGGGCGCGTGCCGGCGCATTGCTCGACTTCTTCGGGATCCGCAAGTACGAGCACCAGCTCGCGATGAACCTGCCCTACGGCGACCAGCGCCGCCTGGAGATCGCCCGGGCCCTGGCCACGCGTCCCGCGCTGCTCCTGCTCGACGAGCCGGCGGCCGGGATGAATCCCGCCGAGTCCCTCGAGCTGATCGCCCTCATCCGGCGGATCCGTGACCTGGGGGTCACCATCGTGCTCGTCGAGCACGACATGAAGGTGGTCATGCAGGTCTCGGAGAACATCGTGGTCCTGGACCACGGCGAGAAGATCGCCGAGGGCTCGCCCGCCGAGATCCAGCGGGACCCGCGCGTGATCGAAGCCTACCTGGGGAAGGCGAGTTGAGGCGGGCGGCGTCGCGGTCGCCGGCCCCGGCCCCTCCCCCGGCGGGGCCGATCCTCGAGGCGCGGGATCTGGTCGCCGGGTACGGGCACATCCGGGCCCTCAAGGGCATCTCCTTCGAGGTCACCGACGGGCAGGTGGTCGCTCTCATCGGCGCGAACGGGGCCGGAAAGTCGACGACGCTCCGCGTGCTGTCCGGGCTCATCCGGGCCCAGACCGGCCACGTGCGGTTCCGCGGCGAGGACATCGGCCGGGCCACGCCGGCGGAGATCGTCCAGCGCGGCGTCGTCCACTGCCCGGAGGGGCGGCGCATCTTCACGCGGCTGAGCGTGCTGGAGAATCTTCGACTGGGGCACTACACGCGCCGCCGGAGCGACGGCGAGGCGGCCGCGCTCGAACGCGTCTTCACCCTCTTCCCGATCCTCCGGGAGCGCCGCACGCAGCTCGGCGGGACCCTGTCGGGCGGCGAGCAGCAGATGCTGGCGATCGGCCGCGCGCTGATGACCATGCCGAAGATGCTGCTGCTGGACGAGCCCTCGCTCGGGCTGGCGCCCCTGCTGGTCCAGCAGATCTTCCAGACGATCCAGGAGATCAACCGGCAGGGCACGGTCGTCCTGCTGGTCGAGCAGAACGCGAACCTCGCCCTCCGCATGGCGGACCGCGCGTACGTGCTCGAGGCGGGCCGGATCGTCCTCGAGGGAAGCGGCGCCGAGCTCCTGGCGAACGACGCGGTCCGGAAGGCCTACCTCGGCGAGACGTAGTCCCGCTCGTTCTTCCGGGCCTGCCCGCGCGCGGCGGCGGGGGGACCTCCGCGGTGCTTCCCTTCATGGCTCATCGAGCCCGCCGTGGCGCGCCCCCCGCACCGGGGGACCGGAGACCCGCGTCGGGAAGGCGACCGGCCGTCGGCCCGCCGGGGTCGCGCACGGCGGCGCGTCCGGCGGGCCGACGGGATGCACGGAAGCGTCAGGCGGCGCGGCGGCCGCCGGCGACGGCTCCGGCGGCTATTCCTTCCACTGCTCCACGAGCTTGATCTCGCCCTTCTCGACCGTGTACACGTACAGCGGGCCGTTGACGACGTCCCCGTTCTCGTCGAACTTGTACTCGGGGATCAGGAGGCCGGGCACCGCGGACTTGTGCAAGACCTCGATGATCTTGTTCTTGTCGGTGCTGTTCGCCTTCACGATCGCGTTGGCGACGATGTTGGCGAAGTCGTAGCCGTAGCTGTCGTAGTTCGCCGGGTCGGTGCCGTACTTCGCCTTGAACTTGTCGGAGAACGCCTTGACCTTCGGCGGCGCCTGGGGGCCGGTGTGTGGGGGCGCCTGGAAGGTGAAGTAGACGGCGTCCTGATCCGACCGCTTGTCGACCGCCGTCCCCGCCGTCTTGATCATGCCCTTGTCGAACCAGCCGTCGCAGCCGATGATCGGCTTCTTGTAGCCGAGCTGGCGGGCCTGCTTGACCAGGAGTCCGATGGAGGTCGGGAAGTTCGAGCAGTAGACGAGCGCGTCCGGGTTCTCGGTCTTGACGATCTTCGTCAGGACCGCGGTGTAGTCGACGTCGTTCCGCTCGACGCCGCCGGACGACGTCACGGTCCCGCCGGCCTTCTCGATGGTGGCCTTGGCGACGTCGGTGACGCCCTGGCCGAAGGCCTGCTTGTCGTTGAGGAGCGCGAACTTCTTCGCCTTGAACTTCCGCATGACGAACGCGACGCCGGCCTTGCCCTGGACGTTGTCGTTCGCGATGGGCCGGAAGAGGTTCTTGAACCCCTGCTGGGTGATCGTCGGGTTGGAGGACAGCGTCACCATCGGCAGGTTGACCTTGTTGATGATCGGCGCGCCGGCGATCGTCGTGCCCGAGCAGACGTGCCCGATGAACACGACGTTCTTGGCGTCGTCGGCGATCTTGGTCGCCACGGTGCCCGCCTGCTTGGGATCGCAGGCGTCGTCCTCCGTGACGACGACGAACTTCCGCCCCCCGAGGACGCCGCCCTTCGCGTTCCACTCCTCGAACGCGAGCTGGATTCCCTTGAGGTACCCTTGACCGAACTGGGCGGCGTCGCCGGTGAGCGGCCCGGCCCAGGCGATCTGGATCGGCGCCTGCGCCGACGCGGAGGGCGCCGCGCCCAGGACGAGGGCGAGGGCCACGAGAGTCCAGGCGACCCGCGAGGTGAGACACGTGCGCATGATCACGTCTCCCTGTGTTGGGGGTGAGCGATTCGGGGCCCTGGTAGGGCCGGAGCGACTCGTGAGCGGATAGCGCCTCCCTGCCACTCCTCTGTGGGTCAGGTTGACGGAATTCTACGGCCGGCCTTCCGGCAGGGTCAAGCCGGGGGCGGTCTCCACATGGACGACGGGAGGGACCTGTGACCGAGGGACGCTACGAGGCTGTCATCGTCGGGGCCGGCATCGCGGGGTTGACCGCCGGCTGGGCGCTTCGCGACCGCAAGATCCTCGTGCTCGAGGCGACGGACCGTGTCGGGGGACGGCTGCGCTCCGAGCCCCGGGGGCCCTACTGGCTGAACCTCGGCGCCCACCTTTTCGGGGGCCCCGGCACCCTGCTGGACCGGCTCGTGGCCGAGATGGGGCTCGAGACGCGGCCGATCCCGGGCAACCGGATGGGGCTCGCGTTCCGGGGTCGTGTGCTCGCCCGCGGCCGCCCCGAGACCTATCCGATCAGGCTGCCCATGTCATGGAGAGCTCGCCTGTCGTTCGTGCGGGCCGGCCTCCGGCTCCGCACGGTGGCCAAGGGCCACCTCCGCGCCGCCCTTCCGCGTCCCGGAGAAGCCTCGAGCCAGACGCGGGCCCGGCTCTTGGCCTACCGCGACGACGAGACGTTCGCCGCATACCTGGGTGATCTCCATCCGGACGTGGCCGCGATCTTCAGACCCATTGCCGAGCGTGTTACGGCGGAGCCCGAGCAAATCTCGGCCGGGTACGGGGCAGCTCTGTTCGCGATGGTGTGGGGCGACGATCAGACCGGAACCGCTCGGAACCTGATCGGCGGCTCGGAGCTTTTGCCCCAGGCCCTGGCGCACCGCCTCGGCGACCGCGTCGTCACGGGGGCGGCCGTGCAGGAGGTCGTCCAGGACGGGGCGGGCGTCAGGGTCCGGTTCCAGCGTCAGGCCGTCCACCATGAGGTCGCAGCCGACTACGCGGTCGTCGCCACGCCGTCCTACGTCACGCACCGGATCGTCAAAGACCTGCCGCGCGACACGGCGGAGGCCCTCGCCTGGATCCCTTACGGCCCGTTCATCTGCGGAGCCTTCCTCACCGAGGAGACGGGGCCGATGCCCTGGGACCACATCTACGCGATCGCCGTCGCCGACAAGTCCTTCAACATGCTGTTCAACCACGCCAATCCGCTCCGCACGGGCGACAAGCGCGAGCCCGGGGGGAGCCTCATGGTGTACGCCGGCGGCGACCTGGGGAAGCGCCTGCTGCCGATGTCGGACGACGAGATTCGCGCCCTCTTTCTCCGGGACCTCCACGACGTCCTGCCGGCAACGCGGGGCATTGTCCGGGAGACTCTGATCCAACGCTGGGAGCACGCGATTCCCTACGCCCCCCCGGGGCGGGCTCGGCTTCAGCCCGCATTAAGCCGTCCGCTCGGCAGGATCTTCCTGGCCGGGGACTACCTCCAGTACGCAGCGATGGAGCTCGCCGCCGTGACGGGCCTGGAAGCCGCGAGCGAGGTGCGTCAGCGCCTAGGGACCGTCTGACCATGGCCGAAGGCGTTTCGATCCCGCTGGGTGGGCGACGTCAGCGTCAGCCATCCTCTGGCTGAGACGGCACCAGGTCGGCCGGCGGCAGGGGCTCGCCGTCCAGCACGCGCTGGACGTTCCGGAAGGCGTGCCGCGCGACGTTCGCCACGTTGTCGAAGACGGACCCGGCGACGTGCGGCGCGAGGACCAGGCCCGGCACCCGGATGCCGAGCAGGGGGTGATCGGGGGCCGGCGGCTCTCCCGCGAAGACGTCGAGCCCGGCTCCACCCAAGTGCCCGGACGCCAGGGCCTCGGCGAGCGCGACCTCGTCGACGACTTCTCCCCGGGCGGTGTTGATGACGATCGCGCCGGGCCGCAGCCGGGCGATGCGCTCGCGCGAGAGCATCCCGCGCGTCGCCCTCGTGAAAGGCACGTGCATGCTGACGATGTCGACCTCCGACAGGAGCGCCTCGAGCTCCTGGAATCGGACGCCGAGCGCCGCCTCCTCGGCCGCGGTCGGCCGCCGGATGTCGAAGTAGCGCACGTCGGCGTCGAAGGCCCCGAGCCGCCTCGCCACCTCGCGCCCGATCGCCCCCAGCCCGATCAGCGCGACGCGCTTGCCCCGGAGCTGGCGCGCCTCGAGCCGCGTGTCGCCGCGGGCCCGGTTCCACTCGCCGCTGCGCAGCTGCGCTTCCCGGTACGGCAACCGGCGCAGCACGGCGAGCATCAGGAGCAGCGTGAACTCGGCGACCGGGATCGCGTTGGCCCCGGCGGTGATGGCCACCGGGATGCCGCGCGCCCGCGCGGCCGCGAGGTCGATCTTGTCCACCCCGATGCCCCACTTCTGGATCAGCCGCAGGCCCGGCGCGACATCCATCAGGCTGGCGGGGATGGGCGTGATGCCGCCGATGAAGAACGCGGCGCCCCGCGCGAGGGCCAGGCGCTCGTCCGGGCGCGGCGAGGTCGCCATGCGGAGCTCGACCGCGGGTGGGCACTCGCCCGCGATCACCGCGCGGACCTCGGGCTCGTGCACGTCGAGCAGCACGGCGACGGGGCGGGTCATCGCCTCACCCGTCGCGGCGGCGCGCGGCCGTCGCGGGGACGGGGAACTCGTCGGGGTCGATCGGGATCTCGATGACCGCCGGCCGGCCCGAGGCCAGCGCGTCGCGCACCATCTCGCCGATCAGCGCGGGCCGCTCGGCATAGTACCCCCGCGCCCCGAACAGCTCGGCGAGCCGGTCGTAGCGCGGGTTCGAGAGGTCGGTGCCGACGTACCGCGCGCCGTAGAAGTGCCGCTGGTAGGCCTTTTCCGAGCCCCAGCAGTTGTTGTTCAGGACGAGCGCCACGGCGGCGATGCCGTGCCGCACGGCGGTCTCAAGCTCCTGCGCGTTCATGAGGAAGCCGCCGTCGCCGTGGATCGCCAGCGCCGGTGCGTCCGGTCGCCCGAGCTTGGCTCCGAGCGCCGCCGGGAACGCGAACCCGAGCCCGCCCAGGTCGAGGGGCGTGAGCAGGGTTCGAGGGCGGGTGAAGTGCAGGCGGTCGTAGCCGTAGGCGGGCGCCGCGCCCGCATCCAGCGTGACGACCGTGTCGGGCGGGAGCGCCCGCCTGAGCTCCGCGTAGACCCGCTGGGGCTTGACCGGGACGGCGTCGAGCGCGGCCTCGGCCTCGAGCCGCGCGTGGCGCCGCGCGCGGAGCTCCCGCGCTTCCTGCTGCCAGGCGTCGGGCGTCTGGCCCACGCGCTCCTCGGCGAGGACGTCCAGGAGCGCTGCCAGCGTCTCGCGCGCGTCGGCCTGGATCCCCACCGCGACCGGGTACACGCGGCCGATGTCGCGGCCGTCGACGTCGACCTGGACGAGCGCCGTGCCGGGCTGGACGTAGCGAGCGTCGTAGAAGCTCGTGAACTGCCCGAGGCGCGAGCCCACGATCAAGAGGAGATCGGCGCGACGGCACGCCTGGGCGGCCTCGGGGGATCCCGCCCGGCCGAGCGGGCCGACGTAGAGGGGGTCGTCGTTCGACACGGCGTCGTTCCGGCCGTACGCGGTGATCGACGGCAGCGCGTGCCCGCGCACGAGGCGTGCCACCAGGTCGGTCGCCTCGGCCCACGTCACGCCGCCGCCGGCCAGGAGGAGAGGGCGCTCCGCGCGCGCCAGGAGGTGCCCCGCCGCGCGGATCGCCTCCGGATGCGGCGGCGGGGCGTGTGTCGGCCGGTACCGCTCGGGGGCCAGGACGTCGGCGCGGATCGCCTGATCGTTCAGCACGTCCCGCGGGATGTCGACGAACACCGGCCCCTTGCGCCCGGTCATCGCGGTCCGGAACGCGAGGCGCAGCATCTCGGGGATGCGCTCCGGCCGGGTGACCTGGATCGACAGCTTGGTCACGGGCCGGAAGAGGGCGACGAGGTCGAGCTCCTGGAACGCATCGCGCCCCTCGACCCCGAGCGGGGACCCGCCGGCGATGGCGACGACGGGGGAGTGCGCCAGGTGGGCCCCGGCGACGCCGGTCACGAGGTTCGTCGCGCCGGGGCCGCTCGTCACCAGGCAGGCCGCCGGCCGCCCCGTCACGCGCGCGAGGCCGTCGGCCATGAACGCGCCGCCTTGCTCGTGGCGGACGTTGACGTACTCGACGCTCCGGTCGTCGTGGAGGACGTCCAGCACGTCCAGGAAGGTGGACCCGACGATGCCGAAGACGTGGCGGATGCCCTCGGCCTTCAGGCAGTCGACGACCGCGCGCCCCGCGCTGACGTCGGTCACGGCGCGCCCGCCCCGCCCGCGGGCCCTCCCGCGAAGCCGAGCCCGTCGGGCCAGCGGTCCTGCGGCTCGTAGCCGAGCAGCCGCCGCGCCGGTTCGAGGTCGTAGCGGGCCACGCGGAGCGGCCGGCTGGTGACGTGCACGAGCGCGTAGCGCGGCAGGCCCTCCGCCTCGACGGCGGCGGCGAATCCGCGCCCGGCGTCGCCGGGACTCAGATAGCTGTCCTTGCCATGGGCGCTGGCCGCCAGCTCGGCGGCGTGCGCGGGGCTCCGCGGCACCCAGCCCGGGCGAACCACCACCACGTTCAGGCCGTGAGCGTGCGCGTAGACCTGGCCGGCCGCCTCGGTCAGGACCTTCGTGAGCGCATACCAGTTGCGGGGCGCGGTGGGCGTGGCCGACGTGATCGGCAGCGGCCCGTCGTGGCCGCGGTAGAGCTGTCCGCTGCTCACGAGGATGACGCGTGCCAGTCGGGCCTGGCGGGCTGCTTCGAGCACGTGGTAGAGGCCCACCAGGTTGTTCGGCAAGAGACTCGTCAGGAAGTCCGCCTCGTCCGGCGTGGCGGCGAGGTGCACCACGGTGTCCAGGCCTTGCAGCGCGCCCGCCACGGAGCCCGGATCCGCCACGTCGCCCACGACGGCATCCCGAAGGGCGGGCGAGGGGGCGCGATCGAAGCCACGCACCCGATGGCCGCGGGCGACCAGCTCGGCACAAACCGCCCGGCCGATCCAGCCGGCCGATCCCGTCACCAAGACCGCTCTCGCCGTCGCCATCTATTCTCCCGCTCGGGCCAGCGGCCGTCCGTCCCTCGTGGGTGGGGGAGGCTCGACGAAGGCCGTAGTCATCTCGTGCGCCGGCTGCGTGGGAGCCTCCTGGTAGAGGAAGCACGCGACGACGCGGTGGGGTCCGGTCCGGTAGAGGGGCGGTGCCGAGACCCGACAGGCCGGCGTCGCCGCCGGACAGCGGTCCTCGAACGAGCACCCCGCGTCCGCGCCGGCCGGCCGCGGGGAGGCCCCGGGCGGACCGCCGGCGGACGCCCACGTGCGCTCGGGCCTGGGCAGCGGGATCGACCCGATGAGGAGCTGCGTGTACGGGTGCTGCGGGCGCTTCACGACCTGCTCGACGTCGCCCGCTTCGACCACGGCGCCGCGGTAGAGGACGATGATGTTCTCGGCGACTTGATAGGCGGTCGCCAGGTCGTGCGTGATGTAGACCACGGGGATCCGGAGCGCGAGCGTCATCTGGCGCAGCGCGCCGAGGATCGTCGCCCGGAGCGAGGCGTCCACCATCGACACGGGCTCGTCGGCCAGGATCACGCGCGGCCGCAAGAGGAGCGCCCGCGCGACCATGACCCGCTGGCGCTGTCCCCCCGAGAGCTGGTGCGGAAACCGGCCGAGCGTTTCCTCCGGCCGGAGGCCGACCGCCTGCAGCGCCTCCTCGATCAGGGCCCGTCCCGCCGTGCGGGACGAAGCCAGCCCGAACTTCGCCACCGGCACCGTCAGGACGTGGTCCACCCGGTAGAAGGGGTTGTAGACCTCGTACGGATCCTGGAAGATCGCCTGCACTTCGCGTCGGAACGTGCGCCGCTCGCGCCGTGACATGGCGGCGAGGTCGCGACCGCGATGGCGCACCTGGCCCCCGGTCGGAGTCAGGATGCCGAGGAGCAGGCGGGCGAGAGTCGTCTTGCCGCTGCCGCTCTCGCCCACGACGGCGGTCACCGAGGGACGGTCCTCCGCGAGGGCGAGCGAGAAGTCGCGCAGCGCCACGGTGTGGGCGCGATCGAGCAGCCCGCCCCCGAAGTGCTTGCTCAGCTCGCGGGCCTCGAGCAGTGGCGTCACCGGCCGGGGCCTACGCGAGGTGACATGCCGCCCAGCCGTCGGGCCGAATCTCCCGGAGGGCGGGGGTCTCCGTCCGGCAGCGCTCGATCGCGACGGGACAGCGCGGGTGGAAGGCGCAGCCGGGCGGGAGCGCGCGGAGCGGCGGCGGCAGCCCGGGGATCCCCTGGAAGACGCCCTTCCGGTCGAGCGACGGCAGGCTGGCGATCAGCATGCGAGTGTACGGGTGGAGCGGCGCCGTGAAGACGTCGCGCACCGGCGAGATCTCCACGAGCCGGCCGGCGTACATGACGCCGAGCCGGTCCACGAACTGGGCCATCAGCCCCATGTCGTGGCCGACGAGGATGACCGACGCGCCGAGATCGGCCTGGGCTCGGCCGAGCGTGTCCATGACCTGCTTCTGGACCACGACGTCGAGCGCGCTCGTGGGCTCGTCGGCCACGATCACGCGGGGCGAGAGGCTCATGGCGATGGCGATGCAGGCGCGCTGCTTCATGCCGCCGGAGAGCTCGTGCGGGAACATGCGACCGACATCGGGCCCGAGTCCCACTCGGGGGAGGAGCTCCCGGAGCCGTGCGTCGAGCTGCCGCGGGGTGGCCGGCGCGCCGTGATCCCGCAGGGCGTCGGCGACCTGATCGCGGATCCGGAGCACCGGGTTCAGGGAGTTCATCGATCCCTGGGGGACCAGGGCGATGCGAGCCAGGCGGATCCGCCGCATCTCGTCCTCGGAGAGTCTCAGCAGGTCTTCGTCGTCGAGCCAGATCTCCCCGGACTCGATGCGGCCGGGCGGCTTGATCAGGCGGAGGAGCGAGAGCGCCATGGTGGACTTGCCCGAGCCGGACTCCCCGGCGATGCCGAGTCGCTCGTCTCGTCTGAGGCTGAACGTGATGCCGTCGGCGGCCCGCACCGCACCGCCCGCGGTGTGGTAGCGCACCGAGAGGCCCCGGACGCGCAGGACGTCGGGCTTCACACCGCCCGCCGGAGCCGCGGATTCGCGATCTCGTCGAGGCCGACCGTCGCGAAGAACAGGCCCAGGAACACGACCAGGATGACGACGATCGGCGCCGCCCACCACCACCACCAGCCGTTGATAAGGGCGGCGTTGAAGTTGACCCAGTAGAGCGTCATGCCGAGGGTCGGCGAGTCGATCGGGCCCAGCCCGAGGACCTCGAGGAACACGCTGGCGAGGATCGCGCTGGACACCGCGTTCACCAGCGTGGCGGCCAGGTACGGCAGGAGGTTCGGCGCCAGCTCGCGGACGATGATCTCCGGCCCGCTCATGCCGTTCAAGCGGGCGACGTCGACGTAGCCGCGCTCTCGGAGGCTCAGGACCTGGGCCCGGATCGCCCGCGTCGGGTGGAGCCACGCGAGCGATGCGACCACGATGGCCATCTGGTCGACGGTGAGCCCCTCCTTGATCGACACCGCGACGATGATCAGGACCAGGAGGCCCGGTACCGTGAGGCCGACGTCCACGACACCCCGGATCACCGCGTCCACCGCGCCGCGGTAGTACGCCGACGTGAACCCGAGGATGGCGCCCAGACTCACGCCGATGACCCCCGCGATGAATCCGATGCGCAGGGTCAAGGGCGTGCCGGCCACCATGACGGCCAAGAGGTCCCGACCCTGCCGGTCGGTGCCGAGCGGGTACTGCGCGGAGGGCGGCCGGAGTGTGGGGACGGACAGCGGCCGGGCTTTCGCCGTGTCCACCACCAGGTGCCCGACCCCGACGAACGCGCCGAGCGCCCCCAGGAGGACCAGCCCCACGACCAGCGCGAGGTTGCGCCGGAGGTAGCGCAGCACGGGCGCCCGCGGGCCCGGGCGCGGGTCGACGGACGCCGGTGACCCTCCGGTCACGACGGGCTACGCCTTCCGGTACGAGATGCGAGGGTCGAGGAGGGGATAGACGGCGTCGAGGATCAGAGTCGCGAGGCCCAGCGCGACGATCACGGTGAACACGATCCCCTGGATGAGGAAGTGGTCGTTCTCCCGGATCGCCTGGAACAGGACGGTGCCGATGCCGGGATAGCCGAAGATCACCTCGACCAGGACGGCGCCGGACACGATCTGGCCGAGGGCGAGGGCGAGCGCGGTGGCTTGTGGGAGCAGGGCGTTTCGCACGCAGTATCGGCGGAAGATCGTGAGGCTCCGCAGCCCCTTCGCCTCGGCGAAGGTCACGTAGTCCTCGCCCTGGGTCGTGACCATCATGCCGCGCATCGACAGGGCCCACCCCCCGGTCGCCACGAGGACGATGGACAGGGCCGGCAGAATCGCGTGTCGCACCAGGTCGACGACGAAGGGCACGGTCAGGGCCGGGAAGGCGCCGGCACTGTAGCCCCCGAACATCGGGAGCACGGGGAACCGAAACGCGAAGAGGTAGATGAGGATGAGCCCGAGCAGGAAGAACGGGATGGCGTGGAGGGCCCAGAGGGGCGGCATGAGCCACCGCATCCAGCGGGGCGCGCCCGGCCAGCCCAGCAGCGCGCCGAGGAAGGTCCCGAGCCCGAAGGAGATGACGGTCGTGGTCCCGAGGAGCGCGACGGTCCAGGGGAGCGCCTCGGCGATCATGTCGTTGACCGTCCGCGGATAGTTGGCGATGGAGTAGTTGAAGTCCAGCTGCACGGCGTCGCGGAGGAAGCTCAGGTACTGCGCCCACAGCGGCCGGTCGAGGCCGAACCGCCGGTCGTACTCCCTCACCATCTCTTCGATGCCGGCTTGGACGTGCCCGCCGAGCTGCGCTTGCTGGAGCAGCTTCACCCGCACGGGGTCCTGCCCGGTGAGTCGGGGGAGGAAGAAGTTCAGCGTGGCCGCGAGCCACGCAATGAGGAGGAAGACGCCGAGCCGGCGGAGCAGATAGCCGAGGGGCACGGCGTCAATCGCGGCGGACCGCTGGTCGGCCCGTCGGTGGCGTCACGGGCGGCGGCTCCGCCCGGCCGCCCGCCGGGCGGAGCGCGGGCGCATGCCTACTGCGTCGGCTGGAGATGCCAGAGCACCATGGCGTACGTGAGATGCCAGAACGCGCCGTTGACGTAGGGCGTCTCCGCCGTCGGCCAGTTCTGCCAGTACGTCGTGTTCATCGGGATCCGGTGGATGTTGTGGACCAGCGGGATGTCCGGCAGCTCGGGGATCCAGATCTCCATCGCCTTGTGGAAGAGCTCCAGGAGCCGCGTCTTGTTCCGCATGTCGGTGACGAAGACGTCGTCGACGATCTTGTTGTAGGCCTCGTTCTTCCACCGGGCGAAGTTGACGAGATGAGCGCCGGGGACGGCGACCGTGGCGCTCTGATAGAGCCGGAGCGTGTAGTACGGGTCGTTGACGCCCCCGCCGTGGCCGTAGATCGCGCCGCTGTACTGGCCCTTCTGGAAGCGGTCGTCGAAGTCCGGCGGCAGGGTCATGCTCGCGTCGACGCCCTGCCGCTTGAGGAGCTCCGCCAGCACCGGGCCGATCGCCGGTCCGCTCGACCCGAAGCCGATGATGTCGAGCTTCAGCTTGTTGCCCTGCGCATCGGTCCAGATGCCCTGCGCGTCCTTCTTCCAGCCCTTCTTCGTCAGGAGGTCTTCGCCCTTCTTGGGGTTGTACTCCAGCGTGTTGTGCTTGGCCAGGATGTCCTTCACGCCGTCGATGTACGGCTTGAGCGCCGGGTACTCCGGGAGCGGCAGGGCGGACACGATCGAGGCGCCCAGGTAGCCGACGTCCACGATCTGCTGCCGGTCGATGAAGTAGCTCAGCGCCCAGCGCACGTCCTTGTCGTCGAAGGGCGGCCGCTCGTTGTTGACGTAGAGGGAGATCGGCCACCAGTCCATGTAGCCGTAGGGCGCCTTCTGTCCGGAATGCGTGATGATCTTCGGGTTCTGCCGGAAGATCGTCTGGAACGTCGCGGGCTGCATGGACCCGGCGTAGTCGATCTGGTTCGAGATGAGGAGCTGCGCGTTCTGCTGCTCCGTCGCATTGGGCAGCCAGATGTTTCGCTCCACCTTCGGCATCGGGGCCAGCCCGGCCTTCGCCGCCCACCAGTCGTCCCGCCGATCGATCACCTTCTGCTGGGGCGAGGAGAACGCCACCTTCCAGGGGCCGGTCGTGATCGGCCAGCCCTTGGCGACGTCGAAGTGCTTGAAGGTGCTCCAGTCCTGGCCCTGGAAGACGTGCTTCGGGACGATGTAGACGCCGATGTCGTACTTGTAGGTCAAGAAGAAGAAGAACCGGGGCGCGGGCACCTTGAACTTGACGACCACGATGTTGGCGTCGGTCGCCCGCGCCTCCTGCATGAACTGCTGGACGTCGACCCCCCACCGCACCTTGGGGCCGAGGTCCCGGAGGCTGGTCAGCGTGTAGGCGACATCTTCGGCCGAGAACGGCGCGCCGTCGCTCCACCGGATGCCGGAGCGGGTCTTGATCGTCAGCTCCTTGAAGTCCGCGCTGTACCGGTAGCTCTCGGCGAGCCAGAGGTGCTCCTTGTCGGCGAAGGCGCTGTAGTAGGCCAGCGGCTCGTAGAGAATGCCCGGGCCGTTCTGGTGGTTCGCCCCGAGGGCGTACGGGTTCCAGAGCTCGAAGTCGACCCACCGGCCCTCGCGGCTCCCGATCCACACCAGGCTCAGCGTGCGGTTCCGGGCCACGGTCTTGAGCCCCGGCCCCTGGGCCGGGGCCGATCGGGTGGGCAGCACCGCGGCCGCGCCGGCCGCGAGCGCCCCGGTCTTGATGAGGTGGCGGCGGCTCAGTCCGTGGGTAGCGTCGTCGTGCGACATCGCGACCTCCTTTCGACATCCGCGAAGGCCCTTGCGCGCAGCGCGCAGGAAGTATATGAAACCCATCACGAACACGCGAGGCCTGTCAAGCGCGCACCGAATGCGCCGGGATCCGAGCGCGAGGGCGAAGGAGGCGGAGGTGGCACGGTTCAAGGTGGTCACGCCGGAAGGGGTGAGCTTCGGTCCGCCGGGCGTGGGATACGAAGCCGAGATGGAGGCCCTGGGGCCCGTCGGGGCGGAGATCGTCGAGATCCCGCCGGGGACCGAGGAGGAGTTCATCCGGGCCGCCCGGGACGCCGACGCCCTCTACGCCAAGGCCCGCCGCATCACCAAGCGCATGATCGACGGCCTGGAGCGGTGCCGCGTGATCTCCCTCGGCATGGTCGGCGTGGATTCGGTCGACGTCGCGGCGGCGACCGCGCGCAACATCCCGGTGACGAACGTGCCGGACACGTTCATCGAGGAGGTCGCCGACCACGCGCTGATGCTGATCCTGGCCACGTTCCGGCGGTTGAGGCTCATGGACCGCTGCGTCCGCGAGGGTCGCTGGGCCGAGGGCCGGCCGTACCTCTCGCAGTTCCCCCGGCTGTGGGGACAGACGCTCGGCCTCATCTCCTTCGGGCACGTGGCGCGGGCGGTGGCGGCGCGGGCGCGCCCGTTCGGCCTCCGGATCCTCGCCTACGATCCGTACATCGACGAGACGGTCATGACCCAGCTCGACGTGGAGCCGGTGAGCCTCCCCGACCTCCTGCGCCGCTCGGACATCGTCTCCATGCACGCCCCGGCGACGGCCAGCGCGCATCACCTGCTGCGGGAGGAGCACTTCCGGCTGATGAAGCGTGAAGCGCTGTTCGTGAACACGGGCCGCGGCCCGACCGTCGACGAGGGCGCGCTGGTCAAGGCGCTCGAGGAAGGGTGGATCGCCGGCGCCGGGCTGGACGTGTTCGAGCAGGAGCCGGCCATGACGACGAATCCGCTGCTCCGCATGGAGAACGTCATCCTCACCCCCCACGTCGCCTCGGCGTCCGCCCGCATGGACCCGGAGCGGCGCCGCCGGGTGGGCCGCGAGATCGCTCTCGTGCTGGAGGGTCGGTGGCCCATGAGCTGCGTCAACCCGACGGTGCTCGAGAGGACGTCGCTCGTGCGCTGGCAGCCCTACTCGATGGGCCGGGGGCCCGGCGCCTAGGTGTCTGTCCGGCCGGGGCGCCGAGCACGGCCGGTACCGGACCGGATCGGAGACCGGCGCGGCGGCGGCGCTCGGGTCAGCGGCTGACGACGAGGGTTCCGATGGTGACCGCGCGGCGCGCCTGGGGAAGGTCGGACGAGAGGACGCGGAGCCGCCGGCCCGTGGATGGCAGCCACGTTCCGAGGCGCATCGGGTAGGCGCCGGGCGGCGTGTCCGCAGGGATGGCGAGCGCGACGGTCTGACGGACCAGCTCGCCTCGGGCCCACTGGGAGAGACCGTAGGCCGGGCCTCCCACGGGCTGGTCGTAGTTCCCCCGCCCGGGAGACCGGGCACGTGCAGGAACACCCAGTAGTCCTGGGCGGTGGCGTCGAGGAGGCGCCAGTAGCACCGCACGTGGACGGTCTCGCCCGGGCGCACCTGGGTGGGCGCGTCGAGGCCCCTGAGCTCCAGCTCCTGGCCGAAGCGTGTCCGAGCGAACCGGGTCGGCGCAGGCTCCGGACGGGCACGGATCGCGGCCGCCTCGGCCGGTCGATCGAGTCTCTCGAGGGCGTCGGCCCACGCGCCCAGCCGCCCGGCTCGCCACGTCGCGTCCGGCTCGACGTCGATGAGCTGGGCGAGTCGGGCCACCTCCAGCCAGGCGCTCTGGCGGTGTGCCCGATCCAGCGTGCGCTCGATCCCATCGTCCCAGCCGAACCGCGCGAGGGCCAGCCCGTATAGGTGGTGGGGGTCCTCCCACTCCGGCGCCGCCGCCAGGGCGGCGTTCGCCTCGCCCAGCACGCGGTCCCAGGGGACCTGGCTCCGGCGGTGCTCGGTCGTCACTGGCGCCCTTCGGGGATGAGGCCCGGTCGGGTCGTCCATCCAGTGATCCAGTCCGCGAGCCGCGGCCGCGAGGGCCGTCGTCGCCGCCGCCGGCGGAGACCAGAGCGCCGCCGCGGGCGCGTAGACGAAGATTTCCGCGATGCTCCACGAGGCACCCCCGTGCATCGCCCCGAGGCTCGTGAGCCGAACGTGGCGAGCGGGCCTCGGCGGGAACCGGACGACGACCCGTCCGCTCTCGTCGATCCGGGGATGGCCCTTCCACCGGATCGAGCGGGGTGAAGTGATGGAGGATCTCGTACTCCCCGACGACCTCGCGTTGCGCGGCCACGCGCAGGAGCTCGAGGGTATCGGCCATCAACGCCGGCGCCGGGCCCTGGAGCGTCCGGTGCAGCACGATCGCCACGCGCGCAGGATCCTCGACCGCGTCCACGGCCTGGAGCTGTCGAAAGTTACGGTAGCCGAGATAGTCGGCGCAGACGATCCGTTCGCGGGACTAGGTCTCGCTCAGGGCGGGACTGCGCGCGACCGGGACCCGCACGAGGAAGAACGCCTCGGCGAGGAGCAGGGAGACGGCCAGGGTGGTCAGGCTCGGCCACGCCAGGGCGAGGGGCCGGAACCCGGTCAGGGCCCAGCGGGCACCCGTGCCTCGTAGCGGGGCGGCTCGCATCGCGCTCGCATGGTAGGGAGCGCGGGGCCCTTCCCGAAAGCGGCAGAACCCCCCGCGATGCCAGGGAAAATCCCCCTGACGGGTCAGGAGGCGGGACCGCCCTCCGGGCCGAAGAGGCCGCTATCCAGCGCGTACCGTACCAGCTCGGCGCGGCTCTGGAGGCCGAGCTTCTCCACGAGGCGGGCTCGGTAGGTCTCGACCGTCTTCACCGAGAGCCCCAGGTGGTCGGCGATCTGCTGGTTCGTGAATCCCTGGGCGACGAGCTCCAGGACTTCCCGCTCCCGCTGGCTCAAGAGCGCCGTCGGCGTCGCCGGGCCCACCGCGCCGCGCCGGCGCAGCGTGCCGTGCGCGACCCGCGCCGCGAGCGATGGATCGAGCACGGCCCGTCCCCGGTGCACGTCGCGGATGGCGGCGAGGAGGTCGGAGTCCGCGGAGCGCTTCACGACGTATCCGGAGGCCCCGGCGGCGAGCGAGGCCCGGAGGTAGGCGGGAACGTCGTGCATCGTCAGCACCAGCACCCGCGTGGCCGGTGCCGCTTGCCGGATGCGCTCGATGGCCTTGATGCCGCTGGCGCCCGGCATGGTGATGTCGACCAGGGCCACGTCGGGCCGGAGCGTCGCGGCCTTGCGCACCGCCTCGTCCCCGTCGCTGGCCTCGCCCACCACCTCCAGGTCCCGCTGGCTGCTGATCAGCATGCGGAGCCCGGTGCGGAGGACGGCGTGGTCATCCGCCAGGAGGATCCGGATCCGAGCCATTAGCGCCTCCGAGCACCGGCACTCGAACGTAGATCGTGGTGCCGTCGCCCGGGGTGGACTCGATGGTCACCGTCCCGCCGGCGAGGGCGGCCCGCTCCCGCATCCCGTGCAGCCCGAGGTGCGCCCAGGCGGCAGGCGTGCGGAGCGTGGCCTCGACGTCAAAGCCGCAGCCGTCGTCCGACACGATGGCCTGCAGTACGTTCCCACGCCGCTGGAGGACGACGCTGGCGGTGCTGGCCCCGGCATGCTTGGCCGTGTTCGTCAGCGCCTCCTGGACGACCCGGTAGACGGTGGTCTCCACGACCCGTGGCAGCCGCTCCGCCCCGAAGCCCACCGCGCTCACGTCGACCGCGACCCCATGGGCCTGCGTATGGTCGAGCGCCAGCTGCTCGACCGCCGGCACGAGCCCGAGCTCGTCGAGGACCGCCGGACGCAGGCCGCGGGCGAGCCGGCCGACCTCGTCGAGAGTCCGCGCCGCCGCCCGCCGCAGATCGGCCATCTGCTCGCGCGCCGCCTCGATGCTCGGCGCGGTCTCGAGCGTGCGGAGCCCCACCAGAAGCGAGGTGAGCGACTGCCCGGTCTCGTCGTGCAGCTCCCGCGCGAGGCGGCGCTGCTCCTCTTCCTGGGCGAGCGTCACCTGCTCGAGCAGGCGGGCGCGCACCTCCGCATGCCGGCGGCGCTCGGTGACGTCGTGGACCACGACGGAGTATCCCACGAGCAGGCCCTCCCGGTCGCGGAGAGCGGTGACGAGCACCTCTGCCCAGAACCGGCTCCCGTCCTTCCGGCGGCACCAGCCCTCCTCGATTGCCCGGCCCTCGGCGGCGGCGCGCTCGAGAATGCGAGCCGGGCCAATCTGGCGGGACTCTTCGGGCAGGTAGAAAAGGGCGACGTGCCGGCCGACGACCTCCGCCGCGGTGTAGCCGGCGAGGCGTTCGGCGCCGGCGTTCCAGCTCTCGACCCGCCCCGCCCGGTCGAGCATGTAGAAGGCGTAGTCGCGGACCCCGTCGACCAGGAGGCGGAACCGCCGCTCGGCCGTCTCGGCGTCGTGCCGCGCGCTCTGCTCGGCGCCGAAGAGATGGGCGCGGCCGATTGCGGTCGCGATCCGGTCCGCCACCAGCTCGAGGAGGCGGGCATTGTCGCCCGTGAACCGACGTGGGGACAGGCTGCCGACATGGACGACGCCGATCCTCCGGCCGTCGAGCACAAGGGGGGTGCCGAGGAGCGTGCGGAGCCCCTTGGCTCGGAGGACCGGACTCACGACCTCCACGGCGCTGACGTCGTCGATGACCATGGTCACGCCCCGGGCCGCGATGGTCCCCGCGATTCCACGCCCGAAGGGGATCCGCATGTTGAGCTTCACTTCCTCCTCGAGGCCGTGAGCGGCTTGCACCGCCAGCTCCGTCCCTTCCTCGTTCAGCAGGAGGATGACGACCGTGTCGGCCGCTAGGGCCTCGCGGACGCGCCCCAGAATCTCCGGCAGGAGGGCGTCGAGACGCAGGTGCGTGAGGGCCGTGTCGGTGACGCGCTGGACCGCTCTGACTTGGTGCGCCGCCGCCTCGAGCGCCTGGCGCGCTCCCTGCTCGCTGCTCGCGAGGGCCTGCGCCCGCGCTCTCGCCTGGCGGAGTGCTCCGCTGACGAAGCAGATGACCAGCGCCTCCAGGACGAAGACCCCGAGACGGGTGACGACCGCGGAGCTCAGCGGCATGTCCCCCACGTCGACGGCCCCCTTCACACCGACGACGGCGCCCACCACGGTCGTGAAAAGGCCGGGCCCCCACCCGCCGTACCACGCGCTCAGCATCACCGCACCGAGGAAGAGCGGGTAGTCCCCGCGGTCGACATACGGCTCCAGCGGGTACGAGAGCAGCCACGCGAGGAGCGCGGCGCCCGCCGCGAGCAGATACGCTTGGATCGCGTTCGCGCGCGGGACGGTGCGGCCGCCGGCCGCACCCTCGGATCCCGGGGACGCTATCGGGTCAGTCGGATGTCCGGCCATTGGTCGTTTCCGGGGTGGTGCGTCAGCCGAACCACCTCGCTCACCGGCTGGCCGATCTGCCAGGCGAAGATCTCGTAGTCGGCGCGGTCGTGCTCGTGACCCTGGGCGGCCGCGCCCCAGACGAGCCAGCGACCATCACCGGAAACCCGCGGAAAGTACTCATGGCTGTAGGCGCCGGGGAGATCCATGAACATCGCCCGGGGCAGGCCGGGGCCCCCGGCCATGATCGAGGTGCCACCGTTCCCCACGCTCTCCATCCAGAGGAGACGAGCCGAGTCCCCGGGGATCCACGTGATCTGGCAGGCATTTCCGGGGGACAGGGGGGTCACCGCGCGGGTCCCGAGATCGACCACCGCGACCCCACCGTACCGCCGGCTCCGGACGGTCACGGCCAGCCGCGTTCCGTCGGGAGACAGCTCCGGCGTCTCCATGCCGCCCTGGATCCCTTCGGTCGTCGGACCGTCCAGCAGGACGGACTCGCGGCCGGGGGTCCCGCCCTTCACCTCCAGCCGGATCACCTGCGCGCCGCGGAGAAAGATGATCGCCGCCCCATCGGGCGCCCATTGCGGGGAGTAGCCGTTGCGCGCGAGGAGCCGCTCGCCCGTGCCGTCCGCGTTCATGACGTAGACGTCCCAGGCGGTAGGGTCGCGCGGGCTCACGTACTCGCGCTGGCTGCGGGTGAAGACGATCCGTCGCCCGTCCGGGGAGAATCGGGAGAAGAACTCGACCTGCGGGGTGTTGGTGAGGCGGCGGACGCTGCGGGTACTCAGGTCGAGGAGGTAGAGCTCGTGGTTGCCCGTCCGATTCGAGGACCAGACGACGAGACCCCCGAGCCGCTGGGCGAGCGCGTCCACCGTCTCGCGTTCCGGTCCGGTGAGACCGGCCAGCCGCTCGCCCTTGGGGACGCTGGGCGGCAGCACCCGTGCGACGAGGCGCTCGGGTAAATGAGCCACGGTTTCCAGGGAATGCGGCAGGTGGTGGCTCACGCGCGGCAGGGCCAGGGCGACGCCGCTCAGCACGGCAATGGCGAGGGCGGCGAAGATGAGCCGTCGTCGCATGACCTGCGTCAGTATCGCACGGGCCGCCGCGCGCGCGGCCGGGCGCGATCCGGGATCAGAGGCCGGCGCGCCGGTAGTGTCGACCCAGCTTCGCCTCGTCCGCCACGGCGACGGGCGGCCAGTCCACCCACCGCCCGAGGTACTCCTCCACCGTCCGGGCCGCCGCCCAGAGGCGGTACTCCGCGTCGGCGATGACCGACTCGGCAAGACACGCGTATTCCACGTACCCGTCCGACCGGGTCAAGTCGAGCTCCGTGAAGTCGGCCGGGCGGAAGGCCCGCACCTGGAGCACGGTCTCGCTCTCCGGTCCGAACCGGAAGGCCTTGGCGACGTGCGGGAACGCGCACACGAAGCCGACGCCCTCGACGCCGGCCCGCTTCAGCCCGGCCACGACCGTGTCGCGGTCGCGGCCGCACCGGTCCCACTCGTAGCGCTCCGGCTGGCGGCGGCCGGTGATGTCGATGAAGTAGACCTTGAACGCGTGCGGGCCGTTCTCGTAGACCGCACGGCCGGCCGCCCGCGCGGCATACGTCTGGCACGGCTCCACCGGATGCATCTAGACGCGCTCCAGTGCCTGGGCCAGGTCCGCGACCAGGTCGTCGCCGTCCTCGACGCCGACCGCGTAGCGGACCAGGGAGTCCCGGATCCCGATCTGGAGCCGCTCCTCGGTCGAGAGCTCGTAGAAGCTCATCAGCGCGGGCTGCTCGATCAGGCTCTCGACCCCGCCCAGCGACGGGGCGATCCGGGGGATCCGGCACCCGTCCACGAGGCGCGTCCCGGCGGCGAGGTCGCCCCGGACCTCGAAGGAGACGACGCCGCCGTAGCCCGTCATCTGGCGCCGCGCCACGTCGTGCTCCGGGTGGCTCTTGAGGCCCGGGTAGTGCACCCGTTCGATCTTCGGATGGGTCTCGAGGAACTCGGCGATGCGCTGGGCGTTCTCGTTCTGGCGGGTCACGCGGAGGGCCAGCGTCTTGATGCCCCGGATGAGGAGGTACGCCGCGAACGGGTCCGGCACCGCCCCGGTCACCGAATGGAGGTCGCGGATCGCGCCCACCAGGCTGCGGCTGCCGAGCACCGCGCCCGCCATGAGGTCGTTGTGGCCGCCGAGGTACTTGGTCGCGGAGTGGATGACCAGGTCGATGCCGAACTCGAGCGGCCGCTGGTTGATCGGGGTTGCGAAGGTCGAGTCGATGACGGTCTTCACCCGATGGCGGCGGCCCAGCTCCGCCAGGCGCTCCAGGTCGACGACCCGGTTGTACGGGTTGGTCGGGGATTCGCTGAACACCAGGCGCGTCGTATGCCGGATCGCCTCTCCCATGCGCTCGTAGTCGCCGGCCGGCACGGTCGAGACCTCGACCCCGTAGCGCCGGAGGACCTGGTTCAGGAACTGCCGCGTCCGCCGGTAGGCGTCGTCCGTGATGATGACGTGCGCCCCCTTGGACAGCATGGCGAAGAGCGTGGTCGTGATGGCCGCCATGCCGCTCGCGAAGAGCAGACCCTCCTGGGCGCCCTCCAGAGCGGCCAACTTCTTCTCGGCCATCCGCTGGGTGGGGTTGCCGTAGCGACCGTACTCGTCCCGCTCGACGCGCCCTTCGAAGTGATCCGCGATCTCCCGGCTGTCTCGGAACGTGTAGGTGGCGGTCTGGACGATGGGCGACGTGAGCGCGCTCGCGAGATGCTGCCGCGGCTCGCCGCCGTGAACCGACTGCGTGCTGGGCCCCGGCTCGCGGGGATTCGCGGATGGAGGGGAGGCCGGCGGGCCAGGCTTCCGGCGCGATCGCGAGCTGGACATCAGACCTCCATCAGCCGGAGCTTGTCGGCGTGCCGCCGGATCGCGTCGTGGACGAGGCGCGAGTCGGGCGGAAGCTCGACCGGACGGTTGGCGTAGGACGGGACGATCCCGGGGGTCAGCCCGACGTGATAGGCCGTTTTCTGCTCGGCGAACTTGAGCCCGTGCGCGGTCGAGATCACGACCACGCGCTGGTTCGAGCGGATGACCTTGCGCTCCACGAGCTTCCGGAGCGCCGCGAGGGCGACGCCGGTGTGGGGACAGTTGAACATCCCCGTCCGGTCCGCGCGGGCGGCCTCGTCCGCCAGCTCCGACTCGCTGGCCTGCTCCACGACCCCGTTGAACTCGCGAAGCACCTTCACCGCGCGCTTGTAGCTCACCGGGTTGCCGATCTGGATGGCGTTGGCCAGGGTCTTCTTCGCCTGGACCGGCGTGAACGTCTCGAAGTGGGTGAGGTACGAGAGGTAGAGCGGGTTGGCGTTCTCGGCCTGGGCCACCGCGATGCGGGGCAGGGTCTGGATGAGCCCGAGCGCCTTCATCATCAGGAACCCCTTGCCGAGCGCGCTCACGTTGCCGAGGTTCCCGCCGGGGATGATGATCCAGTCGGGCACTTCCCAGTCGAACTGCTGCACCAGCTCGATGGAGACCGTCTTCTGCCCTTCGAGCCGAAGGCTGTTCATCGAGTTCGCCAGGTAGACCTGGCGCTCCTTGGTGATCTCCTGCACCAGGGCCATGCACCCGTCGAAGTCGGTGTCGAGCGAGACCACCAGCGCGCCGTTCGCGAGCGGCTGGACGAGCTGAGCGGGCGAGACCTTGTCCCGTGGAAGCAGCACGACCGCGGGGATGCCGGCGGCCGCGCAGTAGTTCGCGAGGGCGGCCGACGTGTCGCCCGTCGACGCGCAGGCGATGGCCGAGATGGGCTCGCCTTCCTTGATCATGTGCTTGACGACGGAGACGAGCACCGTCATCCCGAGGTCCTTGAACGATCCCGTGTGGGAGTTCCCACACTGCTTGACCCACAGGTCCTCGACGCCGAGCATCTTGCCGTAGCGGTCCGCCCACAGGAGGTTCGTCCCGCCCTCGTACGTCGACACGATGTTCTCGTTGTCGAGGAAGGGGACCACCCACTCCTTCTTGCCCCACACGCCGGAGCCGTACGGGAACGTGTTGCGGCGGTACCGGTCGTCGAAGAGCTGCATCCAGGCCGCGGCCGAGCGACGCTTGAGCGGCTCGATGTCGTGGGCCACGTCGAGGAGATCGTTACAGGTGGGGCACCGGTAGATGACCTCCAGCAGGCTGTATCGTCCGGGACAGCCGTTGACACACTCGAACCAAGCGCTGTACTCGCTCATGACAC
>JBIOVM010000012.1:0-10760 GCA_044867785.1 Candidatus Rokuibacteriota bacterium | reverse complement strand
TGTCGCGGCTTCGGCCCACGGCGCTCCGCCAGGCGCCGTCCCCCAGCATCCATTGAAGGCACGATAGCGCACGGGCATTCGCACCCCCAAGGAAACCCGGAACGAATTCATGATTCGGTGTACTAAGTTAGAACCTCCGCCAAGTGGGCGGAGGCCCGAATCACCGCAACCGGCAACTTCAGGTTCCCGCCTGGAGCCGGGTTAGAGGCGGCAGCGGCCTGCGATCTCGTTCGCGATGCTAAACTGATTTTGAGGGCGTCGCGTCCTTTTGCGAATCAAAAGTTTGGGCGAAACTGCCCGGCGTCGCGCAGGCCCCTCTGGGGTCGGTGCCGGGGGGTGCGGAATCTACCACCGCCCGTCGAGGCCTCGAACGTGCGCCATGCCCGGTGCCGGCTCAGCATTAGAATGAGCACGCACCGGTCACCATCGGTCTCACTGGCGTCGCGGTCTAACCTCACGCTCTGTAATGCTCCGTGGCGCATGGTCACGCATGGTCGTCAGGTGCGTCCCGCCCTTCTAACTAGGCCGTGGGTCGGGGGTTCGATTCCTTCCAGGCGCGCCATCATCCTTCAGTTAGTCACGTAGGATCCCCAAGGAGACAGAGATGCGGCTGCTGATGAACCGCACCGCTCAGGGCGTCTGGGTCTGGCTCGATCCACATACCGTCGAGGAGATGTCGGCCTTGGAGCAGTGCGCCGCTCAGGGGGAATGGACCAACGGATCTGGGCGGGAAGCGATCCCGAGGCTTCAGGCCCTGGCGACGCGCATCGGCCATCCGGTCGGTGCCCCGGAGCGCCAGGAGGCCTCCCAACCGGAGTCGCGCCTGATCGTCGTACGGGCGGCCGAGCGCGCCCTCTATCGGCGACTGGAGGCGATGCGATGGACAGGCGTGCGCGTGATCATGGACCGACGACGGGGGGAACGGCGGACGACGGAGCGACGACCTGCTGCGGACCGACGTCGGGCGCCGCGGCGCCAGTTACCGCCGATCTCGTGGGACACGTTACGCTTCCTCGTCGTCCCCATGCGGGACGAGCCTTCATGACCCCGCTCACCTGGCTCGATGCCCACGGTGGACGCCGGTCCACGCTCGCCGGGTGGACGTGTGGCCGCGCGGTCGCGCCGATGCTCTTCCGGGCCGGGCGCTCGTGCAGGCGCTCGAGATCCCGGACGGGTCCGGACGTTCGACGGAGTGCTGTCGATGCCGATGGGCGACGGACTGGTGATCGCTCTACCGATTTGGGGATCTGAGCAGGCGCCCAGCCCCCTTCGTCGGGCGGCCGGCCTTACCGTACCGGGCGAGCGACGCATGAGCCTTCTTCTCACCCCAAGACAGCCGCCCTGATTGGCGAGACTCCGGCGGAATGGCAACTGGTAGAGTAGCAAGTAGGGGGGGTCGGATACCCTGGGTCCTCTAACGCCATGCCTCGCGCCATCAAGAACCTCGACATCACGCTGGGTCTAGCCGTCATCCCGGTCCAGATGTTCACCGCGACCGGCCAGCAAGGGATTGCCTTCCACCTGCTCCACGCGAAGTGCGGGTCCCGGATCCAAATGCGCGGCGAGTGCCCCATCCACGGTCCCGTGCCGCGGGACGAGACGGTGCGAGGCTACGAGACGTCCAAGGACGAGTACGTGCGGTTCGAGCCGGACGAGCTGAGGGCCCTCGAGCAGGCGTCCTCGTCGGCTCTCGTCATCGACACCTTCATCCCCGAGGGCGCGATCGACCCGGTCTACTTCGAGGACACCTACTACCTGGGTGCCGGCAAGAATGGCGAGCGCGGCTATCGCGTCCTCGTCCAGGCCCTTCAGCAGACACACAAGATCGCCGTCGGCACGTTCACGTGGCGCGGTAAGACCACGCCGATCGCGATCCGGGTGCATCAGGAAGGGCTACTCCTTCAGCGGCTGTACTTCGCGGGCGAGGTCCACGACTCGGCGGAGATCGACCGGGGCGCCGAACCGACGATCCGTGACCAGGAGCGGACGCTCGCCGAGCGCCTCGTCAAGGAACTGTCCGAGACCGAGTTCCATCCCGAGAACTACGAAGACGAGTATCGGAAGCGACTGCTGAAGGCGATCGAGCAGAAGATGGCGGGCCAGGAGATCGAACGCGTCGAGGTGGAAGGCCGTCCACCGACCAACGATCTGATCGCGACCCTCAAGGCGAGCCTCGACCGGAAGGGGCCGACCAAAGCCGCGCCCACCAGCGCAGCCGCGAGAGCGTACCCGGGGAAGCAACCGAGCCGCCGCCGGCGGGCCTCGTAGTCTTCGCGCCCAACCGCAGGACCGCGCGCCGCGCAGGCCGCCCGACGTTCCTACGCCGGACGCTTGATGGCGGCCGGCCCGCTTCCGAGAGTCTTCGCCCTCGCGAGCGGTGGGGGGGCAGGTCAGGAGGGGTGGGGTGAGCGACGCGAGCGAGCGCGCCGTGATCGTGCCGGCCGGCGAGGGCCGGTCCATCGTCGCTGCGGCCGGAGAGTACCTGTCCGTGGTGGACCTCGAGGGGTCCCAAGTCGCCGACTTCGTCGCCCTACAGCGGCCGGGACTTCGGAAGGCGGTGTCCCCCCACCAAACGCGGTCGACGCTTCGACGGCTCACGCTCCGCGTCGGCGACCGGCTGGTCAACCAAGACCGCGAACCGGTGCTCGAGATCGTGCGGGACGACGTCGGGGTGCACGACCTCCTGTTCTGTGCCTGCAGCCCGGCGCTCTATCTCCAGCGCTTCGGTCTGGCGGATCACCGAAGCTGCCGCGTGAATCTG
Source organism: Candidatus Rokuibacteriota bacterium (assembly GCA_044867785.1). Taxonomy (GTDB): domain Bacteria; phylum Methylomirabilota; class Methylomirabilia; order Rokubacteriales; family DASRDR01; genus DASRDR01. Next base: position 7,999 of record JBIOVM010000012.1, on the reverse strand, counting down.
CTCGAAGCGCTCGCGCCGCATCACGTCGAAGGGTGGCAGCTTCCCGACCCGGTGAACCTCTTCATGAAGACGCCGCCTCGCCCGGACGGCGAGTTTGACTTCTACCCGGCGCCGTCGCGGGCCGGCGACCGCATCGTGTTCCGGTGTCTGGTCGACGTCGTGGCGGCGGTGTCGTCCTGTCCCATGGACCTGAGCCCCATCAATGGAGGCCGCATCACCCCTCTCCAGCTCGTCGTCCGCCCCGAGGCCCGCTGAGTGGGTCGGGCCAGGCCCGCACTCCGCTAGTTAGGCGTTGATTTTCGGCGAATCGAGATCGGGGAGGACAGTGCTCCGCGTCGCGCAGACCCCCCGTTTGGGGTCGGGCCGGGGAGAGCTGGACACCGGGGTGAACCGAAGCCTCCTGCGCGCGCGCAAGGGGCCGGTTCTGCATCTCGATCGACATCATCCGGTCAAGACTGGGAGCAGGAGCGGCGCCCCTAACCTCTTGGCGGATCAGATCCATCGTACTCGGTCCCGATCAGGCAAAGAGAGGCCGCCCCCCTGCGAAGCCGTGGGTCGGGCCCCGCCAGGGCTAGCCAGGCTCGAAGGCTCCGCGATAGGACTTGCGGACCAGGCTCCAGAGCGCGCCGCCGGAGAGCATGCCCAACACGTAGACGACGATGACGACCAGCGCGACCGGCGAGGTCACGCGCATCCTCGCGAACGTGACGGTCACGGAGGCGAGGTTCTGCAGGGTGAACAGCAGGACGGCGGCCGTCACCAGGACGAAGACGACCAGGTAGAGGTATCGCATGACTCCTCCCGCGCTCGAGATGGCGTCGAGTATGGGCCGACCCCTCTCGAATGCGACCTGAAAGGGTCGGCGTCCGCCCGACCCCCATGCCGCGGGTGCTGACGATGGCGGCGATTGAGACGTACGGCCTGTTGACCGGAGCGCTCGCACCGTCGACCGCGGACTCCGAGACCGGTGCACCACGGATCCGATCTCCTGCGTCGGCGGTCGGCGGGGCGAGTGCGTGGAGGCGCGTCACCTGGCGTGGTCATCCGGGCCGTTTCTCGATCCCTGTCGGGTTCCGCTCGCCGCGGCCATGGTCCGCCGGCCACCGCGGCGATGCCCGGCCGGATTCCCGGGAGGACGCACCGACCGCGCCGTTTGACGCGACGCATCTTTCTCCATTTCTCTCGATATTTGCGTTTCGTGTCCCGGCGCACTGCCAGGCCTGGGTCGCCCCGGCCTCGGCATCCCGCAGCCCGGGCATTTGACGCTGCCCGGGGCCGCCAGTATCCTCGCGGGCATGGCGGCGACCCCCTGCGAGGGGGATACCCGCGGCGGCGGCCGGACGGGGCCCGATGGGCGCGTTCGGCGCGGCGCGGCGTCGCTCGAGAGGCGGAATGGACGCGGCGATCGTGACGGACCCGGCGGCGGCGAAGAGCTCCGTCTATCGGCTGCCCCGCAAGGTCGACTTCCCGTTCGGGTACGAGGTGTCGGTCGTCCAGGGCGCGCCGGATCAGGACGACCGGGCCGCCGAATGGGACGTGGACACGCGGACGATCGTGGTCGACCGCCGGCTACCGCCCGCCGAGAAGCGCGGCGCGTTTCTCCACGAACTGGATCACGCGTGGAGCGACTGGAAGCTGTGGGTCGCGCAGAACGTTCCGGTGAAGTACCCCGACGCCCTCGAGCCCGACCCGATGGAGCTCGACGACGAGCCGGCCCCTGACGCGACGCCGACCGGAGGCGCGTGACCGGAATGGGGCGCTCCCGAGTCACCGACCGCCGCTGACCCGCCGGCGCGCCCCGCGCGTCACGCGGCATCGCCCGACGGGGGACGGATCACCCGGCCCGCCCGCACGGTGAGCAGCGGCTCCCAAGTCCCACCAGAGCGCTCCACACCCCCCGTGTCGCGGAGCGGGGGCGCCGCCCGATTCCAGCCGAGCGCTGCCAGGTCCGCGCATGCTCCGGGGGCCAGCGTGCCGACCTCGCCGCCCAAGCCTAGGATCGCTGCCGGCCGCACCGTGACCCGGTCGAAGCCGTCGCGTAGGGTCATCCCCACGGCCAGGAGCTTGGACAGCGTCCGCGGCAGGTCGTGGCGCGGCGAGAGGCCGAGATGGCGTCGATACCGGTCGGTCGAGATGGTGTCCGGGAGGAAGCCTTGCGCGATCGCCCGCTCGGCGACGTCGAAGCTGAACGAGCCCATTCCGTGGCCCAGGTCGAAGAGAATCCCCCGCTGGCGGGCCGCCCAGACCTCGTCGCGGACCCGGCCGTCGGCGAGGAGTCCCTCCTGGCAGTCGCTGAAGCAGTACGTGACCACGTCGCCCGGCCGGAGCCGGGCGAGTTGTTCCCGCAGCGGCCAGTCGCCTTCGCGCCGCGGGCCGAACAGGAGCGGCAGGCCGGTCTCGCGCGCGGCCGCCAGGCCCTCCGCCAGGACCACGCGCGGGTCGGTGCCGCCACACGTCGCGCGACTGACGTTGACCGCAATCCCCCAGATCGCGCGCGCGCCGCGTGGTCCGGCCGCCCGCACCGCGCTCGCGCAGGCCGCCCCGTCGACGTCCTCACGCGCCTCGCAGCTGCCCCCCGCCGTCGCCTCGCCGCGGCGAGCGATGTTGAGCGCGAGCCGGATCCGCGTCAGCGCGCGCTCGACGACGCCATCGAGATAGCGCTCGAGGTTCAGGGCACCGGCTTCGCCCTGGGCGAGCACCGTCGTGGTCCCGAACGGCAGTAGGTGGCGATCGGGATCGACGCCGTAACGCGATTCGCCCTGTGCCGGATGGGCATGGAGATCCACCAACCCCGGCAGGATCACGGCGTCCGGCAACCGGAGCACCTCGCGAGCCGGTCCGTCGACCCCCGGCCCGGCCGCGGAGATCCGGTCCCCGACGACCGCCACGGCGCCCGGCCCGTCCAGTCCCGTCGCCGCGCAGAGCACGCGCCCCGCATGAATCACGAGGTCGAACGGCGCGGGCCGCGAGGCGGTGGGCACCATGGGCGGCATCGGGACGTCCGGCGCGTCCCGAAGCTCGAGCTCGACAGCGATGGGGGCGACGGACGACGAGCAGACCGTAGCACCCCGCGCGGCACGGCGACAAGGCGGGTGGCCGGGGCGCCGCGCGTGGCCTCGAGGGGCTCGACCGCGCCGGCGCCGCCGGGCCGTCGTCGGGTCGGAGCGGCGGCCGCGCCTTGACAGTCCCCGGGCGCGACTCCTAGTATCGGGGCCTCTGGCAAATCGGCCGCGCTTCGGCCCCTCTGACCGCCCTCGCTGGGGGGACCAGCATGATCCCTGCGTCCTTCGAGTATCACCGGCCCGCGACCCTCCCGGACGCCATCGCGCTCCTCGGCCGCCTGGGCGAAGACGCCAAGGTCCTCGCTGGCGGCCAGAGCCTCATCCCGCTGATGAAGCTCCGGCTCGCCTCGCCCCGGCACGTCGTCGATATCAACCGGATCGCCGGGCTCGGGACGATCGCCGAGAAGGACGGCGCCCTGGTGATCGGCGCGCTGGTCCGCGAGTCGGATCTCGAGGCGTCGGACCTCGTGCGGCGGCGGTTTCCGATCCTCGCCGACGCGTGCCGGGTGATCGCGGACCCGCTCGTCCGGAACCTCGCCACGGTCGGCGGGAACCTGGCGCACGGGGACCCCGCCAACGACCATCCCGCCGTCATGCTGGCGCTCGGGGCGGAGGTCGTGGCGGTGGGACCGCAGGGGTCGCGGCGCATTCCGGTCGCCGAGCTCTTCACGGGCCCCCTCGAGACGGCCCTCGGAGCGGGCGAGATCCTCACGGAGATCCGCATCCCCCTGCCCGCTCCCCGGTCGGGCGGCGCCTATCTCAAGCTGGAGCGGAAGGTCGGGGATTTCGCGACGGCGGCCGTCGCCGTCCAGATCACCCTGGCGGGCGGCGACGCCTGTGCCCACGCGGGCATCGGCCTCACCAACGTGGGCCCGACGCCGATCAAGGCCCGCCGGGCGGAGGCGCTGCTGCAGGGCCGCCGGCTGGATGACGCCGTGATCCGGGACGCCGCGCAGGCCGCCGCCGCCGAGAGCGACCCGTCGGAGGACCTGCGCGGCTCGGTGGCGTACAAGCGCGACCTGGTGCGGGTATTGACGGCTCGCGCGCTGCGCCGCGCGCTCGAGCGCGCGGGCGCGGCTCACTGACCGGCGGCGCCGGGCCGGCTCCGCCGGCGCCGTCGCGACCACAAGGAGGGCGGGGATGCGGGTGGGCGTCACGGTCAACGGCGAGCGGCGCGAGGCGGACGTCGAGCCGCGGCTGCTGCTGGTCCACTTGCTCCGCGAGGTCTTCCGGCTCACCGGCACCCACATCGGGTGCGACACCACGCACTGCGGGGCCTGCACGGTGCTCCTCGACGGCCGCCCGGTCAAGTCGTGCACCGTGTTCGCCGTCCAGGCGGACGGCCGGACCGTCATGACGGTCGAAGGGCTCGAGCAGAACGGCCAGCTCCATCCGCTCCAGGAGGGCTTCATGCAGGAGCATGGCCTCCAGTGCGGCTACTGCACGCCGGGGATGCTGATGACGGGCTACGAGTTCCTCCAGCACCACCCGAAGCCGAGCGAGGACGAGATCCGGCACGCGATCTCCGGCAACCTGTGCCGCTGCACGGGCTACGTCAACATCGTCAAGGCAATCCAGCACGCGGCCGCCAAGCTGGCCGCCCCGGCTGGCTAGGAGGCGCACGATGGCGCCCGAGCACGCTCCGCGCACGTCCGCCGAGGTCGGTGGCATGGGCCACTCCCTCAAGCGCAAGGAGGACCCGCGCTTCATCCGGGGGCAAGGGACCTACGTCGACGACGTCCAACTTCCCGGGATGCTCTACCTCGACATCGTGCGGAGCCCGTACGCGCACGCGAAGATCACCAAGATCGACACCGCGAAGGCGCTCGCGATCCCCGGCGTCCTCGCGGTCATCACCGGCCAGGACCTCGCCAAGTACAACCTGCACTGGATGCCGACCCTCATGTCGGACACGCAGATGGTCCTGCCGGTCGAAAAGGTGATGTACCAGGCGCAAGAGGTCGCGGCCGTCCTCGCGACCGAGCGCTACATCGCGGCCGACGGCGCCGACGCGGTCGAGGTCCAGTACGAGCCGCTCCCCGTCGTGGTCGATCCCAAGAAGGCGCTCGAGCCGGGCGCCCCCGTGCTCCGCACCGACAAGAAGGACAAGCAGGACAACCACATCTGGCACTGGGAGTGGGGCGACAAGGCGGCGACCGACCGCGCGTTCCGCGAGGCGGCCGTCACCGTCAAGGAGAACATCTACCTGCCCCGCATCCACGTCGCCTCGATCGAGACGTGCGGCTGCGTCGCCCAGTTCGACAAGGTCACCGGGAAGCTGACGGTCTGGATGACGACGCAGGCCCCGCACGCGATCCGCACGGTCTTCGCGCTGGTCGCCGGGCACGTGGGGCTCGAGGAGCACAAGATCCGGATCATCTCGCCCGACATCGGCGGCGGCTTCGGCGGGAAGGTGCCGGTGTACCCGGGCTACGTCATCGCGGTCGCCGCGTCGGTCCTCACCGGGAAGCCGGTGAAGTGGATCGAGGACCGGATGGAGAACCTCCAGGCGGACTCCTTCGCCCGCGACTACCACATCACCGCGGAGCTCGCCGCGACCAAGGAGGGGAAGCTCACCGCCCTCCGCATCAAGACCATCGCCGATCACGGCTATGCCGACGCGGCGGCGAATCCCTCGAAGTTCCCGGCGGGACTCTTCCACGTGTGCACGGGCTCCTACGATCTCAAGGCCGCCCACGTCGAGGTGGACGGCGTCTACACGAACAAGCCGCCCGGCGGCATCGCCTACCGCTGCTCGTTCCGGGTCACCGAGGCCGCCCACACCATCGAGCGGATGGCCGACCTCATGGCGCACCAGCTCGGGATGGACCCCGCCGAGTTTCGCCTGAAGAACTTCATCCAGCCGCAGCAGTTCCCTTACAAGTCGGCGCTCGGCTGGGAGTACGACAGCGGCAACTACGCGGGCGCCCTCCACAAGGCGATGGAGATGGCCGGCTACGCGGCGCTCCGGCGCGAGCAGGCCGAGAAGCGCGCGCGGGGCGAGCTGATGGGGATCGGCATCTCGAGCTTCACGGAGATCGTCGGCGCGGGACCCTCGAAGCACTTCGACATCCTCGGGCTCAAGATGTTCGACAGCTGCGAGATCCGGATCCACCCGACCGGGAAGGCCATCGCGCGCTTCGGGACCAAGTCCCAGGGGCAAGGCCACGAGACGACGTACGCGCAGATCCTGGCGGAGGAGCTGGGAATCCCGGCCGCCCACATCCAGATCGAGGAGGGCGACACCGACACCGCGCCCTACGGCCTCGGCACCTACGCGAGCCGCTCCACGCCCGTCGCGGGCGCCGCCGCCGCGGTCGCCGCGCGCAAGGTGCGGGACAAGGCCCGGAAGATCGCGGCGCATCTCCTCGAGGCGGCCGAGGAGGACCTCGTCTGGGAGCCCGGCAAGTTCTCGGTCAAGGGAGCGCCCGGCCGGGCGAAGACGATCCAGGAGATCGCGCTCGCCGCGTACACGAACCACCCCCAGGGGATGGAGGCCGGGCTCGAGGCGGTGTCCTACTACGATCCGCCGAACCTCACGTATCCCTTCGGGAGCTACATCTGCGTGGTGGACATCGACAAGGGAACGGGCGAGGTGAAGGTGCGTCGCTTCGTCGCGATCGACGACTGCGGGAACATCATCAACCCGATGATCGTCCAGGGGCAGGTGCACGGCGGCCTCACGATGGGCCTGGCCCCCGCGCTCTACGAGGAGATCTCCTACGACGAGGGCGGGAACGTCCGCGGCGGGAGCTTCGTCGACTACCTTCTGCCGACGGCGGTGGAAACGCCGAAGTGGGAGACCGGGTACACGATCACGCCGTCGCCCCACCATCCGCTCGGCGCCAAGGGGATCGGCGAATCGGCGACGGTGGGCGCGCCCGCGGCGATCGTCAACGCGGTCGTCGACGCCCTCTGGCACCTCGGCGTGCGCCACGTGGACATTCCCATCACGCCGGCGAAGGTGTGGAAGCTGCTCCGGGACCACGGCGTGACGGAGTAGCCGACCTCGGGGCGGGCGCGGCGATGCGTGGAACGGTGCGGCAAACGGCCGGGGGTGGCGGGTAAGCTGGAGAGGATGGGAGTGTCGCACCCGTCCGACTGGCTCGCCGAGGCCGAGGCGCTCGCCCGGGCCGGGGAGCCGTTCGCGATCGCGACCGTCGTCCGGTGCGAGCGGCCGACCTCGGCCAAGCCGGGTGCCCGGGCGCTCATCCGTTGCGACGGCACCGTCTCGGGCTGGATCGGCGGGAGCTGCGCGGAGCCGGTGGCCGTCAAGGAGGCGCTGGGCGCTCTGGAGGATGGCGTGCCGCGGTTCCTGGTCCTCGTCGGCCGGGGGAGCGTGGCGCTGGGCCGGGCCGACGGCGTCCGGGAGTACACGATGACGTGTCATAGCGGGGGGACGCTGGAGATCTTCGTGGAGCCCGTGCTCCCGAAGCCGGCGCTGGTGCTGGTGGGCGGCGGGCCGGTGAGCGAGACGCTGGCCGCCCTCGCGACTGCGGCGAGCTTCGCGGTGACCGTCGTCGAGCCGGAGATGCCCGGCCCCGGCCTCGCTGGCGCGCGGGTGGTCGGCGACCTGGCGGCGGTGACGCTCACCGCGCGGACGGCCGTCGTCGTGGCGACGCACGGGCGGTTCGACGAGGACGCGCTCGAGCACGCGCTCCGGAGCGACGCGGAGTACGTCAGCCTCGTCGCGAGCCCGACGCGGGCGCGGGTGATCCTGGAGTCCCTTCGCGCGCGGGCGCTCCCGGAGGAGCGGCTCGGGCGCCTCAAGGCTCCCGCCGGCCTGGACCTCGGCGCGGTGACGCCGGAGGAGATCGCGGTCAGCATCCTCGCCGAGATCGTCGCCGGCCGCCGTTCGGGCAGAGGCCGCCCGGCGGCCGCGCCCGCGGCGACCGCTCCGGCCGAGGCGCGGGACCCCGTGTGCGGCATGACGGTCG
>JBIOVM010000011.1:0-33840 GCA_044867785.1 Candidatus Rokuibacteriota bacterium | reverse complement strand
CGCGCGGAGCGTAGGACGACTCAGCCGCCGCGCGAGGCCGGCCGCGACGCGGCCGGCGGCACCGTGTAGAACCACCCCGCGCACGGTCCGAGCGAGCACGGTGGGGCTGTTTGCGGCGGCAGGACCCGTCCGGCACATGGCGTTCACGAATTATTGGGGCTAGGCGGCCTCGGCCTGGAAGGCGACGGCGTGCCCCTCCACGCGGAACGGCGCGGAGCCACCCTCCTTCGCCAGCGCGACTGCGTACGCGTCGATGAACCTCTCCACGTCGACACCGCGCTTCTGCAAGAGGAGCAGGCGAGGCGTGCCGCAGATCAAGCCGATGACGTAGTCGCGGACGCTCGGAGCGGCGATCGTGACCGGCACGGTGTCGAACCGGACGTCGCGGAACCCCGCGCGCTCCAGCATGCGCCGGACCAGGTCGCGATCGTAGAACTCGTAGGGCGCGCGCGCGTTCCTCATCTCGGGCTCGCCCGGGAACCAGCTTTCGATCACCTCGCAGGCGATCCGCCCGTGCGGGTTCAGCTCGATGCGGTCCCACACGTTGAACAGAAGGGAGCCTCCCGGCTGGAGCACGCGCCGCATCTCCCCGAAGGCCTTCGGCTTGTCAGGAACGAACATGATGCCGAAGGCGCACACCACGGCCGCGTAGACGGCGTCGGCGAACGGCAGCGCGGCCGCGTCGGCCACGCGCCACTCGATCACGCCGGGCACCGTGGAGCGCGCGTAGGCGAGCATCGCGTCACTCAGGTCAGTGGCGTGGAGCTTCACGGACGGATCGAGCCGCTCGCGGAGCCGCCGGCTGACCGCGCCGGTCCCGCACGCGATCTCGAGCACGTCGCCGCCGGGCTGGCGCGGCAGGCGGCGCGCCAGATCGTCGGCCAGGGGCCCGAACTGCGCCGGCACCAGAATGCGGTCGTAGTACTCCGGCATCGAGCCGCCGAAATCGGCCCCGTACTGCGCCATCGCGCCTCCTCCGACCCCGAGTTTACTGCGAGACCAGACGCGATGGGGAGAGCCCAGCCGCGGGTATACTGTCCCCCGGCATGCGCGTCCACGCTGGCTTCGACGTCGGTCGCACGACCGACGTCGCCCCCCTGGCCGACGAGAGGCGCCTCCTCTCCCCCGCGCGCACGCGGCTCGAGGGGCCGGCCGCACCGGGGACGGAGGCGAACGAGTCGGTGACGCGCCGAGCCTCGGGCGCGGTGTGAGCGCCCCCGGCGCGGCGACGCCGGGCTCCCTCCTGACCCGCGCGAGCCGGACCCTCACGGGTCCCCCCTGGATCCACGTGCTGTACCTCGCCATCCCCGCCACGTTTCTGGCGCTCGAGGCGCTGCGCGGCTACCCGTTCGCGGACGATTCCGCCACGTATCTGGAGAAGGACGACTGGTACGACTACCGAAGGCTCGCGGAGAGCGTGCTCGACGGCGGCCTCACGATCCCCGCCCTCCCCGAGAACTACTGGCGACCCGGCGGCTTCCTCTACGTGTACCTAGTCGCCGGCCTCATGCGCCTCTTCGGACGGAACTCGGCTTTCATCTACCTCGTCCAGAGCGCGCTCCTGGGCCTGTCCGTCGTCGTCCTCGACCGCGGATTCGCGCGGAGGCTCTCGGCTCCCGCGCGGCTCGCCTACCTGGCCCTGGCCGTGAGCTTCCTCTACGTGGACGTCTTCCGTCACTACACGAACCGCCTGCTCAGCGAGAACCTGATCCTCGTCCTGCTGCCCCTGGCGCTGGCTCTCCTGGTCCGGGCTCACGAGCGTCCGTCGGCGGGGCATGGCCTGCTGGCCGGCGTCGCGCTCGGGGCCGCGATCCTCACCCGGCCGAACCTGCTCCCGCTCGGTCTCGCGGGGGCCGCTCTGCTGATCGCCTACCCGGGCTCGCGCGATCACACGGGGCGGACCGTGGCGGCGCTCCTCGGCGGAGCCGTGGGCGTCGTCGGCTTGATGGTCCTGCGCAACTACTCCGTCACGGGGCAGCTGGGCGCCGCCATCTTCACGGACACCTCGCACTGGATTCACCCGGACCCCTCGGGCCAGCTCGGACTGCTCGAGCGGAGCTGGACGGCCGTGGAGCACTACGGCCGCCGCCTCCTCTTCATGCTGGGGTGGCTCCCCATCATCGAGCCTTCGTACCGCGTCCGCCCGCACTGGCTCGTCATGTGGGCCGGAGTGGCCTTCTTCGCGGTGACGGCCTGGCGGCGCCCCGTGGCGTTCTGGGAGGCGCTCCTGCTGGTGTCCTCGGTGGTCTACCTGGTCCCGCAGGTAGCCGTCGGGCACGTCGCGAACTACGGGTTCCGCAGTGCCTTCCCCGTGGTCCCGCTGGCCCTCCTGCTCGCGGTCCGCGGCGTGGAGCGGGCGATGGGGGCCGACGCCACCGCCCCAACCCGGATGGACACGACGCGAAAGTTCCGGTAACAGAGAGAGACCGTGACCTTCCGGGTCGGCTTCGACGTCGGTGGCACTTTCACCGACTTCGCGCTCCAGGCCGACGACGGGCGCCTCCTCACCGGCAAGCGCCTCACCACCCCCGACGACCCCGCGCGAGCCTGCGTCGAGGGACTTCAGGAGCTGATCGGCGAGGCGGGCCGCGCGTGGCCGGATCTCGCCCAGGCGGTGCACGGGACGACGCTCGGCTCGAACGTGGTCATCGAGCGCAAGGGCGGACGGGTCGCGCTCCTCACGACCCGGGGCTTCCGCGACGTCCTAATCATCGGCCGCGAGAAGCGCTACCAGCTCTACGATCTGTTCATCGAGAAGCCGGCGCCCCTCGTGCCGCGCTCGAGGATCCACGAGGTCGCCGAGCGCGTCGCGTTCGACGGTGAGGTCCTCGTCCCCCTGGACGAGGCGGGCCTCCGGGACACCGTCCGGCGGCTCGCCCGGGACGGAATCGCCTCGCTGGCGGTCTGCCTCCTGCACGCCTACGTGAACCCGGCGCACGAGCGGCGGGCGGCGGAGATCGTGCGGGAGGAAGCGCCCGGCATCGCAGTGAGCCTGTCGTCGGACGTCTCGCCGGTGATCCGCGAGTACGAGCGCACCTCGACGACGGTGGTCAACGCGTACGTGATGACCGCCGTGCGCGACTATCTCCATCGCCTCGAGGCGGCGCTCCGGGCACGAGGCTACGGGGGGCGTCTCTTCGTCATGCAGTCCGGGGGAGGCATCGCCACCGCCGACGCCATGGCGCGGTTCCCGGTGCGCATGATCGAGTCCGGGCCGGCCGCGGGGGCGCTCATGGCCGCGGCGTACGGGAAGCTCACCGGCCATGCCGATCTGGTCGCGTTCGACATGGGCGGGACGACCGCGAAGCTCTCGCTGATCGCCGGCGGCGCCCCGCAGACCATCCGCGAGTTCGAGCTCTGCCGGATCCGGCTCCAGCCCGGGAGCGGGATCCCGATGAACATCCAGGCCATCGATCTGGTCGAGATCGGCGCCGGCGGTGGCTCGATCGCGCGGGCCGAGATGGGGATGATCCACGTCGGGCCCGAGTCGGCCGCCGCGGCCCCGGGACCGATCTGCTACGGGCGCGGCGGAACCGAACCGACGGTCACCGACGCCAACCTCGTTCTCGGCTACCTGAACCCCGATCACTTCCTCGGCGGCCGCATGCGGCTCGACGGCGAGGGCGCCCGCCGGGGCATCGAAACCCACGTCGCCCGGCCCCTGGGCCTGGCGGTCCCCGAAGCGGCGTGGGGCATCCACCAGATCGTCACGACCAACATGGAGCTGGCCACCCGGGTCGTGTCGATCGAGCGCGGGTACGACCCTCGCGGGCTCGCCCTCGTCGCGTTCGGCGGGTCCGGCCCCGTCCACGGGTGCCGCCTCGCCCAGGCCCTCGGCATCCCGCGCGTCGTCCTCCCGGCCGCGGCGGGCGTGACGTCGGCCATCGGCCTCCTCGCGGCCGAGGTGAAGTTCGACCTCTCGCGCTCGTACGTCGCGCGGCTGGACGCGCTCGATCCTGCTCACCTCGCCCGGATCGTGGACGAGATGGCCGCGCAGGGCGCGGCGATCGTCCGGGAGGCCGGAGTGTCGGGCGCGGTCTCGCTGGCGAAGAGCGCCGACATGCGCTACGTCGGGCAGGGCTACGAGCTGGCGGTCCCGCTCCCCGGGGGGCCGGTCGACGGCCGGACCGCCGCCGAGCTGCGCGGCGCGTTCGACCGCGTCTACGCCCACCGGTACGGCTACGCCGACCCGACCGCCGCCGTCGAGCTGGTCACGGTCGCCGTGACCGCCACCGGCGCCGGGCCCGAGGTCCGGCTCCCCGAGCACCGTCCGGGCACCCGCCACGTGTCAGAGGCCCGGAAGCCGGACCGACCCGTATACTTCCCCGAGGCGCGCGGCTACGTGCGCTGCGCCGTCTACGACCGAGCGCGGCTTCCGGTGGGCGCGAGGCTCGAAGGGCCCGCGGTCGTGGAGGAGGCCGAGTCGACGAGCGTCCTGCCGCCGGGCGGGGTCGCCGAGGTCGATCCATGGGCGAACTTGCTGGTGACCTTCGGATGAGCGCCCCCGAGACGAGGGACGGCCGTGAGTGAGCGCGTCGATCCCATCACCCTCGGCGTGATCTGGGGCGCGCTCCAGTCGATCACGGTCGAGGTCGGCACCACCGTGCACCGGACGGCACACTCCCAGCAGGCGCGGGAGGGTCAGGACTTCTCCGTGTGCCTCTTCGACCCCGAAGGCCGCATGGTGGCGCAGGGTCCCTACAGCCCGGGGCACATGGGCGCGATGTCCTTCGCCGCCAAGAACGCGATCCGGGCGTTTCCCGGGGATCAGCTGTCGCCCGGCGACGTGGTGCTGTTCAACAGTCCGTTCCTCGGCTCCGGGCACTTCCCCGACTTCTTCATGATCCAGCCCGCGTTCACCGAGGACGGACGCCTCATCGGCTTCGTCGCCAACATCCTCCATCACACCGACGTGGGCGGCATGCGGCCCGGCAGCCAGGCCGTCGAGGGCGTCTTCGACTACTTCCAGGAGGGCCTCCACGTGCCGCCCATCCGGCCGTGGCGGGCCGGGCGGGAACAGGAGGACGTCCTCGCCATCGTGCTCGCGAACACGCGCACCCCCGAGTCGATGCGAGGGGACCTTCGAGCCCAGCGGAACTCTCTCCGCGTGGGCGAGCTGCGGATGACCGACCTCGCCCGCCGCTACGGCCACGCCACGGTCCAGGCGGCGATGGTCGAGATCATGGCGCGCACCGAAGCCAAGGTGCGCGACGCGATCCAGGCGATCTCCGACGGCGTGTACCCGTTCGAGGACCACATGGACGACTGCGGCCCCGGCACCGACCCGATGCGCCTGGCGCTCACGGTCACCGTCCGTGGCGACGAGATCCTGATCGACTTCGACGGCACGGGGCCCCAGACCGAGTCGGGCATGAACTCGTATCTCAACTACACGCGATCGTACTGCTACGCCGCGGTGAAGTGCCTGACGGACCCGTTCGGCCCCCAGAACGACGGCGCCTTCCGCCCCGTCCGCATCGAGGCGCCGCTGGGCTCGTTCCTCAATCCCCGCCCGCCCGCGGGCGGCGGGCCGCGGGCGGTGTTCTGCTACCGGCTCTTCGACGCCGTGATCGGCGCCCTGGCGCCCGCCTTGCCCGGGCGCGTGACGGCGGCCGGCTCGCACTTCGCGAACCCGACCTGCGGCGGGTTCGATCCCCGGCGGAACCGCCGCACCGTCGTGTACGAGCTGATCCTCTCGGGAACGGCGGCGCGCCCCGACCGCGACGGCTGCGAGGCGCTGTCGATGGCGTTCAACGCCTCCAACATCCCGGTGGAGTCTCAGGAGGCGAACCAGCCGGTCCTGATCGAGCGGTTCGAGCTGATCCGCGACTCCGCCGGAGCCGGGCGATTCCGGGGCGGGACGGGCATTCGGCGGGACCTCCGGTTCTTCCTCCACGGCGGCCGACTCACCAACAACACCGAGCGGCACCGGTTCGGGCCGTGGGGGCTGTTCGGCGGCCAGCCCGGCCGGCCCGGCGTGACGCTGGTGAACCCCGGCACGCCCGGCGAGCGCCGCGTCCACTCGAAGGCTTCGGCCACGGTCGAGTTCGGCGACGTCGTCTCGTTCCAGCAGTCGGGGGCCGGAGGGTACGGCCCGCCGTGGGAGCGCGATCCTCAGGCGGTGCTCACGGACGTCGTCGAAGGCTATGTCTCGCCGGAGGGCGCGCGGCGGGACTACGGGGTCGTCGTCGATCCCGAGAGCATGTCCGTCGACGAGGCGCGCACCGCGGCGGAACGAACGGCGATGCGCCGGCCCGGCCCGCCCCCGAGTGTCACGCGCCTGGGCCCCCTCTGGTGACGCGTGGCGCGGGCGGCGGTCGCGTGGTTGAATGGTACGGGAGACTCGGATCACGGAGGTGGACGATGTTCCGATCGACGATCCTTCGCCCCGTCGGCATGGCCGCGGGGTTGGCCCTCGGGCTGGCCGGCGCGACGGCCGCCCTCGCCCATCACGGCTGGAGCGGGTACGACGCGAGCAAGCCGCTCACGGTGACGGGGACGATCAAGGTGTCCGGCTACGAGCACCCGCACGGCTTCGTGCGCCTCACCACTGCCGAGAAGGAGTGGGTCGTGACGCTGGCGCCGCCATCGCGGATGGAGAACCGCGGGCTGCCGGCCGCGACGCTCAAGACCGGGACGTCGGCCACCGTGATGGGCTACCCCAGCCGCTCCGACCCCGACGAGATGCGCGCCGAGTGGATCCAGATCGACGGAAAGACGACGCAGCTCCGATAGTGCGCCCTCCGAGCCGGGCCGCCCGCTAGTGCACCCGCCCGAGGGTCCCGCCTGGCTCGTCGCCATCGAGTCCAGCGGCTTCGCGGCCGCGATGCGCCACTGGCTGTGGCTCTACCCGATCGTCGAGATCCTGCACATCCTCGGGTTCGTCTTGCTGGTCGGCGCGGCGGTGATGTTCGACCTGCGGCTTCTGGGCGTCTCGCGCCGCCTCCCCGTCTCGGACCTCGCCCGCCACCTCCTGCCGTGGTCTCGATTCGGCCTCCTGCTGGTGGTGCCCTCCGGGCTCGCGATGTTCGCCGCCCACGCGACCGAGTGGATCGCGAACCCGGCCTTCTGGGTGAAGATCTCGCTCATCGTGCTGGCCGGGCTCAATGCCTGGACGTTCCATCGCGGGATCTTCCGGTCGGTCGGGGCGTGGGACCGGAACGCCCCGGCGCCGGGGGCGGCGCGCGCGTCGGCGCTCCTCTCGCTGGTTCTCTGGACCGGCGTCGTCTCCTGCGGGCGGCTGCTCGCCTACCTCTGACGGCCGCCTGACGTCCGCGTGACCGCGGCCGACGTGGTCCTGCCGGCCGCCAACGCGGTGTTCGGGACCTCCTACGCCGCCGTGCGGCTGGCGGTGGCCGATCTGGGTCCGATCACCCTCGCCTTCGTCCGCCTGGTGCTCGGATGAGCGGTCGTCGTCCTCGGCGCGCTCTTGGGCACGGCCAGCCCGCCAGGCGGCTTGGAGCCGCCCGGCGCGCCCGCTACCGGCGAGGCTCCCGCGCCTTCGAGAGCCGCCGGCGCGCCTCCGCGAAGACGGCGTCGAACATCGGCCAGGTGAGCCGGCCGGTGTGCGTGTTCTGGCGGCTCGGGTGATAGGTCGAGAGGAGGGTCACGCCCCAGGGCAGATCCACCGCCGCCCCGTGGGCGAAGCGCGGGCGCGGGCGCGGCACGCTCCAGCCGAGCTCCCCCGCGGCACCGAGGTACGCGTCGAAGCCGATCCGGCCGAGCGCCACCACGACCCGGACACCGCGGAGGAGGGCGAGCTCCTCGCGGAGGTACACGGCGCAGCGGCGTAGCTCGATCGGCAGCGGGCGGTTATCGGGCGGTACGCAGTGAATCGCCGCCGTGATGTACGCGTCCACGAGGTCGAACCCGTCGCCCCGATGGCGCGACGTGGGCTGCGTCGCGAAGCCGTGGGCGTGGAGCGCCCGGGCGAGCCACTCCCCGCTTCCCCCGGAGGCGTCGCCGGTGAACATGCGCCCTGTGCGGTTGCCGCCGTGGGCGGCGGGGGCGAGGCCCACCAGGAGCAGCCGTGCCGTCGGCGGGCCGAGGCTCGGCACCGGTCGGCCCCAGTAGGTCTCGCCCTGGAAGCGCCGGGGCGGCGCCGCGGCCACCGCCTGCCGGTGGACGACGAGCCGCGGACAGCGGCGGCACCGGACGATTCGCGCTTGGACGCCCCGGAGATCCATCTCCGCCGTTATGATAGGCGGAATGGTCCCGGCGCTGATCGCCCACGGAGGAGCCGGTGGCGACCCCGACGACAAGCCCACCTATCGGGCCGCGCTGGGAGAAGCGCTCCAGCGAGGCTGGGCCGTCCTCTCGGACGGCGGATCGGCGCTCGATGCGGTCGAGGCGTGCATCCGTTCGATGGAAGAGCACCCGCGCTTCAACGCGGGTTACGGCTCGGCCCTGACCGAGCTGGGCACCGTCGAGTGCGACGCGTCGATCATGGAGGGCGAGACGCTCCAGGCGGGCGCCGTGGGAGCCGTGAGCGGGGTGCGCAGCGCCATCGGTCTCTCGCGGCGCATCCTCGAGGACGGGCGCCACGTGCTCCTGGTCGGCGAGGGCGCTCTGGCCTTCGCGCGCGAGCAGGGTCTCCCGCTCTGCTCCCCAGAGGCCCTGGTGACCGAGCGGCAGCGTCGGCGTCTTGCGGACCACCGGGCGGGTCGCCGGGCGCCCGATGCGCTGGCGGCGCCCGGCAAGACGAGCGGCACCGTCGGGGCGGTCGCGATCGACGCGCGGGGCCGGGTGGCCGCGGGAACGTCCACCGGAGGCTACACGGGCAAGCGGCCCGGGCGGGTCGGCGACTCGGCCCTGATCGGCGCCGGCACGTATGCGGACAGCCGCCTGGGCGGCGTGTCGACGACCGGGCACGGGGAGGCGTTCATTCGCACGGTGCTCGCCAAGACCGCCCTCGACGTCCTGAAGGAGCTGGACGATCCCCAGGTGGCGGCGGAGGTCGCGCTGGAGATCGTGCGCGAGGAAGGACGCGGCGAGGGCGGCGTGATCCTGCTGGACTGGCGCGGGCGCCTGGCCTACGCGCACTCGACCGCGTTCATGCCGGTCGGCTGGTGCCTCCCCACGCGAGCGGAGCCGATCCTGCCCTTCTAGCTCGCCCGTCACGCGTCAATGGTGAGCGCCGGATGGACGGCACGCCGGATGGACGGCGCTTGACAGGGCCACGCGAGCCGGCCGATACTCCGCCCGACCGTCGAGGACCCGTCCGGCTCTCGGGAGGGCGACATGCTCCCGGCTCGCGTTCCCGGACAATCCTCCATCCGCGGCGCCGGCGGACGCGCTCGGCTCGAGCCTGCGTGCCCGCGGGGCCCCCCTCCGCGCCCTTCGCCCAGCGCAGCGCATCGCGCCGCCGCGGCCTTTGCCGCCGCTCTTCGCCGTCACCGGTAGGCCGGCCGCCGGGGGCGCCTGGGACACGTGACTCCTCTTCGGGGCACTCGCGAGAAGGGAGGCGTCATGGCCAAGCACGTCGCGACCCCTGCCCATCCGGCATCGGTGACCGTCGACAGCGGCCAGGCAGGGGAGATCCGCAAGGTCCCGAACCCCTTCCCACTGACCCTCGCGGGCATGCTGGCGGCGCTGGGCCCGCAGGCGATCAACTTCGGCATCTCGATCGGCGGCGGCGAGGCCTACCTCCTGCCCAACGTCGCTGCGCGCGGCACGCTCCACATGCACTGGCTCATGACGATCTCCGTCGTGCTGGAGACCGCGCTCGTCTACGAGTGCATCAAGTACAGCGTCTGCACGGGCCGCTCCTTCTTCGCCGCGACCGCCGATCTCGCGCCGCGCAACTTCTGGCCGTGGTTCTGGGCGGTCGCCGCGAT
Source organism: Candidatus Rokuibacteriota bacterium (assembly GCA_044867785.1). Classification (GTDB taxonomy): domain Bacteria; phylum Methylomirabilota; class Methylomirabilia; order Rokubacteriales; family DASRDR01; genus DASRDR01. Next base: position 24,004 of record JBIOVM010000011.1, on the reverse strand, counting down.
CCTGACCTGGGCCTGGCCGGCCTGGATGGGCGGGGCGGTCGTCGCGGCGGAGCGCTTCACGGGGATCTCGACCCCCCGGGCGCTCCAGGCCTGGGGCTTGCCGTCCAGCTACGTCTGGTCGGCGGTCGCGCTCATCGCCGTGCTGCTGGTCTTCTACTTCTCGGACCGCACCTATGGGTTCATGTCGAAGTTCTTCACCGTGATCATGTTCGCGAACATCTTCCTAGTGCTCGTGGTCACGCTGCTGGCGGCCAAACCCCAGCACTACTGGCAGGTCCTGATGGGCTATCTCGGGGTGACCTTCCTCCGGGAAGGCTATCCGACCGGAAGGCTCGAGGGCACGCTCGCGCTGGCGCTCTTCAACCAGCCCGGCGGGAGCCTCATGTGGGTCAGCTTCTGGGTCATCGAGGCGGGCTTCGGCATGGGCCGCTACGCCGGGCACGTCACCGGCGTGCTCCGTCCGCCCGAGCGGATCACCGCCGAGGAGATTCGCTGGAACACGAACGACTCCGAAGAGCGCCGCAAGATGGACCAGTGGGTCAAGCTGGGCGGCTACAGCCTGATCCTCTGGTGGGCGATCATCGGCGGCGTCATCATGACGTACTTCTACTCGGTCGCCGGCCTCGCCTACCTCCACGAGGACTTCCTCAAGACCGGCAAGGTCCCGAGCGGCGTCATGGTTCCGATCCAGATGGCCACGATCGCCCAGGGTGTCCTGGGTCCGATGGCCGGCTGGCTGATGCTGCTCTTCATCATGGTGACGCTCTACGACGCGCAGTTCCCCTTCTACGACACGTTCATCGGGCGCACGACCTGCGACGCGATCGCGGTCACCACCGAGGCGGAGAAACGGCGCCCCTACCGCTTCTACTACTTCCTCGTCGTCACCGCCGTCGTCCTTGCGGGTTTCTACCTGATCACCGTCGCCCAGCCGTTCATCCTGTGGATCGGGGTCGCGATCTCGGCCCTGGTCTACCGGTCGATCGGAGCCTGGCAGATCTGGCTGATCAACAATCGGCGCCTGCCCGAGGGCTTCAAGGTGAGCCGGCTGAACTCCTGGCTGCTCTGGATCACGGTCGTGACCGGGTTCGGCGGGGTCGGCTACTGGGCGGTCACCGTGCTGCCCGTCGAGGCGTGCAAGCAGGCGAAGCTCCTCTGTCCGTGACCCTCCGACCGGGCGGCCGCGAGCGTCGCGGCCACCCATCCTGACCGCTCGTGCTCGCGGCCTTGTGGGGGCTGCTCATGGCCGCCTGGCTGGGCGCCCTCCTGCTCGGGCTCTGGTGGGTTTGGCCCCACTTCGAGCGAGGCAGGCTGACCGGCGACCTGGTGCTCTCGGTGCTCTGGCTCGTGGGCGGGGCGGTCGCCTGGATCGTCGCCCTGAACGCGGGCCGCGACTGGTTCCGGCGCCGCTGACCGCGGTGGTAGGGCGGCGCGCGTTGACACTCACGCGCGCGATCCGCTAGGGTGGGCGGGTGAGCGAGCCATCGACGCCCGCGGCCCCCCCGGCGGCGCCGGAGCCCGAGATCCTCAAGACGCTCGCCGATGCGCCGACCGCGACGCTCTCGGACGCGCTGGGGCGCTGGGGCAACATGGATCCGGCGATCCGTCCGGTCGCGGCCGGGATGCAGTGTTTCGGCCCCGCCTTCACCCTCCGGTGCTGGCCGGCGGACAATCTCACGATCCATCGCGCGATCGAGCTCGCCGCGCGCGGCGATGTCCTGGTGATCGACGGCGGGTCGGGACGGGACGTCGCGCTCCTCGGCGACATCATCGTGTACGCCGCCCACCTGCGTGGCCTGGCCGGGATCGTGCTCCAGGGGCTCGTGCGCGACTCGGCGGCCATCGCCGCCCAGGGTCTGCCGGTGTTCGCCGCCGGCGCGACCGCGCGCGGGCCCGTGAAGGAGACGCTGGGACCGGTGCAGGAGCCGATCCAGTGCGGCGGCGTGCTGGTGCGGCCCGGCGATCTGGTGACCGGCGACGACGACGGGGTCGTCGTGATCCCGCGCGAGCAGGCCCGGGATCTCGCCGCGCGGGTCCGCGCGATCCACGACCGCGAGGAGCAGGTCAAGAAGGCGCTGGCCGCCGGCAAGACGACGGTCGACATCCTGGGACTCCGGGCCAAGCTCTCGAAGTAGCCACGGACGCCGGACCGCGGACGCGCGAGCCGGATCAGGCCCGGAAGCCGGCGGCGATGCGCTCGCGCACCAGCGTCATCAGGAGCTCGGGGCGGGCTTTCCGGTCCGTGTCGGGCGGGAGCGCCGTCACGTCGACGGGTGGGTGGTACGTGATGGTGACGCGCCCGGGACGCGGCAAGCGGCGGCGGGCCGGCCACGCCTCGAACGCGCCGACGATCGTGACGGGGACCACCGGCGCGCTCGCGGCCAGCGCCAGCCGGAAGGCGCCGGGCCGGAAGGGCTGGAGCCGGCCGTCCGGCGAGCGGCCGCCCTCGGGGAAGATGACCAGCGGCTCCCCCTGTCGCAGGAGCCGGAGCGCCCGCCGGACGGCGGGACCATCGGGCTCGCCCTCCTGGACCGGAAACGCGCGGGCCCAGCGCATGAGTGCGCCCAGACCCGGGATCCTGAAGAACGGCTCGAGCGCCATGTAGTGGAGCGCGCGGCGGACCGGGATCGTGACGAGAATCGGATCCATGAACGACACGTGGTTCGGCGTGATCACCACGGCGCCGGTTCGCGGGACGTGCTCGACGCCCTCGAAGCGGATGCGCAGGAGGGTGCGCGCCGCCGCCCAGAATCCGGGCCGGCAGGCTTCGAGGAACCAGAACGGGACGGGACGCACGCGGTGATCGTGACACGCCCGCTCCGACCGTGACAATGGCGCTGGCCCTGCACGGCGCGCGGCCGCTCGTCGTCGCCCACCGCGGGGCGGCGGCCCGCGCCCCCGAGCACACCATCCCCGCCTACGAGGCGGCGGTCGCCGCGAAAGCCGATGCCCTCTGGCTGGACGTCCAGGAGTCCGCCGACCAGCAGCTCGTCGTCATCCACGATGTGCGGCTCGAGCGGACCACGAACGGCCGAGGGCTGGTGCGGGACCGGACGGTCCGCGAGCTCAAGCGGCTGGACGCCGGACGGTGGTTCGGCTGGCGGCACCGCGGCCAGCGGATCCAGACGCTCGCGGAAGTGCTCGAGCGCTTCCGGGACCAGATCGGCTTCGTCGTGGCGCTCCGGGCGGGCTCGGACGTCTACCCGGGGATCGAGGAGCGGGCGCTCGGGCTCCTCGAGCTGTACGGCGCGGCCGACCGAGCGGTGGTCGTCTCCTACGATCACCCGGCGCTCCTGCGCTGCCGGGCGCTGGACGGGGACATCGGCCTCGGCGCCTGCGTCACCGGCCGGCTGCTGGCCCCCGCCGCGCTGGCCCCGCCAGGCGTGCTCACGGCGCTCTGCCTCGACGCCGCGCTCGTCCTCGAAGCCGACGTGGCCGCCTGCCGGGACGTCGGCCTCGACTGCTACCTGGGCGTCGTTCCCGACGCGGCCGAAGCCCGCCGCCTCGCCGCCTTCCGCCCCACCGCCTTGGTCATGAAGCTCTAAGAGCGGGGTCAGGCCCTGACTTTGACGTTCACGCGGAAGCCAAACTTGAGGCCTGACCCCGGAGTTTGACTTTGGCGAGGGCGGCGTGGATGGCGGCGCGCTCGCGGTCGGGGATCGGGGTGAGCGGGGGGCGCACGTGGGCGGCGGGGATGCGCCCCATGAGGACCAGCGCCTCCTTCATCCGGTTGTGCATGTCGACGAAGGGCGGCGCGTAGAACACGCGCACCAGCGGGTCGAGGCGGTCGTTGATCCGCCCCGCCTCCTCGAGGTCCCGCTTCCGGCACGCGTCGAAGAGGTCGGCCTGGAGATCCGCCACGACGCTGCCCATCCCCGAGATCGCCCCGTCGGCGCCCAGGAGGAAGCTCGCCATCAGCGACATCGTGAACGACGACAGCACCGCCACCGGCCGGCCGGTCGCCCGGATCGCGCGGAGGTTCCGCTCGAACGCCACGATGTCGTTCGACCAGTCCTTGACGCCGGCCACCTGCGGGATCTCGCAGAGCCGCGCGAGCGTCTCGGGGGCATACCCGATGCCCGACGCCGGCGGGTACTCGAACACGATGATCGGCACGTCGGCCCCGGCGGCCACCTCGCTCACGTGGCGGACCACCATGTCGGGCTTCGCCTGCGCCCCCCACATGAAGAGGGTCGGCGGGAACAGCAAGACCCCGGCGGCCCCTTCGGCCCGCGCGTCGCGCGCCAGCCGGACCGCCTCGGCCGTCCCGTCCGTGTAGACGCCCGCGATCACCGGGACCTTGCCGCCGACCTCGTCGAGCGCGATGGCCAGCGCATGCTTCCGCTCCTCGCGGTCGAGCGACGCCACCTCGGCCGCGTGGCCGTTGGCCACCAGTCCCGTCACCCCCCGCGTGTCGACGAGCCAGCGAAGGTGACGCCGATAGGCCGGCTCGTCCACGGACAGGTCCGCCCGGAACGGCAGCAGATTCGCGGGCATGACGCCCTCGAAGCGAAGCGGTTCGCGCATGGATCGCTCCCCTGCCCGCGCGGGGCGCGGGCGATTGCCGTCAGACCAGCTCGGGATCCTTCCCGCGCTCGGCGTTCATCGCGGCGAGCGCCTCGTCCACGCCCGCGCCGTCGTGGACGATCGCCGCCACCGCGGCCGCGACGGCCCGCGGGTCCTCGGCGCCGGGATAGAGAACGTTTCGCCCGATCATGGCGCCCCGGATGTTCGGGCCGGACGCCATGCCGCGGCGGAGGTCCTCGATCACGGGCCGTGGGTTTCCAACGGTGTCGCCGCCCTGGATGACGAGCGGCAGCGTGGTCGCGCGCGTCACCTGCTCGAAGTCCGGACACGTGGGAACCTCGAGCCAGGTGTAGAGCGAGCTCGCGCCCATGGCCGAGGCGACGCTCACGGCCTCGGTCAGTGCCCGCGCGGTGCGAACGACCTTGTAGGCCCCGTTCTCGCGCACCACCGGAAGCGGCTCGAGGAAGGCGAGGAGGTTGGCCTCGGCCAGCTCGGTCACCGCCCGCACGCACCCGGCGATCGTGGCGTGCGAGCCGCTGTCGGTCGGATCGACCCGCAGCATGACCTTCCCGCCGTCCAGGCCGAGAACCACCATCCGGCGAGTGGTGAACGCGGTGAAGCTGTCGTCCATCTCCCCCCGGTTCATGCAGCCGACGATGAGCCGCTCGTCCAGCGGGCTCTGCCCGCCCCGCTCGCGGACGAGGCCGCTCAGGATCAGGAGGTCCTCGACGACGTCCGGCGTGGACATGACGCCGTCGATCCCGGCATGGCTCAGCACGCGCACGATGCGCGCCAGGAGCTCGTGACGGTCCGCCATGGCGAGGGGGTCGTCCTGGATCGTCAGGCTCGCCCGGCCGGGATGGTCCGCCGCCACGATCACCAGCTTGCCGTCCGGCGCCGCGACCCGCCGTCGCACGCGCCGGTCCGCCTCGCCGTCGGCGAACGCCGGCTGGCGGATCCGGATGTCGGTGATCGACTCGTAGAGGTCGCGCGGCACGTAGGCGCGCGCATCGAACCCGGTCGGCATCGTCGGCTCCTTCGATCTCGCCCGAGGACCCGGGCTACCGTCTACGCGTCAGCATCGCCGAAACGGGCGAGCGCCACAAGCTCCGTCGGCCTACGTGCCGTCGGCCTACAAAAGTGCCCTGCGCTGGAGCCACAAGGCGTCGGCCAGCGTCCGGTATCCGCGGCGGGCCAGCTCGGGCAAGAGCCCGAGCATCACCCCCCCGGCGATCACGGCGTCCCCCCGGGCCGTGTGGCGGCCGACGACGGGAACCCCGAGACTGGCCGCCAGCTCCTCGAGCGTCGAGCTCTCCCAGCTCGACCCGAGCGACGCCGCCAGCCGTTTGGTGCAAAGCGCGATGTTCGGCAGCGGCGGGCGGCGCTCGGCCCGACGGGTTCGCTCGAGGACGGCCAGGTCGAAGGCGACGCCGTGGCCCACGATGACGTGGTCCCCGCATGCCGCTTCTATGGCGTCCAGCTCCTCGTCCAGCCGCGGCGCCTCCCCCACCATCTCGTCCGTGATCCCGTGGATCCGCGTCGATGCCGGCGGGATCGGACGTCCCGGATTCAGGAGCGACTCGTAGCCCACGCCGGGCCGCCCGGCTCGGAACGGCACGACGGCCACCGCCACCGCGGCGTCGCGCCTCGCGTCCAGCCCCGTCGTCTCGAGATCGATCGTCACGAAGCCGTCGAGCAGCTCCGCGAGCGGCCGGTGATCCTCGGGCCGGGGCGCCCACCTCGCGGACCAGCGCCACCAGCGAGCGATCCTCATCACTGGAGGAGGTCCGTGGCGTACCGCTCGCGCAGCTCCGCCTGCGCGCGAGCGACGGTGTGGAGCGCCTCGCGGAGGAGCAGCGCGTCGGCGTGGGACAGGCGCCGGGGGTCGATCCGGTTGTCGGGCGGCTCGCCGCGCTCGATGCACGCCAGCTGGTGGACGAGGCGGAGTCGTTGGAGAAGCTGGTGGGCGTCGGTGATCTCGCGACCCACCGCCTCGTCGTACACCTCCCGGGCCGCCGCCGACTGTAACCGGTCGACCGTGTTCGTCTCCGCGAGCCCGAGCGCAAGGGCGTGAACTCGGGCGGCGCCGACGAGCTGCATCCCGCCCCCGCCCTTGAGATCGACCGTACCCACGTACGGCTCCTTTCGACCCACTCGGAGGTTGCCGAAGATCGTGAGGGCCACCGGACGGTCCACCACGTCGCGGGCCAGGAGCCCGAGGAGCCGGCGAGCCTCCGGCGCCTCCGTACGGATCACCGTCTGCAGCTCGGCGCCCAGCACCTCGGTGCCGCCCACCGGGCGGACGTCGAAGAAGATGCACGCTCGGAGCACTTCCTGGGGGCCGCTGTCCCGCATCCAGTGGCGGAACCGGGCCGTCCATACGCTCACCGGCTGGCACCACTCGGGGTTGGAGGCCATGATCCGCCCCGGGCACTCCGGAAAGCCGATCCGCACGAGGGCTCCGTTCACCGCGGCGGCGAGGCGGGCGAAGTAGGCCTGGACGTCCGCCGCTTCGGCGGGCGGGGGATCCGCGTACGCGAGCCCGTTGTCCTGATCGGTGCGGAGGGTCTGCTCGCGGCGGGCCTCGCTGCCGAAGGCGAGCCAGCAGAACGGCGCCGGCGGCGGGCCGCCGGGCGTCGACGGCCCGGACGAGATCTCCAGCACGCGCTGGACGATCTGGTCGTTCAGCTCGGCCACGATCCGCCCGACATCGTAGGGCGTCCCGCCCTCCGACACCAGCCGGCTCACCAGCGCGGTGACGCGAGCGCCGAGCCGGGCGAGGTCCTCGATCGATGACGCCAGCCGGATCTCGCGGGACACCGCCACCGGATGGGTCGCCTGGACGCGCAGGAAGTCGTGGCTCGACACGACGCCGACGAGCCGCCCGGCCTCGACGACGGCGAGATGGTGGATGCCCCGGCGGGTCATCTCGAGGAGCGCCTCGAACCCGTAGGTCTCGGGGCCGACCGTGACCAGCGGCGCGGACATGATATCGGACGCCCGGCTCGTCGAGGGATCGCGGCCCGCGGCCACGATCTTCGACCGGAGGTCCCGGTCGGTCACGATGCCCGTCGGGACCCCGTCTCCGCCGACGATCACGATGGAGCCGACCCCGGCTGCCGCCATCTCCCGGGCGAGCTCCCGGACGGGTGTGCGGGCGTCGGCGGTCACCGGCGGCCGCGCGACGAAGTCGCGCACCGAGTCGAGGAACAGGGACGCCTCGGGAGACACCCCGTCACTTCACCCCGCGCGACGGCCACGCCATCGCCGGGTGACCGCCAGCGTCACCGCCACGGCCGCCCCGACGCCGTTCATGGCGACGACGAGAGCCAAGGCGACGAGCAGGAGCGCCATGATCGGGGCGAGGTTGAGATCGGGCACCGCCTCGAGCGGCAGCTGGCTCTCCAGCCAGAACAGGGGCATGAGCACCGCCACCGGAAGACCGATGACGACGGCCACGAGGCCGATCGCCGCCCGCCCGACCCGGCGGAGCGGCTCGAGCGCGCAGGACCGCTGCTCCACGCGGACCCAGAGCGCCGTCGCGCCCGCGAAGACCAGCACCAGCCCGACGGCCAACACGCCGGGAGCGACCGGCGCTCGAGCCGCGACGGCGTACAGCCCGGCGAAGACGACGGCGCCGAGCACGTTGACGGCCGCCAGCGCCAGCACGGGCTTCAGTCTAGCCGATGCCCGGGCCCATCGGGCTTTCGGCCCGTGCGGCCGGGCCTCGGAAAGCTACCGGATCAGCGGTCCGATCCACCGGGCCAGCAAGATCCGGGAGCCCAGCCAGAGGACGACATAGACCCACAGCGAGATCAGGCGGACGCGACGCTCGGGGGCGCCGGGGGCGAGGAGCCCGCGGATCGGGCGCGTCAGCGGCCCGGTGACCACCCCGAAGAACCACAGGACGGGGCTGTCGGGGCGCCTGATCAGACGGGCGAAGACCACGTGAAGAAGGAGATAGATCCAGGCCATGAAGAACACGAGCGGAATGACGACGTTGACGGTGTGCAGGATGCGGACGGACAGGTCGGGCTCGGTCACGCGCGCATGATACCAGCGGGCGGGGGCCCGGATGCACCCCCGCCCGCTGACCTCCTGAGAACGACGACTAGTCGCTGGCGCGGGCGAGGTCCCGCCCGAGCGGGTCTCCCGTGTAGGCCTGTCCAGTCTTCGGGTAGCGGACGCTGACCACGAGGTCCTGCACCTCCTTGGGCGGCGGCGCCGTCAGGAGGGACACGATCCAGATCGTGAGGAAGCCGGCCGGCAGGCCGAAGATCGCCGACGCGATCGTCTGCGTGCCGAACCAGGACACGCCGAAGAACCGGCTCCCGATCATGTAGTACGTGGTGATCGCGAGGCCGACGGCCATCCCCCAGCAGGCGCCGGCCTTGTTGGCGCGCTTCCACCAGATCCCCATGACGAGCGCGGGGAAGAACGAGGCCGCCGCCAGGCTGAACGCCCAGGCCACCAGCTCCACGATGATCGCCACGCGGAACGTGGCGACCCACGCCGAGATGATGGCCGTGAGAACCAGAAGCACCTTCGTGATCGTCAGCCGCACGGCCAGCGAGGTCCGCGGGTTGATGACGTTGTAGTAGAGGTCGTGCGAGATGGCGTTGGCGATGGTGAGGAGCAGGCCGTCGGCCGTGGACAGCGCCGCGGCGAGCCCACCGGCCATCACGAGGCCGGTGATGACGAACGGCAGCCCCGCGATCTCCGGCATCGAGAGAACGACGAAGTCGGTGGACCGGACGACGAAGTCCGCCCACTGGATGACGCCGTCGCCGTTCTTGTCGACGACGCTGAACAGCCCGGCCGGCTGCCAGAGGGTCACCCAGCGGGGCAGCTCCGCCATCTTGGTCCCCACGAGCTTCGCGTAGATCGTGAACCGGGCGAACGCCGCATAGGCCGGCGCCGTGAAGTAGAGCATGAAGATGAAGAACAGGGACCAGGCGACGGAGGTCCGCGCCTGGCGGACGGACGGCGTCGTGTAGTAACGGGTCAGAATGTGCGGAAGCCCCGCTGTGCCGACCATCAGGCAGAAGGTCAACGCGAGGAAGTTCCACATCCCAACCCCGGTCGGCACCGTCAGATAGCGGCCGAACTTCGCGCTCTCGCTGGCCGCCGGCGCGACCGCCTGACGCGCCGCGGTGCTCGCCTGCGCCCGGAGCCTCTCGACCTCGGACTCGGGCAAGCCGCCCGCCTTGATCTTGGCGTTGGCCTCGTCGGCTTCCTTCTGCCAGAGCGCCCGAGTCTCCTTCTCCTTGGCGTCCGCGGTGATCGCAAGCGCCCGGGTGTTGTTCTGCTGCAGCAGGTCTCCATACGTGAGCTGGGGCAGCGGAATCGTGAACACGACCCACGACAGGTACACGACCGGGACCAGATAGGAAATGATCAGGATGATGTACTGCGCCACCTGGGTCCAGGTCACCGACTTCATGCCGCCGAGCACCGAGCAGAAGAGCACTCCCAGCAGGCCCACGAACACCCCGACGTTGAAGTCGAGGCCGACGAATCGCGAGACGATCAGGCCGACCCCCGTCACCTGCGCGATCAGGTAGGTGAACGAACAGGCGATCGCGCCGACCACCCCGATGATCCGTGGGATGTTGCCGCCGAAGCGCGCCCCCAGAAAGTCGGGGATGGTGTAGGCCCCGAACTGGCGGAGGTAAGGTCCCAGGAAGACGGCCAGCAGCAGGTAGCCGCCCGTCCATCCCATGACGTACGCGAGGCCAGCGAAGCCCTGAGCCGAGAGCGCGCCGCCCATGGAGATGAACGATGCCGCCGACATCCAGTCGGAGCCGGTGGCCATACCGTTGAACACGGCGGGGACGCCGCGGCCGGCCACGTAGTACTGGTCGGGGTTCGAGGTCCGCGTGAGGACGCCGATCACGACGTAGATCGCCAGCGACAGCGCCATGAAGATCCAGCCGATCATCTGGTTGCTGAACAGGCCGATTGCCTCACCGATCCCGATGAGGATGGTGACCCCCAGGAACCCGATCGTGTAGAGGCCGAATATCTTCTCCAGGCTCATGCCCATGGCGGCCTAGCCCTCCTCTCGGATGCCGTACTCGAGATCCTTCTTGTTCATCAGGTAGGCGTAGATCGCGATCTCGGCCACGAAGATCGCGAGCGCGCCCTGGGCCGCCATGTAGTACCCGAGCGGGAAGCCGAGGAAGCTGTAGTTGTTGAGCCAGCCCGCCCAGAGGCCCGAGATGAGGTACGTCACCACGAACCAGATCGCCAACAGGACGATGGTGAGCCTGACGCTGTAGCGCCAATGCTCCTGTTTCTGCCGTTCGGTCAGATCGGCCATCGAAGCCCTCCATCTCGTAGAATGAAAGTCGGCGCGGATGAGTCCGTCCGAACCCTCGTCACGCGCCAATCAGGGTGCGATCGGCGAGAGCCGGTGCGCTAGTGGTCGTCGGAATCGGACGGAAGGAAGTCCTGCGCGGATGGGTCGCCGGTCCTGACGCGGACCAGCCACGCGATGAGGCGCCCGGCTCGAGATGACCGCGCCCGCCGGGCGTGAAGCCCGTCGTCTGCGGTCGGCGCCGCCGAGGTCGAGGTGTCGGCGCCGGCTCGTGCCTCGCTCGGCCCCTCGCGGACGTGAGTGGTGCCCTCGACCCACACCGCCCCTTCCTCGGGCGTGAACCGAAAAGCGCCAGGGACGAAGGGGTTGGCGAGGTCGATCGCCAAGTAGATCAGTAGGACCCAGCTCGGAAGCCGGCTCCTCATCGAGGTGGGCACGAGAGCAGGAAACGTGCTAACCGGCCACCCGTCGCCGCTTTGGTTTCAGTTGGCGGTAACTCGGTGTCAATCGCGGCGCCGGGTCAGGGACAGCGATGACATGGTACGGACGCCATGGTGCGGATACCATCCGGGGGCATCCGATCCGGACGCCGGCAGCCACCCCAGGACGGACGGGCCCCGCCCCCGGTCCCCTGGGCCCGGCTGGGTCCGCCTCCGTCGACCCCTCCGCCCAAATGCTACCGGGGCCGAGGTGGGCACGGTCCCGTGACCCGAGCTCACGAGGGCGCCTCCGGCGGCGGCTCGCCCGCGGCCGCCCGCGAGCGGAGCCCATAGCGCACCATCTTCTCCCAGAGGTTCTTGTTGTCCATGTCGGCGTGGCGGGCGGCCGCCGACAATTTCCCGCCGTGGAGCCCGAGGACTCCCGCCACGTACGCCCGCTCGAACTCCTCGACGACCCGTGCCTTGGCGTCCCGGAACGGCAGGGTGAGGTCGACGACCGCCCGGTCCGACCCCGCCGGCGCCAGGAACGGCGTGACGTCGCCGATCACGCCATCGCGCGCGACGATGACCGCGCGCTCCACGACGTTCTCGAGCTCGCGCACGTTGCCGGGCCACGGATAGCGGACCAGCGCCTCGATCGCCCCGGGGCCGAATCCCCGCATCACCTTCTTGCAGCGTCGAGCGCTCTCGGTCAGGAAATGCTCCGCGAGAGCCGGAATGTCCTCCACTCGCTCGCGCAGCGGCGGAACTCTCAGCGGAAACACCGCGAGGCGATAGAACAGATCGCGGCGGAACGCGCCACGCTCCACGGTGTCGCGGAGGTCCCGGTTGGTGGTGGCGATGAACCGGACGTCGATGTCGATCGCGCGCTCGGCGCCGATCGGGGTGACTTTCTTCTCCTCGATCGCGCGCAAGAGCTTCGACTGAAGCCCGAGCGGCATCTCCCCGATCTCGTCGAGGAGGAGAGTGCCGCCGGTCGCCAGCTGGAAGTGGCCCCGGCGCGGCTCGACGGCGCCGGTGAACGCGCCCCTCCGATACCCGAACAGCTCGGACTCGAACAGCTCCTCGGGGATGGCCGCGCAGTTGACGGCCACGAACGGCTTCTCTCGTCGGGGGCCCGCGAAGTGAAGAGTCCGGGCCAGGAGCTCCTTGCCGACCCCGGTCTCCCCGTGGATGAGCACGGTCGTGTCGATCCGGGCGACCTCGCGCAGGAGCCCGAGGATCTCGAGCATCTTCGGGCTCCTGGCCACCAGGTTGGTGAGCGTGAACCGCTCCTGGTTGCGCCGAAGCGACTGGCGTCGCTGGTCGCGCAGCTCTCGGAACTCCATCGCCCGCCGCAGGACCAGCAGGATCTCGTCGGGCTCGAACGGCTTGACCAGGTAGTCCTCGGCCCCGAGGCGCGTGGCCTCGACCGCGGCGCCGATGGTGCCGTATGCCGTCATCACCACCACGCCGACCTCGGGATGCCGGGACTTCAGCTGGCGGACGAGCTCCACGCCATCCATCCCGGGGAGCCGCTGGTCGGTGAGCGCGAGATCGACGTCTTCGCACTTGAGCAGGTCGAGGGCCTCCTCGCCGCTCCCCGCCGTCAGGACGTCGAAGCCCTCCAGCTCGAGGGCGCGCCGCAATGGGCGCAGGAAGACGTCGTCATCCTCGACGATCAGCACTCGCCGCTTCATCGACCACTCCCGCCGGAAGGGCGATCGCCACACGCGTGCCCCGTCCCGGCTCCGAGGTGACGTGGATCTCGCCGCCGTGCAGATCCACGATCTTCTTCACGATCGCCAGACCGAGGCCAGTACCGGTCGGCTTCGTGGTGAAAAAGGGGAGGAACATCCGCGCCCGCTCGTCAGGCGTCATCCCGATGCCGTTGTCGATGACGTCGAACATCACGAAGCCGTCGCGACCCTCGCAGGTCACGTTCACGCGACCGCCCGAGCGTCGCTCGGCGGCCTCGATCGCGTTTCGCACCAGGTTCGTGAGCACCTGCCGCACCCGGTGGCCATCGACGAGCGCGACGACGACGCTCGGAAACGTCTGACACGACAGCGCGACGCCCCGCGCTCGCGCGTCCACTCCCAGCTGTTGGACGACTTCGCGCATGATCTGCTCGAGGTCGAAGGTCTGTCGGTCGAGGCGCGTCTCGCGCGTGTAGTCGAGCAGGTGGCTGACGATCGACTCGATCTCACCCACGCCGGACTTCATGCTCTCCGTCATCTCTCGGGAGAGCGCGTCGCCGTTGTGCTTCGAGAGCACCGCCATGGCCATCTTGATGCCGCCCAGCGGGTTCCGGATTTCGTGCGCCACGCCGGCCGCCATCTGCCCGAGCGACGCCAGCGTCTCCTGCTGGATGAGCCGCCGCTGGAGCTCTTGCTGCTCGGTCAGATCGCGCAGCACGCCGACCGTCCCGAGCACCTGCCCGTTGGGATCGAAGATGGGGGTGATCGCCAGATGCGCCGGGAACTCCCGTCCTCCGCGCGTGCGCGCCCGGACGTCGCCCTTCCACGCGTAGGCGCCGTTGAGCGCTCCGCCCGCCCGGGCGCCGGACGCGCCCGCCCCGAGGAGCTCCCACCACGGAGCGCCGGATAGCTCGGCCTGGGAGGCCCCGAACAGTCGCTCCCCGGCGGCATTGACGGTCACGAGCCGTCCGCGGATGTCCGTCGTGACGATGCAGTCGTCTACGCTCCGCACCACGCTCGCCAGGAGCCGCTCGATGCGGCGCGCTTCCTCCTCGGTCGTTCGGAGCGACTGCCGGAGCTCCTGGAAGGACTCCACCAGGCGTTCCGCCTCGCCCTTCGACAGGGTGATGCGATCTTCCACGATGAAGCGCGCCGCCGCCGCGCCGAGCGAGGCGGCCAAGCGCTTCTCGAGGCGGATTCGCAACTCGAGCAGCTCGGGCGGCGTGAGCTCGTCGGGCGCCTTCGTGCCGAGGATCTCCCCGGCGATGATCGCCGCGTCGGGGCCACCCACATAGTGGTGGACGAGGCGCTCGATGTCCCCGGGCGTGAGGATCGTCTCGACCGGCATGGTCGGGGCGCCCGGGAAGCGCCCGGTGAACGCCGCCGCCTGCACCCGCTCCTCCGCGTCCTGACGCGTGGCGAGGGAGACCAACGCGTATCCGGTCAGGTTGGCCAACAGGGACCAGAAGAGCCCGTGGCTGACCGAATCGAGGCCGGCCAGGCCGAACAGCTGGGTGGGGCGCAGCCAGCCCTGACCGAAAGGCCCGGCGTCCAGGATCCCCGGACCGAGCACGCCCTCCTTGACCAGAGCGGGGATGATCAGCGTGTAAAACCACAAGCCGAAGCCGGCCGAGATGCCGGTGAAGGCTCCGCGGCGGTTGCCGCGCGGCCACACCAGGCCGAGCAGAATGGCCGGCGCGCACTGCGTGACGGCCACGAACGAGAGCAACCCCATCTCGACCAGCAGGAATCGCCCGCCCGCCAGCGCCGCCCACCCGTAGCCGAGGAAGACGACGAGCAGAATCGAGAACCGCATCGCCCGGAGGCTGGCGCGGTAGAGATCGCGGCTGCGGTTCCGCAGGAGGATCGGGACGACGATGTCGTTGGTCAGCATCTTCGACAGCGCCAGGGAGTCGACCACGATCATCGCGGTGGCGGCGGAGAAGCCGCCCAGGAAGACGATGATCGAGAGGCCGGGGTTCTCCGCGGACAGCGGCAGCATGAGCACGAAGTGGTCGGCCTGATCGCGCGGCAAGAGGAGGAGTCCCGCGAAGGCGATGGGGAGGACGAACAGGTTGATGAGCCAGAGATAGAGCGGGAACATCCACGATGCGGCGGCGACGTGGCGCTCGTCCTGGTTCTGCACGACCAGGACGTGGAACTGCCGCGGCAGGAACATCACCGCCATCATCGAGATCAGGAGTAGCGACGCCCACCGGACGAAGGACGCGGTGGGCGCGTCCCCGAGCGTGAGCAAACGCCGGAGCTCGGGGTCCGCCAGCGCCCGGCCGAAGATGTCGCCGATCCCGTCGAAGAGGACCCACGTGACCCAGGCGCCCACGATCAGGAACGCGAGCAGCTTCACCACCGACTCGACGGCCACCGCCGAGAGGAGCCCCCGCTGGGCCTGCGTGAAGTCGGGATTCCGCGCGCCGAACAGGATCCCGAACACCCCCAGCACCACCGCCACGAGGAGCGTCGGATCGAAGAGCTCCAGGATCGTCTCCTGCTGGAGGATCAGCTTGAACGACTGGGAGACCGCCTGGAGCTGCAGCGCGATGTACGGGATCAGACCCAGAACGACCAGTCCGGCCACCAGAGCGCCGAGCGGCGCGGACTTCCCGTACCGGCTCGAGATGAAGTCGGAGATCGAGGTGATCCGCTGCTCCTTGGCTACGCGGACGAGCCGGCGCAGGAGCACCGGCCAGAGAAGCGCCATGAGCGCCGGGCCGAGGTAGATCGTGAGGAACTCGAGCCCCCGGTTCGCGGCCAGCCCGACGCTGCCGTAGAACGTCCACGCGGTGCAGTACACGGATGCGGTGAGGACGTAGGTCAGCATCTGGAGGCGGGGATGCCGCAGGCGACGGCTCCGCTCCGCCCAGTACGCGATCCCGAACAGGAAGAGGAGGTAGCCGACGACGATCGAGAGCAGCGGGCCGTAGTCGAGCCAGCTCATCGCCCCCGCTCCGGGGCTAGGTTCCCCCTCACCAGCCCGAGTCCCGTCCGCCGGTCAGCCAGAACAGGACCCCGATGATCCCCGCCCACACGGCGAACAGGTACAGCACGAGGCGAGGGATCCCGAGGACGGCGTCGGCGCCGTTGACCACGGTCAGGAATGGCCAGGACAGCAGCACCAGGCCGAGCGCGAACAGTGCGACGAGGAGGTCCTTGCTCTTCACCGAGCTTCCCCCTGACACCGCCGGCTTCGCGAGCGCGGGGGAATTATAGGCCTCCTCGCCGCTCGTGACCAGGCTGGAGACGCGACGGGCGTCGCTGGCCCGCGGTTCACCTGGGCTGAGAGCCGACCTCCCGCTCCCACCGCTGGATCAAGCGCTGCCGCTCGGCCGAGGCGCCGTACCGGGCGAAGTCGTAGTCGATCAGCTTCATGTCTGCCAGCCGCGGGGCGTGCTGAGGAGGCGGAGCCGACCGGTTCGAGGGCACTTGGAACGACTTGGCGCGGGCCGCCAGCGCCTGCGCCTCCGGCGAGAGCGCCCACTCGTACCATCTGCGGGCGCTCTCGGGATTCTTGCCGCCCTTGACGAGGCTCATGGAGCCGATCTCGTACCCGGTGCCCTCGCAAGGCGCCACCGTCTTGACCGGAAAGCCCTCCACGGCCTCCGCCACCGCGTCGTGGAGGAACATGACCCCGATCCCCGCCTCGCCGCGGGCGACGTTCCGGGCCGGCGCCGGACCCGAGCGCGTGTACTGGCTCACGTTCCGGTGGAGCTGCTTCAAATACGCCAGGGCCGCGTCCTCGCCGAACAGCTGCACCAAGGTCGCGACCGCGGTATAGGCGGTGCCCGACGACGCGGGATTCGAGATCTGCACCTCGTCACGGTATTCGGCGCGCGTGAGATCTTTCCAGCACCGCGGCTCCGGAAGCCGCTTGGTGGCGAGCACCGACGTGTTGTAGGCGAACCCGAGGGCGCCCGCGTAGATGCCGACGGTGCGGAACCCCGACTGCTCCGCCTGCCGCTGGGCCCACGGATGCAGCTCGCCCAGGCGCGGGGACCGGTACGCCTCGGTCAGCCCCAGCTCCGCCGCCTGGAGATGAGGATCGCCGGTGCCGCCCCACCAGACGTCCGCCCGCGGATTCGCGGCCTCGGCGCGGAGCTGGGCGAACGTCTCGCCCGAGCCCTTCTGGCTCAACGTGACGCGGATCCCGGTCGCACGCTCGAACTCGGTGGTCGCCAGCTGACACCAGTCGATGAGCACGCTGCAGTAGAGCACGAGGCTGCCCTGGGCACGGGCTTCGCCCGGGAAGAGACTCGGCAGCGCGGCCAGCATCGTCAGGACCATCCAGACCCTGGACCTCATCGTTCCCCCAATCGTCGCGCAAACCGTCGGCATGGCACGGCGCTCGGCCGGGACTGCTCGGCCCAGGCCGGTCTTGAGTATACTGATTGGGCATGCGCTTGAACCTGCGCCTGCTGGCAGCGATCTGGCTGACCATCATGGTTGTCCTCGGGGCGTTCGCCTACGTCTCGGTGGCACGTGAGCGCACGCGTCTGTCCACCGAGATGGAGCGCCGCGCGTGGCTCCTCGGCGAAGGCCTCAAGGAGGCCGTCGAGCCGCTCATCGATCGCGGCTCTCGCACGCAGCTCGAGCGGATCATCCAGCGCTTCGGCACTTCCGCGCGGGGCGTCGCCGTCTACGACCGCTCGGGGTCCCTCGTCGCGGTGACGTCGGCCTGGGCCCGCCTTCTCCAGGCGCCCCTGCCGGCCGTGGCCATGGCTCTCACGGACGTCGGGCCCAAGCAGGGGTTCCACACGCTGGCCGGGCGCGAGACCCACTACTACGTGGTGCCTCTGGTGGACGATCAGCGGGCGCGCGGCGCGCTCGTCATTCTCCAGGACGCGACGCACATCGATCGCGAGCTGGGAGACCTGGCGCGGCTGCACGCGATCCGCTTCGCCGTGCTGGTGATCTTGCTGAGCCTCGTCACCCTCGTGGTCGTGCGCCGCAGCGTGACCCATCCCTTGCGCCGGTTGGCCGAGTGGGCGCACCAGCTGCGCGCGGGCCAGCCGGTGCCGCCGCCGCCGATCCCGGACAGCGAGCTCTTCGGCCCGCTCGCGACCGAGGTCAGCGATCTGGGCCGGACGCTCGCCAAGGCGCGGATGGCGATCGCCGAGGAGGCGCGGCTCCGACTCCGCGGCGAGGCGGTGTGGACGGAAGAGCGGCTCGCGCAGTTCTCCCGCGCGCGGCTCGGCGATCGGCCCCTCGTCGTCGTCTCGAACCGCGAGCCGGTGAGCCACGTGTGGCGCGGTCGCCAGGTCGTGTCGCTCACGCCCGCCAGCGGCGTGGTGACGGCGATGGAGCCGGTGATGCGCGCCTGTGGCGGCGTCTGGATCGCGCACGCCAGCGGCGACGCCGACCGTGAGGGCGTCGACGAGCGCGGGATGATCAAGCTCCCGCCCGAGGCGCCGCGGTACTCGCTCAAGCGGATCTGGCTCTCCGAGGACGAGGAGGCGGGGTACTACTACGGCTTCGCCAATGAAGGGATCTGGCCACTCTGCCACATCGTTCACGCGCGGCCCACGTTCCGGCCCGAGGACTGGCGCCACTACGCGGCCGTCAACGCGAAGTTTGCCGACGCGGTGCTCGAGGTGATCGCCGAGACCGACGATCCGGCGGTGCTGATCCAGGACTATCACTTCGCACTGCTGCCGCGATTCATCAAGGACAAGCGCCCCGACGCCCACGTCGGCCTGTTCTGGCACATCCCGTGGCCGAACCCGGAAGCGTTCGGAATCTGCCCCTGGCAGACGGAGATCCTCGACGGGATGCTCGGCGCGGACCTCGTGGGCTTCCACACCCAGTTCCACTGCAACAACTTCCTGGAGACCGTCGACCGCGTCGTCGAGGCCCGCATCGACTGGGAGCACTTCTCGGTCGTCCGCAGCCAGCACGTCACGCTCGTGAAACCCTTCCCCATCAGCGTGGCGCCCCGGTTCATCGACGAGCCCCCGGCCACCAGCCGGGCGGCGCTCCTCCAGGAGCTCGGAATCGACGTCGAGTTCCTGGGCGTCGGCGTGGAGCGCATCGACTACACCAAGGGGCTGCCCGAGCGGTTCGCGGCGATCCGCCGATTCTTCACGCAACACCCCGGCTATCGGGGGCGCCTGACGTTCGTCCAGCTGGCGGCGCCGAGTCGCAGCCGAATCCCGCGGTACCACGCCCTGGAGGAGGAGCTCGACCAGATCGTCGGCCAGATCAACGGAGAACTGGGGAGCGGCAGCTGGCGGCCGATCGTCCTCCTCAAGGGCCATCACGACCACCGGAACGTCTGGCCGTTCTATCGCTGGGCGGACTTCTGCATGGTGACCTCGCTCCACGACGGGATGAACCTGGTGGCCAAGGAATTCGTGACGGTGCGCGACGACGAGGACGGTGTGCTCATCCTGAGCCGCTTCACCGGCGCCGCGCGAGAGCTGCGGGACGCCCTTCTCGTCAATCCCTACGACGTCGACGAGATGGCGGAGGCCATCCGACGCGCGGTCGAGATGCCGCCCGGTGAGCGCCGGAGCCGGATGGCGCGCATGCGCCAGACGGTGCGGGAGTACAACATCTACCGCTGGGCGGGCCGCCTGCTGGGCGAGCTGGCGCGCCTTCCCGAGCAGGGCGACCGCGGCCCCACGCTTCCGGCCAGCTGATCACCCCCCGACCGGACGCTCCACGGTCGACAGGTCGTCCAAGACGTCTGCGCGGAGACTAGGGGGCGAGCGTCGCGCACCGTGCGCGCACCTCGTCCGCCGACCGGCAATCCTTCACGTGCTCGACGAGCCCCCCGAGCGGAGTGGCGCGGGCGCTCCCCTCCGGCGCTCCCGCGGTCAGGCGCGCGAGCGCCGCCTTGCCCGCCGACGTGTCCAGGTCGAGCGTGAAGAGGGTCTCGCCGCTCGCCAGACCCATCCACTTCGTCGTGGCGATGCTCAGGTGACCGCCCTTGAATCCACCCTTGTCGTGATTGACCAGGATCTTCTCGCCGCTGTCCAGCGTGATCTGGCAGTAGGCGCCGGCCTTCGGATCGGTGACGAATCGCCCGACCTTGCCCATGGCCACCTCCTCGACGGGTGCGGGGGTCGCACCCGGTGGAATCGAGTCTCGCGCGCCGGGCTCGACGCCGCGACGCCACCAAAACGCGAGCCGAGAAGACGGGGCTAGTGGTCTTCCGCCGGCGACGGCGAGGAGCTGGCGTGCGATGACGGCGATCGCCGGACGTCGCGCCAATCCGGGCGAGGCCGGTCCGGCGCGGCGATCCGCGGCCGAGTTTCGGGATCCGGCGGGAGCCGAGCCGCGGTCTCGAGCGCCGAGGGAGCCGGCGTGGCCGCGACCGCTTCGCGCCCCGCGCGGTCCGCCTGGACGGACTCGATGGAGCCGGACTCGAACCGCACGGCGCCTGGCATGAGGGGGTTCGCGAAATCGAGCGCCACGTAGAGCAGCACGAGCAGCTGAAGCCGACCCATCACGGCCATCGTAGCATCCGGGGCGCGAGCGACACGAGACCCCGGGTCAGCGGGATGCCGGGAGCCCGAGGAGGCTGCGGAGGTCCCGGTCGAGCACGCCGAGGGCGCCGAGGTCGTAGCGGGCCCGGATCCGGCCGTCGCCGTCGATCAGCGTGACGGTGCAGTCCGCCTCGACGCGCTCCCCCGTCCGCCGCACCGTGACACCGTACCGGCGCATGACGGCCTCGACCTGGCCCGCGCGATCCTCGGTGAGGAAGAGCCACGCCGGCGCCCGGAGACCGCGTGCCCGACCGAACTCCCGGAGGGCCGCGGGACTGTCCCGGTCGGGATCCAGCGTCACCAGCGCGAAGAAGACGCGCCGGCCCGGCGCGTCGTCCAGGCCGCGCGCGATCTCCGATAGCCGTGGCACGATCTCCGGGCACGCGCCGCAAGCGGCGCAGCCGAAGCCGAGGACGACGGCGCGGCCGCGCAGCTGGGTGAGCCAGAGGCGGTCGTTCTGTTGGGTCGTGAGGGCGAAGTTCGGGGCCGGCCCGTGGAGCGGCGGCGGGCTCGTCTGGGCTCCCGACGTCGTCGCGAGGCACACCACGGCCGCCGTGAGGATCGCGCGCCACGTCGATCGCCTCGCCATCCGATTTCCGGCTCCGGCTCGCGCCCAGCATCCAACCTCGAGATCGGGCGCGCAAGAGGGCGCGTTTGTTGACAGCCCTCCACCCCCCGGGTAGGCTCGGACCATGATGGACGCCAAGACGGCCGAGCAGGCGCTGCAGACGTACATCCGGCCGCAGACCTTCCCGGTGGCGGTCCGGATGCTGCGTCCCGGCGAGCCCATTCCCGAGCGGGCCCGGCGGCCGGCCCGGGACTTCGGGAAGCTGTCGATGAACTGCCAGGTCATCGACATGGCGCGCCGCTACGGGTGGACGATCGCGCTGACGCGCGACGACAGCATCTGTTCGCTGGGCATCACCGCGCTCGGGTTCGACCGCCCGACCCATCTCTACAACTCGGGCACGCTCTGCGAGGGCATGTACACGGCGAGCAAGGAGGCGGGCGCGCGGTCCGAGGCGGCGGTGGACAAGTTCGCCCCCGGCGAGTACCACGCGCTCCTGGTCGCCCCGCTGGAGCGGGCGACGTTCGAACCCGACGTCGTGGTCGTCTACGGGAACCCGGCGCAGGTCATGCGGCTCACGCAGGCCGCGCTCTGGAAGACCGGCGGACGGCTCGCGTCGTCGTTCCAGGGGCGGATCGTCTGCGCCGACATCGTCGTGACGACCATGCAGACGGGACAACCCCAGGTCATCCTGCCGTGCTCGGGTGACCGGATCTTCGGGCAGACCCAGGATCACGAGATGGCCTTCGCGATCCCCTGGTCGTGGATGCCCGACATCGTCGAGGGCCTCGAAGGCACGCACCGGGGCGGCATCCGCTACCCGATCACCCAGTTCATGGAGTACGAGGCCAAGCTCCCGCCGAGGTACATGGAGGTGAATCGCCTCTGGGACGCGGAGCGGGGCAAGGCCCGGTACACGGGACGGGACCACGTGGTGGCGGCCTACAAGCGAAGCTTCACCGATCGCGTGCCCGTCTATCCGATCGTCGCGTCCTTCGCCGGCACCCTCGACGGCCTGTCGATCGAGGAGTACTGCACCACGCCCTCCAAGGCCATCAAGGCCATGCTCAACTACTACGACCGCTACCAGCCCGACGTGGTGCTCGCGTACAACGACCTCGCGAAGGAGGCGGAGGCGACGGGCTGCGGCGTCAAGTATTCGGACTACGTCGTCCCGTCGATCGAGACCCACGTCCTCCAGGAGGACAAGGGGGCGCTGGCGCGCCTCCCGATCCCCGATCCGCGGAAAGACGCCCGACTCCCCGGCTTCCTCGAGCTCTGCGAGGGTCTGGTGGCCGCCAAGTTCCCGACCGCCGTCGGCGCCGTCGCGGTGGGCCCCTGGACCATCGCCATGCTGATGCGCAACCCCGAGGTGATGCTCCTCGACACCTTCGAGGATCCGCAGTTCATCCACGAGCTGATGCGGTTCACCACCGAGTACTGCAAGCGCTGGGGCGACGCGATCGCCGGGACGAAGATCGGGCTCTCGTTCTCCGAGCCCACCGCGTCCATCAGCCTCATCTCGCCCGACAACTACCGGGAGTTCATCGCTCCCTACCACAAGGACCTGGTGGACCACTTCAAGGCGCAGAAGGTCGGGCTCACCACCCACATCTGCGGGACGACCTATCCGATCTACGAGGATCTGGTCCGCTGCGGCTTCACGACGGTGTCGTTCGACCTGGACCAGCAGGCCGACCCGAAGCTCCACGTGGACCAGCTCGAGCGGTTCATGGAGGTGGCCCGCGGCCGGGTGGTGGCGATCGGAAACGTCGACGCCACCCTGTTCGAGCGGGCGTCGCGAGCCGAGATCGAGGCGGAGGTCCGGCGCTGCGTCGACACGGCCGCCGGTCGGTCCGGCTTCATCCTCTCGACGTCCTGCGAGATTCCCCCGCGATCGAGTCCCGACATCGTCCAGTGGTTCATGGACGCCGCGCGGGAGTACGGCCGCTACGAGCGCGTCCTGAACTGAGGCCGCTGCCGGGCGGCCGACCCCCCGGCCGCCGGTGGCCGCGTCGTGCTCAGTCCGTGAAGCAGATCGTGGTCGTGCCGACGTTCTTCAGGTCGCCGGCGTCCACCGAGACGCCCGACACGACCGCCGTCTCGGAGAGACCCGGCACCTCGAGAGTCACGTCGTAGGTCCCCGGGGGCAAGTGGCTGAGCGTGAACGCCCCCGTGTCGCTCGTGATCGCCACCACGGACTGCCCGGTCACGTACGCCAACGAGCCCGCCACGCCGCGTCCATCTCCGCCGTCGCACATCAAGACCGTGCCGGCGATGGCGCCGTAGCCCTCCTCGCTCGACGGGCCTTCGGGCCCCATCGGCCCGGGAGGTCCCTGCGGGCCGGGCGGTCCGGCGGGACCGGGCGTGCCCATGGTGTTCAACGTCAGCCGAACCTCGTTCCGGCTGCACTTGTCGTTGGGCCGGACGATGCGAACGTACCCGCTCGGGTTGCCTCGCGAGTCCTCGTCCACGCACGCGTAGAGGACGCCGGAATCGCCGCTCTGCGCGCTTCCGACGCTCGGCACTCCCGTCGCGAGCCCGACCGCGAGCACGACTCCCAGGCCCATCCAGGTCCCCGAACGGCGCGAGTCTAGACATGAGCTTCCTCCCCGAGGCGGCGTCTGGTGACGAACCGCGGCCGCCACGCTGCTCGGGGTGGCCCGGAGCAACGCGCGTGCCTTGTCCAGCCTCGTCAATTACGACGCTGGTTTCCGGTGACGTGATGGGAAGGGCCGTCCGGGGAGTGATGAGCTTGGGAAGCCCCAACCGCGGAGAAGTGTCAACTATCCTACGGTCACCCGCCGCCTGACCGGGACGGTCCCAGGTCCCGCGGCGCGCTTTCCGGGGCCGTGTCCCGGGAGGCCGGCCTACCTCAGGGGGCGTCTCACGCGGGCCGCGCGGCGCCGATGGCCGCCACGTAGAACATCGGGAACCGATCGCGCATCCGCGGGAGGTCGGGCATGAGG
>JBIOVM010000010.1:0-23098 GCA_044867785.1 Candidatus Rokuibacteriota bacterium | reverse complement strand
CCCCCCCCCCCCCCCCCCCCCCCCCCACGACCAGTGATGGCGAGCGAGCGGCTCGACGTCGTCGTCGTCGGCTCGGGCCCCGGCGGCTACGTCGCGGCGATCCGGGCGGCGCAGCTCGGGCAGCGGGTCGCGGTCGTCGAGGCGGACCGTCCCGGCGGGATCTGCCTCAACTGGGGGTGCATCCCGACCAAGGCGCTCCTCCGGAACGCCGAGGTCCTCCAGCTGTTCCACCGGGCCGCCGAGTTCGGCGTGGCGTTCGACAACCTCCGCGCCGACTACGCGGTGGCCCACGGCCGGAGCCGGCAAGTCGCCGAGCGGATGTCGAAGGGGGTGGAGTTCCTCTTCCGCAAGAACAAGATCACCCTGATCCCAGGGCGTGGCGAGCTCGCCGGGCCGGGCGCGGTCCAGGTGAAGGCGGCGGACGGGAGCACGCGCACGCTCGAGGCGCGCGCGGTGATCGTGGCCACGGGCGCCGCACCGAAGAGCTTACCCGGCATGGCCCTGGACGGCACGCGCGTGATCAGCTCGGACGAGGCGCTCCGGCTCGACCGGCTGCCGCCCTCGGTCATCGTCATCGGCGCCGGCGCCGTCGGCGTCGAGTTCGCCGACGTCTTCGCGGCCTACGGAGTGCAGGTCACCGTGGTGGAGGCGCTGCCGCGCCTGCTTCCGATCGAGGACGAGGAGATCTCGAAGCTTCTCGCGCGGAGCTTCGCTAAGCGGAAGATCGAGGTCCGCGCGGGAGCCAAGGTCCAGGCCGTCAAGCCGGGCCGGCACGGCATGACGGTGGAGATCGAGCACGAGGGCCAGGCGGCGCGCCTGGAGGCCGCCGTCGTGCTGATGGCCGTGGGCCGCGGCGCCCAGACGCAGGGGCTCGGGCTGGAGCGGCTCGGGGTGGCGATGGAGCGGGGCTTCGTCAAGGTCTCGCCCCGGATGGAGACGTCACTGCCGGGACTCTACGCCATCGGGGACGTCGCCGGCCCTCCGCTCCTGGCCCACAAGGCGAGCGCCGAGGGCGTCGTCGCGGCCGAGGCGATCGCCGGCCATCCCGTCCGGCCGGTGGACTACCGGGCGATCCCGAGCTGCACCTACTGTCACCCCCAGGTCGCGAGCCTCGGGCTCACCGAGGCCCAGGCGCGCGCCGCCGGGCGAGAGGTCAAGGTGGGGAAGTACATGTTCCTCGCGAACGGCAAGGCGCAGGCGCTGGCCGAGCCGGAGGGCCTCGTGAAGATCGTGGCCGCCGCGGACACCGGCGAGATTCTCGGAGCGCACATCCTGGGCGCCGAGGCGACCGAGCTGATCGCGGAGTTCGGGCTGGGGAAGACGCTCGAGACGACCGTCGAGGAAGTGGCCCACACCATCCACGCCCACCCCACCATGGCGGAGGCGGTCATGGAGGCCGCCCTCGACGCGATGGGGCAGGCCATCCACCTCTAGCCGGCGATCGCCGGTCGACGCGGGGGCTAGACGCCCTCGAGCGGCTCGTCCCGGCCGCGCAGGCGCGCGATCTCCTCGCGCATGGCGCCGCGCCCGGCCTCGAACGCCGCCTTCAGCTGTGCCGAGGTGTCCTCGACGGCCTCGCGACCGCGACCGAGGTACTCCTGGGCCCGGGTCTGCGCTTCGCCCATCGTCTCCTGCGCCCGGCGCGCCCACTCCGAGCCCCGCTCCCGAGCCTGCTTCGCCAGGTCCGAGCTCCTTTCGCGTAGAAGCTCACGGGTCTCGTCGCCCGTCCTTGGCGCGAGGAGGAGGGCGACGGCGGCGCCGACGACGGCGCCCACGGCCAGGAGGCCCAACGCTCCGAGGAAGTTCAGGTCGTCACGCTCATCACTCATGAGTCACCCCTTGCCACCGCGGCGGGCCAGGCGGTGGACGAACACGTCAAGCCCCTTCTGTAGCCCGCGCGCCACGCCGACGACGCGTCCCACGGTCCCGAAGCTCCCGAGCAGGCTCGTGAGGCTCGTGAGGCGCGCCAGGACGTCCTGGGCCATTACGACGACGCCTTCGACCTGGCGGAGGTCCCGCGTCGCTTGCTGGGCCAGCCCCCGATGCTCCTGGAGCAGGGCCTGAATCTGGCTGGTCAGGGGCCGGATCTCGTGGTCCACCGTGGCGAGCGTCTGCTCCGCCGCGCGCGCCGTCCGGGCCACCTGGAGGAGAGCCGGGATGACCGCGATCACGAGCGCGAGAAAGGCGAGGCTGGCGATCAGCGCGGCGACCTGTAGCACCGAGAGGCCCCTTTGGCGTCGCGAGGTTGAGCCCTCACCGTAACAGAGGGCCGGGGGCCCCGTCAAATTCAGGCGTTCCGACGTTTGACGCTCTCTCGGCCGGCCCCGTATACTGGTCAACCGATGTTTCGCTGCCTGGCTGTCCGTGCGTGCTCTCCCCCTGGGCGGACCGGTTGAGCCTCGACGAGCGGTTCGCCCAGCTGGCCCGACTGCGCGCCGCCGCGGAGCTCGGCGGGGGTCCGGAGCGAGTGGCGCGGCAGCACGCCGCCGGCAAGCGCACCGCCCGCGAGCGCATCGCGGGACTCGTCGACAAGGGATCCTTCGAGGAGCTGGACCGGTACGTCGTCCACCAGGCGACGGACTTCGGAATGGCGGCCCAGCGCGTGCCGGGCGACGGGGTCGTCACCGGATCGGCCCGCATCGACGGGCGCCCGGTGTACGTCTTCGCCCAGGATTTCACGGTCTTCGGGGGCTCGCTCTCGCTGACCTACGCGCAGAAGATCTGCAAGATCATGGACCTCGCGCTGAAGGTCGGGGTGCCGATCGTCGGCCTCAACGATTCGGGCGGCGCCCGCATCCAGGAGGGCGTCGTCTCCCTCGCGGGCTACGCCGACATCTTCCTGCGGAACGTGCTCGCCTCGGGCGTGGTCCCCCAGCTCTCGGCGATCATGGGCCCGTGCGCCGGCGGCGCCGTCTACTCGCCGGCGATCACCGACTTCATCTTCATGGTGCGCGGCTCCTCCTACATGTTCGTGACGGGACCCGAGGTCATCAGGTCCGTCACCCACGAGGAGGTCACGTTCGAGGAGCTGGGCGGCGCCGAGACGCACGCTCGCACGTCAGGGGTGGCCCACTTCGCGGCCGAGAGCGAGCAGGCCTGCCTCGAAGGGGTCCGGGAGCTCCTCGGGTTCCTCCCGCCCAACAACCTCGAGGATCCCCCCCTCCGCCCGACCACCGACCCGCCGGACCGGATGGACGACGCCCTCCAACGCCTGGTGCCGGACAACCCCAGCAAGCCGTACGACATGAAGGAGCTGATCCAGACGGTCCTGGACGATCAGCATTTCTTCGAGGTCCACGCCGAGTACGCGCCGAACCTGGTCGTGGGGTTCGGGCGCCTGGGCGGCCGCCCGGTCGGGATCGTGGCCAACCAGCCGGCGCACCTGGCCGGGTGCCTCGACATCGCGGCGTCGCTCAAGGGCGCGCGCTTCGTGCGGTTTTGCGACTGCTTCAACATCCCGCTGGTGACCTTCGAGGACGTGCCGGGCTTCCTGCCCGGCACGGGGCAGGAGTACGGAGGGATCATCAAGCACGGCGCGAAGCTCCTCTACGCCTTCGCCGAGGCGACGGTGCCGAAGCTCACCGTCATCGCCCGGAAGGCGTACGGCGGGGCGTACTGCGTCATGTCGTCGAAGCACATCCGCGGCGACGTCAACCTCGCCTTTCCGACCGCGGAGATCGCCGTCATGGGGCCGGAGGGCGCGGTGAACATCCTCTACCGGCGCGAGCTCGGGGAGGCCGACGATCCGGCGCGCTTCCGCGCCGAGCGCGTCGCCGAGTTCCGCGGG
The DNA here is from genome assembly GCA_044867785.1 of Candidatus Rokuibacteriota bacterium. Classification (GTDB taxonomy): domain Bacteria; phylum Methylomirabilota; class Methylomirabilia; order Rokubacteriales; family DASRDR01; genus DASRDR01. The sequence continues at coordinate 19,311 of JBIOVM010000010.1, read as the reverse complement.
AAGTTCGCCAACCCCTACGTGGCCGCCGAGCGCGGGTACGTCGACGACGTCATCGAGCCGCGGGAGACCCGCCGGCGGCTCTGCGCCGCCCTCGAGCTGCTCCGGACCAAGCGCGACCAGAACCCGCCGCGCAAGCACGGGAACCTGCCGCTATGACGTCTCCCGAGCACCCGCCCGGCCGTCCCCCGCCGCGGCCGTCGCGGCTCGAGGCCGCCCTGGCGCGGTGGGAGCGCGAGACGCTCCGACCCGCGGTCGAGCGGACTCCCGAGCGCGCCCCGCTCGAGACGTCCTGGGGCGCTCCGGTGCCGCGCCTAGTGACCCCGGCCGACCTCGCGAGCCTCGACTATCTCGGCGAGCTCGGCTTCCCGGGCGAGTATCCCTACACCCGGGGCGTCCAGCCGACGATGTACCGCGGGCGTCTCTGGACCATGCGGCAGTACGCAGGCTTCGGAACGGCGGCCGAGACGAACCGGCGATTCCACTACCTGCTCGGCCAGGGGCAGACGGGGCTGTCGGTGGCCTTCGACCTCCCGACCCAGATGGGCCACGACGCCGACGCGCCGGAGGCGCGGAGCGAGGTCGGGCGAGTGGGCGTGTCGATCTCGAGCGTCCACGACATGGCGGAGCTGCTCCGGGACCTGCCGCTCGACCGGGTCTCGACGTCCATGACGATCAACGCCACCGCGGCGATTCTCCTGGCGCTCTACGTGGCCGTGGCCGAGCGCCAGGGCGTGCCCGCGGCGAAGCTGACCGGGACCGTGCAGAACGACATCCTCAAGGAGTTCATTGCGCGGGGCACCTACATCTTCCCGCCGGGGCCGTCGCTCCGGCTCGTCACCGACGTCTTCGCCTACTGCAAGGACCACTTGCCCCGCTGGAACACGATCTCCATCTCCGGCTACCACGTGCGGGAGGCCGGCTGCACCGCGGTGCAGGAGGTCGCCTTCACGCTGGCCAACGGCGTGGCGTACCTGCAGGCGGCGCAGGCGGCGGGCCTCGCGGTGGACGCGTTCGCCCCGCAGCTCTCCTTCTTCTTCAACGCGCACAACGACCTGCTCGAGGAGGTCGCCAAGTTCCGGGCCGCCCGGCGGCTCTGGGCGCGCCTGATGCGCGAGCGATTCGGCGCGCGGGATCCCCGCGCCTGGGCGCTCCGCTTCCACGCCCAGACCGCGGGGTCCATGCTGACGGCGCAGCAGCCGGAGAACAACATCGTGCGGGTGACGGTCCAGGCGCTGGCGGCCATCCTCGGCGGCTGTCAGTCGCTCCACACGAACTCGATGGACGAGGCGCTGTCGCTGCCATCCGAGGCCGCGGTGCGGACCGCGCTCCGGACCCAGCAGATCCTCGCGCACGAATCGGGCGTGGCGTCGAGCGTCGATCCCCTGGGCGGCGCCTACCTGGTCGAGCGCCTCACGCGGGACATCGAGGACGCGGCCCTCGCCTACCTCGACAAGATCGAGGGGCTGGGGGGCGCGGTGGCCGCGATCCCCTTCATGCAGCGCGAGATTCAGGACGCCGCGTACCGCTACCAGCAGGAGGTCGAGACGCGGGCTCGGGTCGTGGTCGGTGTCAACGAGTTCGTCACGGACACGCCGGCCCCGGCCGCGCTCTTCCGGCCCGATCCCGCGGTGGAAGCCCGCCAGGCCGAGCGTCTGGCCGATCTTCGGCGGCGCCGGGACCCGGACCGGGCGGCGCGCGCCATCGACGAGGTGGAGCGGGCGGCCCGCGGCACGGACAACCTCGTGCCGCGCCTTCTCGACGCGGTGCGAGCCGACATCACCCTCGGGGAGATCTGCGGGCGCCTCCGCGCGGTGTTCGGCGTCCATCGTGGCTCGGTGGCGTTTTGAGCCCGCGCCGGGCGGCCCGGGCCGCGATCCTGCTCGTCGCCCTGCTCGCCCCGCTCGGCTCGGTGCGGGCCGACGTCCTGCAGGACCTGGGCACGACCTACCAGAAGGTGGCCGACGAGCTCGCGGCGGCGTTCCCCAAGGTCGAGGCGCAGATCGCGTCGGTGGGCCCCGAGGGCGTCCGGATCGAGGGGCCCGGCGTGGACCGCCTCCGCCCGGGGCTCGAGTTGAGTGTGTTCCGCCGCGGCGAGGTGTTTCGCCACCCCGTCACGAACCAGCCGCTGGGGCACACGGAGTTGGTGCTCGGAACGGTCGTGGTGACGGCCGTCGAGCCGACGGGCGCGTCGGGCCGTCTGGTGCCCCTGGCCGAGCGCCCCGCGCCGATCCCCGGGGACGGCGTCCGGATCACCGCCGGTCGCCTGCCCGTGGCGGTCCTGCCGACCCTCGGCGTCCAGGCTCCGTTCGACAGCGCCGATCAGACGCAGCTCTTGCTGGTGGCGCGCTTCTCCGCCCTCCTCGAGAAGACCGGGCGTTTCCTGGCCGTCGAACCCCAGCGCGTCCTGGAGGTCGTCGGGCGGGAGCGGGGCTCGGGCCCGTCCCCGCTCGAGGTCACCCGGCGGCTCGGCGGGGTCGCGGTGCTCACGTCCCGGCTCACGCGCGAGGGAACGACGCGGGTCCTCGAGACCGCGTGGATCTCCGGCACCACCGGGGATCAGCTGGTGACGACCCGCACACCGCTGATCACGGCCGCCTACCCGCCCCGGTTCGTGTGGGAGCAGACCCCCGAGCTCGAGCGCCGATATCCCCTGGACGGGGTGGTCCGCGCCCTCGCGCTGGGCGACGTGGACGGGGATGGCCGGGGCGAGCTGATCGTGGGCGACGAGCAAACGTTGACGGCGTATCGCACCGGAGAGGGGGGGGCCCCGGTCCCCGTGGAAGGCCTGAGCTACCGGGTCGGCGGCCTCGTCCTGTCGGTCGACGCCGCGCCCGTCGCCACGCCCGGCCGGACGCAGCTGGTCGTCGTCGACCAGCGCGGCGAGGGCCGCCTCGGGGTGCACGCCCGCGTGCTCGAGTGGGGCAGCGACGGGTTCCGGGTCCTCCACGAAACGAGCGGCCGCTACCTGCGGGTGATTCGCGTGGGGACCGAGGACTGGCTGCTCGAGCAGGACGCCGGCGAGACCGAGCCGTTCGAGCCGGACGTCCGGCGGCTCCAGTGGGACGGCGAGCAGTTCCAGGAAGGAGCGCGGCTGCGGGTGCCGCGCGGCGTGAGCATCTACGGGCTCGCGCTCGTCCGGCTGTCGGGCGGTCAGGACCCGGACATCGTCGCGTTCACCGACGATTACCGGCTGAGCGCGTGGACCGCGCGCGGGCAGCGCCTCTGGACCAGCAGCGATCCGCTGGGCGGCTCGGCCGTCACCTTCGAGTTCAATCCGGCCGGCGGGGCCCGCCGTCAGGGCGGTGGCGATTCCCTCGTCGCTCGGGTGGCCGGGCGGGTGGTCCCCGTGCCCGGGACGACGGCCCCTGAGGTGCTCGTGTACGAGAACCTCCTCCCCGTGCTTCAGCAAGCGCGAGGGATCTTGCCCCGCCTGGCGGCGACGCTGTTCGACCGCGGCCGTGTGCATCGCCTCCGCTGGCGGGACGGTGCCTTCGTCCGGGTCTGGCAAAGCGGGACCACGGAAGGGTACATCGCCGACTTCGGCTACGGAGACCTGGACGGCGACGGGATCCCGGAGGTCGTGGTGGGCGTGGTCCCGCGAGGGCTCGATCTCGACACCCTGAGCCCGCTGGGGCGCCCGCGCGGCCGCATCCTCGCGTACGAGCTCCCGTAGCGGACCGTCGCCCCGCCGCCGGCCCGCCCCCAAACCCTTGTCGAGCAGAGGGAATCTGCGCTTGACATGCCTTTTCGGCCGGTGCTATGGTTGCGCCGGTTTGCTTTCATTGTCTAGGAGTGTCCTAGCCACTGGCAGGGACGAAGAACCTCGGAAGGGGGGTGGTGCTGGGCACCCGGCGGTGTGTCAGAACCAGTTTCACCCAGGCAAAAGGCACTTATCGTCGTTCAGTAGTCCACCACAAACGGGCGCTATCCGAAGGGATGGCACCGGGAGGTGCAGGTAATGAAGCGAGCACTGGCGTTGCTCGTCGGGGGGGTGCTGATCCTCGGATCGGCCCTCGCCGCGCACGCGCAGGCCCCGACCGTCAGTTTCGGCGGCCAGATGCGTGTCTACGGGTTCGCATTCGACAACGTCACGGACTTCAAGAACAGCGAAGGCGGCGCCTTCCGTGACAGCAACAGCTTCTACTTCCAGCGGTGGCGTCTCTTCACCAACGTCGAGAGCGCCGACAAGAAGGCCAAGGCCGTGTGGGCCCTGGAGGTCGGCGACATCACCTGGGGTAACGGTGGCGGCGCGTCGGGCGGCGAGTACCGCGGCTGCGCCGGCCAGACGGCGCCCATTGGCGGCGTCACGATCCCGCCCCCGGCCGGCTCGCCTCCGGGCACCCCGGGGACGGTCGTGCCGGTCGGTGGAGTCGGCGGAACGGCCCGCGTGGGCAACGGCTCCGGCGGCTGCCTCGGGGCGGACGGCGTCAACGTCGAGACCAAGCACGCCTACATCTGGGCCGACACGGGCCAGTGGGTGCCGGGCTCGTCGATCACGCTCGGTCTCCAGAGCATCGTGTTCCTGACCGGCCCGCTCGGCGGGTTCATGGACGATGACGGCGCGGCGATCAAGATCAACATGAAGTTCGACCCGGTCGACGTCGAGGTGTACACGGTGAAGGTCGGTGAGACCAACCGCGCGAACGCCGACGACGCCGACATGTACGTCGCGCGCGTGGGCTTCAACGCGGGTCCGAACATGCGTGCCACCCTCGAGGGCATGCTCGTCGACGAGAAGTTGCTCGGCGGCGCCAACCTGGGCGACACGTTCTGGGTCGGTGGCACGTTCGCCGGGAAGTTCGGCGACGTCCAGATCGATGTGGGTGCGGTGTACGGCCAGCGGGCCCGCGGTGGTGTGACGGCCGGGACCGGCCCGTTCGATGAGAGCGGGTACGGCGGTTTCGTGACGGCCCGGTTGCCGGTCGGCCCCGTGAGCCTGTTCGTGGTCGGCTGGTACACCTCCGGTGACGACACCATCGGCCCGGCGGGCTGCACCGGCCCGACCAAGCTCACCAACTGCGATACCGCGAACTACAACCTGACGCAGGACTCCGACAAGCTACCCCTGCCGATCGGTGCAGCCAGCTGGTTCGGCGGCGGTGGCCCGTACATCGCGGAGTGGCTCTTCGGTAACTCGTCCATCGGCGCCCCGGGCGTCGGGCAGGTGCAGTACGCCGACCCGACGGGCACGTACGGGGTGGGCGCGTCCGCGTCGTATGCCATCACGCCGGCGCTCTCGGTGGGCGGCGGTGCGGCGTACGTGCTGGCGACGGACGCGGACGGTCCCTACGGGGAGAGTCTCTTCGAGTTCGACGCTGGCGCCACGTATCGCTTCAATCCGAACCTGGTCTTCAACCTGTTCGGCGGATTCCTGATCCCCGACTCGGGTGACGAGGCCTGGGCCGTCGCGTTCCGGACGCAGTACGCGTTCTAGGACCGACCGAGTAACACTACGCCCCAGGGGGGTAACCCCCTGGGGCGTTTTTCTTTCCCCTTGATTCGGCACGGGGCCGACCAGACAATGACCGCACGATGGCGCCGATGGCGGGGGGCGTGATGGCGCTCGGGCTCATCGCGGTCGCGATCGGGGCGGCGACGCCGGGATCGGCGCAAGGGCCCTCGGGAGTCCTGCGGATCGCTCTCCTGCCCCAGTGGACGATTCAGCAGCACGGCCCCCTGAACCCCGTCCTGCGTCAGGCCGTCGAGGGCGGGGTCGTAGACCGGACCGTGTTCGCCTGGCAGCGCGGTGTGATCCAGCGTCAAGCCCTCGTCTGGAAGCCGATTCGCGTCGTGCCCGAGCCCGAGGCGGTGACCCTGGGCGGGCGCGGGCAATTCGCCCTGGCGGTCGCCCGGCCGCCCACGGGCCGCGCCGCCTGGACCGAGGTGGAGGTGACGCGGACGGGTCCCCAATCGGATGACGTGCTGGTCCTGGAGATCGGGGGGGAACGCAACACGATGACCCAGGTGCTCGAGACCCTGCTCGTGGCCGAGCCCGGCCGCGAGTTTGCCGCGCTGCCGCTCGTGCGATCCGCGTTGATTTCCGCACCGGGCATCCCGGTCGTCACGGCGCCGTTCGAGCGCCCCTTGCCGCCGGCCATGGCGGGACGCTTTCGCGAGGAGACGGGCCTGGGCCTGCTCGTGGCCCGGAGCCCACTCTGGGACGTGCGCAATGGGGACGTCACGGCGAGCGGCGTGGCCGACACCGTCCCCCTGGCCGGGGGGGACTGGCGCGAGGGCGATCGGGTGTTCCTTCGCGTGTCCGCTGCGCGGCTGGCAGAGGGGGCACCCGGGATCGTCCTCGGGTGGAAGGATCGAACCCTCCGAACGGACCCGGACGCCGAGTTTCCCCACCGCTCGGCCTTGCCGCTACCGCTCGTCCGCTGACCGGGTGCGGATGCGCATTCACCCGGCGGGGTCCATCCGATGGTGGGTGGCGTGAGCCTCGGCGTGGAGGGTGTCCTGCTCGGCCGCGTGCTTCGTCTCGTGGGAGACGCGCTCCGCGCCTGCGAGGCGGAGCTCGACCGGGAGCTGGCCGATTCTCCGGTCCAGCTCGTTCGGGACCTGGGGCAGCACGTCGCTCTGGCTGGCGGGAAGCGTCTCCGGCCCATCCTGGTGCTGCTCGGCTCTGCCCTCGGCGGGCACGCGGGCCCCCGGGCGACGCGGCTCGGCTGCATCGTCGAGCTCCTGCACACGGCGACGCTCATTCACGACGACGTGGTCGACGAGGCGACGTTGCGGCGCGGGCGGCCGTCGGCGCACGCCCGCTTCGGCATCGACGCTTCGGTGCTGGTCGGCGACCATTTCTACTCCCGCTGCATGGCGCTCCTCGTTCGGGACGCCGATCTCGCGGTGATGGATGCGCTCGCCGGCGCGATGGTGTCGATGACCGAGGCCGAGGTGTTCCAGCTCGAGCGGAAACGCGCGGGCGAGCTGTCCGAGGCCGACTACCTCCGCATCATCCGCCAGAAGACGGCCACCTTCATGTCCGCGTGCTGCCGGATCGGCGGGCTCGCCGGCGGGCTCGCCGCCGACGCCGTCGACGCGCTCGCCACGTATGGCGAGCGGCTCGGCATCGCGTTCCAGATCATCGACGATTCGCTCGATTTCGCGGCCGACCCCGCTCGGCTCGGCAAGGCGGTCGGGCACGACCTTCGAGAAGGCAAGCGCACGCTGCCGCTGATCGCCACGCTGGAGCGAGCGACGCCCGAGGAGCGGGCGCACATCCTGGGGACGCTGGGGCGGCCGGGCGTGCTCGACGTGGACGTGGCGGAAGTCTGGCGTCTGGTCAAGGTCTACGACGGCGTGGGGTACGCCGTGAGTCGGGCCTCCGCCTACGCGGCGGCGGGGGTGGCGGCGCTGGACCGGGTTCCGGAGAGCGAGGCGCGCGAGATCCTGGGCCTCATCGCCGAGTACGTGATCCACCGCGATCGATGACGCGCGGCCGCGGCCCGCGCTCCCGCGGCCCGAGCGGCGTCATCACCCTGCTCACCGACTTCGGGCTCGGCGACGCCTACGTCGGGACGGTCAAGGGCGTCCTCCTCACGATCAATCCGAGGGCGCGGCTCGTCGATCTCACGCACGCGGTGCCGCCCCAGAACGTGCGGCGCGCGACCCTCCTGCTCGAGGCGGCCTGGCGATTCTTTCCGGCGGGGACGGTGCATCTCGCGGTCGTGGATCCCGGGGTCGGCGGCCCGCGCCGGGCCCTCGCCGTCGCGGCCGGCGGCCACTACTTCGTCGGCCCGGACAACGGGGTGCTCGGGTTCTGCTTCGATCTGCCGGGCGCGCGGGCCGTGGCCCTGACTGCGCCCCGATATCATCGCCATCCCGTCAGCCGGACGTTCCATGGCCGCGACGTTTTCGCGCCGGTGGCGGCCTACTGCTCACGCGGGGTCCCGCTGGCCGCGTTCGGTCCGGTGGTGCGGGACCCGGTGAGGCTGGCGGCGTCCCGGCCGTCTCGGTGCGGCGGGCGCGTGACGGGCGAGATCCTGCTGGCGGACCGCTTCGGGAACCTCCTGACGAACCTCCGAGGGCCGGCCGGGCCGGGGCCGCTCGCGGAGGGCGTCCTGCGCATCGGACGGGCCCGCATCCGCGGCTTGGTGCGGACCTACGCCGAGCGGCCGCGTCAGGCGCTCGGAGCGCTGGTGGACAGCTCGGGCCGGATCGAGGTGTTCGTGCGGGAGGGTAGTGCCCGCCGACGGCTCGGCGTCGGGCCGGGCGCCCGCGTCAGCTGGTGGGCGCCGGCGCGGCGGGCTTCGGCGCCGGGGAGGTCGCGGCCCCGCCGCCGTCCGTCCCGGACGTCGACGGCGCCGGGGTCGAGGGGGCCTCGGCGCTCGACTTCTTCTCGGCCTCCATCCCCTTCTTCCGGCCCTCGGACGGGTAGTCGGTCACGTACCAGCCGCCGCCCTTCAGGATGAACGGCGCGGCGGCCAGCAGGCGGCGGATCGGGCCGCCGCACCGCTCGCACGTCGTGAGCGGATCTTCGGAGATGCGCTGCCGGACCTCGAAGGTCCGTTCGCACCGGTCACAGCGGTAGTCGTAGGTGGGCACGGCGTCTCCCCCAAGAAAAAGGGCGCCTTCGCGCCCCGCTCCGCGACGTCTCGAACAATCCCGTCGCATCGCGGAGTATAGCACTCGGCGAAAGAGACTGCCAAGCGACGGGCCGCGGCCGGCTTTTCGATTGCGAGGCCTGGAGCCCCCTGCTACCATTCTCCTTTGTTCTCGGGCCCTTCCGGACTCGATGTCCACCGGCGTTCCATGGAGGCCGCATGCTGCGCCCGTTTCAAGGCAAGACACCGCGCATTCACGAAACGGCGTTCGTGGAGGAAAGCGCCCACGTCATCGGCGACGTGGAGCTCGGAGCGCACTCGAGCGTGTGGTTCCAGTGCGTGATCCGGGCGGACGTGAACGGCATCCGGATCGGGCACCACACGAACATCCAGGATGGCTCGGTGATCCACGTGAACCGCACCGACCCGGTGGAGATCGGCGACCACGTGACGCTGGGACACGCCGTGCGGCTGCACGGCGCGCGCGTGGCCTCGCACTGCCTGATCGCGATCGGCGCGATCGTGCTGGACGGGGTGGTGATGGAGGAGGAATCCATCGTCGCCGCGGGGGCGCTGGTCGCGCCCGGGACGCATATCCCCCGCCGGACGCTCATGATGGGGAGTCCCGCGAAGCCGCGCCGGGCGCTGACCGACGCCGACCTCGAGCTGATCCACCGGCCGACGAACAACTACGTGAAGCTGATGGAGCGCTATCGCGATGGCGCCTAGGCTCCCGACGGAGCCGCCCCGGGGGATGCGGGACATCCTCCCGCCCGAGGCGGAGCTCCGCGATTTCGCCGCCGGGACCATCCTGGCCGTCTACCGCCGCCACGGGTTCCGTCGGATCGAGTGCCCGGCGTTGGAGAGCCTTCAGCTACTCATGGGCGGCGGCGGCGGCGAGAACGAGAAGCTCATCTTCAAGGTGCTCAAGCGCGGGGAGAAGCTCGCCTTCGGGCCCGAGGCCACCGAGGCCGATCTGGCGGACCTGGGTCTCCGGTTCGATCTGACGGTCCCGCTCGCGCGCTACTACGCGCACAACCACGCGAAGCTGCCCAGCCCGCTGCGCGCCGTGCAGATCGGACCCGTCTGGCGCGCCGAGCGGCCCCAGCGCGGCCGCTACCGGCAGTTCACGCAGTGCGACATCGACATCGTGGGCGTCGCCTCGGAGGCCGCGGAGATCGAGCTCATCCTCGCGACCACCGAGGCGCTCGGTGCGCTGGGCCTGGCGGATCTGACCGTCCGGATCAACGATCGGCGCGTGCTGGCCGCCATGGCCGCCTGGTGCGGCTTCGCCCCGGAGCGGCATGGGAGCGTCTTCATCACGCTCGACAAGTGGGACAAGCTCCCGCCCGCCGACATCCGTCGGGAGCTCGAGGAAGCCGGGCACCCGCACCCGGCCATCGCGCGCATGCTCGAGCTCTACGGCCCGCCGACCTCGGAGGGCGGCCTCGACGCCATACGCGACCGGCTCGGGGCGTCGAGCGCGGAAGCCGCGTTTCCCGCCCTCGCCCGCATCGTCGACCACGTGCGCGCGGCGGACGACCGGCTTCGCATCGCGTTCGACCCGACGCTGGTGCGCGGCATGGGCTACTACACGGGCCCCATCTTCGAGATCGGTTCGTCGAGCTTCACGGGGGGCTCCATCGCGGGCGGCGGGCGGTACGACGGCATGATCGGCGCGCTGCTCGGACGGCCGGTCCCGGCCACCGGCTTCTCGATCGGCTTCGAGCGGGTGATCGAGATCCTGGGCAAGCGCCCGGCCGGGACGGAGCGTCCGGCGCGCGTCGCCGTGCTGTTCGACGACTCCGAGGGGGCGCTCGGTCGCGCACTGGCGGGGGCGCGGATCCTTCGCGCCCAGGGCCATCTGGTGGCGCTCGAGCGCCAGGCCCGGAGCCTGGGCGCGCAGCGCGCGGCGCTCGAGCGGCAAGGGTACGACGGCGCGGCCACGGTGAGCGCCGAGGGCTCGGCGGATGTCCAGTGGTTCGCCGAGCGCGAGCTGCATCGCCGGGCGGAGAGTCAAGCATGACGGACTCGTTCGGTGGGATGCGGCGGACGCACTCCTGCGGCTCCCTCCGCGTCGAGGCGGCGGGCCAACGGGTCACCCTCATGGGGTGGGCGGCTCGGCGACGGGACCACGGCGGGCTCATCTTCGTGGACCTCCGCGACCGGGACGGGTTGACGCAGCTCGTGTTCAACCCGGAGACGGATGCGGCGGCCCACGCGGCCGCCGGGCGCATCCGGGCGGAATTCGTCGTGGCGATCGAAGGCACGGTGCAGGAGCGCCCGCCGGGCACGGTGAACTCGCACCTGCCCACCGGCGCGATCGAGGTGTTGGTCCGCGAGCTGCGGATCCTGAACGAGGCGAAGCCGCTGCCCTTCCCGCTCGACGAGTCCCAGGACACGGCCGAGCCGCTCCGGCTCCGCTATCGGTATCTCGACCTGCGGCGACCCGCGATGCTCGCGCACCTGCTGCTGCGGGACCAGGTCTGCCGGGCGACGCGTGACTTCCTCCACGGCCAGGGGTTCGTCGAGGTGGAGACCCCCATGCTGACGCGCTCGACGCCGGAGGGGGCGCGGGACTTCCTGGTGCCGAGCCGGTTGACCCCCGGCACGTTCTACGCGCTCCCCCAGTCGCCCCAGCTGTTCAAGCAGATCCTGATGGTGGGCGGGCTCGAACGGTACTTCCAGATCGTGCGCTGCTTCCGGGACGAAGACCTCCGGGCCGATCGCCAGCCCGAGTTCACGCAGATCGACATCGAGACGTCGTTCCTCGACCGGGACGACTTCCTGCCGATCATCGAGGGTCTGGTCGCCGACATCTTCCACCGCGCGCGGGGCGTCGAGCTGACCCGTCCGTTCCGTCGGCTCACCTGGGACGAGGCGATCCGCCGGTACGGCTCGGACAAGCCCGATCTCAGGTTCGGCCTCGAGCTCAGGGACTGCTCCGACCTGTTCCGAGACGGCGGGTTCCAGGTCTTCGCGCAGGCGGTCGCCAAGGGGGGCGCGGTCCAAGCGCTCACGGTGCCGGGGGCGACGTTTTCCCGGAAGGACCTCGACGACCTGACCGAGCACGCGAAAGGCGCGGGGGCGAAGGGGCTCGTCTGGGTGCGCGTGGGCGACGGGACGCTCCAGAGCCCCGCGGCCCGCCATCTCGAGCCGGTTCGGGACGCGCTGCTCCCTCGAACGGGCGCGAAGCCCGGCGATCTCGTGCTGATGGTCGCCGACCAGATGCCGCTCGCCGCGACCGTGCTGGGCCGCCTGCGCGTCGAGCTCGCGCACCGTCTGGGGCTCGTCCCCCCCGGGGCGCACGAGCTCCTCTGGGTGGTCGACTTCCCGCTGTTCGAGTGGAACGAGGACGAGCGGCGCTGGGACGCGATGCACCACCCGTTCACGTCCCCCAGCGAGGCGGACATCGCGAGCGGCCTCCAGGACCCCGGGGCCGCCCGCGCGAAGGCCTACGATCTGGTCCTGGACGGACAGGAGATCGGCGGCGGCTCGATCCGCATCCACTCACGCGCGCTCCAGCAGCGGGTCTTCGAGATCCTCGGGATCAGCGAAGCCGAGGCCCGGGTCAAGTTCGGCTTCCTCCTGGACGCGCTCGACTACGGGGCGCCGCCGATGGGCGGCATCGCGTTCGGGCTCGACCGGACCGTCGCCATCCTCGCGGGCGTGGACTCCATCCGGGAGGTCATCGCGTTCCCGAAGACCCAGAAGGGCACGTGCCCGCTCACCGAGGCCCCGACCGCCGTCGGCGACCGGCAGCTGGCCGATCTCGGCATCACCGTAGTGGCACCTGCCGAGCCCGCGCCTGCTCCGGGGCCGGCCGCCCGCGCGGTCGCCGAGGACGCTAGGGCGGAGGCGCCCGGAGTTTGACACGCCGCGGCGTGTGTGGTAGCGAAGAGGTGTGAGGGAGGCGTCGAGCCCACCGCGTGGCTGAGCCCACCATCCAGCGCATCGCGCTCCCCCCCGAGATCGATCTCGGGACCCTGTTGGGTCGGAACGACGAGCACCTGCGCCTGCTCGAGTCCGAGCTGGCCCTCCGCATCGTGGCCCGCGGCAACGAGATCACGCTCCGGGGTGGCGAGCGCCAGGTCGCTCGCGGCGCCCGGATCGTCGAGGAGCTCCAAGCGCGCCTGAACGCGGGCCTGCCCGTTCAAGCCGCGGACGTGCGCGCGGCGCTCCGCGTCCTGGCTGACGACGAGGACGCGGATCTCAAGAGCATCTTCCTCGACGCGATCCCGGTTCCGTCCCGCAAGAAGCAGATCACGCCGAAGACGGTGAACCAGAAGCGCTACGTCGAGGCGATCCGGGCGCACGACGTCGTCGTCGGCATCGGCCCCGCCGGCACCGGGAAGTCGTACCTCGCGATGGCGATGGCGGTCTCCGCCATGACCCGCCGCGAGGTCTCGCGGATCATCCTCACACGGCCGGCGGTCGAAGCGGGCGAGCGGCTCGGCTTCCTGCCCGGCGACATGTACGAGAAGGTGCATCCGTACCTCCGGCCGCTGTACGACGCGCTCTACGACATGCTGGAGCCGGAGAAGGTCGCCACCATGACGGAGCGCGGGGCGATCGAGATCGCGCCGCTGGCCTACATGCGCGGCCGCACGCTCAACGACGCGTTCATCGTGCTCGACGAGGCGCAGAACACGACCTCCGAGCAGATGAAGATGTTCTTGACCCGACTCGGCTTCAACTCGCGCATGGTCATCACCGGGGACATCACCCAGGTGGACCTGCCCTCCACTCGCGCGTCCGGCCTCATCGAGATCCAGTCCGTGCTCAAGCACGTCTCGGGGATCCGCTTCGTCTACTTCACGGAGAAGGACGTCGTGCGGCACGAGCTGGTCTCGGACATCGTCCGGGCTTACGACGAGTGGGCCCGGCGGCGCGAGGCGTGATCGTCGTCGCGAACCGCCAAACCCTGCCGGTCGACCTCCCGCGCGTTCGTCGGACGCTCCGGTCCGCGCTCCGGGCGCTCGGAGTGTGGGATCACGAGCTGAGCCTCACGCTGGTGGACGACCGGACGATCCGCGCGCTCAACGCCCGCTACCGCGGCGTGCGCCGCCGGACCGACGTCCTCGCGTTCCCGCTGGCCGGCCCGGCGGCGGTGTTCGGGGAGGCGGTCATTTCGGTCGAGACCGCGCGCCGCCAGGCGCGCGCCCTAGGACATACCCCGGCCGAGGAGCTCGATCTCCTCTGCTGCCACGCGTGCCTCCATCTCGCCGGCTACGACGATCGCGACCCGCGAGAGGCGCGCCTCATGCACGCGCGCGAGATGGACCTCCTCGGGCACCTCTATGAGCGGCCCGCCCGAACCCTCCACGTCGGCGCCTGAGCACCGGGCCGGCTTCGCGAGTCTGGTCGGCCGGCCGAACGTCGGCAAGTCGACCCTGCTCAACCGGTTGCTCGGGCAGAAGCTGGCGATCGTCTCCCCGAAGCCGCAGACGACGCGGAACCGCATCCGCGGCATCCGGACGCGGCCGGCGGGACAGGTCATCTACGTCGACACGCCGGGGCTGCACCCGCCCCGCGGCAAGCTGGGGCGGTTCTTGGCGTCGACCGTCGCGCAGGCGATGGAGGACGTCGACGTCGTCGTTCTCGTCGCCGACGCGACGGCGCCCGTGGAGCCGGCCGGGGGGGCCGTGTTCCAGGCGCTGGAGACCGTCACGGCCCCGGTCGTCTTGGCGCTGAACAAGGTCGATCTCGTCGCCGACAAGGCGGCGCTCCTGCCGCGCCTGCAGGTCTACGCCGAGCGCTACCCGTTCCGCGCGCTCGTGCCGATCTCGGCGACGAGCGGCACGGGGGTGACACGGTTCGAGGAGGTGGTGCTCGCACTCCTCCCGCCGGGTCCCCCGCTCTACCCGGCCGACACGGTGACCGACCAGCCGGAGACGTTGTTCGTCGCCGAGACGATCCGCGAAAAGCTGCTCCTCACCCTGCGCCAGGAAGTGCCGTACGCCTGCGCGGTCCGGGTGGAGGAGATCGCGGAGCGGGGCGACGACGCCCCGCTCTACATCCGCGCGGAGATCTTCGTGGAGCGGTCTTCCCAGAAGGCGATCGTGATCGGGGCGGCCGGGTCCACCTTGAAGCGGATCGGCCAGGCGGCGCGGCGGGAGCTCGAGGCATTCTTCGGAATCCGCGTCTTCTTGGACCTGCACGTCCGCGTCCGCCGCGACTGGCGGGAGGACGACCGGGCGCTGCGCGAGCTGGGCTACCAGCTGACCTCCTGAGGGGCGGCCGGTGCCGCTCCTCCGCACCGAGGGGATCGTGCTCCAGACCTGGGACCTGGGGGAGCACGACCGGCTCGTCATGCTGTGCACGCGGGAGCACGGGCGGCTCGCCGCGGTCGCCCGGGGCGCGCGCCGGATGCGCTCTCGCTTCGCGGGCGCGCTGGAACTCTTCACCTGGGGCGACGCGGTCGGCTTCGAGCGGGAGGGTCATGGCCTGGTCCGGCTCGACCACTTCGACGTGCGGCAGACGTTCCGGAGCCTGCGCGAGGATCTGGAGCGCCTTGGTCAGGGGGCCCGGATGGTCGAGGCGCTCGCCCGGTTGACGGGCGAGCGCGATGTCCAGCCCGCGTGTTTCGCGCTCCTGCTGCGGGGGCTGCGCGCCCTGGACACGGGCGCTTCCCCGGCCAGGGTCCAGCTGGCGTTCGCCCTGCGGCTCCTTGACGTGCTGGGGCACCGCCCCCGCCTGGACCGCTGCGGCCGCTGCGGGCGCCTCGTCGGCACCGAGGGGGTCGCCTTCGACGCGGCCGAGGGCACCGTGGTGTGCGATCGGTGCCGAGCGGGGCGAACCGTCCTACCGCCCGCGGTGGCCGCGGCGCTCCGGGGCCTTCAGGCCGCCTCGTGGGACGCGCGGCTGGCCGCCCGCGTGGCGCCGTCGGTGGAGCAGGCCGCGGCCACCGTGCTCGACGGCTACCTCACCGCGCTGGTCGGCGCCCCGCTCCGCGCCCCCAGGTTCCTGGCGCGGACGCGGGCACCGGGTCCCGAGTGAGACTCGGCGCGGCGACCGACCGTCAGGGGCGGGTCTCGGTCGGTCGCGGCGCCATGGCAGGGAACTCCTCCACCGGCTGACCGCGGAGCGCGGCGCGCATCACCCCCACCCAGATCGGCAAGGCCGCCCGGGCCCCCGTCTCCTCGTACCCGAGGCTACGGGGGCGATCGTGGCCCACCCAGACCCCGGCCACGATGGAGGGGGTGTAGCCCACGAACCACGCGTTCGAGAAGTCGTTGGTCGTGCCGGTCTTTCCGGCCACGGGCCGCTCGAGGACGCGCGCCGCGATGCCGGTGCCGTGCTCGACGACGCCGCGGAGCATCTGGGTCAGGCCGGCGGTGACGGTCGGATCGAGCGCCTCCCGGCCCTGGGGGACGTTCTCTTCCACCAGGCGGCCCTGGGTGTCGGTCACGTATCGGACCATGAGAGGGTCCATCCGCACCCCCTGGTTCGCGAACGTGCCGTAGGCCGCCGTCAGCTCGAGGAGCGTCACGTCCCCGCTCCCGAGGGCGAGGGTCAGGTCCTGCGGGAGTGGGCTCTGGATCCCGGCGCGCCGCGCCGCCTCGATCACCGCCTTCACGCCCAGCTGCTCGAGGAGCCGAATCGTGGGCACGTTGATCGACTCGGCGAGGGCCTGTTCCAGCGTGACCGGCCCGCGGAACTTGCCGTCGTAGTTCTCGGGTGCCCAGACCTTGCCGGCCGAGACGTACCGAATCGGGCTGTCGTCCAGCTCTTCCGTGGGCGTGTGCCCCGCCTCCAGGGCCGCCAGGTAGACGAAAGGCTTGAACGCGGAGCCGGGTTGCCGGTGGGCGTAGAGCGCGCGGTTGAACTCGGTGCGCGCGAAATCCGCGCCCCCGACGAGGGCCTTGACGTACCCGGTGGCGGCCTCGATCACCACGACCGCCCCTTCCGGTGTCGGCGGAGGGGGCGCCCCCTTCCCCTGGCTCCCGGGGCGCGCCGCTTGCCGCGCGGCGAGCGCCCGAAGCCCCTCGTCCAGCGCCTGCTCGGTCGCCCGCTGAAGGGCAGGCTCGAGCGTCGTGTACACGGCGAGCCCGCTCTTGTAGAGGACGTCGCTCCCGTACTTGGCCTCCAGGCTCTGCTGGAGGTACTCGAGGAAGTACCGTCCGCTGCCCCGACGGCGCTCGGGCGCGACGAGGCCGAGCGGCGCCCGGTTGGTCGCCTTCGCGTCCGCCTCGCCGATGTATCCCTGCTCGAGCAGACGCCCGACCACGATAGCCCGACGCCGCTGCGCCAGCTCGGGGCGCTCGAAGGGCGAGTAGTTGCCGGGGGAGCGCGGGAGGGCGGCGAGGAGGGCCACCTCGGGGAGCGTGAGATCGCCGACCGACTTGCCGAAGTACATGCGCGCGGCCGCCTCGACGCCAAAGGCGCCGTGGCCCAAGTAGACCTGGTTCAGGTAGAGCTCGAGCAGCCGGTCCTTCGAGTATCGCTTCTCCAGCTCGAACGCCAGCAGGGCCTCCTTCATCTTGCGGGAGAAGCTGCGGTCGGGAGTGAGGAAGAGGACCTTGGCGAGCTGCTGGGTGATCGTGCTGCCGCCCTCGACCACGCGGCCGTGGCGAAAGTTGGCGTAGGCGGCACGGAGAATGCCGCGGATGTCGACGCCGAAGTGCGAGTAGAAGCGCGCGTCCTCCACGGCGATGATGGCGTTGCGGAGAGCGGGCGGGATCTGCTGGAGCGGCACGAAGATGCGCTTCTCGGCTTGGAACTCGGTGATGAACTCGTCGTCGGCGGCGTAGATGCGGCTGCCGACGCTCGGCGTGTACTCCTCGAGGGCCTTGACCGGCGGCAGATCGGTGGGCCAGAAGACGTAGGCGGCCACGGCGACGCCGGTGGCGGCGAGGACGGCGAGCAGGACCACGGAAAGCAGGACCCAGCGCACGATGCGCCAGGGCGGAACGAACCGCCAGCGCCGCCGGCGACCACCCGCGGCGCGCGGGCTGGGCGTCGAGGGACGACGACGGCGGCGGCCTTGAGCGACGATGGCGCGGAACCTCCCGTGAGGCCTAGGAGACCGGGCCATTATACCCTTGCCCCTTCCCAGCGCCGTTTGGTTGCGGGGGCTGGTGCCCTATGCTACAACCCTCCCGCGATGGGAGTCTCGCCGCCGGCCGACGAGCAGCTCGCGCGGATCCGGCTGGGAACCGCCGCGATCGTCAACGAGGAAGAGCTGCGCCGCAAGCTCGAGCGGGCGCGGGGAGCGGGCGCGCCCCTCCGCGTCAAGGTCGGTTTCGACCCCACGGCGCCCGACCTCCACCTGGGCCACACCGTGGTGATCCAGAAGATGCGCCAGTTTCAGGACCTCGGGCACACCGTCTATTTCGTGATCGGCGACTTCACCGGGCTCATCGGCGACCCCACCGGCAAGTCCGAGACGCGGAAGCCGCTGACGCGCTCGGAGATCGAGGCCAACGCCCAGACGTACCGGGACCAGGTGTTCAAGATCCTGGACCCGGAGCGCACCCGCGTGGTGTTCAACTCGTCGTGGCTCGCGCCGCTCAGGGCGGAGGACGTCATCCGGATGACGGCGCAGGTGACGGTGGCGCGCCTCCTCTCGCGCGAGGACTTCGCCGCCCGGTACGAGGACGAGCGCCCGATCCACTTGCACGAGTTCTTGTACCCGCTCTTCCAGGCGCAGGATTCCGTAGCGCTCCAGGCCGATGTCGAGATGGGCGGCACCGACCAGACGTTCAACCTCCTGGTCGGGCGGGATCTCCAGCGCGCCGTCGGGCAGGAGCCGCAGATCTCCATCACGATGCCGATCCTGGTCGGCACCGACGGCGTCCAGAAGATGTCGAAGAGCCTCGGCAACTACATCGGCATCACGGAGCCGCCGGGCGAGATGTACGGCAAGCTGATGTCGATCTCCGACACCGTGATGCTCGGCTACTATCCGCTCGTGAGCGGGCTGGGGCCGGCGGATGTCGATGCGGTGACCGCCGGGATGGCGACCGGCGCGCTCCACCCGATGGACGCCAAGAAGCGCCTGGCCCATCGCGTCGTCGCGCGCTTCCATGGGGCGGCGGCCGCCGAAGCCGCCGAGGCGGCGTTCGTCCGGCAGTTCCAGCAGCGGGAGACGCCGACCGCCATGCTCCGCGTGGACTACCCGGAGCCGATGGTGGGGCCTCTGGTCCTTCGCGTGGATCACATCGTCGGCGTCACCAACCTGGTGTCGTCGGCAAGCGAGGTCCGGCGGCTCATCCTTCAGGGGGGGATCTACATCGACGACGTGCGCCTGGAGGACCCCTATCAGACCCGCGAGGTCCATCCGGGCGACGAGCTGGTGGTCCGCAAGGGTCGCCGGGAGTACCGGGTGCTCCGATTTGGGGGGGTCGGGACGTCGAACCCGGCACCGGGCGGGGGGGAACCACGCCCCTCCAGCCGTCCCGGGGGGCCGCCGACCGGTGTGTCCGGAGGCGAGACAGCCGAGTGACAACAAATACCGCTTGACAGGGGTAGAGCGGCCTCCTAACATCTTCCTTTGCCTGGGCCCGTGTGACCTGGGCCCTGGTTGAGATACCCGCCCGGCTGATCTCGCATCACCGGTCGTCGTTCTTAACCCGCTGTCATCCGCTCTTTGAAAGCCGAATATGCTACTGGCTCACCGATATGGTGTGCATGCCCTTGCCCTGCCGTCTGCCGCGAGGTCGACGACGGGGCTGCAGTATGCCGAAATCAAACTGGAGAGTTTGATCCTGGCTCAGAGCGAACGCTGGCGGCGTGCCTAACACATGCAAGTCGAGCGAACCGT
>JBIOVM010000009.1:0-26572 GCA_044867785.1 Candidatus Rokuibacteriota bacterium | reverse complement strand
TCGAGGCCGAGGGGCGACGCGCGATCCGCGTCGCCGGCGACGTCGGCCGGGAGGCGTTCTGCCGAGCGGCCGTCCGCCGCGTGGTCAGCGCCCTCGGCCGGCTCGACATCCTGGTCAACAACGCCGCCGTGCAGTTCCCGCAGGAACGGCTCGGCGGCGTGTCCGCGCGGCAACTCGAGCGGACCTTCCGGACGAACGTGTTCTCGTACTTCTACATGGCGAAGGCCGCCCTGCCGCACTTCCGGCACGGCAGCGCCATCGTCAACACGACGTCCGTCACCGCGTACCGGGGGAGCCCGCACCTGATCGATTACGCCGCCACCAAGGGCGCGATCGTCGCGTTCACGCGGTCGCTCTCGCAGGCCCTCGCCCAGCGCGGCATCCGCGTCAACGCGGTCGCTCCCGGCCCGATCTGGACACCGCTGATCCCGGCATCCTTCCCGCCGCGGCGGGTCGCGACCTTCGGCTCGGACGTGCCGCTCGGCCGCGCCGGCGAGCCGAGCGAGGTGGCGCCCTGCTACGTCCTCCTGGCGTCGGAGGACGGCTCGTACATGACGGGCCAGGTCCTCCATCCGAATGGCGGCGAGATCGTCAACGGCTGACCGCGCTCAGCTCTGGCGCGTGAGGTAGGGCAGCCACCGGGCGAGCACGCCGGCCAGCGTGCCGTCCCGCCGCCAGGCGGCCAGGCTCTCGTTGACCTGCGCCAGCAGCAGCGGCTCGCCACGTCGCACGGCCCAGGCCAGGTGCTCCTTGTTCAGGAACTGCCAGATCCCCGCCAGGTCGGCCTCGTTCGCGGACACGAGCCACGCGATCGAGGGCGCGTCGTGCACGAAGACGTCGATCGAGCGGTTCCGGAGCGCCAGCGCGCCGTCGCTCGCCACGGTGAACGCGACCCGCCGCGCGTTCGTGAAGTTCTGCTGGACGAACACGTCGCCGGTCGTGCGCTCGATGACCCCCACCGTCACCGGCGCCGCGAGCAGCGCCTGGCGCGAGCCGTAGCGTCGGGCGTCCTCGGTGCGCACGGCGGCCACCAGGCCCGCTTCGAGATAGGGATCCGTGAAGGCGATCCGCGCCGCCCGCGCCTCGGTCACCGACATCCCCGACATGATGATGTCGGTGCGCCCGGCGATGAGCGCGTCGATCTGCTGGTCCCACGGGACCTCGATGAAGTGGACGGGCCGGCCCAGCCGCTCGCCCAGCAAGCGCGCGAGCTCGGCCTCGACTCCGGCGATCTGGGCGCCCTGGCGGAAGACGATGGGCGGATAGGTCGACGTCACGCCGACGCGCAGGGCGTTCGGCGGGACCTCGAGCGGCTCGGCCGTCCGGTAGTACTCGGGGACGCAGCCCACCGAGAAGGCGGCGGCGGCGAACAGGAAGGCGAGCCGCAAGAACGGGCGGGTCATGCGACGCCTCTCTTCCGGCCCCGGTGGCCGTCGTAGTCAGCCGGAAGCGATCATAGCAGGAAGGGCCGTCTTCTCATGCCTCCTTGCGCTTCCGGCAGCAACGGTTGAGCTGGTTGACCAGGCTCCGGCCTTCGGCGGCGGGCAGCGCGAGGCTCTTCCCGCGAACGAAGCTCACCGTCGCGGGCTCACGCGGATCCACGCCCGGGGTGATCCGGGTGACGTGCTCCAGGTTGATCCGGGTGCGACGGCCGGCGTCCCCGACGGAGGCGAAGTCTGCCATCGCTCTCCCTGCCGCGCCGACCGGATGCGGCGTCAGCGGATACGGCGCCCGCCCCCAGCATGTCCGCCGGCCCGTTGACGGGCAAGGCGCGCGGCCGCCCGCTGCCTCTTCCTTGGGCATCCTGGTCGCCGGCTAGGCACGCGCGTCGGCCCACCCGCCAGGCGATCGCGCCGGCAGTGAGCCCCGACGCGCACTTGCAGCCTGGCCGTGGCACGGGTCTCGTGGCACCCGCGTTGCACCCTCGCCCGCCGGCAGAGGAGGCCTCCACCGCATGAAGAAGATCGAGGCGATCATCAAGCCGTACAAGCTCGACGAGGTGAAGGACGCGCTCACCGGGATGGGGGTCATCGGCATGACCGTCTCGGAGGTGCGCGGGTTCGGACGCCAGAAGGGCCACACGGAGCTCTATCGCGGCTCGGAGTACACGATCGACTTCCTGCCGAAGATCCGCATCGAGATCGTCGTGGCGGAAGCGATGGTCGACAAAGTCGTGGACACGATCGCGGCCGCGGCCCGGACCGGAGCCATCGGGGACGGCAAGGTCTTCGTCACCCCCGTGGAGATGGCCGTCCGCATTCGAACCGGTGAGCGCGACCAGGCGGCGCTCTGAGCCGACGGTGAAAGGAGAGTCAACGGTGAGTCGCGTGGTCCGGTCCCTGAGCCTCGTGGTGGTCCTGGCGGCGCTCGCCCTGCTCCCGCTGGGGGCCGCCCTTGCCCAGCAGGCAACGCCCGCGCCGGCGACCCCGTCGGCCACGGCGTCCCCGGCTCCCGCGGCGGCCGCGCCCGCCCCGGCGGCGCCGGGCGCGCCGAAGGTCGACAGCGGCGACACCGCCTGGGTGCTGACCTCCTCCGCCCTGGTGCTCATGATGACGGCCCCGGGGCTCGCGCTCTTCTACGGCGGCATGGTGCGCCGGAAGAACGTGCTGGCCACCCTCATGCAGTCGTTCATCCTGATGGCGCTCATCTCGGTCCAGTGGGTGCTCTTCGGCTACAGCCTGGCGTTCGGGCCCGACTGGGGCGGGATCGTCGGGTCTCTCAAGTGGATCGGCCTGTCGGGCGTCGGCACCGAGCCGAATCCCGACTACGCGGCCACCATCCCCCATCAGGCGTTCATGGTCTTCCAGCTGATGTTCGCCATCATCACGCCGGCCCTGATCACCGGGACGTTCGCCGAGCGGATCAAGTTCTCCGCCTTCCTCCTCTTCTCGCTCCTGTGGGCGACCCTGATCTACGCGCCGCTCGCGCACTGGGTGTGGGCGGTCGGCGGCTGGATCCGCGGCCTCGGCGCGCTGGACTTCGCGGGGGGCACCGTCGTGCACATCTCGTCCGGCGTCTCGGCGCTGGCCGCTGCGCTCGTGATCGGCCGGCGACGGGGGTACGGCCGGGAGCCCATGCCGCCTCACAACCTGCCCTTCACCGTCATCGGCGCCGCGATGCTCTGGGTGGGCTGGTTCGGCTTCAACGCGGGCAGCGCGCTGGGCGCCGGCGGCCTCGCGGTGACCGCCTTCGTCACCACGAACACGGCGGCGGCCGCCGCCACGCTCGCGTGGATGCTCGCCGAGTGGGCGCACCGCGGGAAGCCGACCGTCCTCGGCGCCGCGTCCGGCGCCGTCGCGGGCCTGGTCGCCATCACGCCGGCCGCGGGCTTCGTCGGGCCGGTCTCGGCGATGCTGATCGGGATCGGCGGCGGCGTGCTCTGCTTCGCCGCCTGCAACCTGAAGGCGAGGTTCGGGTACGACGACAGCCTCGACGTGGTCGGCGTCCACGGCGTCGGCGGCACGTGGGGCGCGATCGCGACCGGCCTCTTCGCCTCCAAGGCCATCAACGAGGCGGGCGCCGACGGCCTGTTCGCGGGCAATGCCGGCCTCGTCGTCTCCCAGGTTCTCGCGGTGGCCGCGACCTGGGTGTTCGCGTTCGTGGGCTCCGTGGCCCTGCTGAAGCTCGTCGATGCGGTGGTCGGGCTGCGGGTCACGGAAGAGGACGAGTTCGCCGGGCTCGACATCTCGCAGCACTCGGAGAACGCGTACGCGCTCGAGGGCGGGTACGGGGGCGTGGGCGCCCATGCCGAGCTGGCGGCGCGACGGGAAGGCGCCACGGCGCTCTCACCGAGTCACCCTTAGCGGCGACGCCAGCGCGCGCCGGCTTCACGCGGGCCGCCGGGTCACCCCGGCGGCCCGCATCGTTTCACCGCCCGCCTAGCGGAGATAGGCGACCGCGAAGAGGCCGATCATCGCCAGCACGACGGCGAGCCGGCCGGCGGCGCCGAGGAGGAGCCCCAGCCAGGCCCCGAGGCCGGCTCGCCCCGCCTGCCGCACGTCCCGCCGGGCGAGCCACTCGGCCACGAACGCTCCGAGGAAGGGCCCGATGACGAGCCCGGGCAGCCCGAACGCGAGGCCGCCCAGCAGGCCGAGCAGCGCGCCCACGACGCCCCACCAGCTGGTCCCGAAGCGCCGCGCGCCAAGCGCCGTCGCGACGAAGTCGAGCGCGTACGCG
Organism: Candidatus Rokuibacteriota bacterium; assembly: GCA_044867785.1. Taxonomy (GTDB): domain Bacteria; phylum Methylomirabilota; class Methylomirabilia; order Rokubacteriales; family DASRDR01; genus DASRDR01. Next base: position 22,396 of record JBIOVM010000009.1, on the reverse strand, counting down.
AGGAGCGTCAGCGCGGCGAGGCCGGCGAGGGTCCCGAATCCCACCCGGGCGAACCCGTCGATCCACGCCGCCAGGACCAGACCCGCGAGGACCAGGATGGCGCCCGGAAGGGCCGGCAGCACCGTGCCGGCCAGGCCGACGAGGACCAAGCCGATGGCCAGAGTCCAGAGGACGATGGTGCCGCCCGATCCGTCCATCCGCTCGTCCTCAGCCCCGAAGGGGCGCGACGACCGCCTCCCAGACCCGCCGTACCGCCGCCGCGCTGTAGGGCTCGGGACAGCTCCAGATGAGGTGGGTCGCCCCTGCCGCGACGAACTCGCGCGCGAGCGTCACCAGCGCGGCCGGGTCCCCGACCATCGCCTCGGGGAGAAACTGGATCGAGCGCTCGACGGATGCCGGGTCGCGGCCCACCTCTCGGCAGTAGCCGTCGAGGAGCCCGGAGAGCCGCCGGAACTCCGCGGGCGTGCCCCTGGCCATGTTCCACTCCTGGGCGTGGCGCGCGACGATCCGGAGGCCGACCTTCTCGCCGCTGGTCCCCAGCACGAGCGGCGGATGGGGCCGCTGGACGGGCTTCGGCTCGTGGAAGGCCTCGCGCACCTGGTAGTACGTCCCCTCCACCGTGGCGCGCGGCTCCGTCCAGAGCGCGCGCAGGATCCGGCAGGCCTCGTCGAGCCGGCGCATCCGCTCGCCGAGCGGCGGGAGCGTGAGCCCGTACTGGCGGTGCTCGTCCTCGTGCCAGCCCGCGCCCAGCCCCACCTCGACGCGCCCGTTCGAGACCACGTCCACGGTGGTGGCGATCTTCGCGAGGACTGCCGGATGGCGGAAGGTGTTCGCGGAAACCATCAAGCCGCCGCGGATCCGCCTCGACTCGGTGAGGAGCGCGGTGAGGATGGTCCAGCCCTCGTCCTCGGGCCGGGCGTGGTCGTGGAGGTTGAGGAGGTGGTCGTGCGCCCACGCGGTGTCGAATCCGAGGCGGTCGGCCTCGAGCCACGCCTCGCGGACCTCCGCGTAGGTCCCATTCATCTGCGTCACCTTGAGCCCGAACCGGAGCCGCTTCGCAGGCACGGTCGTCTCCTTTTCGGCGCCCGGTCAGGCGCGCGTGAGCTGCGAGAGCCCGGGCAAGCGGCCCAGCAGGTTGCCGGTGAGGCCGCCGTCGACGACGAGGTCGTGGCCGTTGACGTAGCGGGCGTCGGGGGAGAGCAGGAACGCGATGACGGACGCCATGTCGTCGGGCGTGGCGACGCGTCCGATCGGCACGAGCGCGTCCCGCTCCTTCGCGATCTCGGGATCCGCATAGACGCGCACGCTCATGCCGGTCCGGGTCATGCCCGGCGAGACGGAATTGACGCGGATGCCGTCCCGCCCGAGCTCCTGGGCGAGGACGCGGACGAGCATGATGACGGCCGCCTTGCTGGGCGCGTAGGCGCCGAGGCCGGCGTGGACGTTGGTCCCCGACATGGAGCCCACCGCCACGACGGCCCCGCCCGCGGCCTGGAGCGCGGCGCGGGCCGCCTTCGCGAGAAGCCACGTCGCGCGCGTGTTCACCGCGAAGACGCGGTCCCAGTCCTCGACCGCGTACTCGGCGAGCGGGCCGGGGCGGTTGATGCCGGCGTTGCTCACGAGCCCGTCGAGGCCGTCGAAGCGCGCGACGGCCTCCGCCACGACCTGCCCGGGCGCGTCGCTCGTCCCCATGTCGCCGTGGAGCGCGAGCGTCTCCGCTCCCAGCTCGCGGAGCTCCGCCACGAGCCCGTCCATCCCGGCCGGCGGCACGATGTCCACCGCCGCGATCCGGGCCGCGCGGCCGGCCGCCCGCGCGTCACGGGCAAGCCTGAGACACGTCGCCCGGCCGATCCCGCTCGCCGCTCCGGTCACCAGGACGCGCATGACATCTCCTCCGACCGTTCCTCGGTGTCTAGGAGTGGAAGCGCCGCGTGCTCGCGATCCGTCAGCCGAGCCAGGCCAGCAGGCCGTCGGCCAGCGCACGAGGGGCGTCGAGGGTCACGTGATGATGGGCGCCCGGGATCTCCTCGAGCGTCCCCGCGGGCAGCGCCTTCGTCATGCGGAGGGCGACGTCGCGCTCGAGGACCGTGCTGTGCTCGCCCCGCACCACCAACGTCGGCACCGTGATCCGCGGCAGCAGTGACCAGCAGTCGACCGGCTGGCGAGTGTGCTCGCAGGCCGGATCGAAGCGGTAGCGCCAGCGGCCCGACGGCAGGCGCTCGAGGCCCCGGCGCGCGGTCTCCCGGACGAGGGCGGGCGCGGCGACCGTTTCCGCGGGGCGAAGCCTGAAACGTGCCAGGGCCGCGGCGCGCGTCGGGAACTCCGTCTGCGCGCCCGGCGCGCGGCGCTGGAGTGCCCGGAGCCGCTCGAGATTCACGTGGGGGCGGGCATCGAGCACGACCAGGCGCGAGAGCCGGTCCGGGTGCCACCCCGCGAAGGCGAGCGCGCAATGGCCGCCCATCGAGTGGCCCGCCACGACGGCGTCCCTCAGCTCGAGCCGCTCGATGACCGCGACCAGATCGGCGGCGAAATCCTCGCTGCGGTAGGCCGGGGGCCGCGGCCACTCGCTTCGCCCGTGCCCGCGCCAGTCGAGGGCCAGCACGCGCAGATCTCCAGCCAGATGCGGCGCGACGGGATCCCACCAGTGGGCATGCGCGGCGGCGCCGTGCAACGCCAGGAGCGGGCGGCCGTCACCTCCCCAATCACGGTAGCGGAGACGAAGGCCGTTGACGGTGGCGAAGCGGTCGCGAGGCTTTCGGGAGCCGGGCATCCTCCCGATTATGCCGTGACCCGGCCCCTCGTGCGGGCAGCGGCGCGGCCAGACGGGCTAGACGGCCGGGCCTCCGACGGAGGCCAGGTCTACCGGCATCAGCCGTATCCGCCGCCGCACGCGGGGCACGCCGGAGGTACAGGGCGCCGGGACACGAGCCCGCAGAGCTCGCAGACGGCGACCTCCTCCGGGCCCGCGTCCGCCGACCATCGCTCTGCGACGGCCCGGCGCGGCAACGCGGCCACCGGCGGCGGCTCCGCGGTCGCTCGCGTCAAGGCTCGCGCCAACCCCAGCGAGGCGGCGACCGGCGTCCAGTGGCCGTGCTGACCGTCGCGCTCTTGCCTGGCGCCCGAGGTCGCCATGACTAGGCGACCTCCTCGAGCACCGGCTCGAGCTCCGACGCTGCGGTCGCGACCGACGCCTCGTTGACACGGACCCACACGCGGTAGAGCTCCGCGACGGCCTCACGCCAGCGAAGCAGTGTCCCATCCGCCTGGCAGAGCTCGGCGTAGAGCGTCCCTACTTCGGCCTCCGCGCGATCCACCGCGGCGCGCCACGCGGGGTCGTGCGCCATCAGCCGCTCGACGCTCCCGGACCGGTAGCTGCGCGCCACCGCCTGCGTCAGAGCCTCCAGGTCGCCGGTCGCCATCGTCTCCAGCAGTCCCGCTCGCCTCATCGGATGCCTCCTCGCTCCCCGCGACCCTCGGGTCGCCCCCGTCCAGCCTCAGCTCGTCCGTGCATGTGTGAGGCTAACACCTGTTTAGTCCTCTTTCAATCCGCCACATCTTGTAGCTGAGCAATCGACGTGCCACGACTGGGAGTATTCACGGGCCGGCGATGGGCCATCGAGGCCGCTCGCGTCTGGCGTACCCTGTGGAGACCATGCGGCCGACCGTGGGGCTCGTCTTCGCCGCGAAGGCGGTGCGAACCTTCTGCTACGGCTATCTCGGCGTCCTGCTGCCCCTCCATCTCGCCGCGCTCGGTCTCGGCCCGACAGGCATCGGGACGGCGGTGACGCTCATGCTCGTGGCCAGCGCGGTCCTCACGCTCCTCGTCAGGCGGCCCGCCGAGCGGCTCGGCAGCCGGGCGGCGCTCGTCCTGCTCGCGGCCCTGTCCGTGGCGGCCGGCGTGCTCCTGGCGACCGCGGAGACGCCGGGGCTCGTCGTGCTCGCCGCCATGCTCGGGAACGTGGCGGTCAGCGCCGGGGAGACCGGGCCGTTCCTGTCGATCGAGCAGGTCCTGGTCGCGCGCGCGGCCGGCCGCGACCTGACGCTCCGCATGAGCCTCTACAACCTGGTGGGATACCTCGCCATGGGATTGGGGGCCCTCGTGGTCGCGGCGATGCCGGGAAGCCGCGCCGCGGGCGCCACGATGGCCGCGACCGAAGGCTCATGGGGCTACGGGACGCTCTTCTGGCTGTTCGCAGCGGCGGGGGTCGTCCAAGCGCTTCTCTACCGGCGCCTGCCCGACGGGCCCGTGCGGGCGCCCGCGGCCGGCGCGCCGCGCTTCCCCTCGCGCCGCCTGATCTACCGGATCGCCGCGCTCTTCGCGCTGGACTCGTTCGCGGGCGGATTCGTCCTCCAGAGCCTCCTCGTCTACTGGCTCTACGCGAGCCACGCGCTGACCCCGGCCGCCATCGGCGCGGTGTTTGCCGCGGCGCAGATCCTCACGGCGTGCTCGGTCCTGCTCGCCGTCCGCGCCTCCCGCTGGTTCGGGCTCGTCAACACCATGGTGTTCTCGCACCTCGCCTCCAACGTCCTGCTCATCGCCATGGGATTCGCGCCGACGGCGGGGCTGGCGATCGGGCTCCTGCTGGCGCGGGCTCTCCTGTCCCAGATGGACGTGCCGACGCGCCAGGCGTTCCTGATGCAGGTCGTGCGAGACGACGAGCGGGAGGCGACGGCGACCATCACCAATGCCGGCCGGACGGTCGCGCAGGCGGTCAGCCCGGCCCTGACCGGCTACGTGATGCAGGCCGTATCGCTGTCCGCCCCCTTCGTCCTCGGGGGGGTGCTGAAAATCGTCTACGACCTGCTGCTCTACGACACCTGCCGCCGGGCGGGCGCGGTCAGCGCGCCCGAGCGCGGGGACTGAACCGCATCATCACGCGGTCGACGAAGCCGGGCGCCACGACGTTCGCCAGGAAGAGCAGGCGCGCCGGCGGGTACGGGTGGACCTCGGCCCGCGGCCGGCGGATGGCGCGGACGATGGCGCCGGCCACGCGGTCGGCGCTCTGGATGGGCCCGCCCCGCCCGGAGACGCCCAGCCGGTTCAGCTCCGTGTCGTGGAACTCCGTGGCGGTGCCCACCGGGCAGACGCACGTCACGTGGATCCCGGTGCCCCGGAGCTCCATGCGCAGCGTCTCGGAGAACCCCACCAGCGCGAACTTCGACGCCACGTAGGCCGCGCGGAACGGGCTCGCCCGCTTACCGAGGACCGACGCCACGTTGACGATGTGGCCCCGGCCCTGACGCCGCATGTGCGGCAGGGCGGCGAGCACGCCGTGGACGGCGGCCAGGTAGTTGACCTGCATGAGGCGCTCGTACTCGGCCGGCGTCGTGTCCTCCACTCGCGCCAGGACGCCGATGCCAGCGTTGTTCACCAGCACGTCGAGCCGGCCCCACGCCTCGACGGTCCCGTCGATCAGCGCCCGCAGGGCGGCCGGGTCGGCGACGTCCGTGGGGACGACGCGCGCCTCGCCGCCCGCGGCCTGCACCTCGTCGGCCACCCGGGCCAGGCGGCCCGCGCGCCGGGCCGCCAGCGTGACGCGCATGCCGGCGCGGGCGCAGGCGACCGCCGTGGCGGCGCCGATCCCGCTCGACGCTCCCGTCACGACCACGACTTTCGAAGTCAAAGTGAGGGCCTGACCCCGGAGTTTGGTTTAGCGGGTGGTGGCGGTGAGGCCGGCGTCGATCACCAGGACGTGGCCGGTCACCCAGCGCGACTCGTCGCTTGCCAGGTAGACGGCGCCCCAGCCGACGTCCCACCCCGTCCCCTCCGTGCCGAGCGGGCTCGCCTTCCGGCGGCGCTCGCGCGCCTCGGGACCGAGTCCCTCCACCATGGGCGTCCACACCGTCCCGGGCGCGATGGCGTTGACGCGCACGCCCTGCGGCCCGAGCTGGACCGCCACCGTCCGGACGAAGCCCTCGACGCCGGCCTTCGCCGCCGCGTACGCCGTCCGCCCGTGGCCCCGGTGGCCGGCGATCGACGACACGCAGATGACCGATCCCCCGCCCCGCGTGATCATCGCGGGAACGGCGGCCCGCGTCGCCAGGAACGCCGACTTGAGATCGACCTGGAGGACCTCGTCCCACTCCTCCTCGGTCGTCTCGAGGAGGCCCTTGCGGGACTCGATGCCGACGTTGTTGTGGAGGACGTCGAGGCCGCCCCAGCGGCCGACCGCGGCGTCGACCATGGCGCGGCACTCGTCGGCGCGCGTGACGTCGGCGGCCAGCGCCGCCGCCTCGCCGCCCTCGCCGAGAATCAGGGCGACGGTCTCCTCGGCCCGCGGGAGCGCCCGGTCGACGCAGAGAACGCGAGCGCCCTCGCGCGCAAAGAGGATCGCGGCCGCCTTGCCGTTGCCGAGCCCGGGACCGCGCGAGCCCGCGCCGGTCACGATCGCCACCTTCCCGCGGAGTCGATCGCCCATTGGCCCGCCGAGCCTAGCCCGGCCGTGAGGGGCCGTCAAGAACGCGGCGCGGCAGAACGCGGCGCGGCCGGCTCAGCCGATGTCCCTCGACGCGGACGACCCCGCGCGGCGGGCGCCGGACGCGCCCGCCGGCGGGGCCTCGGGATCGCGGCTCGCGCGCGGTGGACGGGCTACGCGGGGACGACCGCCTCGATCGACGCGCGGACGATCTCCAGCACGCGGTCGATCTGCTGCTCGGTGATGACGAGCGGCGGCGAGAAGAAGATCTGCTCGGCGACGGTGCCGTCCGGCACCGGGTAGCTCCGGATGCGCGTCGCGAGCCCGCGCTTCTCCATGTCACGCCGCACGCGGAGGCCGATCTTCTGGTCGGCCGGGAAGCCGGCCTTCGTCGTCCGGTCGGAGACGAGCTCGACCGCGGCGAGGAGGCCCTTGCCGCCCCGGACGTCGCCGATGGCCGGCAGCTCCTTCTGGAGCGCGAGCAGCCCCTGGTGGAGGCGCGTCCCGAGCCGGGCCGAGCGCTCCCAGAGTCGCTCTCGCTCCATGATCCCGATGTTCGCCAGCCCGACGGCGCAGCACATCGGGTGTCCCGAGTAGGTGGCGGCGTGCATCCACCGGTCCTCGGGCTTGACCGTGTTCATGGTCTCGAAGATGTCGCGCGAGACGACGATACCCCCGAGCGGGGCGTAGCCCGACGTCACCGCCTTGGCGAACGACTGGATGTCCGGCTGGACGTTCCAGTGCGTCAGCGCGAACCACTGGCCCGTCCGGCAGAACCCGGTGATGACCTCGTCGCCGATGAACAGGACCTCGTGCTTCGTGCAGATCTCGCGGATGCGCGGGAAGTAGTCGTCCGGGGGAACGAGCACGCCGCCGCCGCCGATGATCGGCTCCGCGATGAAGGCCGCCACGGTGTCGGCGCCTTCCCGCAGGATCGCCTCCTCCAGCTCCCGCGCGGCCGCCTGGCCCACCGTCTCCCCCGGCCGGGCGCCCTGGAAGCGATAGGGATACGGCGCCTGGATGTGGTAGAAGCCGGGCACGCGCGGCTCGAACATCTTCCAGAACTGCGCCATGCCGGTGGCGCTCATCGCCTGGAGCGTGACGCCGTGGTACGCGTTCTGCCGCGCGATGACCTTGACCTTGTTCGGCTTGCCCTTGGCCTTCCAGTAGAAGCGCGCGGTCTTGAACGCGGACTCGTTGGCCTCGGCGCCAGCGGTGGTGAAGTAGACCGCGGCCATGTTGGGATAGGAGAGGCTCACGATCTTGGAGGCGAGCTCGACGGCGGGGACGTTCGACATGCCGACGTAGTTCGAGTAGTAGCCGAGCTTCTTCATCTGGTCGTACGCCGCGCGCGCCAGCTCCTCCCGGCCGTGGCCCACGCTCACGTTCCAGAGGCCGGCGAGGCCGTCGATGTACTCGTTGCCGTGGATGTCCTTGATCACCGCCCCGTGCCCCTCGACGACCACGAGCGGCTCGGCGGCTTCGGACGAGTGATGTTGCGGGTGGATGAGGTGGGCTTGGTCGTTCTTGATGAGGTCGGCCGCCGCCATCGTCATCGAGGGATCCTCCAGGCTAGGGGTTCCCGGCCGCGCCGCCGAGATGGGCGCGCCAGTCGCCGGACTCGACACGGGGACCGCGCCCGGCCGCGGCCCCGAATCGCTCGTTGTACGCGTAGACCCAGGCGTCGCGCGTCCGCCCGCTCAGGACGTGCACCGGCACCGTGCGCCGCAGGTAGAGGCTGCGGGCGTCGTCGGCCGGGTCGCACCACTCGGCCTCGTCGAGCGCAGGGAACCGCGCCGCCAGGTCGGGGACGCGGTAGAGCTCCCCGGTGACCCATCCGCGATCGTCCAGGACGAGCCCGGGATAGTCCCCGAAGTGATAGAGGGAGCCGCGGATCCGTCCGTCGCCCTCGAGCGTCGCGGCGCCGAGGAGCGGACGGCGGGAGAAACCGGTCATCAGCGTGCCATAGGCGAAGAGCCGATCCGGGCCTGACTCGGGAGCGGGGGCAGGATCGGCCGCTGCCACGGCGGTCATTGTAGCAGTGGGGTCAGGGGGCGTCGAGGCGCGGGCGGCGGCGCGGAAAAGCTGGACATCCGTCGCGTCGCCCGATAACCATGGCGAGACGCGGTCCGAGTCCCCGCGCGCCGATCGAGCGCGCGCCCGGGCCCGGGCCGACCCCGTCGACCAAAGGAGGGACTCATGCCGATGCGCGCTCGTCTCGTGCCGGTGCTCCTGAGCGGGTTGCTGCTCGTGGCCGCCGCCCTTCCCGCGTCGGCTCAGGCGCCCGGCGAGGGAACCAAGTTCTTCATGGAGTATCGCGCCGCCTTCGCGAAGGCCAAGGCCATCGAGGATCTCGTGCCGTATCTCTCCAAGGCGCGAGCCGAGAAGGTCCAGCAGACGCCGAAGGAGGACCGCGCCAAGATGTTCGGCCTCATGAAGGCCATGGACGCCAAGGACCTGAAGATCGTGAAGGAGTCGACGAGCCCGACGGGCTACGTCCTGGAAGTCACCGGCAAGAACGGAGCATCCAAGGGCACCATCAACATCGTCCGCGAGGGCGGCAAGCTCAAGCTCGACAGGGAGAGCTGGAAGCAGTAGACCACCGCACCGCGAGCCGGGCGCCGCGAGGTCACGCGGCGCCGGGGTCGTCCACCCCGGCGCCGCGGTCACCATGGTCGTCGTGCTCGTCGGCGAACTCGATCGCGATCCGGCGCCACTCCTCCCGGACGTCGAGAAAGGCGTCGACCATGTCGGGGTCGAACTGGGTGCCCCGCCCCGCGACGATCGCCTGCACGACCTCGTCGTGCGGCAGGGCTCCCTTGTAGACGCGGGGGCTCGCCAGGGCGTCGTAGACGTCGACGAGCGCGACCAAGCGACCCGCGATCGGGATCTCATCTCCCCGGAGCCCTTCCGGATAGCCGGTGCCGTCCCACCGCTCGTGGTGCGAGTACACGATCTCCTTCGCGAGCCGGAGGAGGAAGTCGTCCTGGACGCCGACCCGCTCTTCCGCTCGGGCGATCACGTCGCGCCCGTAGACGGGATGCCGGGACATCTCCGCCCGCTCGTCCTCCGACAAGGGACCCGGCTTCCGGAGCGTTCGGTCGGCGACGCCCACCTTGCCGATGTCGTGGATGGGCGCCAGCCGCGCCACGAGATCGATCGTCTCCGGGGTGAAGAAGTCCCGGAACTTCGGGCGGGAGGCCAGGGCCTCGCCGAGCACCTGCGAGTACCGGCTGGTCCGGATGAGGTGCGCCCCGGTCTCGAAATCCCGCGTCTCCGTCAGCGAGGTCAGCGCGTGCAGCATCATCTCGCGCGCGGTCCGGAGCTGCCGGTCGCTGTGATCCGCCCGGCGGCGCTCGACGACCAGCCGGTGAAGAGCCCCCAGGCCCAGCGCGCCCGCGAGGGCGAGCGTCGGGAACAGCGGCGAGACGAAGAGGCCGCGGGCGGCCAGCAGCCAGCCCGCGCCCAGCCAGAGCAAGACTCCGCCGAGGAGGGCGAACGGCAGAGTCCAGGCCCAGCCGAGCGCCGCCACGCCGACCGCGACGCCGAGCGCGGCGGCCAGCGCGAGCCCGATCTCGGCGGCGGCCGCGCCCGCGGGGCGCCGGAGGAAATCTCCGCGCACGAGGTTGTCGGCCAGGGTCGCGTGGACCTCGACACCCGTCAGGAACGCGCCGAGCGGTGTCGCGACCCGGTCGCCCAGGCCGAGAGCGGACACGCCGACGAACACCATGCGGCCCTGAACCGCCCCGGGAGGCGCGCTCCCCTCCAACACCTCGGCGGCCGACACGCGCGCGAAGGTCCCCTGGGGCCCGCGGAAGCGCACGAGGACGCTTCCGTCGGCCTCGAGCGGGAACGCCCGGTCGTCGAGCCTGAGGGCGAGGCGCCCGCCGGGCGCCTCGACGACAGCCAGCTGGCGCGCCGCCAGCGCGGTGCGGACGGTCGCGAGGGCCAAGCCCGGATACAAGCTCCCGCGGAGCTCGACGAGCTGCGGCATGCGCCGGAGGACCCCGTCCGGATCCGGAGACGCGTTGAGGAAGCCGGACGACCGCGCGGCGCGGCCGAGCGGGACGAGGCTGCAGACGACGCCAGTGGCGCGCGGCACGCCCGGCGCGCTACCGGTCGCGGGCGCGCCGCCGTCGCGCGCCAGGCCGATGGGCTCGAGGTGGCACCGCCGGTCGTCGGCGGGGCCGAACGTGAAGGCAAAGCCGATCACCGACGGGCTCTGCCGGAGCGCCTCGGCCAGGGCCGCGTCCCGGCTGGACAGCGGGGTCGAGCCGGCCAGTGACGCGACCGCACTCCCTGGCGCCGCGTCGGCGCCGTCGGGCTCCGCGAAGATGACGTCCAGCCCGATGGCCGCCGCGCCCATCAGGCGGAGCCGGTCCACCAGGCGAGCGATCCGGTCGCGAGACCACGGCCAGCGTCCGATGGCGGCGAGGCTCCGCTCGTCGATCTCGACCAGCGCGAGCCGGTCGGACGGTGGGCGCCGCGGGGCCGCCGCCAGGAGCCGATCGTAGACCGCGAGATCGATGCGGGCCAGGAGCCCCGGACGGAAGATGTGGAGCCCCGCCACCACGGCCGCCAGCGCGAGACAGGCCGCGACGAGCCGGAGGGTCGACGGCCGGCGGCCGGCGGCGGCCCCCAGGATCATCGACAGGCGCCGGCGCCGGAACGCACCGGGAGCGCCGGCTCGAGCACGATCGCCATGAAAGCGGCTCCCATCCTACCCCAGCCGGCGACGATTGACCCAAAGCCGGCCATCGCGGTACCGTGAATACATCGCCAATGGTCGGCAACGAGGCCGTCCGACGCTGGGTGGACGACGCCGCGCGGCTCTGCCGGCCCGACGACGTCGTCTGGTGCGACGGCTCCGAGGACGAGCGGGAGCGACTCACCGAAGCGGCCGTGCGCGCCGGCGAGCTGCTGCCCCTCGACCCGCGGAAGCTCCCGGGCTGTTACCTCCACCGCAGCGCCCCCAACGACGTCGCCCGTACGGAGCACCTCACCTTCATCTGCTCGCCCGAGGAGGCCGACGCCGGCCCCACGAACAACTGGATGGCCCCGGCCGAGGGCTACGACCGCCTCGGGAAGATCCTCGACGCCTCCATGGCGGGACGGACGATGTATGTCATCCCGTTCCTCATGGGCCCGCCGGGCTCGCCGTTCAGCCGGGTGGGGGTCCAGGTCACCGACAGCCGGTACGTCGTCCTGAACATGCGGATCATGACCCGCATGGGCCGGGTGGCGCTGGACCATCTCGGCGCCTCGGACGACTTCACGCGCGGCCTCCACTCGACCGCGGACCGGGACGTGGAGCGGCGCTTCATCTGCCACTTCCCCGAGGACCGCACCATCTGGAGCGTGGGCTCGGGCTACGGCGGCAACGCCCTCCTCTCCAAGAAGTGCATGGCGCTGCGCATTGCCAGCGACATCGGGCGGCGCGAGGGCTGGCTCGCCGAGCACATGCTGATCGTCGGCATCGAGAGCCCCGACGGCGACATCACGTACGTCTGCGGCGCGTTCCCCAGCGCGTGCGGCAAGACGAACCTCGCCATGCTCACGCCGCCGCCCTCGATGAAGGGCTGGCGCATCCACACGGTGGGCGAGGACATCGCCTGGCTCCGGCCCGGCCCCGACGGGCGGCTGTGGGCGGTGAACCCGGAGAATGGCTTCTTCGGGGTGGTGCCCGGCACCAACTCGCACACCAACCGGAACGCCACCGAGACCATCCGGCGCGACACGATCTACACCAACGTCGCCCTCCGGCCCGACAACACGGTGTGGTGGGAGGGTCACGACGACCCGCCGCCGGCCAGCGCGATCGACTGGCGCGGCCGCGCCTGGACGCCGCAGAGCGGCGAGCTCGCCGCCCACGCGAACAGCCGCTTCACGGTGCCGGCCGAGCGCTGCCCCACGCTCTCGCCGGCCTTCCACGCGCCCGAGGGCGTGCCGATCAGCGCCATCCTCTTCGGCGCCCGCCGCCGCGCCCTGATCCCGCTGGTCTTCCAGGCGTTCAACTGGCAGCACGGCACGTTCCTCGGAGCGACGCTCGCCTCGGAGACGACGGCGGCGGCGACGGGGGCGGTGGGCGTCGTGCGGCGCGACCCGATGGCGATGCTGCCGTTCTGCGGGTACAACATGGCGGACTACTGGGGGCACTGGCTCGACGTCGGCAAGGGCCTGACCCGGCCCCCCAAGGTCTTCCGCATCAACTGGTTCCGCCGGGACGCTGCCGGCCGCTTCATCTGGCCGGGCTTCGGCGAGAACCTGCGGGTCCTCCAGTGGATCATCGAGCGATGCCGGGACAGCGGCCGCGCCGAAGAGACGCAGATCGGCTATCGCCCCGCTCCGGGGGCGATCGACACCGCCGGGCTCGACATGGCGCCTGACGCCATGACGGAGCTGCTCCACGTCGACCGCGAGGGCTGGCAGCAGAACCACCGGAGCCAGGCGGAATTCTTCCAGAAGTTCGGCGACCGGCTCCCGCGCGGGATCCGCGCGGAGTGGGAAGCCCTCGGCGCCCGCCTCCGGGCCCGCTGACGTCGGCGGGCCTTCACTCGAGCCGGTAGCGCTTCTCCCGGACGAAGGCGCCGAAGTCCGCGCGCTGCGGCTCGCTGTACTGGCGGGCCTTCTCCTCCGTCCAGCCATAGCGCTCGACGGCGCCGAAGCGCTCGGGCAGGCGCTGGCGGCGATACGGGCGCTCACGGATCCGCCGCTCGTCGTAGGCGTCCAGCTCCCGGTCGATCCGGGCCGGATCGTAGCGCCCCTGGTGCACCGTGGCGCTCAAGGCCAGGCGCGGGCTCAGGGGCTCGGGCGCCTCCGGCCAGCCCAGCGTCAGCCCGGCGATCGGGAAGACCCAGTCGGGCAAGGCGAGCCGCGCGGCGACCGCGGCCGCGTGGTTGCGGATCTCGCTGATGGGGCAGCTGCCGAGCCCGGCGAGGCCCGCCGCCTGGACGAAGGCCGAGAGCACGATCGCGCCGTCCACGGTCGCGTTGAAGAACGCGTCGAGGTGCTCGTTCGGGAACGGCCGCTCGCGGCGCGCGAACAGGCGGCGCAGGCGGAAGCCGTCGCCGCAGAACACCAGGAACTCCGGCGCGCCGGCGATCCACGGTGACCCGGGGAACAGCGCGTCGATCGCGGCGCGGTCGGCGCCCGGCGCGACCCGGACCACGCTCGCCTGCTGGAGGTCGCTCTTCGTGGGCGACGCCAGCGCCGTCGCGCACAGGAGCCGCAGCAGCGCGGCGGGGACCGGGTCGGGGCGATAGCGCCGGCAGACCGAGCGCTCGTTCATGACGGCCAGGGCGCCGCTCTCCGGCAGATCCTCGGGGACGTCCAGGGTCTCGCCGTAGCGGCGGCGGATGGCGGCGGCGATGCGGGTCGACGCGGGTGTGCTCATCGCGGGACTATAGCGCGCGCCGGGCGGCGCGGGCAACGGCGCGGTGCTGAGCCTGGACTGCAGATCCGCTTGCGTCGCCTCGATGGCGGGGCCAGATCGCGGCAGTCCTGCGCGAGCGCCGCAGCACCGCCCATGACGCTTCGGGCATCGACCCCAGGATCGCGTGCGACGGGTGCATCGACCAGCGGCAATTCTCCGGGATGCCACATCTCGGAGAATTCGTCCGGATCGCCAAGACCTTCGGCGTCGAGAAGAGACACTCTCCAGTGATTGAGGGCCCTGAGGGGCCCAGCCGCTTCTACTACTTGCAACGGGAACCGTTCAGACCGTTCGTGATCCTGCCTGACCTTCCAGACGATCGCGTACTCAATCGTGACACGGTTGCGGCCTGGTGCGAAACCCTGGGTCTTCCGCCCGAGGATTCTGGCCTACCGCCAACCTGAGATGCCACCGACGTGTCGTCGCAGGCCATGTCATGATGGCCGGGATGGCGGCGACGCGACGGCCTCCGGTCCCCGACTTCCTCTACGGCACGGCCTGGAAGGAAGAGCGCACCGCCGGGCTCACCGAGCACGCCCTCCGCGCGGGGTTCCGGGGCGTCGACACCGCCAACCAGCGTCGCCACTACTTCGAGGCCGCCGTGGGCGAGGGTCTCGCCGCCGCCTACCGGGCGGGCGTCGCCACCCGGGCCGATCTCTTCCTGCAGACGAAGTTCACGTACGTGGACGGCCAGGACCACCGGCTGCCCTACGATCGGGACGCCGATCTCGCCACCCAGGTCGCCCAGTCCATGGCCAGCTCGCTCGACCATCTCCGGACGGACCACGTCGACAGCTACGTGCTCCACGGCCCGGCCACCGGCCATGGCTGGAGCGACGACGACCGCGAGGTCTGGGCCGCGATGGTGCGGGAGCGCGACGCCGGGCGCACGCGGCTCCTGGGCGTCAGCAACGTCACCCTCGAGCAGCTCGAGGAGATGGCGGCAGCGGAGCGGGAGGTCCCGGCCTTCGTCCAGAACCGGTGCTTTGCCCGCCACGGCTGGGATCGCGCCGTGCGCGCCTTCTGCCGGGAGCGGGGCATCGTCTACCAGGGATTCTCGCTCCTCACCGCCAACCGCGCGGTGCTGAGCCATCCCCTGGTCACCGGCATCGCTGCGCGCGAGGGGGCGACGCCGGCGCAGGTCGTCTTCCGCTTCGCGCTCGCCGTCGGCATGCTGCCGCTGACCGGCACCGGCGACGCCACGCACATGACCCAGGACCTGGCGAGCGGCCTTCTCACGCTCCCCTCCGACGAGGTGCGCGCGATCGAGTCCTTGGCGGGCTGACGCGGCGAGACCGCAGACGCGCCGGGTCGCGCGGGACCGCTGGCCAGCGCATTCCGCGTGGGCTATCCTGAAAGCCACAGGCCGCTCATGCGGAGAGTGACGCTCTACAGCAGCGCGCGCCGGTCGGGGGCGGCCGGGCGCGGCGGACGCGTGGCCGACGACGCTTCCCCGCGGCCCAGCGCGCCGTCTGCCGCCGAGTCGCCCGCCCCGGCTGTCGCCCCGCCCCCGGGCCCCCGCTGGCGCCGACTCGCTCGGCGGCGCGCCGTCCTGCTGGCGGGCGCGTCCGCCCTGGTTCTTCTTGTCCTCGCGGTGACGCTCTACGCCGTCCGAACTCCGCCGCCCCGTCGCGTCACGCAAGCGGACATCGACGCGGCCGTCCTGCACACGCTGACGACCAAGTCCTTGCCGTCACGCGCGGCGAAGGCCTACGCGGTCGTCCGGCCCTCCGTCGTCGAGGTGCGCGGGTGGAAGGACGACGAGGGGGCGAAGAAGGAGGAGTCGGGGAAGGACACCGGCACCGGCGTGGTCATCGTCGACAAGGGCATCATCCTCACGAACCTCCACGTCGTGTCGGATGCGAACCGGGTGGAGGTCGTCTTCGCCGACGGGGTCGTGTCCGAGGCGTCGATCCTCTCGGTCCGGCCCGAGCACGACCTGGCCGTGCTCCAGGCGAAGACGATCCCCGACGATCTCGTCCCGGCGACCCTCCGGTCCACGCAGGGCCTCGCGCCCGGCGACGAGGTCGTCGCGGTGGGCTTTCCCTTCGGCATCGGGCCCTCGGCGTCGGCGGGCATCATCTCGGGGCTCCGGCGCGAGTTCCACTCGCTGCGCGGCCAGCGCGTGCTCACGAATCTCATCCAGTTCGACGCCGCCGCCAATCCGGGGAACTCCGGCGGTCCCCTGGTGACGATGGACGGCGAGGTGATCGGGATCGTGACGGGCATCCTCAACCCGACCGAACAGCGGGTGTTCGTCGGCATCGGGTTCGCGGTGCCCATCGAGAACGCGGCGTCGGCCGTCGGGCTGTCCCCCTTCTAGCGGGGACGGGAGGAAGCGAGACCGGTGGACCCCCTGGAGCGGGACCGCAGCGAGATCGCGTCGCTCATGGAGCGCGTCCTCTACGAGGTCAAGCGGGTCGTCGTCGGGCAGGACCACTTCCTGGAGCGCGTGCTGGTCGCCGTCCTGGCGCAGGGCCACCTGCTGGTCGAGGGCGTGCCGGGTCTCGCCAAGACGCTGACCGTCAAGACGCTCGCCCAGACCGTCCGCGGCGCGTTCCGGCGGATCCAGTTCACGCCGGACCTCGTCCCCGCCGATCTGGTCGGCACGCGCATCTACAACCAGCGGACCGGCGAGTTCAGCACGTCCCTCGGCCCCGTCTTCACGAACCTCCTCCTGGCCGACGAGATCAACCGGGCGCCGGCGAAGGTGCAGAGCGCGCTCCTCGAGGTCATGCAGGAGCGCCAGGTCACGATCGCCGGCGAGACCCACCGCGTCGCCGAGCCGTTCGTGGTGATGGCGACCCAGAATCCCATCGAGACCGAGGGCACCTATCCCCTGCCCGAGGCGCAGGTGGACCGGTTCATGATGAAGGTCCTGGTCGGGTATCCGAACGAGGAGGAGGAGTTCGTCATCGTCGAGCGGGTGACCGGCCCGGCGAGCGCGGTCGCCCCGGTGGCCACCACCGAGCAGCTCACCCGGATCCAGCGCGAGTGCCGCACCGGCTACGTGGATCCCTCGGTGATCCAGTACGCCGTCCGGCTCGCCGCCGTGACCCGGGGCCCGGCGCGGTACGGGCTCGGCGACATCGCACGGTACCTGACGTACGGCGCCAGTCCCCGCGCGTCCATCCATCTGATCGAGGCGGCGCGGGCGCTCGGGTACCTGCGTGGGCGCACCTACGTGTTGCCCGAAGACGTCACCGACGTCGCCCCCGACGTGCTGCGCCATCGGCTCGTCCTCTCCTACGAGGCGCTCGCCGAGGGCGTGACCGCCGACCAGCTGATCCGCCGCATGCTCCACCACGTGCCGGCTCCCGAGAAGCCGCTGGCGACCCATGTCCGAGTCGGCGCGCCATCCTGAGGAGCTGCTGCGGCGGCTCGAGTGGACGGTGATCCGGCGCCTGGACGGGATCCTGCAGGGCGACTACCGGACCCTCTTCCGCGGCGCCGGCCTTGACCTGGCGGACCTGCGGGAGTACCAGTACCACGACGACGTCCGGCACATCGACTGGAACGTCACGGCGCGCCTCATGACGCCCTACGTGCGGGAGTTCCACGAGGACCGCGACGTCACGGCGTGGTTTCTGCTCGACGTGACGGCGTCGATGGACTTCGGCTCGCAGGGGGCGCCCAAGCGATCCCGGTCCGCCGAGCTCGTCGGCGTCCTCGCCCGCCTCCTGACGCGCCACGGCAACCGCGTGGGCGCGCTCCTCTACGACGGCCGCTCGGACGTGCCGATCGCCGTCATCCCGCCGCGGAACAGCCGGCGCCACGTGCTCCACGTGCTCCATCGGGTGCAGGCCCGGCCGGCAGCGACCCCCCCGGTCGTCACGAAGCTGGCCGAGCTTCTCCAGCTGGCCGCCCGGCTCCTGCGGCGGCGCGCCCTCGTCTTCGTCGTCTCCGACTTCATCAGCGCGCCCGGCTGGACGGCGCCCCTCGGCCACCTCGCGCAGCGCCACGACGTGGTGGCCGTGCGCCTCCTGGATCCCCTCGAGATGGAGCTCCCTGACCTCGGGCTCGTCGTGGTCCAGGACGCGGAGACGGGCGAGCAGCTGTTCGTGGACACCCACGACCGGGCGTTCCGCCGGCGCTTCGCGGAGGCGGCCGAGCGGCGGGACTCGGCGCTTCGCGCGGCCTTCGGGGCGGCGGGCGTGGACGCCTTCGAGCTGTCGACCGGCGACGACCTGATCGACGTGATCCTGAGATTCGCGGACCTCCGCAAGCGCCGCGGGCAGCTGGCGGCGGGAGGTGGCCTGCCGGACCATCTCGGGCCGGGAGCGCGGCTCGCATGACCTTCATCTGGCCGGACATGCTCTGGCTCCTGCCGGTGGTGCCGGCCCTCGTCGCCGGGTACGTCTTCCTGGTGCGCCGGCGCAAGAAGGCCGCGCTCCGGTACGCGAGCCTGAGCCTCGTGCGGGAGGCCCTCGGCCCGGGCCGGGGCTGGCGGCGTCACGTGCCGCCGGTCCTCTTCCTCCTGGCGCTGGTCTCGATGCTCCTGGCGGTGGCGCGGCCGAGCGCCGTCGTCACGCTTCCCTCCCACCACGACACGGTCATCCTCGCGATGGACGTGTCCGGGAGCATGCGGGCCACGGACGTCCTGCCCAACCGGCTGGTCGCCTCCCAGGCGGCGGCGCGGGCGTTCGTCGCGGAGCAGCCGCGCCGCACGCGGATCGGAGTCGTCGCCTTCGCGGGCACCGCGGCCGTCGTGCAGGCGCCCACCAGCAACCGCGAGGAGATCCTCGCCGCGATCGACCGGTTCCAGGTCCAGCGCGCGACCGCGATCGGCAGCGCGATCCTGGTTTCCCTGAAGATCATCTTCCCGGACATCGAGTTCGACCTCCGCTCGTCGGACCCGCGGCCCGACGCCGGGAAGACGGGCACGCCGCTCGCCTCGGGCAGCGAGCCCGCGCGGCCGGCGTTCCAGCCGGTGCCGCCCGGCTCGCACGAGTCCGCCGTCATCATCCTCCTGACCGACGGCCGGACGACGACCGGTCCCGATCCCGTGGAGTCGGCGCGGATGGCCGCCGAGCGCGGCGTGCGGGTCTTCACGGTAGGGGTGGGCACGAAGGAAGGCGGCACCCTCTCCTACGAGGGCTGGTCCATGCGGGTGAGTCTCGACGAGGAGTCCCTGAAGGCGATCGCCGCCACGACGCGCGGCGAGTACTTCCATGCGGCCACGGCCGCGGATCTGATGAAGGTCTACGAGCGCCTGAACGCCCGCGTCGTGATGGAGAAGAAGGAGACCGAGGTCACCGCGCTGTTCGCGGCGGCGGCGCTGGTCTTCGCGCTCGTCTCCGCCGTCCTGTCGGTCCTCTGGTACCACCGGATCCTCTAGCCGCCGCGGACCGAGCCCGCGGGGGCTCAGCCACTCCTCCGCCCGTCGGCCGGCGATCGGCTCCGAGCGCGCCCCGACGTGGGCTCACGCGCAGGGGAGAGACGGGCCTCGGGGCCGGGAGCGGAGAGCCTAGGACGAGGTCCGGTCGGCCGCGCGGTCGGACGAAGGGGCGCGGGACGACTCCGGCGCGCACCGCCCGGGCTCCGGCCCGGAGCCCTCGGATGGCCGGGGCTGTCAGCCGAGGCCGCGGCGCCAGAGGAGGACGAACGCGGCGCCGAGCGCGACGGCCGCGAGCAGCTGCTCCCAGCTCACTCGGCTATCCTGGCCTGGCGGGAGTTGATCGGGCGGCGCCTGTTTGACGGCCTTCGGCCTGTGGTCGACGGCCTTCGGCCTGTGGCAGCCCGGGGGCTCACGGCTCGGTCGGTGCGCCGCCGGCGGAGTCCGTCCCGTCGACGGCGCGCAGCACCGCGTCGACGAAGTCCGCCTCCGGCAGGGCGCCCTCGAACGACACGCGGTCGTTGACGACCGTCTTCGGGACGGCCATCACCATGTAGCGCTGCGCGAGGTCCGGGAACTCGTTGGCCTCCACGCAGTCGCCGCGGATCCACGGGGACGCGATCGCGAGATGGTGAGCCAGGCGCACGGCCCGGGGGCAGTGGGGTCAGGTCGGCGTCGCGAAGACCTGGATGTGGACGCGCTCCCGGAGCGTCGCGAGCCGCTCGACCGTGTCGGCCCCCAGGGACGGCGTCCCCGACGACGCGGCGATCATGGAGTCGATCAGGTTGGTGAACTCGTACCCCATGGGGATCCCGAAGAAGCGGATCCCGTAGTCCTGGGCGCCCTCGACGACGATGGCGGGCACGCGGTCGACCCCGTAGACCTCCGCCCGCGCCCGGTCGATGTGGAGGTTCAGGATCTCCACCGTCACCTGGTCCGAGCACTCGGCGACCTCGCGGACCAGCCGCTCCGTCTCGAGGGAGTACTCCGACGCCCCGAGCTGCGTCGTGAACACGACGAGCTTGACGGGCCCCGCGAGCTTGGCCAGCTCGGCCTTGACGGCCGTCCGGTCCCGCTCCGTCAGGATCGCCATGGATGCCCACTCCGGGTCGCCCGAGCGTCGCGTGCGGGACGTCTCACCGGAGGCTCCCGAGCCCGCGCTCGATCCGCGCGAGCGCCTCGCGGATCGTCTCGCGCGAGGCCGCGTAGGACAGCCGGAGGTATCCCTCCCCGTGCTCCCCGAACGCCGTCCCCCCCAGCACGGCCACGCCCGCCTGCTCGAGCAGGTGGGTGGCGACCTCCTTCGAGGGGCGTCCCAGCGCCTTCACGTTGGGAAAGACGTAGAAGGCGCCGCGGGGGCGCGCGCACGTGACTCCGGGGATCCGGTTGAGCCCGTCCACGACGAGGTCGCGCCGCTGGCGGAACTCCTCCACCATCTGCTGCACCGGGGTGTCGTCGCCGCGGAGGGCGGCCACGCCGGCGTGCTGGATGAAGGTCGCCGTGCAGGAGGCCGAGTTCGTCATGAGTCGCGTGAGGTGCTCGGCGAGCGGCTTCGGCATCACGCCGAAGCCCAGGCGCCAGCCGGTCATGGCGTAGGACTTCGAGAAGCCGTCCAGGATGATCGTCTGCGGCTTCATGCCGGGGAGGCTCGCGACCGACGCGAACTCGCCCTCGTAGAGGAACCGCCGGTAGATCTCGTCCGACAGCACCGGCACCCCGTAGTGACGCGCCAGGTCGGCGATGCGGCCGACGTCCTCCGGCGACAGCACGCCGCCCGTCGGGTTCTCCGGCGAGTTGATGATGATCAGCTTGGTCTTGCGCGAGACGCGCCGCTCGAGCTCCCGGAGGTCGAAGCCGAAGCCGGTCTCCTCGAGGAGCGGGATGGGGACCGGCACGCCGCCCACGAAGTTGATGACCGACTCGTAGATCGGGAATCCGGGGTTCGGGTACACGACCTCGTCCCCACGGTTCGTGAGCGCCATGATCACGAAGAACATGATGGGCTTGGCGCCCGGCGTCACGACCACCTCGTCCGGCGTCACCGGGACCCCCCGGGTCTTCTCGATGTGCTCGGCGATCGCCTCGCGCAGCTCGGGCAGACCGGCCGATGGCCCGTAATGGGTCGCCCCGGCGTCCAGCGCTCGCTTCGCGGCGTCCCGGATGTGCGCCGGCGTGTCGAAGTCCGGCTCGCCGATCTCGAGGTGCACGACGGACTTCCCCTGACGCTCGAGCGCCCGCGCGCGCGCCAGCACCTCGAAGGCGGTCTCGGTGCCGAGCCGCCCCATCCGCTCCGCGATCATGGATTCGATCATGTCCGTCCTCCGCGTGGCGCCGCCGTCGCGCGGCGCCACGCGCGCCATGTTACCCCGCGGCAAGCCGCCGCGCCACGTGCCCGGCGAAGGCGTGCACCGCTCCTTTCCCCTAAACCTGGACGAATCGAGGGCAGAGACATGAAGACAGCCAGGCGACACCTTCTGGCCATTCGCGTCGCTGGATCACTCGCCCTGCTCGTCGCCGGGATGTCCGGCTGCATACTGGACAGGGAAGGCAAGGCGCCCGCCAGTGAATTGCCAGGGTGAGACGGTCGGGATCTCGTCGCGGCTGACGGTCAATGGCCCCAGCAATCAGGCTGGCCAGCCGTACGAGACCACGGTGGCCTGGAAAGGGGAAATCGTGACGCCGGACGCACGAAACACCTGTGGCAACACCAATCCGTTCGATATCACCAAGACCTACGCGGGGACCCGTGACGGTTCCGGGGACTACACCATCGAGCAGCCGTCCACGATGCAACGTCCCGGGGTGTGGAAGTTCACCATCGTTTCCATGAACTCCACCACGTCCTGCAACCAGACATTGACCGCTGGCAATACGAAGCTGGTCGCCTTCACCCATCAGCAATCGGGATGTTAGCGCTGCCACCGGCACGTGTGATCCAGTTGGGGGGCAGGCACGACGAGCGTTGGGAGGGAGTCGCGAAGCTGGACCCGACAACCCGGGGATCACGCACTGGCTCCCGCGCCGCCTCCCCTGGCGCGCGGCGCACGCGTAAGCCGCGGCGGGCGGCCTTGTCCGCCGCGCACGGCTCACGCTAGACTCCGGCGACGCCGCGCGACGACGCCGGCAACGGGCCCCCTGGGTACCGGCGGGCTCCAGGGGAGCGGCCCTTGCGACGAAGCTTCACCCGGGGTCACGAGCCGAGCCGTCCCGTCC
>JBIOVM010000008.1:0-13953 GCA_044867785.1 Candidatus Rokuibacteriota bacterium | reverse complement strand
GTCGTAGGTCACGCGCGTCACGTTCCACTCGTCGGCGAGCTCGGCGGCGACCCGCATCGTCCGGCGCTCGCCGCGACCCCCGACGATGAGCGTCGCTCCGATCGGCACCGGGAAGCTCTGCGCCTCGGCGAGGGAGTAGTAGGGTTGCGAGAGGGTGACGGGCGCGCCGCGCCAGAGCGCGCGGATCGCGCGCGCTCCGCACTCGAGCCGATCCATCCGCTCTCGGAGCGGCGGGAAGGGGATCCCGAACATCCGGTGCTCCATCTCGTTCCAGCCGGCGCCGATGCCGAGGTCGAGCCGGCCGCCGGCCCGCGTGTCGATGGCGGCCGCCGCCTTGGCCAGGAGCGCGGGGTGGTAGAACGTCATCGGCGAGACCACGGGCCCGAAGCGGATCCGCCGCGTGGCCGTCGCCAGCCAGGCGAGCGACGCCCAGGTCTCGAGCGACGGACGCGTCGGATGGCCGAAGAGGCCCGTGAGGTGGTCCGAGCGATAGAGCCCGCCGAAGCCGCCGTCCTCGGCCGCTCGCGCCAGGCGCTCCCAGCGCTCCCAGGTGAGCCCTTCCTGGCCCTCGATCATCACGTTCAGCTCGAGCCGCTTCGCGGTCATCGGCGCTCCTCGAACGCACAGGCGGGGGCAGACCCCGCGTGGCGAAAGTCATGGCAGCACCGCGAGGGTCGCGTCCCGCGCCTCGCTGGCGACCGCCGCGGGGTCTCGCGCCCACGCGGCGGGGTTCGGCGCTTCGTAGGAGCAGTGCCCCCCGTAGCCCTTCGCGTCGATCAGCCGGAAGAAGTCGC
Source organism: Candidatus Rokuibacteriota bacterium (assembly GCA_044867785.1). Taxonomy (GTDB): domain Bacteria; phylum Methylomirabilota; class Methylomirabilia; order Rokubacteriales; family DASRDR01; genus DASRDR01. The sequence goes on along the minus strand of JBIOVM010000008.1, from coordinate 13,159 downwards.
GGAACGGGACGACGCCGCGCCCCGGCGGCAGCCGGTCGAGGGTCTGGCCCGGCTGCAGTCCCGACGCCGGCACGTCGCTGAATTGGACGTAGGCGATCTCGCGCGGATCGAGGTCCTCGACCGACCGGAGACCGCCGCCGCCGCGGTGGAGGTGGTAGGCGTCCAGAAGAAGCCCGCAGCTCGGATGCCCCGCGCGCGCGAGCAGCTCGCGGACCCGCTCGACCGTGCTCAGCTGGGCGGCCTGGGACGGGGGCTCGAGGGCGAGCTGCACGCCGGCCTCGGCTGCCCGGTCGCCCAGCTCGCGCACTCCCGCGGCCGCGTGGCCGAGGTCGCCGGTGCCGAGGTCCGCCGGGCTCATCACCACCGGCGCCCCGAGCGCCCGCGCCCAGCGGCAGGACTCGGCGACGGCAGCCAGCAGGCGCCGCCGCTCGTCGCCGTCGCTGAACATCCACCCGAGCTGGCCGCCGACACACGCGACGGGCAGGCCGCTCGCGCGGACCAGGTCCAGCACGCGCTCGGCCGGCTGCCCGGCCTCGGCAGCGCGGGCGAAGTCGACGCGCCGAAGCTCGACGGCCGACCAGCCGGCGTCCCGCGCGACGCGGAGGACGTCCTCGAGCGGCGTCGTGTCGAGCGTCCAGGTGTGTAGCGCCAGCCGGTAGCGGATCGGCGTCGGCCGCGGGCACACCGGGCTCACTCGCGGATCGGTCGCATGGCGGGATCAGACCGCATCACGCGCGGTAAGGGTCCGCTCGGCGATCTTCGGGGTGTGACCCCACATGCACACGCGGCTCACTGTCCCGACCGGTGCTGGAACGCGTCGGGGTTGACGACGTGGAGCCGCTCGCCCCGGAGGTGAGCGTCGATCGTCGCGATGGCGATGTTGAGCATGTTGAGGCTGGCCTCGCGGGTGTTGTACCCGATGTGGGGCGTGACCAGCGCGTTCGGCAAGTCGCGGAGGGCGTGGGGGCCGGGAGGGACGGGCTCCTCGTCGAAGACGTCGAGCGCCGCGCCCGCGATCTTTCCGGCTCGAAGGAGGTCGGCCAGCGCCTGATTGTCCACGATCTTCGCGCGGGCGGTGTTGACGAAGTACGCCTCCGGCTTCATCCGCTCCAGGAGCGCCCGCGATACGAGGTGCTCGGTCTCCGGCCGGAGCGACAGGTGGATCGACACGATGTCCGACCGGCCGAACACCTCGGGAAGCGGGACCAGGACGAGGCCGTGACGCGCGCGGTCGGGCGAGGCGTTCCGCGTCCAGCCGACGAGCTTCATGCCGATGCCCGCGCCCAGCCGGCCCATCTCCTGACCGATGGGCCCGAGCCCGACGAGGCCGAGCATCTTGCCCTTGAGCTCCATCCCCTGGAAGCCGCCCGGCTCCCAGCGCCCGCTCTTGAGCGAGACGTAGGACGTGGCGATGTGGCGCGTCAGGGCCAGGATCATCCCCAGCGCGTGCTCGGCGACGGACGTCGCGCCGTAGTCGGGCGTGTTGCTGACCACGATCCCGCGCCGGGTCGCCGCCTCGATGTCGATGCAGCTCGCGTAGCCGATCCCCAGGAAGGCGACGAACCGGAGGCGCGGGCTGCGGGCCAGCACCTCCTCGTCCATGAGCGTGTAGTCGAGGACCACGACGTCGGCGTCCTTGATCCGCTCGATGAAGTCGGCCTTGTCGCGCGGATGGCCGGGAGACACGACCAGCTCGCCCAGCCGGCGAAGCGGATCGAGGTGCTCGGGCTTCTGAACGAACTCGGCGCCCTCGGGGATCACGATGCGCACGGTCGGAGTCCTTTCGTCGACTGGCGGTCGGCCGGCGTCGGTGGGGTTCTCGGTGCGGCGGTCACGACTGGGGCCGCGAAAAGCGCTGGGCGTTCCCCATGTGCGGCCAGACGTAGGCCTGGACGTTGGCCAGGATCTGCCGCTGGTGGTTGCGATCGTGGTGGACCCACTCGGCGAGGAGGTCCGCGATCGACAAACGCCCCACCGTCGGATGCCGGCCGGCCCGCGCGAGGTCCTCCGGTCGGAGCGCCTCGACGACCGCCACGCCGGCCTCGCGGAGCCGCGTCCATTCGGCCACGAGCCCCGCCGGCTCCTTCTCGCAGTCCCGCCGCTCGCGCGCGACGGCGTTCTGATCCCAGGTCCGGAACTCGGGATCGCGCTCGGACAGGAGCGTGCGGACACGGCCCGCGAAGCCGCGCTCCTCCGCCTCGATCAGGTGCCCGATCACCTCGAGCGCGCACCATTCGCCCGGCGCCGGGTGCCAGCGCAACACGGCGGTCGAGAGTCCGGTGCACTCCACCCGCACGGCGAGGAGCGAGGCGCGCAGCGCGTTCGCCGCCTCGCGGGGGCTCAGCGGGGAAGTGGAGTCGGGGGCTCTCATCGACCTGACACCGTGGCCCAATCGTAGCCCATCGGCGCGGACCGCGTCAGCCCCGGAGGAGCGAGGTCAGGAACTCGACCGCGCGGCGCTCCGCCCAGGAAGCCGCGCGCCAGGGCCAGCGGCCCTCGAGGAAGCCGGCGTGGCCGCCGCGCGCGGTGAACTCCGCCCGGACGTCCGGCGGGAGACGTCGGGGATCGGGGAGCGTCCGGCCGGGCACGATCGGGTCGTCCTCGGCGCCGAGGAGGAGCGTCGGCCTTCGGATCCGCGCGAGGTAGGGGCCGCTCGACGCCCGCACCCAGTAGTCCACCTCGTCGCGGAACCCGTTGAGCGGGGCGGTGACGATCCGGTCGTAGCGGGCGAAGGTCCTCGCCCGGCGCATCGCCGCCACGTCGACGAAGCCGGGGTACCGGCGCGCCTTCTCGATGACCTTCGACCGCATCGTCCGGAGAAAGTTGGCGGCGTAGACGAGACGATGGAAGCCCCGGTCGAGGACGCGGGCGCAGGCCGCCACGTCGAAGGGCACGGAGATGCCGACCGCGCCCCGGAGCTCCGGCGGCGCCGCCTCGCTCTGCTCGCCCAGCCACTTCAACAGCACGTTGCCCCCCAGAGACACGCCGACCGCGCCGATCGGAACCCCGGGCCCGCGCTCGACGAGCGCTCTCACCACCCACGCGAGATCGCCGGTCTCGCCCGAATGATAAAAGCGCGGGAGGCGGTTCAGCTCGCCGCTGCACGACCGGAAGTTGAACGCCACGCCGCGCCAGCCGGCCGCCCGTCCCGCGCGGAGGAGCCCGGAGACGTAGTGCGACCGTGACGAGCCTTCCAGCCCGTGGAGCACGAGGAGACGCGGCGCGTCGGCCGCGAGCTCGTCGCCGTCCAGCCAGTCCAGGTCGACGAAGTCGTCGTCGGGCGTCGACAGTCGCTCCCGGCGAAGCGGGAGCCGCTGCTCGCGAAAGAGCGGGCCCCAGATCGTCTGGACGTGTCCGTTGCGGGCCCACCACGGGGGCCGGAAGGTCGCCCGAGCATCCGCGGCGCCGGCGGGCGGGCTGGAGGACGCTTCGGACCGAGCCGTGGACATCGAAGCCAGGGTCCGACCCCGGTCAGAAAGAGGCGTGGGCGGCACTCTCGATCAGGAGGACGGACTCCTGCCGGAAGAGACGCCGGTAGATGTCGCGGAGCTCCTGGATCGCCCTGCGGGGGCCCACTTCGGGAGGATGCGCGACGAGCAGGATCTTGGTCGGCTCCGTCTTGAGCTCGCCGGCGCGGGTCCGGTACTGGCCCATGGCGTCTAACACCGTGAAGCCGTCGGGAAAGCGCGGCGTGACGTGCTCCACGACGAAGGCGCGCCACTCCGCGTCCGTCACCACGCCGCCGTCGGGCTTGAGGCGGCCGAAGTAGAGCTCGCTCCGGAGCCACGCCTGGCTCCCGCGCGGCGGCTCGACGGCTGGCCCGGGGCGGCCGGCGCACCCGGTGACGGTGAGTAGGAGAAGGGCCGCCCCGAGGCTGCGTAGCGTTCGGCGCCGCGCGTTCCGGCGCTCGGTCCTCACCGCGAGTACCGGGCGAGCGCGTCCCGGTCGAGCCGAATCCCGAGCCCGGGGGCCGTCGGGACGCGCAGCATGCCGTCGCCGTCCAGCCGGAACGGGGGGTCGATGATCTCCTCGATGTACGGCACGCCTGTCTGGTACTCGATCCAGCGGGCGATCGGCATCGCCGCGCTGAGCGCCAGGTCCGCGGCCACGCCGATGCCTGTGTTCCAGCCGTGGGGGACCAGGAGGACGCCGTGGTCGTACGCCATCCAGCCGATGCGCCGCGACTCGGAGAGCCCGCCGCACTTCGTCACGTCCGGCTGGATCACGTCGACCGCCCGCTCGGTGATGAAGGGCTGGAATGCCTGGCGGCGAGTGAGGACCTCTCCGGTCGCCACCAGCACCGGGGACGTCTGGCGGAGCTCCTTGAAGCCCGCCACGTCGTCGGGGCGCAGCGCCTCCTCGAACCACACCACGCCGTAGTCCCCCAGCATCCGCGCGGTCTCCCGTGCCCACGAGACCCCGTGGGGCCAGAATTGCTCGCTGCCGCCCGCGTCCACCATCAACTCCACGTCGTCGCCGACGGTCTCCCGCGCGGTCTTGACGAGCAGCTCGTCGAGCTTCCGGCTCACGCGCCCGAAGGGCCGCCATCCCATCTTGATCGCGCGGAAGCCGCGAGCGACCTGGGCGAGGAGGTTGTCGCGGAGGAGCGGGGGATCCTCGAAGAGCATCGAGGCGTAGGGCTTGATGCGGTCGCGGTAGTTGCCGCCGAGCAGGCGAGAGACCGGCTGGCCCAGCGCCTGGCCCAGGAGGTCCCACAGCGCGATGTCGACTCCGCTGATCGCGTGCTCCACGCTCCCGCCGCGCCCCTGCCAGAAGGTCGACTGGCGCAGCTTCTCCGATACGCGCTCCGGCTCGAGCCCCGTCTCGCCGATCAGCATCGGCCGGAGAAGCTCCAGCGCGCCTTCGATCAGCGCCCGGCTGGTGAAGCAGCTCCCGATGCCGGTGATCCCCTCGTCGGTCCGGACCTCGACGAGCGTGTTCATCTGCTCTTCGGCGGCCTTGCCGCCCGGCCAGCCGGTATCGTGGGTGCCGCCGGAGAGCGGGATGGTGCGGACCTCGGTGATCTTCATCGGTCTCCCTCGTGTCTCGCTCGTGCCGTGCGCTCGGGATCGTGAGCGCGTCACGAGCCCCGACCGTCGAGATACTGCCACAGCCCGGGATGCCTCGCCACGCGGAGGCGGTTCCGCCGATCCTGACTCGGCGGTGCGTGCTACCCTGGCGTCGATCCGGCGGCCACCGGGGACCGCCAGCGCAACGCCCCGCACCGCAAAGGAGCGTCACCATGGCCGACTCGAAGCAGCTGCGCCGGCTCGTCGCGTACAACCAGTGGGCAGACGAGCGAGTCCTGGGCGCGATCGATGGCGTGCCGCCCGAGGAGCTCACCCGGTCGCGCGAAGCCTACTTCGGCTCGATCGCCGGCAACCTGCGCCACACCATGATCGCCCAGCGGATCTGGCTTGCGCGCTGGAGGGGTGAGACGCCGCGCTACGACGAGGAGGTCACCATGCCCTGGCGCGACGCGTACGCGGAGACGCACGCAGCGGTCCGCGCGTACGTCGGCGCCCTCTCCGACACCGACGCCGAGCGCCTGGTCGGCTACACGGACCTTCGGGGCAACGCCCGGGAGATCGTGCTCGCTCACGCCATCACCCACCTGGTGAACCACGGCACGGCGCACCGCGCGGAGACGGGGCTCCTCCTCGAGCGGCTCGGTCGGTCTCCGGGAGACCTCGACTACACCGTCTTCCATTTCCAGCACCCTCCCGCCTGACCCCGACGCATCGCGCGGCGGGTCGTCCCGCGGCTCCCGTCGCCGGGTCGGTCCGGTCGCGCTCGCGCCGCCCGTTCTCCGATCCGGTTCAGCTCGGGTTGCGCCAGGTACGGCCGGGAGCTCTCGGCCCCCTCGGCGCGCCGGGGAACGCCCCGGGCCATCCGCGGGCCGCCGGGCCGGAGCAGCCGGGCGTCACGCGGGAGGGTCGTCAGCGCGCGGGACGCGGAGCAGGACCCAGTCGCGGCCTTCCACAAGGACGCGCTGCGGCACGGTCAGGGCCGCCACCTCCGGCAGGCGCCGGCGCGTCACGAGGAGGAGGCGGCCGCCGTGGCGTCGCGCGGCCTCGATCGCCGCGTCCCCCGTCCGGCTGGACGGGGCAAGGTGGCGCTCCGCGTAGTAGAGGAGGGGACTCGCCGACGCCCAGTAGTGGTTGCCGAGATAGGGCACCGATTCACCCGACGGCGCCAGCGCGCGGATCGTCGAGGCGTTCGCCTTGAAGGCCGCGTTGGCGTCTCGCGTGAGGAGCAATGGGTTCCACCAGAAGGCCAGGCCGACTGCGACCACGCCGGCCGGCACGAGAATGGAGGCGAGGAGCCCGGCCAGGCGCGGCACGAACGTCGCGAGCGTGTGGCCGCACAGGAGCGCCAGCGGCGGCAGGATGGGGAAGACGAAGCGCGGCGTTCTGAAGGCCGCCAGGCTGTAGAGGACGAGCGGGAGCGCAACCCACGCGCACAGGACGGCGCCCCGCTCGCGCCGGGGCCCCGGCTTCCGGAGGACGAGCCACAGGCCGACGAGCCCGGGCAGCACGATCGGTTGGAAGAACTTCAGCAGGATCGTCGGGTACTCCCGTAGGACCCCGAGCCCGAACGACCGCGTCGACCGCCTGGCCACGTGCGCGAGGAAGTGCGACGCGACGGCGTCCGGCCCTTGCGTCCACCACTGGTGGAGCGGCCACGAGGCCCCGATCGCCAGCCCGAGCGCCACGCCGATCCAGACCCAGGGCCGACGGAGCGGCGCGCGGAGCTCCGGGCTGGCCAGGGTGCCCACCAGCGCCAGGAGCGGCATCAACCCCAGCACGCTCTTCGTGAGGATCGCCGCGCCGAGGGGCACGGCGAGGGCGAGGTGCCAGACCGGTCGGGCGCGCGCCTCGAGGTACAGCCAGACCGTCGCGGAAACCCAGAACGCGAGCGGGACCTCCATCATCAAGCGCCGCGCGTTGTCCGCGAAGATCGGCGTCGCGAGGAGGCAGGCGGTGCCGATGACGGCTGCGGTCGGGCCCACGGTCAGGACGCCGATCCGCCAGGTGAGAGCGAGGACGCCGAGCGCCAGCCCGACCGTCGGGAGCCGCGCGGCGAAGTCACGCTCGCCGAGGACGGCGAAGGCTCTCGACACCAGCCAGAGGTGGAGCGGCGGATGCTGGTGCGTCGGCAAGCCGTTCCAGGTGACCGTGTACACGCGCCCCGCTCGCTCCATCTCGACCGCCTCCCGCGCGTAGAAGGCATCCTCCAGCGACGGAAGGCTCAGGTCGCCCATGCGGGCGGTGAAGAGGACGAGCGCGGCCAGGAGAAGGATCGCCAGCCGGCGGAGTCCTTCGGCTGGCACCGGGCTACCGGCGCCCCGCGCCGGGTCCCATCGGACCGTTGTCGCCGCCGAGGATCCGGAGGGCCGCGTCGAGGGCGGCCTGGTTGCTCGTCACGACCGGCACTCCGAGCGCGGCGGCGATCGCGTCCCGGGCGTCGAACGCGCGGAACGTGCAGCAGGCGACGAAGACGGCGTCGGCCGGTCCCTGCCGGAACGTGTCGACCGCGAAGCGGACGATCGCGTCCGGCGCGACGGCGGCGATGTCGAGGCTGTCGGTCAGCCCGAGACCTCGGGCCACGGGGACGGCCAGGCCGTCGCCCTCCAGGCTCAGGCGGATGGGCTGGGTGAGCGACGCCGGGTACGGCGTCACCACCGCCACCGACCGGGCGCCGAGCCGGGCGATCGCCTCGCGGACCGCTGCCATCGTGCTGACGACCGGCGCGCCGGCCGTCTCAGCGATCTCCCGGCAGAGCCGCGCCTCGTAGTCCCGGCCGCGCAGGGCGCCGGCGGACGTGCAGGAGAACACGACGACGTCGGGACGCATGGTCGCGAGGTCGCCGGCCGCGGGCAGGACGTGGGCGTCGAGCATGCGGATCTCGTCCGCCTCCGTCGTCGAGGGCAAGCGCATGCGCGCGGCGTGGACCGTCACCTGCGGGGGCACGCGCCGGTAGAAGTCCACCTCCTGGACGATGCCGGACGAGGGGAGGAGGAGCCCGAGCCGGCGCGCGCTCACGGAGCCGGGGAGAGCGCGCGCGCGTAGTCGGCGGGGCGCGGGCGCAGGAGCGCCCGGCAGCGGCAGCGGTCCGGCTCGGCCAGCCGGTCGAGAAGGCCGAGCTCGAGTGTGGCGGCGACGTGGGGGAGCGTCTCGAGATACAGGCGGTCGAGCGTGATGGTGGGATCCTCGGCCTCGAGCCCCGTCCCCCAGTTGGCCACCACGTGGTAGTAGCCGAGATGCATCCCGCAGACGCGCGCGAGGACGGGACTCACGCAGTCGCCGGTGATGACCGGCATCCCGGTGAGTCGCCCGTAGAGCTCGAGCTCGCGACAGGTCGCCAGCGACTCGAACCCGTTCCCGGCGAGCCAGCGGTTGAGGACGACACCGGCCTCGAGGCCGTGAATGCGGCGGAATCGAAACCCCGGCACCCGGACGGCGTCCGCGCGGATCGCCTCCGCCAGCGCCGGGCAGAAGGGATCGTCCATGATGGCGACCTGGCGAGGGAGGCAGAACTCGAGCTCCGTTCCGGGGAGGCCGGTCGGCATCGTGTCGCGGGCCAGGTAGCTCCGCGGCAGCACGAGGTCTCCCGGCCGGACCGCGTCCTCGTCGCTGGCCGCCCGCCGCCAGTCGCAGCTGCCGCTCGTGCCGCCGATCAGGAGGATCCGCACGCCGGCGCGCCAGAGGATCCAGAACGTCTTCCACTCGCTCCCGCGGAGGAGCGGGTCCTCGTCGACGACCTGGCCGTAGGTCGGGATGCGCAGGAACTCGCGCCCGCGCGGCGTCCGGTAGTGCTCCACCACCGGGCCCGGCCCGTAGGGCGTTCGGGGGCGGTGGACGCCGAGCCGCGAGTGGCCTTGCGCCGCCGCCACCTCGTGGAAGCGGTCGCCGAGGCCCCACGTGGGACTGCCGCCCAGCGTGGCGATCTCGGCGCGCGGGCCCTCGTAGAGGACGCCGGGGTCCAGCCCGCAGAGACAGCCGTTGTGGCCGGGACTCATTGCGCGTCGCCGGGCGCGTCAGGACGACCTGGGACATTCACGCCGATCAGGGTGGAAGGCGAGTCTCGAGAAGTCAACCCGGCGCGGGACCTCCGGCGACGCCCGCGCTCCACATCGTGACGCACGAGGTCAGCGAGGTGCCGAACTTTGACACGACCCGTCCGGCACCCGCGTCGGATCGACATGTATTTCCAGGATCTTTGGGGCCCTCGGCAAGCGTCGGTCGGAGAAGTCCGGGGTGGCACGGCCTTCGCATTCTCCCGCGGCCATGAGTACGCTGCTGCTGGTGAACGGAGAAGACGCCGCCGCGTCGGCCTCGGAGGCGGGGCGGGCGGCTGCGCGCTGGGCCCCCAGCATGAGGGGCGCGCTGGAGCGCGTCGGCTACGAGGTGTTGGAAGTCCGGGACGCCGCAACGGCCTTCCAGCGCCTGGGAGAGCGGCCCCATCTGATCGTGCTCTCCGGGGCCGTTCCGGACATGGGCCTGCTCGAGCTCTGCGCCGCGCTCCGGAAGGACCCGGTCGCGGAGAAGCTGCCGTTCGTCATCGTCGCCGAGGCGGCGGCCAAGACCGGCGCCGCCGCGAAGACCGGCGCCGACCTCGTCTTCCCGCCCAGCGTGAGCCCAGCCGAGATCGCGGACCGCCTGCGCCGGCTCTTCTAACCTCGTCGCTTTCCCCTGCCTCCATCCTCTCGCACCGCTCGCCTGTCCCGGGCGCGGCGCCACGCGCCGCGTTGTTGCCCCGGGAGCCCGGTGCTATCGTGACGTCGTGCTGCGCGGGCTACGGATCCTGGCCGCCCTTGTGCTCGCGGTGATCGTGACGCCCGCCTGGGCTCACGGACCGGGCGCGCTCACGCCGCGGATCGACCGGCTGGAGGTCGCCGTCGCGCCCGTGGCGTCGGCCATGTCTCCCGGCCTCGCCGGCAGGATGCCGTCGGAGGAGTGGGCACTGGCTCGCCCCCCGGAGGTCGCCGCGACCTCCGACGTCGCCGAGACGCTCGCGGTCCTCGTCGTGGCTCTCGGTCTGGCCGGGCTCGCGCGGTCGTGGCGACGGGATCGTCGGGCAGCGCTGGCCTCGGCGACCGCCGGCTTGCTCCTCGGCTTCGCCGTCGAGACCACCCCGCACCTCGTGCATCACAGCCTGGACGCCGATCGGGGCGCCGACTGTCAGGTGCTGCAGACCGCCGAGCGCCATCAGGCGGCCGCCGGGGCGCCGGACACGGCGCCGAGGGAAGCGCCCGCCCCGCTCGCCGGGCCGCCGCCGCTCGTGGCGGCTCCCGTGCTCGCCGCGCCTCCGCCGTCCGGACGCGCGCCCCCCGCCTAGCCCGCTTTCTTTCTCCGCGGTCTTCGTTGCGCCTCGGTCATCTCGGCGAGGCGGCACTCCCCGTTTTCACGAAGGGAGCACCAGATTCGACACCGGTGGTGCCGGGCGGCCATTTCACGGCGGTGGTTCGCCGCGCCCCCCGCCTCCGTACGCGTGGGCGACGGCGGACGTCCGGCGCGGCGGATCCTCGGCGTCGCGCTGCTCCTCGGATTCGTCCTGGCCGCCCAGGACGCCGAGGCGCACGCCGTCCCGGTGACGATGGCGCCGGCGCCGAACGCGCGCCTGGACGCGCCGCCGTCCGAGATCGTGATCCGGTTCAGCGAGCGCGTGGATCCGCGCCCGAGCGCGCTCGAGGTGCTGGACGCCCGCGGCCGGCGGGTCGACGCGGGCGGCGCCGCCGTCGACCCCTCCGACCCGAGCCGCTATCGCGTGGCGCTCCCGCCCCTTCAGCCCGGCGCCTACACGATCTCCTGGCGGGTCCTGTCCGCGGACGACGGGCACGTGACGCACGGGGCCTACGTGGTCACCATCGGGAGTGGCGAGGCGAGCGGGCAATCCGCGGCCACCGTTCGGATCGGAGAAGGGTGGAGACCGATCGCTCGGTGGCTGGTCGCGATGGGCGGCGCGCTGCTCCTCGGCGCCCTGGTCGCCGGCCCGCTTCTCGACCTCGAAAAGTCCCGGCGACTGGCCCGCATGGAGGCGCTCGGCGGAATGGCCATGGCAGTCGGCGCCACGCTGGATCTCGTCCTGCAGGCGCGCCTGCTGGCCGGATCGCGGGGCTTGACCGAGACGCTCGTCGCGCTCTTGCCGACCTCGTCCGGTCGGGTGTGGCTCCTTCGCGCGGCGCTCTTGCTCGGCCTCGCCGCCGCCGCCGCCGGCGCTCGTCGGTGGCTCCGGGCAGGACTGGCGGCGGCGGTCGTGACGACGGGATGCTTCGTGAGCCACGGCGCGGCGGCGACGGAGAGCCGCTGGCTGATCCTCGGCGCCGAGGCGCTCCACCTCCTCGCCATGGCGTCGTGGGTCGGCGGGCTGCTGGGGTTCGCGACCGTCTTCTGGCGTGCGGGAGAGCGAGGCGAGGCTCGCGAGACTCAGCGCCTCGCGCTCGCGATCCCGGCGTTCTCGGGGCTGGCCGTGCTGGCCGTCGGGACCCTCGTCGTGAGCGGCGTCCTCCTCGCGCGGCTCCACATCGCGTCGTGGGGCGACCTCGTGGCCACCGCGTACGGGCGCTGGCTCGCCGCCAAGCTTGCCGTGTTCGCGGCGATGCTGGCCCTCGGCGCGTGGCATCAGGCGGGGGTCGAGCCTTCGCTCTCGCGCGCGCTCGCGGGCCGGCCGTCGGGGTCCTCGGCGCCCCGCTTCCGGCGGAGCATCCGCGCCGAGGCCGCCCTCGGTATCGGCGCGCTCGCGCTGGCCGGCACGCTCGGCGTCACCGCTCCGCCGGCTCCAGCCGCAGCCGGTGCGCCGGAGACGTCGCCGGGCTTCCGTCATGAGCGGGTGTTCGACGAGGCTCGCGTGCGGCTCGACGTCACGCCGCTCCATCCCGGCCCGAACGCGATCCGCCTCGCGGTCACCGACCCGGCCGGGCGCCCGCTCGCGGACGCGACGGCCGCGATGGTCCAGGTCACGCCTGCCGACGCGAGCGTCGGCGCGGTCACCTTTCAGCTCGATCGTGTGGGACCGGGCGAGTTCGCCGCCCCGGTGGCCGTCCTGGGCCTGGTCGGCCGCTGGAGCGGTCGCCTCGTCGTGCAGCGCGCGGGCGCGTACGACGTCGACGACCGGTTCGACCTCGTCGTCACCGAGGCGACCTCGGGCCATGGGCACGGCGAGCCGGCGGACTCCAGCCGCCGGGCATTGCCGCTCGACCGCGTGTCGGGCGTCGTGGTCGTCGGCACCGCCGCGATCACCCTCGTGCTCTTCCTGAGGAGCCGGCGCCAACTCCGTGCCGTTCGGCGCCTGTTGGCGACCACTCCACGACCGCCGGCCGTCACGCCGGCCTCAAGGTGACATCGATGGCCGTCCGAGCGACGCTCCGCACGATGCTCGTCACGACGGCGCTCGTGGCCGGCCTGGCCGGCCCGGCCCTCGCCCACCAGCGCTACTGGCTGCAGGTCGGACAGGCCGACTACCTCTTGGTCGTCGGCTCCCTGGACGAGCCGGTGTTCACCGGTGACAAGAGCGGGGTCGACCTGACCGTCCTGACGCCCGATCCCGCCAATCCGATGGACTCCCGGTCCGAGAAGGCGAAGCCGGTGGAGGGACTCGAGAAGACCCTGAAGGTCGAGGTCAAGGCGGGCCCGCACGCGCGGGTGTTCGAGCTCGAGCCGCGGTTCAGGGCTCCGGGTCGCTACGACGCGGTCTTCTACCCGACGGTCGCCACCACGTACAGCTACCGCGTCTTCGGCACCATCGGCGGCGCCGCCTTCGACATGACGTTCACGTGCAACCCGGCGGGCCACGTCGCCGCCGGCGAGGACAAGAGCGTGGTGAGGATCTCGGCGGACGTCACGCGCAAGGGCGCCGTCGGGACCTTCGGGTGCCCTCGCGCGCGAAGCGAGGCGGAGTTCCCCCCGGTCCGCTGAGGGTGGACCCGAGACGGGCGAGGCGTCGAGCCGGTCAGGCGCGGCGAGCGGGCGGGGGCGCTCCCGCCCGCGGGAGCGGGTGCGAGGCGTCCCACCATGCGGCGGCGGCCGCGCCCGCGGCGCCCAGCGCGAAGCCGGCCACGACGTCCAGCGTCCAGTGCGCGTCCAGCACCATCCGGGACACTCCGATGGCGAGCATCAGCAGCAGCGCGGCGAGACTGATGGTCGCGCGGGCGACGGCC
>JBIOVM010000007.1:0-52024 GCA_044867785.1 Candidatus Rokuibacteriota bacterium | reverse complement strand
CGGCCGCGGGTAGTACTGGGGCAGCTCCCGGTAACCGCGCCCGAGGACGGCGCCGTCGTCGCCCACGACGAGCGCCGTGGATCCGGTCGTCCCCTGATCCAGCGCCAGCACCGCCCTCACGACACGTCCCGAAGGCCGCCGGTCGGCGTCAGGCGGCGCGCCGCAGCCGGAGCGCGAGATCCGGCCGATCGGTGGTCACGTAGTCCACGCCGGCGGCGAGCGCGCGACGGAGCTCGTCCGGCTCGTTCACCGTCCACACCCCGATCGTGAGCCCCGCCGCGCGGGCCGCCGCCGGCGCGGTCGGGGTGAGCAGGGTCCGCTCGATCCCCAGATCATCCGCACCGAGCGCCCGCGCACGGCCCGCCGCCGCCGCCAGGCCGCCCAGCCGCTCGGCGCCCTCCTGGGCGAGGAGCGCCGTCCGCCGAAGCGGCCGGGCGAGCTCGCGCATCCGCTCCACGATCGCCCAGTCGAACGCCATCACGGTCGTGCGGGCGACGAGGCCGGCCCCTTCGACCAGCGCGAGAACGCGCTCCTCGATGCCGGGGTAGCGCACCCCCCCGGGTCCGTTCTTGATCTCGAGGAGCAGCCCGGCCGACGACGGCCCGAGCAGCGCCAGTACCTCCGCGAGGCGCGGGGGCGGCTCGTCCGTCGTGCCTCGGATCACGGCCGCGGCGACTGCCGGCCACGGGAGGTCGCCGACGGCACCGTGGCCCGTCGTCGTCCGCTCGAGCGTGGCGTCGTGGACGACGACCACCTCGCCGTCGCGGGTCTGATGGACGTCGAGCTCGACCAGGTCGACCCCGAGGGCGAGCGCCCCCCGGAATGCCGTCAGGCTGTTCTCGGGCCACAGGCGCGCCCCGCCTCGGTGAGCGACGACGGCAGGACGCACCGCGGGGCCGGCGGCCGGCGACCCGGCCGTCACGACCCCGACCACGACCGGACCTCCACCAGGTCCTCGACGTACCCGCGGGCATAGTCTTCCAGGCGGACCCAGTACCGGATCCGCGGACTGTACCAGTAGGCCTCGAGCCGTTGCGTCCCGCTCCAGCGCTCGACGCGCAGCGTGTAGAACCGGCCCGCGACCGTGTCGAGCGGCTGGATCGTCGAGGCGACCTTCCAGGTGTTGGCGTACCGGCCGTCGGCCCGTCCGTCCGTGTACTGGAACTCCTGGTTCCAGGTCGCTCCGGGCTTCAGCGGCCACTCGAAGTACGGCGCGGGGGGCTGGAAGCGGGCCGGTGTCCCGCTCCCCACCGTCTCCTGGGCCAGGTGGAGGTCGAACGTCCACTCGCGCGTCACGTCCGCGGCGAGTCCCTGGATCCGGACCGTGTAGCCGTCCGTCGTCGCGGCGATCACCTGGTGCGTCACCACGACCGTCGCCCCGGTCAGGACGGTGCGATTGAAGATCCAGCGGTCGCCCACCCGCCACTCGGGCCGCGGGACGGCCTGCCGCTCGTCTTCCTCCTTCGCCGCGTCGGTCGCGCAGCCCCCGCTCAGGAGCACGGCCGCCGCCAGACCGAGCGCGAGGCCCCGACCGCCGACCCGGGGCCGTCTCATTTCTCGGTCTCGATGAGGCCCTTGATGAACCAGCGCTGCATCAGGAGGACGATGGCCACGGGCGGGACCATGGCCAGCACCGCGGTCGCCATCACCAGGTTCCAGTTCGCCGCCGCCTCCGCGGCCGCCGTCATCCGCTTGATGCCCAGGACGACCGTGTACATGCCCTCCTGCGTCGTCATGAGCAGCGGCCAGAGGTACTGGTTCCACCCGAAGATGAACAGGATCACGAACAGCGCGGCGATGTTGGTCCGGGACAGCGGGACCAGGATGGACCAGAAGAAGCGGAGCGGCCCGGCGCCGTCGATCCGCGCGGCCTCCGCCAGCTCGTCGGGCACGGTCAGGAAGAATTGCCGGAAGAGGAACGTCGCGGTGGCCGAGGCGATCAGGGGGACGGTCAGGCCGGCGTACGTGTTCAACAGCCCGAGGTCGGCCACCACCTTGAAGGTGGGCATGATCCGCACCTCGACGGGCAGCATGAGCGTCAGGAAGATCATCCAGAAGCACACCATGCGAAGCGGGAAGCGGAAGTACACGATCGCGAAGGCCGACAGGATCGAGACCGCGATCTTGCCGACCGCGATCACGACGGCCATCACGAAGCTGTTCCACATCATCACGCCCACCGGGGTGGGGCCCGCCGCCCGCATCCCGGTCCCGAGGAGGGTCCGGTAGTTCTCGAGGAAGCGGTTCCCGAACCACAGCGGCACCTTCCCGACGAGGTCCTCCGCGGTGTGGGTCGAGGCGACGAGCGTCACGTACACCGGGAACGCCACCACCAGGATGCCGAGGATCAGCACGGCGTGGGTGACCACCGTCCAGGCCGGCCGGCGCTCGACCACGGCTAGTACTGGACCCGGCGCTCGAGGTAGCGGAACTGCACCACCGTGAGCCCGATGACGATCGCCATGAGCACGACCGACTGCGCGGCGGAGCCGCCGAGGTCGAGTCCGATGAAGCCGTCGTTGAAGACCTTGTAGACGAGGGTCTCCGTCGCCTTGGCCGGGCCCCCCGAGGTGACGGTGTGGATGATCCCGAAGGTCTCGATGAAGACGTAGACGAGGTTCACGACGACCAGGAAGAAGGTCGTCGGGGACAGGAGCGGAAAGACGATCCGCCAGAACCGCGTCGCCGGGCCCGCGCCGTCCACCGCGGCCGCCTCGATCACCGACCGGGGGATGGCCTGGAGGCCGGCGAGGAAGAAGAGGAAGTTGTAACTGATCTGCTTCCAGGCCGCGGCGATGATGATGAGCAGCAAGGCTTGGCCGCCGTTCAGCTGATGGTTCCAGGTATAGCCCAGGCCGCGGAGCAGGTAGGCGAAGATCCCCACGACGGGATTGAACATGAAGAGCCAGAGCACGCCGGCGACCGCGGGAGCGACCGCGTAGGGCGACATGAGGAGCGTGCGGTAGCCGGTCGCCCCCTTGAGGACGCGGTCCGCCATCGCTGCGAGCAACAGGCCCATGCCCATGGCCAGGGTGGCGGTGGCGGCGGCGAAGATCAGCGTGACCTGGCCCGCGTTCAGGTAGTTCGGATCGCCGAACAGTCGCGCGAAGTTCTCGAGCCAGACGAACCGGGTCGACAGCCCGAAAGCGTCCTCGAGGAGGACGGACTGGAAGACCGCCTGGGCGGCGGGCCAGATGAAGAAGACGACCGTGATCAGGAGCTGGGGGGTGAGCAGGAGATACGGCAGGAACCGGTGCTGGAAGACGACGCGCTTGTGCACGGCCCGGTCAGCGAACGCGGGCCGCGCGTGAGACGCCGCGCGGCCCGCGCCCCGTCACGTGCCTACTTGTTGGCCCGCTCGAACTGGCGCAGGAGGTCGTTGCCGCGGGACACGAGCGTGTCGAGGGCCTCCTTCGCGGACTTCTTGCCGGCCCAGACCGCCTCCATCTCCTCATCCATCACGTCGCGGATCTGCGGCAGGTTTCCGAGGCGGATGCCCTTCGAGTTCTCGGTGGGCGGCTTGTTGTTGATCTGTCGGATGGAGGTGTCGCTGCCGGGATTCTTCTCGTAGAACCCCTGCTTCTTCGTGAGCTCGTAGGCCGCCAGGGTGATCGGGAGGTACCCGGTCCGCTGGTGCGAGGCGGCCTGCACCTCCGGGGACGACAGGTAGCTGAAGAACCTCGCCACGCCCTTGTACTCGTCGGGCTTGTGTCCCGCCAGGACCCACAGGGAGGCGCCGCCGATGATCGAGTTCTGGGGTGCCCCGGCCACGTCGGGCCAGTACGGCTGCATCCCGATGCCGAATTCGAACTTCCCCTTCGTCTCCTTCGACAGCGCCGCGTAGGCGGCCGAGGATCCCATCCACATGCCGCACTCCCCGTTCACGAACTTCGGCCGGCTGTCGCCACGGCGACCGCCGTAGTCGAAGAGCTTCGTCTTCTGCCACTCCCCGAGCTGCTGGATGTGCTTCACGTGGGTCGGGCTGTTCAGCCGGAGCTCGGCGTCGAGGCCGCCGAAGCCGTTCGCCTTCGTGGCGATCGGCAGGTTGTGCCAGGCGGAGAAGTTCTCGAGGTGGATCCACCCCATCCACTCGCTGCTGAAGCCGCACGGGTACCCCGCGGCCTGGATCTTCTTCCCCGCCTCGCCCATCTCGGGCCACGTGCGGGGAGGCTTGGCGGGATCGAGCCCGGCCTTCTTGAAGGCATCCTTGTTGATGTACAGGACCGGCGTCGAGCTGTTGAACGGCAGCGAGAGCATCCGTCCGTCCGCCGTCGTGTAGTAGCCGGCGACCGCCGGCAAGTAGGCGGCCGGGTCGAACTTCTCGCCGGCGTCGGCCATCAACTCGTAGACTGGCTTCACCGCCCCCTTCGCCGCCATCATCGTGGCCGTCCCGACCTCGAAGACCTGGACGATGTGGGGATGCTGCCGGGCCCGGAAGGCGGCGATGGCCCCGGTCATCGTCTCGGGGTAGCTCCCCTTGTAGACCGCGACGACCTTGTAGTCGGACTGCGACTTGTTGAACCCGGCGGCGAGGTCGTTCACCCACTCGCCGAGGGCCGCCGTGTGCGCGTGCCACCACTGGATCTCGGTCACGGCCTCGGCCCGGCCGCCGCCGGGGCCGACGACGAGCGCCAGGGCGACGAGCGCGCTCAGCAGGGGAAACCAGCGTCCTGATCGCGTCATGCTCTGCGTCCTCCCGCGTCTATGCAGGTCGTTCCGGGGTGTCATGCCTCGCCGATGTCGGCGCCCATCATACCCGGCTTCCGTGACGGCCGGGCAACGGGCGGCGGAGCTTCCTCGGTCCGGAACCGGAGGCCCTGGCGGACGGTCCCCTCGTAGGCGTCGAGCTCCGCCTCGGTGCGGCGGGCGCTCCAGCCGAGGAGCGCGCCCATCCGCTGGGCGATGGCCGGCGCGCAGTCCAGCCCGAGGCACGGGCCCGTTCCGATCCCGGTCCGCCGGAGGAGCAGGTCCTGGAGCGAGACGGCGAGCTCCCCCTCGACCGCCCAGTGGAGCTGCGCCGCGATCTCGGGCGCGTTCTTGCAGAGCCGCTCGGTTCCCCCCGGCAGCCGGCGCGCCAGGTCGAGGACCGCCCGGGCCCGCCGGCCGTAGGTGGTCACGAGCATCTCCACCTGCTCGCGCTCGAGCCCCGAGCTTCGCACGGCCTCCGTCACGTCCATCATCGTCCGGACCTCGAGCGCCCCGGCTTCCTCGTCCTCGCCGTCGAGCGCGAGTCGGGCGGTGTCCGAGGGGCCGCCCCGGCCGAGCCGCCGCACGATGGCCGCCCCGACCTGCTCCGCGAGGCTCCGGAAGCACGTCAGCTTGGTCCCGGTGATGGACAGGAAACGGCCATCGAGGCCCTCGGCGACGACGCGATGCTGGCGGGAGACGGCCGAGGCCCGCGTGCCCATCCCGCCGTCGAACGTGAGCGGTCGCACGCCCGCGTACGCGTAGACGACGTTCGACTCGGTGACGCGCGAGTCGGTGAGCAGACGGCGCGCCGCCTCGAGCAGGTAATGGACGTCGGCCCGCGTCGCCCACACCCGGTCGGGATTCTCGGCGTAGTCGGTGTCGGTCGTGCCGACCAGCGAGAACTCCCGCCACGGGATCACGAAGACCATCCGGTCGTCGTTCGTGGCGAGATAGAGCGCGCGCTCCGTGAGGCGGGGCAGCAGCAAGTGAGCGCCCTTCGTCGTCCGCAGGATGCGCTCCCCGCGCTCCTCGACGCCCGCCCGGGCGCGGACACGGTCGACCCACGGCCCGGCGGCGTTGACGAGGACATGCCCGTGAAGCTCCACGACATCGCCCCCGACGAGGTCCCGCACGCGCGCCGTCCACCCGCCGTCCGCCCGCGCCCGAAACTCCTCGGCCTGGGCGTAGTTGACGACGCGGGCGCCGGCGCGGCGCGCCGACAGCACGTTCTCCAGGCAAAGGCGCTCCGGGGAGAGCAGGAGGTCGTCGAAGTAGTATCCCGCGCCGACGAGGCCCTCCGGGCGCAGCGTCGGCTCGAGCGCGCGCGCCCGGGCCTCGTCCATCGTGCCGTACCGCGGCGTCCGCTTCCCGGGCGTGAGGAGATCGTAGAGCTTGAGCCCCAGGCGCACCTTGGCGAGGCTGCGCGGCCCACCCTGGTAGACCGGCACCAGGAACGGTAGAGGACGCACCAACTGGGGCGCGAGCCGCGCGAGGGTCTCCCGCTCGCGCAGCGACTCCCGGACCAACCGGAAGTCGAAGAGCTCGAGGTAGCGCAGGCCCCCGTGGATCAGCTTGGAGGAGCGGGAGGTCGTCCCCGCGGCGAAGTCCGTCTTCTCGACGAGCACGCAGGAGAGGCCGCGCTGGGCCAAGTCCCGCGCCACCCCGGCTCCGGCCATCCCGCCGCCAACGATGACGGCATCGAAGATCTCCCGGTCGAGGCCGGCGAGCCGGCTCACCGGCCCGCTCCGTCGGGCGCGCCGTCGAGCAGCCCGGTGAGGGAGGCGAGCACGTGGTCCGGCTGCCAGCGCGGGATGGCCGGATCGTCGGCCCGCGTGATGCCGGTGAGCACGAGGATCGTCGCCAGTCCGGCCGTGCGCCCCATGGCGATATCGGTCTCGAGCCGGTCCCCCACCACGGCGCATGCGCCGGCCGGCAGCCCGAGCCGGTCGAGCGCAACCCGGAGCGTGATCGGCGACGGCTTGCCCACGATCGGGTCCACGCGCCGGCCCGTCACTCCCTCCACCGCCCCGATCATCCCCGCCGCGTCGGGAATCTCGCCCCCCTCCACCGGACAGGTCCGGTCGGGGTTCGTGCCCACGAGCTGCGCACCGTGGCGCGTGACCGCCTGGAGCGCCACGTCGAGCTTCCGGTAGTCGAAGGTCCGGTCGAACGCCACCACGACGTAGTCTACCCTGGCGTCGTCGACGGGAGCGAGCCCGGCGGCGCGCAGCTCCTCCACGAGCGGCGGCTCCCCGATCACGAAGCAGCGCGCGCCGGGCCGCACCCCGGCCAGGTACTGGGCGAGCACGTACGAGGAGTTGACCACCTCGTCGAGGGCGGCCGGGATGCCGAGCCGCGTGAGCTTCTCCGCATAGTCCGTCCGGCTCTGGATCGGCTTGTTCGACAGGAAGCAGACGCGGCGCCCGGCCCCGCGGAGCGCGGCGACCGCCTCGCGCGCCCCCGGAACGAGCCGCTCGCCGAGGTAGAGCGTCCCGTCCAGATCGAAGATGAAGCCTCGATAGGGAAAGCGCGGCGAGATCACGGCCCACTCTAGGCGGCCCGCGCGAAGGGTGTCAAGGCGAGCGGGCCCGCGGACGGAGCCCGCGCCTACGCGCGGCAAGCCAGAGAACGGCGACGGGCGGCGCCCGTCGACGATACCCTGCCCCGAGCGCCCCTCAGGGGAAGAGCGGCAGGACCGCGCGGCGGGCGAGGGCCAGGAGCGGGCCCGGCCAGAGGCCGACCTGGAGCGTGACCCACGCCGACAGGCCCAGCGCGATCGAGGCCGCCGGTGTCACGAATGCCGTCGTCGGCGCGCCTTCCGGCTCCCGCATGTACATGTAGACGATCAGCCGCAGGTAGTAGTACGCCGCCACGACCGAGTTCAGGACGGCGATCACCGCCAGCGCCACCAACCCGCGCTGGATCGCCGCGCTGAAGAGGTAGAACTTGCCGACGAACCCGGCGGTCGGCGGCATGCCGACCAGCGCAAGCAGGAAGATCGTCAGACCCGCGGCCAGGATCGGGTGCCGGCCGGCCAGGCCGCCGAACGCGGCGAGGTCGACCGCCTCCTCGCCCTCGCGCTCCAGGAGGAGGATCATGCCGAAGGCTCCGACCGACGCGACCGCGTAGACGGCCAGGTAGAAGAGGACCGCCGGCGAGCCCGGCTCCAGGCCCGCGGCCAGGCCCACGAGCATGTAGCCGACATGCGCGACCGAGGAATAGGCCAGCAGGCGCTTGACGTTGCCCTGGGCGAGCGCCACCACGTTGCCCACCGTCATCGTGAGCGCGGCGAGGATCCAGAGCGCGGCCGCCCAGTCCGCCTGGAGCGGGCGCATGGCCGCCAGGACCCGCACGAGCCCGCCGAAGGCCGCGGCCTTCGAGCCGGTCGCGATGAAGGCCGCCACCGGCGTGGGCGCGCCCTGGTAGACGTCGGGCGCCCACTGATGGAACGGCACCGCCGACGTCTTGAACGCGAAGCCGACGAGGAGCAGGGCCAGGCCCGCCAGGACCATCGGGTCTCGCGCGGCTCCCGGCGCGGCCAGCGCGGTGCCGAGCCGGGCGAGGTTCGTCGTCCCCGTCGCGCCGTAGAGGAGCGCGATCCCGTAGAGGAAGAATCCACTCGCAAACGCGCCGAGCAGGAAGTACTTCAGCGCGGCCTCGTTGCCCTCGGCCCGGGCGCGGAACGAGCCCGCGAGGACGTAGAGCGACAGCGACATGAGCTCGAGCGCGAGAAAGATGACGAGAAGATCCGTCCCCGCCGCCATCAGCATCATGCCGACGGTCGCGAACAAGACGAGCGCGTAGTACTCACCGGTCGTGACGCCCTGACGCGGGAGATAGCCGACCGACAAGAGGAGGACGAAGATCGCCGCCGCGCCGATGACGACGTTCAAGAACAGGGCGAACCCGTCCAGCGCCAGCATGCCCTGGAAGCTCGAGGCCGGGCCATCCCACAGGAGCGCCGACACCACGGCCGCCCCGGCGATCCCCAGCACCCCCGTCGCGGCGAGGACGCCCGGCCGGGCGCCGCCGGGACTCGCGTCGAGCAGCAAGCACGCGAAGCAGGCCACGGTCACGATCAGAACGGGGTAGAGCGCCGGCCAGTCGAGGATCGGCACGCCGGCGGTCACCGGGACAGGCTGTCCACGGCCACGCGCCACGGGGCCGGCGCGGCCGCCCGCTTCTCCTGCACGACCTGGAGCAGGTCCGCGACCGCCCGCTCGGTCACGGCGGTGAAGGGCTTCGGGTAGACGCCGATCCACACGATCAGGAGCAGGATCGGCACGAGCGTCCAGACCTCGCGCGCGTCGAGGTCGGGCAGGCGGCGGTTCTCCTCGTGCCGCACCGCCCCGAAGATCACGCGCTGGTACATCCAGAGCAGGTACACCGCCGCGAACACGATCCCGGCGGTGCCGAGGACCGCCGCTGGGCGGCTCCACTGGAAGGCGCCCAGGAGGATCAGGAACTCGCCGACGAAACCGTTCAGGCCCGGGAGTCCGACGGAGGAGAACGTGACGACCAGGAGGAGCGCCGAGAAGACGGGCATGATCGCCCACAACCCACCGAAATCGGCGATCAGGCGCGAGTGGCGCCGCTCGTAGAGCATGCCGACCAGGAGGAAGAGCCCGCCCGTCGAGAGCCCGTGGTTGACCATCTGGAGGAGGCCGCCGACCAGACCCTGGGGAGTGAAGCTGAAGAGCCCCAGCATCACGAAGCCCAGATGGCTCACCGAGGAGTACGCGATCAGCTTCTTCATGTCCGGCTGGACGGTCGAGACCCACGCTCCGTAGAGGATCCCGGCGAGGGCCAGGCCCACGACGACCGGCGCCAGCCGGACGGCCGCGTCGGGAAAGAGGGGCAGTCCGAAGCGGAGGAAGCCGTAGGTGCCCATCTTCAGGAGCACCCCGGCCAGGATGACGCTGCCCGCGGTGGGCGCCTCGACGTGGGCGTCGGGGAGCCAGGTGTGGAAGGGCACCATCGGCACCTTGATGGCGAAGGCGAGCGCGAAGGCGAGGAACAGGGGCACCTGGAGCCACGGCGCGATCCGGAGCTGCATCACCGCCGCGTAGTCGAAGGACGCCGCCCGGGCGTCCTGGAGGAAGTAGAGGGTCAGGATCGCCAGGAGCATGAGCGCGGAGCCGGCCATCGTGTAGAGGATGAACTTCACGGCCGCGTACACGCGCCGGGGCCCGCCCCAGACCCCGATGATCAGGTACATCGGGACGAGCATGGCCTCCCAGAACACGAAGAAGAGGAAGAGGTCGAGGGCCACGAAGACCCCGAGCATCCCCGTCTCGAGGAGGCACATCGCGACCAGGAACTCCTTCACGCGCGTCGTGATCTGCGTCCACGCCGAGAGGATGCAGAGCGGCGTGAGGAAGGTCGTCAGCAGGACGAGGAGGAGGCTGATGCCGTCGACCCCCAGGTGATAGCTGATGCCCGCCCCGGGAATCCACGCGCGCTGCTCGACGAACTGCATGCCCGCCCGCCCGCGGTCGAACCCGACCCAGAGGAGCCCGGACACGACGAACGTCGCCGTGCTGACGGTGAGGGCGACCTGACGGAGGCGGCGCGTG
Source organism: Candidatus Rokuibacteriota bacterium (assembly GCA_044867785.1). Classification (GTDB taxonomy): domain Bacteria; phylum Methylomirabilota; class Methylomirabilia; order Rokubacteriales; family DASRDR01; genus DASRDR01. The sequence goes on along the minus strand of JBIOVM010000007.1, from coordinate 41,759 downwards.
TCGCGCCGGTCCAGGAGGAGGAGGGCGGCGGCGCCGAGGGTCGGCAGCCAGACGAGCGTGCTCAGCAGCACGGCCGCCTCATTCGGGCCCCCCCGAGCCCCTCCCGCCCCGAGGGGGGAGGGAGGGCCGCGTGTCCCGGCCGGGTGCGCCGTGCGTCACGCGCGTCACTCGCCATCAGCGCGGCCAGAGGAACCAGCCGAGGAGCGCCACGACGCCCACCAGCATGGAGAGGGCGTAGTTCATGACGAAGCCGGTTTGGTAGCGACGGAGCCCGGCCGCCGCCCGGGCGATGACCGCCGCGACGCCGTTGACCACGCCGTCGATCACGCGCGCGTCGACCGCCTCGGCGCACCAGCGCGAGAGGGCGAACAGCGGCCGGACGAACACGCGGTCGTAGAGCTCGTCGACGTAGTACTTGTCGAGGAGGAGACGGTGGAGCCCGTTCTGCGGAACGCCGATCTTCGCGACGTCCGCTCGCCCCCGGACGTAGAGCTGCCACGCGACCACGAGCCCGGCGAGACTGGCGACCACCGACGTGACCATCAGTGCCCAGGACGGGGCGTGATGGTCTCCGCCCGCGCCAGGCCCCCCGGCCAGCACCGGCGCGAGGAAGCGGGAGATCGCGGTCCCGTGCGCGCCGGGCAGGCCCCACACGCCCGCCCCCGCGGCGAGCGCGGCGAGGAGGACGAGGGGGATCGTCATCACCGGCGGTGACTCGTGCACGTGGTGCGCCACGTCGTGGTCGACGCGCGAGCGGCCGTGGAAGGCCAGCAGCACGAGGCGCCACATGTAGAAGGTCGTGAGGGCCGACCCGACCAGCAGCAGCGCGAAGATGACGGGCTTGCCGGCGAAGTAGGCGCCGGCGAGGATCTCGTCCTTCGAGAAGAAGCCCGAGAACGGCGGGAGCCCCGAGATCGCCACCGTCGCGACGAGCATCGTGTACCAGGTCACCGGGATCTTCCGGGCCAGCCCGCCCATCTTCCGGAGATCCTGCTCGCCCGCGAGCGCGTGGATGACCGAGCCGGCGCCCAGGAACAGGAGCGCCTTGAAGAACGCGTGGGTCACCAGGTGGTAGACGCCGGCCGCGTACGCGCCCACGCCGACCCCGGCGAACATGTAGCCCAGCTGGCTCACTGTCGAGTACGCGAGCACCCGCTTGATGTCGGTCTGGACGAGGCCGATCGTCGCGGCGAAGACCGCCGTCAGCACCCCGACCCACGCGACAACGTCAAGCGCAACGCCCGAGCGCTCGAAGAGCGCGTGCGCCCGGGCGACGAGGTAGACGCCGGCCGTCACCATGGTCGCGGCGTGGATCAGCGCCGAGACCGGCGTGGGGCCCTCCATCGCGTCGGGAAGCCAGGTGTGGAGCGGCAGCTGCGCCGACTTCCCGCACGCGCCCATGAAGAGCAGGAGGCTGATCGCGGTCGCGGTCCCCACCGCGAGCGTGGGCGCCTTGGCGAACACCTCCGCGTAGTCCAGCGTCCCCAGGGCCGTCCAGAGCAGCATGATGCCGAGCGCGAACCCGCAGTCGCCGACGCGGTTCACGATGAACGCCTTCTTCCCGGCATTCGCGGCCGACTCCCGCGTGTACCAGAACCCGATGAGGAGGTAGCTGCAGAACCCGACCGCCTCCCAGAAGACGTAGAGGAGGAGGAAGTTCCCGGCGAGCACCAGCATGACCATCGAGAAGACGAAGAGGTTCAGGTAGACGAAGAAGCGCGGATAGTCGGGATCGTCGTGCATGTAGCCGATCGAGTAGACGTGGATGAGGAAGCCCACGCCCGTGACGACCAGGAGCATCACCGCGGAGAGTTGGTCCAGCTGGAGCGTGACCGGCGCCCGGAAGGTCCCGGCGACGATCCAGTCGAAGAGCGTGCCCGTGAACGTCTCGTGCCGGCGCCAGACGCGCACGAACGCCACGAGCGCCACCCCGAACGCCACGCCGACGGCCGGCACCGCCACCCAGTGCGCGCGCCGGCCCAGGCGGCGGCCGACGGCCAGGGTGACGAGCGCGCCCGCGAGGGGAAGCGCGGGAATCGGCCAGACGAGGTGGATCATCCGTGTGCGGTCATCGAATGCGGACGCAGCACGGCCCGGGGCGCGCCCGGGCCGTGATGACGTGCCGCCCTACCCTAGCGGACCCCCCCGAGGGTGTCAAGGCGCGGGCGCCCCCGGTGCCCCCGGCGCGCCCTATCCGTCGCCGCCCCCCGCCGTGAGCCCGAGCTGGCGGAGCTTCTTCCGAAGCGTGTTCCGGTTGATCCCGAGGAGGGCCGCCGCCCGGAGCTGGTTCCCCCCCGTCTCACGCAGCACCGCCCGCAGAAGCGGTCGCTCCACGAGCCCGATCAGAAGATCGTAGAGGTTCGCGGACTCACGGCGCCCCAGTCCGCGGATGCACTCGGCGAGCTTCTGCTCGACGAGCTGCTCGCGCGTGCCCGCGGCCGGCGGCGGCGGACCGGCGCCGGGCGCGATCGGCAGGTGCTCGGGCAGGATGACGCCGCTCCCCGCCATCACCATCGCGTGCTGGATGACGTTCTCCAGCTCGCGCACGTTCCCGGGCCAGCCGTAGGCCAGGAGGCGGTCGAGCGCCTCGGTCGCCACCGCGCGCTCGCCGAGCTCCCCCCCGTACTTCGCCAGGAAGTGGTCGACCAGGAACGGGACGTCCTCGATCCGCTCCCGCAAGGACGGCAGCGTGAGCGTGACCACGTTCAGGCGGTAGTAGAGGTCCTCGCGGAAGCGGCCGTCCCGGATCAGCGCCTCGAGGTCGCGGTTGGTCGCGGCGACCACGCGAACGTCGACGGGGATCGCCTCCCCGCCCCCGACGCGCTCGAGCCGGCGCTCCTGGAGGACGCGCAGGAGCTTCGGCTGGAGCTCCGGGCCGAGGTCGCCCACCTCGTCGAGGTAGATGGTGCCGCCCTGGGCCAGCTCGAAGCGCCCGACCCGGCGCTGGTGGGCGTCGGTGAACGCCCCGCGCTCGTGCCCGAACAGCTCGGACTCGAGCAGCGTGGCGGGGATCGCCGCGCAGGACACCGCGACGAAGGGCTTGCCGGCGCGGCGGCTGTAGTGGTGGATCGCGCGGGCGACCACCTCCTTACCGGTGCCCGATTCCCCGCGCAGGAGCACGGTCACGTCGGTCCCGGCGATTCGGCCGATCGTCTTGTAGACCTCCTGCATGCGCGCGGACTTGCCGACCAGGGCCCCGAACTCCCACACCTCCTGAATGCCGGTCCGCAGCTCGACGACTTCCCGCGCCAGGGCCCGCGCCGACAGTGCGCGCTCCACGAGCAGGCGCACCTCGTCGTTGTCGAACGGCTTGGGGAGGTAGTCGTAGGCCCCGCGCTGCATCGCCTCGACCGCCGAGCGCACGCTGCCGTGGGCGGTCATCACGATGACGGCGGTGTCCGGCGACGCGGTCTTCAGGCGCGAGAGCACCTCGAGCCCGTCGAGATCCGGCATCCGCACGTCGACGAACGCGAGGTCGAAGGGCTCCGCGGCGGCGCGGGCCAGGGCGGCCCCGCCGTCCTCGGCGACGGTGACGGAGTGCCCGACCTGACGGAGCAGGCGATCGAGTAGCCAGCGGATCGACGGCTCGTCGTCGGCGACGAGGATGCGGGCGGCGGTCATCGGGCGGGCGCGGTGGACGGATCGAGCCGCAGCGGCAGCGAGCCGGCGTTCCCCGTCCCCGCCGATCCGGTGGGAGCGATCGGCAGGTGGCAGCTGAACGTCGTCCCCTTGCCCGGCGCGCTCGCGACCCGGAGGGCGCCTCGGTGCTCCTCGACGATGCGGTGCGCCAAGGCGAGGCCGAGCCCGAGCCCTCGCGGTTTCGTGGTGACGAAGGGATCGAAGACGCGGTCGAGGAGCTCGGCCGGGATGCCCTCGCCTTCGTCCACGACCTGCACCTCGACCAGCGGCCGGGGCCCTGCCCCGAGATCCACCCGCCCCCCGTAGACGGTATCGAGGGACAGCCGAGTGGTGAGCGTGAGCCGCCCGCCGCCCGGCATGGCCTCGATTCCGTTCTGGACCAGGTTCTGGAACACCTGGACCAGACGATCCGCGTCCGCCCAGAGGGCCGGGAGGCTGGGATCGTAGCGCCGCACGAGCTGGACCTCGTGAGCCCGCGCCGCCGGCTCGGCGAGGAGCATCACGCGATCGAGCAGCTCGTGGAGGTTGACGAACCCGAAGGTCAAGGTCAGGGGGCGACCGAGGTCGAGCAGGGCTTCCATCACGCGATTGACCCGGTCGATCTCGGCGAGCACGACCCGGACGTGCTCCCGGAACGGGCTGGCGCCGCCCAGCTCGTCCCCGAGCAGCTGGGCGACCCCCCGGATCGCACCGAGCGGGTTTCGGATCTCGTGCGCGAGCGCCAGCGCCATCTGCCCGAGCGCCGCCAGGCGCTCGCCCCGACGGACCTCGGCCTCGAGCGCGCGGATCCGGGACAGGTCGCGCAGCACCGCCACCGCGCCGCGCAGCGCGCCGCTCGGCCCGTGGATCGGCGCGGTCAGCATGCTCACGGGGACGATGCGGCCGTCGGTCGTCGTGATCTCCGACTCCGCCTCGGCCCGTCCTTCCGCCAGCCGGATGGTCTCGCCGAGATGCCGGGTCAGCCGGGCCTCGGCACCGAGACACTCGGGCAGGTGCCGCTCGAGCGCCCGCGTCGCCGAGCGCCCGGTGAGGGCCTCGGCGGCCGCGTTCCAGAGGAACACCGTGAGATCCGGTCGCACGCCGACGACGGCGTCGGGCAGGCTCGCCAGGAGTCGATCGACCTCCGGGACCGCGTCGGGCGCGCCGGTCACAGGATCACGCCAGCGGCAGCGTTGCGTGGGCGTTGAGCGTGAGATCGGCCCGCTCGCCGGCCGCCAGGCGGGCCGTCCCCGCCGCCGCGATCATCGCCGCGTTGTCCGTGCAGAGCCGCGGGGGGGGCGCCGTCCACGCGTAGCCGCGCTCGGCGCACTCGACCTCGAGCGCCTCGCGGAGCGCGCGGTTGGCCGCCACGCCGCCCGTGAGCAGGATCCGCCGGATCGCGAGTCTCCGTGCAGCTCGGATCGTCTTCCGGACGAGCATCTTCACGGCCGTCGCCTGGAAGGAGGCGCACACGTCCGCCACGCCGGCCGGCGTGAGAGGCGCGTGCCGCCGGACGTAGAGGCTCACGGCCGTCTTGAGCCCGGAGAAGGAGAAGTCCGGCGCGCCGTCTTGGAACTGGGCCAGCGGAAAGGCGATGGCCTTGGGGTCGCCCTCCCGGGCCGTCCGCTCGACCACCGGTCCCCCGGGATATCCGAGCCCCAGGAGCTTCGCGACCTTGTCGAAGGCCTCCCCCGCCGCGTCATCGCGCGTCTGGCCGACCAGCCGGTAGGTGAGCGGCCGCTCGCAGGCGTAGAGGGCGGTATGGCCGCCGGAAACGACCAGAGCCAGGAAGCCGGCGTCCAGGGTCGGATCGGCGAGACGCCCGGCGAAGATATGCCCTTCGAGGTGGTTCACGCCGACGAGCGGGATCCCGTGGGCGTACGCAAAGGCCTTCGCCGCCGAGAGCCCGACCAGGAGCGAGCCCACGAGGCCGGGCCCGTGCGTCACGGCGATGCCGTCCAGCTCCGGAAGGCGCACGCCCGCCTCGTCGAGCGCGCGGGCCACGACCGGCAGGAGGACCTCGAGGTGACGGCGCGAGGCGAGCTCGGGGACCACGCCCCCGTAGCGGGCGTGAATCGGGTCCTGCGACTCCACGACGTTGGAGCGCAAGAGACCGTCGGCCAGGACGGCCGCGGCCGTCTCGTCGCAGGAGGTCTCGATGCCGAGAACGCGCATACGCGAGGACGCCGGAGTCCCCCCGGGAGAGCCTCCGGGCCGGACGGACCGCGGCGCTAGCCGACCTTCGCGGTCGGCTTCGTCTTGTCGAGGATCCGCGACGCCTTCAGGATCTCGATCGCGCGTTGGAGCTGCACATCCCGCTTCATCATCTCCACCTCGGACAGGGGCGGCGCGCCCGGCTTTACCGCCGTCACCTCGTCCTTCGGCGGATCGATGACGATGTCCGGCGTGATGCCCTTGCCGTGGATGGAGCGCCCCTTCGGCGTGAAGTACCGGGCGGTGGTCAGCCGCAGCCCCGAGCCGTCGGACAGCGGGATGATCGTCTGCACGGACCCCTTGCCGAACGTCTGCTGACCGATGACCACGCCGCGCCCGTGATCCTGGATCGCCCCGGCCACGATCTCCGATGCCGACGCCGAGCCCTGGTTCACGAGCACGACCAGCGGCACCTCGGTGATCGCCCGCTTGGCGTGCGCGGTGAACCGCATGTTCTGGTTCCGCACCCGCCCCTCGGTGTAGACGACCAGCTTGCCGTCGCCGAGGAACTCCTCGGAGACCTCCACGGCCGCCGACAGGAGGCCGCCCGGGTTGCTCCGGACGTCGATGATCAGCCCCCCGAGGCGCCCGGTCTTCTCGAACTTCTCGACGGATGACACGAGATCGGGGGCCGTCCGCTCCTGGAACTGCCGGATGCGGATGTACCCGATCCCCGGCTCGAGCTCCTGGGCCTTCACGCTCTGGACCTGGATCACCTCGCGGACCAGCGACACGTCGAACGGCTCCCGCGTCCCCTCGCGCGCGATCGTGACCGTGACCTTCGTCCCCTTGGGCCCGCGCATGCGCTTGACCGCATCGGGGAGGCTCATGTCCTTCGTGACGAGGCCCTCGATCTTCACGATCCGGTCGCCGGGCTGGATGCCGGCCTTCCAGGCGGGAGTGCCCTCGATGGGCGCCACGACAGTCAGCTGATCGTCGCGGATCGTGATCTCGATCCCGAGCCCTCCGAAGCTCCCGGACGTCTCGACCTGCATCTCCCGGTAGCTCTCGGGGTCCATGAAGGAGGAGTGCGGATCGAGGGCGCGCAGCATGCCGCGCACCGCGCCGTAGATGACCTCGCGCGGCTCCGTCTCGTCGACGTACTGGTTCTGGATGATCGCCAGGACGTCGGTGAAGAGCTTGAGCTGCTCGTAGGTCGCCGCCCGGTCGACGCCCTTCGAGGCGCTGGTGCCCCCGAGCGAGAGCGTCAACACCGCCAGCACGACGGCCGCTAGGACTGCCTTGCCGACCGGCTTGCCCGCACGCATGCCCGACTCCTTCCCGACGACCGCCGCGTCACCCGCGCGCCGCGCCCACTCGTTCACGGCCGGCGCCGGAGCCACACCTGGGGATCCTCCGCCCGACCCTGGTACCGCACCTCGAAGTAGAGCCGCGGCCCGTCGACCGATCCGGTCTCACCGACCCGGCCGATCACCGTGCCGCCCTTCACCTGGTCCCCCTCGTCGACCAGGACCTGCGCCGCGTGGGCGTAGAGGGTGTGGTAGCCGTCCCCGTGGTCCAGGACTACGAGGTTACCATATCCCTTCAACCAACCGCGATACGCGACACTGCCGGATGCGACCGCCCGGATGGGTGTGCCCTCCGGCGCCTCGATGTCGACGCCGCTCCGAAGCGTCTCCGTCCCGAATCGGGGGTGGGTCTGGGGCCCGAACGCCACCACGATCCGCCCCTCGGTGGGCCACGGCAGCTGGCCGCGCTCCCGCCCGATCCCCTTCGCGGTCTCGAGGGGCGGCGCCGACGGCGGCCGCGCCCGAGCCACCGCGCGCTGGGTCGGCGGGCGGCGCGCCAGGCTCCGAACGAGGGCCTCCAGCCGCCGCGTCGCGTCCGCCAGCTCGGCGGCGAGGCGCTCGTGCGTCGCGCGGTCTTCCCGGACCTCGACGAGCAAGACGCGCCGCCGCTCCGCCTGGACCGTCACCTGCGTCCGCTCGGCCTCGACGGTGTGACGGAGTTCGACGAGCTCACGGCGGGCGCGGGCGACGGCTGTCTGGCGCGCCGTGAGGCGGTCCGCGGTCGCATCGTAGCGGACGAGCCGGTCCAGGTCGTCGCCGGCGATCGCGACGAGATCCGGGATGGCCCGCAGACGGGCGGGGGCCGTCGGTCCAGTGGACCACGCCGGGGCGGTGGGGAGCGTCGCGATCCGGGTCAGGGCTTCGAGCCGCGCCGCGAGCGCCGCCTGCTGGCCGATCAGATCCTCCGCCGCTTGCCCGCGACGGCCCTCGAGGCGCTCGAGCTCGTCCTCGACTCGCTCGATCCGCCGGTCGAGGTGCTGGAGCGTGCTCCGCTTCGTCGCAAGCGTGCGGTCGATCGCCTCGAGCTCGGCGAGCAGCGACACCTCCCGCCGCCGGGCGGAAGACGCGCGCTCGCGGGCCTGGTCGAGCTGGCGCCGGGCTTCGCCGAGCGCTTCCTGCTTGGCCTTCAGGCTCGGGCGCGGGGCCTGACGAGGCGCGGCTCCCGCGGGCGACGGCGCGGGGCCCGGCGCCAGGGTCACGGCTCCGAGGAGGAGCGTCACCAGTGTCCGGCGGCTCCGCATCGGCGGCCTCGGGCTCAGGCGCGGCCGGCCGCGAGGGCGCCGACCAGTCCGAGGGCAGCGCCAGCGCTGGCCAAGCCCGCCAGCCAGCGCGACGGCAGCAGCGGGAGCGGATCGAGCCCCAGCGTGGAACGCAGCCACGTCTCGGTCCAGGGCGCGCCGGGCTCGGAGGCCAGGACAAGCAGGCCGAGTCCCAGCAGCGACCCGATCCCCGCGAGCCCGACGGCCTGCAGCACGAGCGGCGCGGCCAGGCGGCGCTCGGGCACTCCCACGAGCCGCAGGACGCTCGTCTCATCGCTGCCGGCCCGGCGGGCGGTCACGGTGGCCCCGGCCGCGGCCGCGAGCGCCGACACCCCGAGCCCGGCGGCAAGCCCGAGCCCGCCCACGCGCATCCCGCGCCGTAGCCGCTCGAGGGGTTCCACCCAGCCCCGAGCTGCCTGCACCTCGGTCACGCCGGGGAGCCGATCCAGGGCCGCGACGAGCGCGTCCAGCCCCGCCGCCTCCAGCGTCGGCGCGGGCGTCACCTCGAGCCGCGGTGGCAAGGGATTCGAAGGGAGCCGATCGAGACCGTCCCCGCGGGCGCCGAGGAGCTGGCGCAGCTCGGCCAGGGCGACGTCGGGCGCGACGTACCGGACGGCCGCGACGCCGGCGAGCGCCCGGGCTCGCGCGGCGATCCCGTCGGGCCCCTCGGGCCGAGGGCCCGCGTCGCGGAGCACGATCACCAGCCGGAGGCTCGCGCGCCATCCCGCTTCAGCGCCCGCGAGCGCGAGATCCGCCGCGAGCGTCATCCCGGCGGTCAGGACGGCGAGCGCGGAAAGCAGCACCAATAGCGGAGCGACCGCGCCGGCTCGACGGCAACCGCGAAGAGTCGCCTCGGCGACGTAGCTAGGCAGGGTCACCCTCGGGACGGAGCCGGCCCGCCGCCAGCTGGAGGACCCGCCCCTCGAGCGCGTGCGCCACGGCCGCGGACTGGGTCGTGACGAGGCACGTGACGCCTCGCGCGTGGACGCTGCGGATCAGGGACACGACGCTCGCGCTCTGAGCCGGGTCGAGCCCCGCGGTGGGCTCGTCGGCCAGGAGCAGGCGCGGGCGAGTCGCCAGGGCGCGCGCGAGCGTCAGCCGACGGCGCTCCCCGTCCGCCAGCTCGTGCGGGAGCGCGTTCCGCACGCTGCCCAGCCCGACCGCGGCCAGTCCGGCGAGCGCCCGGTCGCGGGCCTCGGCCCGGCCGGCCCCGAGCGCCTCCAGCACGAACGTGAGGTTGCCGAGCGCCGAACGGTCCGCGAGGAGGCGGCCGCCCTGGGCCGCGACCCCGAGGCTCCGGCGCATGCGCGCCAATCGGCCCCGCCGGAGGGTCCCGACCTCCATCCCCTCGACGAGCACGGCGCCCCGGCTCGGCGCCTCCTCGCCGGTCACGAGCCGGAGCATGGTGGACTTGCCGGCCCGGCTCGGGCCGACGACGACGGCCAGCTCGCCCGGCTTGACCTCGAACGACAGGTCGACCAGCACCTCGACGCGCCGGGCCGCCCCCCGCCCGTAGCCCTTGAAGACGCCGCGGAATTCCAGCATGGACCCGCTTCATTATAGAAAGCGGGGGGAACGCGCGCGGCAGGGTTTCTGGGGCGTCGGCGCGCGGCGGCGGCGCCGCCTCAGGCCGCGCCGAGGCGCTCGGTCAGCAGGCGGTTGACGAGCTGCGGGTTCGCCTTGCCCTGCGTCGCCTTCATGACTTGGCCGACCAGGAACCCCAACGCCTGCGTCTTCCCACCGCGATAGTCCGTGACGACGCCCGGATGGGCGGCCACGACGGCGTCGATGGCACGGGCGATCGCGCCCTCGTCCGCCACCTGACGCAGGCCCTCGCGCTGCACGATGGCGTCCGGATCCTCGCCGGTCCGGGCCATCCGTTCGAACAGCTCCTTGGCCATCTTCCCGCTGATCGTGCCCGCGTCCACCAGGGCCACCAAGCGCGCCAGGGCGGTGGCCCGGATGGGTGACGCCGTGACCGCGGCCGGGTCGCCCTTGAGCTCGCGGAGAAGCTCCGACCCGATCCAGTTGGCGAGCGCCTTCGGATTCGGATGGAGCCGGACGGCCTCCTCGAAGTAGTCGGCGAGTGCGCGGTCCGCCGTCAGAAGCTCGGCGTCGTGCGCGGGCAGCGTGTACTGCTCCACGAGGCGCTGCCGGCGCGCCCGGGGGAGCTCGGGCAGCGCCTGCTCGATCGCCGCCACCCAGGCGGGGTCGGGCGCGACCGGCACCAGGTCCGGATCGGGAAAATATCGATAGTCGTGGGCGTACTCCTTCGACCGCATGGACACCGTCACGGCGCGGTCGGGGTTCCAGAGGCGCGTCTCCTGGACGACGCGGCCGCCGGCGTCGAGAACCCGCGCCTGCCGCTCCGCCTCGTGCTCGAGCGCGTCCCGCACGTGGCGGAAGGAGTTCATGTTCTTGATCTCGACCTTCACGCCGAGCTCCGTGGCCCCCGCTCGGCGTACCGAGACGTTGGCGTCGCAGCGGAGGGACCCCGCCTCCATGTTCCCGTCACAGACGCCGAGGTACTGGAGGATCGCGCGGAGCGTCCGCAAGTACTCGGCCGCCTCCGCCGGAGCGCGGAGGTCCGGGCGGGAGACGATCTCCATCAGCGGGACGCCGGCGCGGTTGAAATCGACCAGGCTCGCGCTGGCGGTCTCGAACACTCCGCCCTGGTGGGTCAGCTTGCCGACGTCCTCCTCGAGATGGAGCCGCTCGATACCGATCCGGCGCCCGCCGCCGTCCACCTCGATCTCCAGCCAGCCGGCCTCCGCGAGCGGGGCCTCGTATTGGCTGATCTGGTAGTTCTTCGGCATGTCGGGGTAGAAGTAGTGCTTCCGGGCGAAGCGACACTGGGCGTTGATCCAGCAGTGGAGCGCGCGCGCCGCCCGGAGGCCGAACTCGATGGCCCGGCGGTTGATCACCGGCAAGACGCCCGGCATGCCGAGGCAGACGGGGCACGTCTGGTGGTTGGGAGGCGCGCCGAACGTCGTGGCGCAGCCGCAGAACATCTTCGAGCGCGTCAGGAGCTGCGCGTGGACCTCGAGCCCGATGACCGGCTCCCAGCGGGCGGTCACCGGCACGCCCCGCCACCCCCCAACCCCCCTCCCCGCCGACCGGGGGGAGGGGGGCCGGACATCCGGGCCTGGGCCGACAACGGCGGTCTCATTGCGGGCCCGGCCCGGGGACGGGCGCCACCTCCGGCCGCCGCCGGGGCACGCCGAGCGCCGCCTCGTGGGCGCCCGCCACCCGGAACAGCGTCGCCTCGTCGAAGGGCTTGCCGATCACCTGGAGCCCGATCGGGAGGCCGGCGAGCGAGAAGCCGCACGGCACGGAGATCGCCGGCACGCCGGCCAACGGCGCCGGGATCGTGAAGACGTCATTCAGGTACATCGCGATGGGATCGTCCATCTTCTCGCCGATCTTGAAGGCCGGCGTGGGCGCCGTCGGCGAGACGATCGCGTCGACCTCGGCGAAGGCCCGCTCGAAGTCCCGACGGATCAGCGTGCGGACGCGCTGCGCCTGCGCGTAGTACGCGTCGTAGTAGCCGGCCGACAGCACGTAGGCGCCCAGCATGATCCGGCGGCGCACTTCGGGACCGAAGCCCGCGGCGCGAGTGCGCGCGCTCATGCTCGTGAGATCGCGGCCCTCGGCTCGGAGCCCGTACTTGACCCCGTCGTAGCGGGCGAGGTTCGACGAGGCCTCCGCGGGGGCCACGATGTAGTAGGTCGCCACCCCCGCGCCGGTATGCGGCAGCGAGACCCGCCGCGTCCGCGCGCCGGCGCGCTCGAGTCCCCGGATCGCGTCGCGCACGGCGTGCTCGACTTCCGGATCGAGGCCGGCCACGAAGTACTCGTCCGGGATGCCGAGGGTCAGTCCCTCGACGCCCTGCCCGACCGCCGCCTGGTAGCCGGCCACCGGCTCGCCGGCAGCGGTGGAGTCCATCGGATCCGGGCCCGCGATGCTCTCGAGCAGGAGCGCCGCGTCGCGCACGTCCTTCGCCAGCGGTCCGATCTGGTCGAGCGACGAGGCGAACGCGATCAGCCCGTAGCGCGAGACCCGTCCGTAGGTGGGCTTGAGCCCGACGACGCCGCAGAGGGCGGCCGGCTGCCGCACCGAGCCGCCCGTGTCGGTGCCGAGGCCGCCGGCGGCCAGATCGGCGGCCACCGCGGCGGCCGACCCCCCGGAGGAGCCGCCCGGAACCCGATCGAGACCCCACGGGTTGCGCGTCACGTGGAACCCGGAGTTCTCCGTCGAGGATCCCATCGCGAACTCGTCGCAGTTGGTCTTCCCGAGGACGATGGCGCCGGCCCCGACCAGGCGTCCCACCGCCGTGGCGTCGTAGGGCGGGACGAAGCCCGCCAGGATGCGGGAGCCGCACGTGGTGCGCAGCCCCCGGGTGCAGAGCACGTCCTTGATCGCGAGGGGCACGCCCTCGAGCGGCCGCGCCGGCTCCCCGCGCCGAAGCCGGTCGTCCACGGCGTCCGCCTGGGCCCGCGCTTCCGGCGCCGCGACCGTCAGGAAGGCCCCCAGCGTCCCGTTGAGCGCGGCGATGCGCGTCAGGTAGGCCTCCACCAGCGCGCGGGCGGAGACGCGCCCGTCCCGCAGCGCGCTCACGGTCTCGTGGATCGGAAGGCGCGTCCAGTCGCTCAGGGCTCACTCCTCCAAGATGCGCGGCACGCGGAACTGCTCGTCCTCGGGCTCCGGCGCGTTCGCCAGCATGGCGTCCGCGGGATAGGAGGGCCGAACCTCGTCCTCCCGGAACACGTTGACGAGGGGCAGGACGTGCGCGGTCGGCTCGATCCCGGTCGTGTCCACCCGGCGGAGCTGCTCGACGTAACCCAGGATCGCGTCGAGCTGGCCGCGCATCTGCTCTTTCTCCTCCGGCCCGAGATCGAGCCGCGCCAGCCGCGCGACGTGCTCCACCTGGGCGAGGGTGATGCGCGTCTCGCTCATTCGGCGATCCTCCGAGGTCGGTGGCGTTCTCACGTCGCGGGGCACCGGGGAAACCACCCCCGGCGCCGGGGCCCCAGCTTACACCTCTTCGAGGGGCGCGTACTTCAGGAGGAGGCGCTTCCGGCCGACCGCGGCGAAGTTGACGGTCACGACGACGTCGTCCCCGTCCTTCTGGATCCCGGTGAGAATCCCGTCCCCCCAACTGGCATGACGGAGGCGGGCGCCCACCCGGAAGGGATAATCGTCGGCCGGGTCCGGATCCGGCCCGGGCTCGGCGACGCGCCCGGGCCAGCCGCCGGGGCGCGAGCTCGGCGCGGTCGGGCCGCGCCGGCCCCCGACCGGCACGACGGCGTCGCCGGGCATCTCCAGCAGAAACCGGGACGGCTCGCGGCGGCCGGCGTAGCCTCCGAGGCGGCGCTCGAGGGCATACGAGAGAAAGAGCCGCTGCTTCGCCCGGGTGAGCCCGACGTAGGCCAGCCGTCGCTCCTCCTCGACGCCCTCTGCGTCGTCGAGGGTCCGGCCATGCGGAAACACGCCTTCCTCGAGCCCGGTGAGGAACACCGCCGGGAACTCGAGCCCCTTCGCGGAGTGGAGGGTCATGAGCGTGACCGAGGCGCGCCCCTCCTGGAGCTCGTCGACATCCGAGATCAGGGCGACCGAGTCGAGGAACGCCGCGAGATCTCCGCCTTCCGGGCGCGCGGCGAACTCCTCGGCGGCGACGACGAGCTCGTCGAGGTTCTCCAGGCGGCCTTCCGCCTCCGCGGTCCCCTCGCGCCGGAGCGCGTCCCGGAGCCCGGCCTCGTCGATGACCGCCGCGACGCGCGCCCCGAGCGGGCCCGGCGTCGCCAGGACCTCCGCCAGCCGCCCGATCAGCCGGGCGAACTCGCGGAGCCCGCGGCCGCCGCGGCCCCCGAGCGTCTCGGCGGCGCCGGCCGCCGTGGCGAGGAGCGGCGTGCCCGCCGGCGCCGCGAGCGCCTCGAGACGCGCGAGCGTCGCGGGTCCGATTCCGCGGGACGGCGCGCCGAGGGCGCGGCGGAACGCCAGGTCGTCCGCCGGGTTGGTGGCCAAGCGCAGATAGGCGAGCGCGTCCTTGACCTCTTTCCGCTCGTAGAAGCGGACGCTCCCCACGATGTGATACGGCAGTCCAGCGACCCGGAAGGCATCCTCCAGGACACGCGACTGCGCGTTCGTACGGTAGAGTATCGCGATGCCGTCGAGCGTCAGGCCGGCGCCTCGCAGCTCGCTCACCGTCCGCGCGACCCAGAGGGCTTCCTCGGCCTCGTCGCGCGCCTGGAAGAGACGGGCCGGCTCGCCCGGCGCGTTCTCGGTCCAGAGGCCCTTCTCCTTCCGGGCCTGGTTGTGGGCGATCACCGCCCCGGCGATCTCGAGGATCCGGCCGGTCGAGCGGTAGTTCTGCTCCAGGCGGACGACGCGGCAGCCCGGGAAGTCCCGCTCGAAGTCCAGGATGTTCCGGAGATCGGCGCCGCGGAAGCGATAGATCGACTGGTCCGGGTCGCCGACGACGCAGAGGTTCCCGTGGCCCGCCGTCAGCTGCCGCAGGAGCCGGTACTGGGCGGCGTTCGTGTCCTGGTACTCGTCGACGAGGACGTAGCGCCACAGCTCGCGGTAGTAGTCGAGGACGGCGGGGTGGCGCGTGAACAGCTCCACCGTCAGCCCGAGGAGGTCGTCGAAGTCGAGCGCGCCCAGGTCTCGGAGCCGCGCCGCGTAGCGGGCGTAGAGTCGCGCGACCTCCGCCTCGCGAGGGCCGCGCGCGGCGTCTCGAACCTCGTCGGGGCCGAGGAGCTGATTCTTGGCGCGGGAGATGCGCGCGATCGCGGCGGCCGGCGTGAGCGCCCGCTCGTCGAGCCCGAGCTCCCGGTAGCATTCCTTGATCAGCGCGCGCCGATCGTCTTCGTCGTAGATCACGAACGACCGCGGGTAGCCGAGATGCGGGATCTCCACCCGGAGGATGCGCGCGCACGTGGAGTGGAACGTGGCGACCAGGGGCGGGCGGCCGCCGCGGCCGGCCAGGATCGCGGCGACCCGTTGCGCCATCTCGCCCGCGGCCTTGTTCGTGAAGGTGACGGCCAGGATGCGGCGGGGATCCACGCCGCCGGCCACCAGGTAGGCGATCCGGTGCGCGATGACCCGTGTCTTGCCGCTCCCGGCTCCGGCCAGGACGAGGAGCGCGCCGTCCTGGTGGCGGACGGCCTCCTGCTGGACCGGGTTCAGGCCCGCGAGGAGCGCGAGGGCGGGGTCTCCCTCCCGAGCGGGGCGCTCGGGGTTCACGGGCGACGCCGCGCGCCGGCCCACTCGACGCCGGGACCCGGCGCCGACCGCGGATCAGCGCGGCGGCAGAACGTGCTCACGACGAGTCAGGGTACACCCGAAGCCGCGACGTCGGCGCCGCCGCCGCGGGTTACTCGACCGTCACGCTCTTCGCGAGGTTCCGCGGCTGGTCGACGTCGCACCCCCGGCGCACGGCGACGTGATAGGCGAGCAACTGCAGCGGCACCGCCATCACGATCGGATTCAGGAACTCGCTCGCCGCCGGCACGCGCAGGACCCGGCTCGTCTTCTGCCCGATCATCGTGTCGCCGTGGTGCGCGAGCGCGACCAGGAGGCCGTCGCGCGCGCGGACCTCCTCGATATTGGCGAGCATCCGATCGTAGGTGGCGTCCTGCGGCATCAGCGCGACGACCGGCATGTTGGCGTCGATCAGCGCGATCGGCCCGTGCTTCATCTCGCCGCCGGGATACCCCTCGGCATGGATGTAGGACAGTTCCTTCATCTTGAGGGCGCCCTCGAGGGCGAGCGGGTGATGGAGCCCCCGCCCGAGATACAGGAAGTCCCGGTACTGCTCCAACCCCCGCGCGAGCTCGGCGACGGCCTCCTCGGTGGCGAGGGCCGCCTCGATCAGGCGCGGCAGCTCGAGCAGCTCTCGGAGGTGACGCTGCGCCTCGGACCGCGGCAAGGCCTCGTGCACCCGGCCCAGGTGGAGGGCAAGAAGGTAGAGCGCCGTGACCGTCGCGGTGAAGGTCTTCGTCGACGCGACGCTGATCTCCGGGCCCGCGTGGACGTACAGCACGCCGTGGGCCTCCCGGGCGAGCGCGCTGCCGACCACGTTGCAGACCGCCACGACCGCCGCGCCCTTGCTCTTGGCGACCTGCACGGCGCCAAGGGTGTCCGCCGTCTCTCCCGACTGCGAGAGCGCCACGACCAAGGTGTCGGGCCCGACCCGGGGATCGCGATACCGGAACTCGGACCCGATGTCCGTGTCGGCCGGGATCCCCGCCAGCCGCTCGATCATCTGCCGGCCGATCAGCGCGGCGTGGTACGACGTGCCGCACGCGACCAGCAGGACGCGCCGGAACCCGCGCAGCTCCTCGGTGGTGAGATTGAGGTCCGGCAGGAAGCAGTCCCCGGTCTCCGGCGAGATCCGCCCCCGGAACGTGTCGGTGACCGCCCGGGGCTGCTCGTAGATCTCCTTGAGCATGAAGTGGCGATACCCGCCCTTCTCGGCCATGATCGGGTCCCAGGTGACGTGCGTCACCGCGCGCTCCACCGGCCGCCCCGTGAGCGTCATGAGCCGCACGCCCTGGCGCGTCACGAGCGCCATCTCGCCGTCCTCCAGGATCAGGACGTCCCGCGTGTGGGCGAGGATCGCGGGCACGTCGGACGCGATGAAGTACTCGCCCTCGCCCAGGCCGACGACGACGCCGCCGGCGCCGGTCTTGGCGGCGACGAGCGCGTCCGGCTCCCGGTCGGAGACGACGCCGACCGCGTACGCGCCGCGCACCTCGGCGAGCGCGGCCCGGACGGCCGCGGCCAGGCCGCCCGCCTCCGTCCAGTGCTGCTCGACCAGATGGGCCAGCACCTCGGTATCGGTCTCGGACTTGAAGGTGTGGCCGGCCGCCTGGAGGGCCGTCTTGATGGGCAGGTAGTTCTCGAGGATCCCGTTGTGGACGACCACGATCGAGCCCGTGCAGTCGGTGTGGGGGTGCGCGTTCTCCTCGGAGGGCCGCCCATGAGTCGCCCACCGCGTATGGCCGATCCCGAGCGGCCCGTCGAGGGGGCGCTCGCGGAGCGCCGCCTCGAGGTTGCGCAGCCGCCCGGCGCTGCGCCGGACCTGGAGCACGCCCTCGGCGACGACGGCCACGCCCGCGGAATCGTAGCCGCGGTACTCCAGGCGCTTCAGGCCGTCCAGGATGATGCCGGTGGCCCCGGCCGAACCGATGTACCCGACGATCCCACACATCGCGCTGTCACCTCACATGAGAATGCGCACGGGGAACAAACCCGAGCAACTGGCATGCCAGCCTCGCCCGGCGTCGGAGGCCCTCGCCGGCCGGCGCGCCACCCCCGCGGCCCGCGCGTCGTCGCGCCGGGCTGTTTCGACCGCGCAACCACGAGCATGCGGTCGCGTTACACATCCGACCCCTCGGGCCGCGCCGCGTGCCGGGCTCAGGACCGGGGCGCCTTCGTGGGACCCGCGCCGGTCCGGCCCCGGCGCCGCTCGGCCCACCCTTCCTTGACCAGCTGTGCCGCGCGCTCCACCGCGAGTGCGCCCGGCGGCACGTCCTTCGTGATCACCGACCCGGCGCCGACATAGGCGTCGTCTCCGATGGTGACGGGCGCGACGAGGCTCGAGTTCGTCCCGACGAAGGCGCGCGCGCCGATCCGGGTGTGATGCTTCTTCGCCCCGTCGTAGTTGCACGTGATGACGCCGGCACCGATGTTCGCCCCCTCACCCACGGTCGCGTCGCCGATGTACCCGACGTGGTGCGCCTTCACCCCGCGGCCGATCGTCGCCTGTTTGATCTCGATGAAGTTGCCGATGTCGGCGCCCTGCTCCACGCGCGTGCCCGGCCGGAGGCGGGCGAAGGGTCCCAGCGTCGCGTCGGCCTCCACTTGGGCGGCGTCGAGCACGCAGTACGGCCGAAGCGTCACGCGGGGGCCGAGCGTCGTGTCGGTCACCTGGCAGCCGGTGCCGATCACGCACCCCTCCTCGATGACCGTGCGCCCGGCCAGGCGCACGCCGGGGTGGAGCACCGTGTCGCGTCCGACCGTCACCGTTGCGTCGACGTAGGTGGCGGCCGGATCGATGATGGCGACGCCCGCGGTCATGAGCCCGTCGAGGGTGCGACTCCGTAGGACGCTCTCCAGTCGCGCGAGCTGCCGCCGGTCGTTCACGCCCTCGACTTCGTCGGGATCCGCCACCTGGACCGCCTCCACCCGGCGACCCTGCCGCGCCAGGGTCGCGATCACGTCCGTCAGGTACACCTCGCCCTGCGCATTGCGGGGCGCCCTCCGCGCGAGCGCCTCGAGGGCGGGCCACACCCACTGCGAATCGAAGCAGTAGATCCCCGAGTTGCACTCGCGGACCCGGCGCTCGGCCGCCGTCGCGTCGCGCTCTTCGACGATGGCCCGCACGCGGCCGTCCCGCCCGCGCAGGACCCGTCCATAGCCGTGCGGGTCCGGGGGCACGAACGTCACGACGGTGGCCGCCGCGCGCCGGCCCCGGTGGCGGTGGAGGAGCGCGGCGAGGGTCTCCGGCGTCAGGAGTGGCACGTCGCCGTAGAGCAGCAGGATCTCGGTCGCCCGCGGCGCGAGCGCGGCCCGCGCCTGCAGGAGGGCGTGGCCCGTGCCCCGCGGCTCCGCTTGCTCCACGAAGCGGGGGTCGAGCTCGGCGAGCGCAGCCCGCACGGCCTCCTGGCCGGGCGCCACGACGACGACCGTGCCCGCGACGCCCACCGACTGCGCGAGGGCCACCGGATAGTGGACCAGCGGGCGGCCGCCCAGCGCGTGGAGAATCTTGGGCCGGCCCGACCGCATGCGCTTGCCCTCGCCCGCGGCGAGGACGACGGCCCACGTCTCGGGCGCCCGGGCGCGGGCCGGCGCCCGCCCCGGACGGCGCCCGCTAGACACGCGCGGCCGCCGGGTGGCGCGCGGGACCGCCATGGCGCATGAGCCGGGCGAGCACGCGGCCGAGCTTCTCGGGATGGTGTCGGGCGAGCTCGGTCGGGCCGGCCAGGTCCGCCTCGGTGACCCAAAGCCCCAGCGCGTGCACGCGGTCGCGGTCCGCCGACACCGGCCGGGCGCCCGCCCGCGCATAGCGGGCCAGCACGTCGGGAGGCAGCGGGCGGCTGTGCACCACCACCCCATCGATCACCCCGCGCCCGCCGTGCGCGTACAACGCCTCCAGGTGATCTCCGAGCGACATGCGATCCGTCTCGCCGGGCTCCGTCATCAGATTCGCCACGCAGATCTTGAGCGCGGCCGCGTTCCGCAGCGCGTCGGCGACCCCGTCGACCAGGATGTTCGGGATCAAGCTCGTGTAGAGGGAGCCCGGCGCCAGCACCACCACGTGCGCGTGCGCGATCGCTTCGAGCACCTCCGGCAGCGCCCGGGCGGGACCCGGCTCGAGGAAGACGCGACGGATGGGGACGTTCTGGTGGGCGATCTGCGACTCCCCGAGGATCCGGCGACCGTCGGTCAGCTCGGCACCGAGCCGCACGGCATCGAGCGTCGACGGCAGAATCGTCCCGCGCACGGCCAGCACCTTCCCGGAGATGCGGATCGCGTGGAGGAAGTTCCCCGTGACGTGCGTCAGCGCCGCGAGGAAGAGATTCCCGAAATTGTGACCGGAGAGCCCGCCGTCGCCGGGGAATCGGAACTGGAATAGCTCCCCCATGAGGGGTTCGACGTCGGCGAGCGCGACCAGACAGTTGCGGATGTCGCCGGGCGGAAGCACCTGGAGCTCCTCGCGCAGGCGACCGGAGCTGCCGCCATCGTCCGTCACGGTGACGACCGCGGTCAGGCTCGCGACCCGGCCGCCCAGGTAGCGCTTGAGGGCGGCGAGGACGACGGGGAGCCCGGTGCCGCCCCCGATGGCCACGACCCGGCGGCCCCCGCTTCGTCGCGCGCGCTCGGTCATGCCTCGATCTTAGCGCACGCCGCGCGCCGGGCCGGCGCTCTCCGCCCGCGCGCGGAGCCAGGCCACGAGGGCGGCGAAGCCGGGCGGCAGCGACGCCTCGTAGCGGTGGGCCGCGCCCGTCGTCGGATGGACGAACCCGAGGACGGCGGCGTGGAGGGCGGGGCCGCCCAAGCGCGCCACGCGCGCCGCGAAATCGGCGTCGAGCGGCGCGACCCCGCGACGGCGGTACGTCCGGTCGCCGACCAGGGGGGCGCCGAGATGGGCGAGGTGGACCCGAATCTGGTGCGTGCGCCCGGTCCCGAGGGTGGCCTCGAGGAAGGTCAACGGCCCCGGCCGCGTGAACCGCTCGAGGACCCGATAGCGCGTGACGGCGGGCCGCCCGGCGCCGGGCGGACGGACCGCCATCCGAAGCCGATCGCGGGGGTCTCGGCCGATCGCCGTCTCCACGACTCCCGACGCGTGGGGGAGCCGGCCGTGCGCGAGCGCCAGGTAGCGACGCTCCACGGTGCGCGCCTTCAGCTGGCGGGCCAGGCCGAGATGGGCCGCATCGGTCTTGGCGACGACCAGGAGCCCGGACGTCCCGCGGTCCAGCCGGTGGACGATACCCGGCCGCCGCACGCCCCCGATCCCCGACAAGGCCGACCCGCAGTGCGCGAGCAGCGCGTGGACGAGCGTCCCCGTTCGATGTCCGGCGCCGGGATGGACCACCAGCCCCGCGGGCTTGTTGACCACCAGGAGGTCGGCGTCCTCATGGACGACGTCGAGCGGCATCGGCTCCGCGACGAGCGTCGTCGGCTCCGGCGGCGGCACGTCCACCGTGACGTGCGCGCCCGTCCGGAGGCGGTGACTCGCCTTGGGCGCCCCGCCCGCCACCTGTACGCGGCCCTCCGCGATCAGCGCTTGCAGCCGCGTCCGCGACAGATCCGGGGCGTGACCCTGGAGGAAGCGGTCGAGCCGCACGCCGGCGTCCGTGGGGCCCACGACGAACCGCCGCCGGGCGGGCGCGCCGGAGGGGCCGCCGGGCTCAGGCGTCGGCGACGTCTCGCTGCGGGACCGGATCCCGCCCGAGGGCCAGCTCGGCGGCGAGGAGACACACGCCGACCGTGATCGCGGAGTCGGCCACGTTGAACGCCGGCCAATGATACGTGCGCCAGAAGACGTCGATGAAGTCCACGACCGCGCCGTGCCGCCAGCGATCCAGAAGATTCCCGGCGGCGCCGCCGAAGACGAGGCCGACGGCGACCCGCGCCAAGAGGCTTCCCCGCGGCAGGATGCGGAACGCGAGCGAGCCGAGCAGCGCCAGCGCCGTCAGCGAGAACAGGCTGACGATCCAGCGCCAGCGCGGCGGGACCCCGGCGAAGATGCCGAAGGCCACGCCCGGATTCATGACGAGCACGAGGTGGAAGAAGTCCGGGATCACCACGACCGGATGCGTGGCGTCCAGGCGCTGGAGCGCCCACATCTTGGTCAGCTGATCCGCGACGAACACCGTCGTCGCGAGGACCAGGACGAGGCCCATCAACGGGCGCCCGCGCGGACGATCGGCAGGCAGCGCTCGCAGAGCGCCGGGTGCTCGGCGTCGCGCCCCACCGCCGGGCTCCAGGTCCAGCAGCGGCCGCACTTGCGCCCCTCGGCGTGCCGCACCTCCACCGCCAGGCCCGTCAGCGCCGTCTCGCCGAGCATGATGCGGTCCGCGCCGGTCACGAGCCCAGCCGGCACGGGCGTTCGCACGCTTCGCGCCGCGGACACGATCAAGAGCTCGCGGAGGAGCGGGTCGCCGGCGCGCTCCACGGTCCCCTGGAGACCCGCGTCGGTGACATAGAGGGTCACGCGCGCATCGAGGGCGGCGCCGATCAGCTTCGCCGCCCGCGCCTGCTCGAGGGCCCGCGCCGCCTCGCCGCGGATCCGGAGCAGCATGTCCCAATCGCGCTCGAGCGTCCCATCGAGCCACTGGGGGTCGATCGCCGGGAAATCGGTGAGGTGGACGCTCGGCGCCTTGTCGAGCGCCGGGAAGTGGTCCCAGACCTCTTCGGCCGTGAACGAGAGGATGGGCGCCATGAGCCGGACGAGCGCGTCCAGCACGCGGTAGCAGACCGTCTGGGCCGCCCGCCGCCCCGGGGCGGCCGCCGCCGAGGTGTAGAGCCGGTCCTTCAGGACGTCCAGGTAGACGGCCGAGAGATCCACCGCGCAGAAGTTGTGGAGGCTCTGGAACGCGAGGTGGAACTCGTACGCCTCGTATGCCCTTCGGACGCGCTCGATCGTCCGGTGGAGTCTCAGCATCGCCCAGGCATCCAGGCCCCGGAGGTCCCCATCGGGGACGAGGTCCTTGCCCGGATCGAAGTCCGCGAGGTTCCCGAGCAGGAAGCGACAGGTGTTGCGGACCCGCCGGTACGATTCCGCCAGCTGGCCGAGGATCTCGTCCGAGAGCCGGATGTCCTCGGTGTAGTCCTCGCCGGCCGCCCAGAGCCGGAGGACCTCCGCTCCGTGCCTCGCGATGACGTCCTCGGGCGCGACGGTGTTCCCGACGGACTTCGACATCTTGCGCCCGTCGCCGTCGACCACGAACCCGTGGGTCAGCACCGCCCGATAGGGCGGGCGCCCCCGCGTGCCGACGGCTTCCAGCAAGGACGAGTGAAACCATCCGCGGTGCTGGTCGGAGCCCTCCAGATACATGTCGGCCGGCCAGCGGAGGTCGGGATGCGTCTCCAGCACCGCCGCGTGACTGCACCCGGAGTCGAACCAGACGTCGAGGATGTCCGTCTCCTTCCGGAAGGCGTGGCCGCCGCACCGGGCGCAGGCGGTCCCGGCGGGCAGGAGCTCGCTCGCCGGACGGAGATACCACTCGTCGGCGCCCTCGCCCGCCTCCATCCGCGCGGCGACGTGCGCCACGATGCGCTCCTCGAGCAGGATCGTCCCGCACGCCTCACAGTAGAAGGCGACGATCGGCACCCCCCAGACCCGCTGGCGCGAGATCGTCCAGTCGGGGCGGTGGGCGATCATGTTCGTGATGCGCTCCTCGCCCCACGGCGGGATCCACCGGACGGTGCGGATCGCCGCCAGCGCTTCCGCCCGGAGCGGGTCGCTCCCGCCGCCGTGCGGCGCCTGATCGAGGGTGATGAACCACTGCTCCGTCGCGCGGAAGAGCGTCGGGTTCTTGCACCGCCAGCAGTGCGGATAGGTGTGGGTGAACGGCACCTCGGCGACGAGCGTCCCGCGCTCCTCCAGGAGCGCGACGATCCGGGGATTCGCGTCCCAGACGGTGAGACCGGCGAAATGGGCCACGTCGGCGACGAAGCGGCCGTCGTCGTCCACGGGGTTGTAGATCCGGAGCCCGAGCGCGCGGCCGAGCTCGTAGTCCTCTTCGCCGTGGCCCGGCGCGATGTGCACCAGGCCGGTACCGGTGTCCATGGCGACGAACGGGGCGCCCGCGATGCGCCCGGTGCGCTCGAGCCAGGGATGCCGATACTCCAGACCCTCGAGCGCAAATCCGTCGAAGGTGCGGATCCGGCGAGCCGTCTGGAGCCGGGCGACGCGAACGACGGCGTCGGCGAGTCCCGCGGCGACGACGAGGGTTTCCTCGCCCGTGTCGAGCGCGACGTACTTCTCGTTCGGATTCACCGCGACGGCCAGATTCGCCGGAAGCGTCCACGGCGTCGTCGTCCAGACGACGACGGAGGGACGCGGAGCATCCGGCATCCCGGGGAGCGGCGTCATGAGCGGGAGCTTCACGTAGACCGACGACGTCCGCTGCTCCTCGTACTCGACCTCCGCCTGAGCGAGCGCCGTCTTGCAGTGCATGCACCAGTGCACGGGCTTGAGCCCCTTGTAGACCAGACCCCGCCCGACAAAGCGCCCGAACTCGCGGACGATCGTCGCCTGGTACGCCGGCGCCATCGTGAGGTAGGGCCGCGTCCAGTCGCCGAACACCCCGAGCCGACGGAACTCCGCCCGCTGGATGTCGATGAAGCGCAAGGCGTAGGCGCGGCAGCGCCGGCGCTTCTCGGCGGGGTCCATCGCCCGCCGGACGTCGCTTCCCGCCTTGTCGAGGCCGAGCTCTTTGTCGACCTGGTGCTCGATGGGGAGGCCGTGACAGTCCCAGCCCGGTACGTACGGAGCGTCGTGGCCCAGCATCGTCTTCGACTTGACGACGATGTCCTTGAGGACCTTGTTGAGCGCGGTCCCCATGTGGATGTGCCCGTTCGCGTAGGGAGGCCCGTCGTGGAGGAGGAACGGCGGCCGGCCGCGCCCTCGCGCCCGGAGCTGGGCATAGAGATCCTGGGCCTCCCAGCGCCGGAGCAGCTCCGGCTCCCGCTGGGACAGGTTGGCCCGCATGGGAAAGTCGGTTCGGGGGAGGTGCAGCGTCGCCTTGTAGTCCATGGAGCAAAACTGCGCGGCGGACGCCCGCCGCGCAGTGCGGGAAAGCCTAGCATCCACGCGCATTTGTGTCAAGGAAACGCGGCCGCGAGCGCGGCGATCAGCAGGGGATGGGACGGCGGGCGGAACCGGAGGAGGCCGTCAGGCCCGGCGGGTCAGACGCCCTTCTTCTCTTCGTGCGGCTTCTCTGCCTTGTGGATGGGCTCGTCCTCGGACTGTCCCTTCTTGAACTCGGACATGCTCTTGCCCAGTCCGCGCGCCAGCTCGGGGAGCTTCTGCGCCCCGAACAGGAGCAGCACGATGACGAGGATGATCATCAGCTCCTGGTAGCCCAGCCCGAACATGCCAGTCCTCCGTCGTAAAGTGCCCCTACCTTACGCCCCGGTCCGGCGGGGTGTCAATCGAGCGAGCCAGCCGGCGAGCGGCCGCGCAGTCAAGCGCCGGACGGCGTCCCCTCGCGGAGCACGCGCTTGTCGCCGACCCGGACGGTGAACCGCTGAGTGTCCAGCCACTCCAGCAGCGGAATCGCGTACTTCCGGGAGATTCCCAGGAGATCCTTGATGTCCTGGGGCGTGATCGCCTGGCGCTGCCGGAGGAAGTCGAGCACCTGCGCGACGGCCGCCTGGAGGGGTTCGGCGTGAAAGTAGAGGCCTTCCCGGATCCGGACGAGGCGCCGGCCGTCGACGAGGAGCTGGGTGATGGCCTGCGCGGACGGGCCGTCGAGCCCGAGCTTGGCGAAGGCCTCGTCCAGGCTCGGCGGGGCCACCCCCGCGGCTCGGAACTCGGCCTCGATCCGATCGGACATCCCCTGCTGCGTCGGCGTCAAGCGCACGGCGTGACCGGCCTGGCGCACCTTGTCCCTGTCGACGACCAGGACGCCGGCGCCGGCGAACCGCTCGAGCAACGCGAGGAACACGCGTTCCTCGAGCCCGCCGAGCCGCGTGCGCAGCTCCTCCTTCGACATGCCCGCCTTGAGCGGCTCGCGCGCGTGGAAGGCCGCCAGCGCGGCCTCCGCCGCCTGCCGGATCCGCTCCGCGGTCTCGGCGTGGACGTACCACTCACGGTCGACGATGAGCACGCGTTCCTGCGCCACGAGCTCCTGGAGCAGCGTCCGCAGCGCGGCCGGGCCGAACGAGGTGCGCGCCCGCAGCGCCGCCACGCGGACGCCGCCGCCCCCGACCTGCTGGATGTGCGCCTCGAGCACGCCCAGGGGCGGGCTCGCCTCCAAGGTCCGGAGCCGCGCCACGCGGGCCGCGCTGCGACGCGCCTTGTCCGGGACGACGTCGAGCAGCTCCCCGCCGCCGATCGTCACCATGGGGGAATAGCTCCGAATCACGTAGCGGTCCCGGGGCAGGGCCACGACCGGCCCTTCCAGGCGCAGCTGGACGTGGCCGGTCTGGCCCGGCTCGAGCTCGGGGCCGTCCAGGAGGTGGATGCGCGCCATGACCTCCCGCGTCCCGATGTGGAAGCGCACGCGCTGGCGCGGCCGGAGCGGCGCCGGCGCGTCGCGCAGCAGCTCGCACGTGGCGTCGAGCATGTACGTCGGCTGCAGGAGCTCGGGGAGCGACAGGACGTCCCCCCGCTCGATCGCGGCGCGCTCCACGCCCTGGAGGTTCACGGCGGCCCGCTGGCCGGCGACGGCCGCCGGCACCGGGCGCCCGTGCGTCTGGATGCCCCGGACCTTGGCCTGGATCCCGCGCGGGTACACCTCGACCCGCTCCTCCAGCGCGAGCTGCCCGGCGGCGACGGTGCCCGTGACCACGGTGCCGAAGCCCCGGATCGTGAAGACGCGGTCGATCGGCAACCGGAACGTGGCGTCGAGGCCCCGGGCGGGCACGTCCCCCGCCAGCGTCGTGAGGGCGTCTCGCAGCGCGGGCAAGCCCGCGCCCGTCTTGGCCGACACGGGGAGGAGCGGCGCGCCCTCGAGGAACGTCCCGCGCAGGAAGCCGCGGACGTCCTCCTGAACCAGCTCCAGCCAGTCGGGCTCGGCGAGATCCGCCTTGGTCAAGACGACGAGGCCCCGCGGGATGCGCAGCAGCTGGCAGATGGCGAGGTGCTCTCGCGTCTGCGGCATGACCCCCTCGTCGGCCGCGATCACCAGCATGACGAGGTCGATGCCCCCCACGCCCGCCAGCATGTTCCGCACGAACCGCTCGTGGCCCGGCACGTCGACGATCCCGAGCGTCAGGCCGTCGGCGACCTCGAGGTGGGCGAAGCCGATGTCGATGGTGATCCCGCGTTCCTTCTCCTCCTTCAACCGGTCGGGATCGATGCCGGTCAGCGCGAGGACCAGGCTGGACTTGCCGTGATCGATGTGGCCCGCGGTGCCGACGACGACGTGCCGCACGGGTGCCGGGGCTCAGACGAGCGCGGCCAAGGCCGCGGCCAGGAGCGGCACCTCGTCGTCCATCACCGTCCGGCAGTCGAGCAACAGCCGGTCCGCCTGGATGCGGCCGATCACCGCCGGACGGCCCGCGCGCAGGCGCGCGTCCAGCGCCGCCGTGCGGTGCGCGGCCGTCCCGAGCGCGAGGGCGGCCGTCGGCAACGTGGCCAGGGGCAGCGCGCCGCCGCCCACTTCGGAGCGATCCCCCACGACGCCGAGCCCGAGCGCCGCGCGCGTCGGCGCCGGCACGCGGCGCAGCACGCGGCTCGCCCGCCTTCGAACGGCGGCCGCCGGCTCGCTCAGCATGCGCAAGGTGGGGATCTCGCGCGCGGCCATCACCGGATCTTCGTAGGCCCTGAGCGTCGCCTCGAGGGCCGCCAGCGTCAGCTTGTCGATCCGGAGGGCCCGGTTGAGCGGGTTCGCCCGGAGACGCTCGAGGAGCGGCCGCCGGCCGACGACGATGCCCGCTTGCGGGCCCCCGAGGAGCTTGTCGCCGGAGAAGGTGACGAGATCCGCCCCGGCCGCGACCGTCTCGGGCACGGTCGGCTCCCGCGGCAGGCCCCACGGGCGGAGGTCCACGAAGCACCCCGAGCCGAGATCCTCCAGCACCGGGATTGCCCGGGCCCGCCCCAGCTCCGACAGCTCCGCGGTCGTGACGCCCTCCGTGAACCCGACCACCCGGTAGTTCGAGGGATGAACCTTCAGGAGGAGCCCGGTCTCCGCCGTGATCGCCGCGGCGTAATCGGCGAGGCGGGTCCGGTTCGTCGTGCCGACCTCGACCAGCCGGGCGCCGGATCGCGCCAGGATGTCCGGAATTCGGAAGGCGCCGCCGATCTCGATCAGCTCTCCCCGCGACACCACGACCTCGCGCCCCCGCGCGAGGGACTCGAGCGCGAGCAGAACGGCGGCCGCGTTGTTGTTCACCACGAGCGAGGCCTCGGCGCCGGACAACCGGCAGAGCAGACCATCGACGTGCTCGTATCGCGAGCCGCGGGTCTTCGCGCGCACGTCGAGCTCGAGGTTCGAGTAGCGCGCCGCCACGACGGCGAGGCGGGCGAGCGCAGCCGGGCTGAGCGGCGCGCGGCCCAGGTTCGTGTGCAGCACGACGCCGGTGGCGTTAATGACGCGGTCCAGCCGCCACGCGCCCGCCGCGGTCAACGCGAGCCGGACCCGCGGGAGGAGCGCGGCCGCGTCGAGGGGCAGCGCGTCCAGCTCCTTCGTGGAGGCGGCGGCCAGCACGGCCCGGCGCCCGTCCGCCAGCACCGCCCGCGCGGCGGCCACCACGCGGGCGCGCGGGACGGCCGGCGCGCCGTCGAGCGCGCGCACCACCTCGTCCACCGAAGGCAGCGCCCGGAGGCGCGCCTGGCGCAAAGCCTGTAGGGACTCCGGGCCCGCGGCACCGGCCGAGGGCTTGGCGCGAAGGCGGGGGGACGCGGAACGCCGACCCCCCATCTCAGGGCCTCAGGAAGGTCCGCACCGTGTCGAGGAGGTTCGCCTCCCAGCGGCCGGTCGAGGCGCACGGCAGCCCCGGCCGGGACTTGGGCGGACCGCTGCCCCGCGTGTACGTGTCCGTGTGCATCCGCGTGTTGACCTGGACCCCGGTCTGCGTGGCGGAGACCGCCTCCACGAAGATGGTGAATGCGACGTGGGCGTTCCCCTGGACGACCTCGTCCCCGAACCGGCCGCAGTCGGCGTAGAGCCCGATGACGGTCGGCACGGCCTCGGACGCGATCACCCCGGAATCGCGGGCGATGGCCCGGATCTGCACGTTCTCGCGGGCCAGCGCGCGGACCAGCGCCCGCCAGACCGCCTCGTAGGGCGCCTCGATCTGCTCGGTGTACGCGCTCGGCAGCACCGGCGCCACGTAGGCGCGGCTGCACCCGGCGAGGGCCAGGAGCCCCAGCACGCCGAGGAGCATGTGAGTCGCGCGCGGTCGCATCACGCCGTCAGCGGGGGTGATGGTCGATGCCGCGGTACGCCTCGATGAAGCGCACGACGCGACGCTCGTCCAGATCGTCCATCTTGTCGATCCGCGTCCACGCGGTCAGCGCGATACAGCGGTCGAGCTCCGGGTACGGCGCCAGCACCACGTGATCCGGATAGCGCTCGACGACGGCGCGCAGGCCGGCCAGCACCCGATCCGCGCACTGCGGCCGGTAGTTGACCACGACGCCGCCGTCCTCGAGGTTGTGGACGTGGAGCTCCTTCGCGATCGGTCGCGTGTGCACGCCCCAGGGCGCGATGTGCGGCAGGTGCGGGCCGGACGTCGGCGGATCGGAGTTGTACGGCACGTGGGGCGTCTCCGCGGTCGGGATGTGCAGGTTCCCGAGGCTCGGCACGAACTCGCCGGGGCTCGGCCCGCGCATTCGCGCGTACAGCCACCCCCCCGTCCCCGCGAGCACCAAGAGCCCGACCGCGGTCGCGGACCACATGAGCCGCCGCCGCCGGCGCCGCGTCAGCGCGAAGCGGGACGGCGGGGTGGCGACCGTCGACCGCCCGCCCCCGCGCTTCGCCGATCCCTTCCGCCCCTTGGCCATGCCGCCGCCCTTTCGGTAGGGTCCGACACCGGCTCGATCCCGGCCGATGGCGGAAGCGCGTGGGAGTCGAACCCACCTCGAGCTTGTCTAGAACCCGACACCGGATTTGAAGTCCGGGAGGCCCACCGGGATCCTATGCGCTTCCTGGCTCGCAAAATCGCGCCGTTCGAGTGTATCACCGCCCGGGGCACCGGCCCAGGATCGACCGACATGCCCGGGAACGGGGCGCGTATACTCGGGCAGCGTGAGCGCCGAGCCCACCGCGCTTCCGCCGATCACCGAGCGGCTCATCGGCTGGCTCAGGACGGCCGGGGTACCGTTCCGGGTCCTCCATCATCCGCCGGTCCTCACCAGCGCCGAGGCGGCGACCGTTCGAAGCACCCCGCTCGAGGCGGGCGCCAAGGCGCTCGTGGTCCGCGCCGACGGCCGCCCGGTGCACCTCGTCCTGCCTACTGACCGCCGGGTCGACAACGCGCGGCTCCGCGAGCTCCTCGGGGCGCGCCGGGTCCGCTTCGCCACACCCGACGAGCTCGCGACCCTGACGGGCTGCGCGCCCGGCGCCGTCCCGCCCTTCGGAACCTTCTTCGGGCTCGAGGGGCTGGTCGACGAGGCCCTCACCCGCGTCGACGAGATCGCCTTCAACGCGGGGAGCCGCACGGTCTCCGTCACGATGCGATGCGCCGACTTTCTCCGGCTCGCCGGGGCGCGCGTGGCCCGCTTCACCCAGGCGTGATCGCGCCGATCGCGGACGGCTCGGATCAGCCTCCGACGAGGGGGGGCAGGACGTCCACGACGTCGCCGGGGCCGAGCCCCGTCGTCGCGTCCGCGTCCCGGCCGTTCACCAGGAGGAGCCGCGGCACCTCCTCCGGAATCCGGAGGCGGCGAAGAAGGTCGCCGACCGTCGCCCCGAGCGGCAGCACGACGCGGGCGGGGCCGGGGCCGGCGCCGCCCGGCCCGTAATCGGCGAGATTCGCGAAGAGCCGGATCGCGACCTCCACCTCGCGCGGGTGGCCGGCCCGCGTCACGCCCCGTAGATCTTGCGGAGCTCCCCGGCGGCCCATTTGACCGCGTCCTCCGGCGCCGCGCCCTGCAGGCTCCGGGCGAACATGTCGACGATGACGAACTTCGACAGGGCCTCGGTCGCCTTGCGGCCCGGCGGCCCGGCGTGGCCGACCTGGCGGGCCGAGAGGAGCGTCTCGCGGAACACGGTGGTCTTGGGATCCTTGGTCCAGAGGGGGTGCTCGAAGTAGACCTTGGTGCCCGGGATCCCGAAGGTGTCCATCGTCTCGAAGTACCGATCGTACTGAGGTCGGTCCATGTAGTAGCGGATGAAGTCCTTCGCCAGCGCCTGGTTCTTCGAGTACTTCATGACGCAGCTGTTCCAGGTGGGCAGCCAGTAGAAGCGCCCCGCCGGCCCCGTGGGGAAGTGGCCGTGGTTGGTGCCCCGGTACACGTCGGGGACCTGCTTGCGCGCCGCCACGTAAATGCTCGGGGCGTTCCCCGTGAGGGAGATGTCGGAGGACAGGAACGACCGGTTGTTGTTCGAGTCGTCCCAGCCGAGGCCGCCCTCGTCGAACACGTCCTTCCAGAGGCCGTTGTTGAACTTCACCGCGTCGACCACGGCCTTGGTGTCGAGGACCACCGTCTTGCCGTCCTTGTCGACCTCCATCCCGCCCCACATCCAGACCAGCGGATAGCACCAGTTGTTCGGGTCGTTGATGCTGTGGCCGAACGCCTGGCCGAAGGGCTTGCCCTTCGCTTTCAAGGTGCGCCCGGCCGCCCGGAACTCGTCCCACGTCTCCGGGTACTTGAGCCCGTGCTCCTTGAACCAATCCTCGCGGTACGTGATGGCCCACGAGATGATGAACTGCGGGACACCGATCCAGCGCCCGCCCGCGAACGTGTTGACCTTCGCGTAGTCGTACCAGCCCCCCTGGCGGCGCCCGATGTCTTCGGCGACGTCGCTCACGTCCGCCAGCGCGGACTCGTAGAGGTGCGCGTGGTTGTTCGCGATGATGATGATGTCCGCCCCCGCCTGCGCCTGCACCGCCGCCGTGACCCGGGCCTGGATATCGTTCTGGTTGATCCGCTCGACCTGGATCTGAACGCCCGCCTGCTTGGCGAATTCGGCCGTCTGCTGGTCGAACAGGACGTCCGCCGCCTGGACGAAGTGGGACCACTGGAGGAGATGGAGCTTCGTTCCCTTGGGATAGGCGGGCGCCTGGGCCCGGGCCAGGATTCCGGGCAGCCCGCCGGCCGCCGCCGCAGCCCCGCCGAGCCACGCTCGCCGGGTCATCCCCTGAGTCCTCGTGCGGCCGGATCGTCCCTCTCGCTTCATGGCTGGCTCCCCTCGCTCGCGTGATGCCTCGCCCCCGCCGCAGGGCCCCGGCGCCCCGGGCCGTCGGGACACATTGTGCGCCAGCCGACCGCTCGGACGGAAGCGGCCAATCGGACGGACGAACGCCCGGAGGGCGCCAGGCGGGCGGGAGATGTGGGAGGGGATCTAGGGCGCGGTCAGCCGGAGCCGCGCGCCGATGGCCAACGGATCGTCGAGATCCATGCCGTTCAGCTGCGCGAGCGCCTGCGGCGTGACGCGATACCGGGCCGCGATCGCCGAGAGCGTGTCTCCCTTGCGGACGATCACCTCGCGCGGTGCGCCCGGCGCCGGGCCGGTTACGACCGGGGTCGACGCGGCCGGGGCCACGACGGGCACGACCAGCTCCCGGATCCCTCGCAGACGGCCTCCGGGCAGATGGTTGAGCTCCGCCAGGCGCTGGACGGTCACCCGGTAGAGGCGCGCGATCTCGGCGAGCGTCTGGTTGCGGCCGATCCGGTGCACCGTCCACGACGGCAGACTCGACGGCGCCGCGGCCTGGAGCGCGGTCTCGAATCGGGGGCCCACCCCGGGAGGCAGCCGAAGGGCATAGGTCCCAAAGGGCGGCGTGATCCGCGCCAGGAGCGAGGGATTCAGGTCGCGGATCGTCTCGATCGACACGCCCGACAGGCTTGCGATCGTGTCGAAGTCGAGCGACCGTCGCAGGACGACCTCGTCGAAGGCCAGGGGCGATTCCAGGGTGACGTCGAAGCCGTAGCGCGCGGGCGCCTGCGTGATCACCGCGGCGGCCAGGATCTGGGGCACGAAGAGCTTGGTCTCGTCCGGCAGGTGACGCGTCTGGGTGAGAGCCCAGAAGTCGGTGGTCCGAGCGCGCTGGATCGCGCGCCCGACCCGGGCCTCGCCCGCGTTGTACCCCGCCTGGGCCAGGAACCAGTGGCCGAACAGCCCGTAGAGGTCGCCGAGATACTGGGCCGCCGCGACCGTCGACTTCACCGGGTCGAGCCGCTCGTCCAGCCACCGGTTGATGACCAGCCCGTACCGGCGACCAGTGGCTTCCATGAACTGCCACATGCCCTTGGCGCCGACGCGGGAGACCGCGCGCGGCGAGAAGCCGGACTCGATCATCGCGGTGTAGGCGAGCTCCTCGGGCAGCCCCTTCTCCCGGAAGATCCGCTGGATCATGGGCAGGTAGCGGCCCGAGCGGGAGATCCAGACGCCGAAACGCTCGCGGTCCCGGGCGACGAACTGGTCGATCAGCGCCTCCACCGGGGCGTTGATCACGACGGGATAGATGGGGACCGCCAGACCCGGCGGCACCCGGACCGTCCCCTCTTCCTCGTCGTCGTCGAGATCCCGGCCATACCGTGAATCGCCCGGGACGGGGGCGCTGTCCTCGCCAGCCGCCTCCTCGTCGATCTCGAGCGCCTCTCCGCCGTCGGGCTCCTCGATGAGGCCTCGGGCGTCGAGCGGGTCGAAGGCCGCCCCCTGGGAGGGGGGACGGGGGGGAATCGGCGGCTCAGGAACCGATGCGAGGAGGTAGGTATCCGGACCGGGGGGGAGGACTCCCGAGGCGCCGAGAGCGGGCAGCGGGCAGACCGTCGCCGTCGCGGTGGCCAGCGCCACCCCGGCTAACGCCGACTTGCTCCGCCACGACGATCCCGCCCTCATGCAGTTGGTTCGAGGACTACGGGGAACTGACAGCGCGACCCTTGTATCACGGGCGCCGAAGGGGTGTCAACCGGAAAACGTCGGCCCCGTGTCACGTAACCCATTGCAACTATGGAGTAACTGGACCTGTGGTCGCGCGGACGGGGCCGGCGAGCCACCGCGCACGATCGGTGAGCTCGAGGCCGACCCGCTCGGCGGCCCCGACGCGAACGTGCGTCACCCAGATCTCCGCCTCCCGCGCGGCCGCGGTAGCCCGAGGGAGGAAGCCTCGGCTGCCGCCCGGCTGCTGACGAGGCGCGGCCCGCAGCTTCTGTGCCCCGTACGCGGAGATCCGGATGGCTACGACCAGCCAATCCCCGGAGGGGAGAGACTCGAACGCGAACAGTCCCGCCGGGTCGGTGCTCTGGCGCCACGGGTGAAGGGGGCCCTCCCCCGGACGCGCCCCCGCCGCGCTCTTCGTGCCCGGTCGTTCCGGCACGAGACGCTCGAGCGGCGTGGAGTCCTTGGGCGCCGCCGGTCGAGGTGCGGGAAGAACCGGAGGCTCCGCGAGAAGCGCGCCATCGGACCCCCAGGTCTCCGGGCTCTTGCCGTCCACGCGCGCCTGGTGAGCCGCGAGCGCGGCTTGCACTCGCGCGACCGCCGATTCGTACTGGGCACCCGACCCGCGGGCGCTCTGACGGATACGCTCCAGCTCGGCCACGAGCGTCGGCGTCGCCGGATAGAGCGTCACCTCCACCCCGCTGACCGGCGTCCACGCGCCGACCGGCGACTCCTCCTCGACGACGAGCCGCCCCCAGAGCACCCCGGGGGGGCCCAGGCTCCGGAGCGCCTGCGCCACCTCCGCGCCAGGATCCTCACCCACTCCCGAAACGGGCGCGGGCAGCAGGATCGCCCCCAGCCCCACGAGCTGCGCGGCGAGCGCCGACGCCCAGGCCCCGCGCCACCGGCTCATGCGGGACGGCTCTTCCAGCGCCGATGCACCCAAAACCACTGCTCGGGATGGTCCCGCACCTGACGCTCGATTGCCTCCGAGTAGCGCGCGGTATTCATGAGGATATCGTGATCGAGATCGCCGGTAAGGACCAGGGGGATCTCGGGCTCGAGGACCAGCTCGTGGCCGCCGTCGGGCAAGCGGTGGATGAATGCCGGCAAGACGGGGGCCCGGGTCTTGAGAGCCAGGATCGCCAGCGCCCGGGAGGTGGAGGCCGCATGTCCGAGGAAGGGGACGAAGACCCCGTCCCGGCCGGCGTCTTGGTCGAGCAGGATGCCGATGCATTGCCCGCGGGCCAGCGCGGCCCGGACGCCCTGGACGGCCTCCCGCTTGGAGATGGCGCGCAAGCCGCTGCGCTCGCGGGCCCGCGCGATCACCGCGTCGAGATAGGGATTGTCGAGCGGACGCACGACCACGCTCAGGCCGAATCCGGCCAGCCCGTGGGTGGCCGCGAGCAGCTCCCAGTTCCCGAAGTGGCCCGTGAGGAAAAAGATCCCCCGGCCCTTGGCCAGCGCCTCACCGATGTGCTCCGTCCCCCGGCCCCGGACGCGGCCGAGCAGTCGCTCGGCCGGGCCGAAGAAGAGCAGGCAGCACTCGACCACCGTGACCCCGAGGTGCTCGAAGCACCGGCGCGCCAGAGCCGCGCGGTCCGCCGGCGACAGCGCGTCGCCGTAGACGAGCGTCAAGTTGTCCAGCGCGACGCGCCGGCGTCCCGGCAGGATCCAGTACGCGGCGCGGCCCAGCGCGGTCCCGAGCGCGGTGCCGAGCCGAGGAGGCAGCCGACCCACGAGCCCGCCCGCCAGGCTGACCAGGCCGGCCACGACGCGTTGCCCGGTCCGGCGCCAGAGCGAAGCCGGTCGGCGACGCCGTCCCATGCGGTTATCGGAGCCAGCCGAGCAGGGCCGAGCTCACCCCGGCGATGAGCGCCGCCGCCGGGATCGTCAAGATCCAGGCCCACACGATCCGCCCGGCGATCCCCCATCGCACGGCGGACAGGCGGGTCGTGGCCCCGACGCCCACGATCGCCCCGGTGATCGTGTGGGTGGTGCTGACCGGGATGCCTCCGACAGCGGTCCCGATGAGCGTCAGCGCGCCGGCGGTCTCCGCGCAGAAGCCCCCCACCGGCTTGAGCCGGGTGATCCCCATGCCCATCGTCTTCACGATCCGCCAGCCGCCGGCGAGCGTGCCGAGACCCATCGCGGCGTGCGCGGCCAGCACGATCCAGAACGGGACGTAGAACTCGGGCCCCAGGCGCCCGGTGGCGAAGAGGAGGCCGGCGATGATTCCCATCGTCTTCTGAGCGTCGTTCGTGCCGTGGCCCAGGCTGTAGAGCGCCGCCGACAGGAGCTGGAGCCGCCGGAACAGCCGGTCGACCCGGCTGGGGGACGCAGCGTGAAAGGTCCACATCACGCCGACCATCAGGCCGAAGCCGAGGGTCATGCCGATGATCGGCGCGAGGACGATGAAGAGCGCGGTCTTGGCGAGGCCGGCCACGACCAGGCTGCCCATCCCGGCCTTCACGACCGCCGCGCCGGCGAGCCCCCCGATCAGGGCATGCGAGGAGCTCGACGGGATCCCGCCGTACCAGGTGATCAGGTTCCAGGCGATCGCCCCCACGAGCGCCGCCAGGATCACGAGGGCGTCCACGCTGTCCGGCCGCACGATCCCCTTGCCGATCGTGTGCGCCACGCTCACGCCGAACCCGAACGCCGCGACGAAGTTGAAGAACGCGGCCCACACCACCGCCTGGATGGGGGTCAGCACGCGGGTCGAGACGACGGTGGCGATCGAGTTGGCTGCGTCGTGGAAGCCGTTGATGAAATCGAAGATCAGGGCGACAGCGATGATGAAGACGATCAGCGGGAAGGACTCCATGCCGGCGGAGCTAGCCCGACTTGAGCATGATGCCCTCGATGACGTTCACGACGTCCTCGCACCGGTCGGTGACCTCCTCGAGCGTCTCGTAGATCTCCTTCCACTTGATGACCTCGATCGGGTCGGTCACGTCCGAGAAGAGGGCCGCGATGAGCTCCTTCAGGAGCCGGTCCGCCTCGTTCTCGAGGCGGTTCACCTCGACGCAGTGCTGGTGATAGGACCGGCTGGATGCCCGGAGGCACCCCACGGCCGCCTGGACGGAGTCCGCGCTCTTCACGATGACCTCGGCGAACGCCCGGGCGCCCGATGTGGGCTCCTTGATGCGGTAGAGGAGCAGCCGGTCGGCGGCCGCCTCGATGAGATCCAGCACGTCGTCGAGTCGGGACGCCAGCGCGTACACGTCCTCCCGGTCGAAGGGCGTGACGAATGTCGTGTTGATCTTCCGGATGACATCGTGCGTGAGGACGTCCCCGGCGTGCTCGAGCTCCCGGATCGCCATGGCCTTCGCGGGCGCGTCGGCAAAGTCCACGGTCAGCTCCCGCAGGCGCCCGGCGGCGGCGACGATGTTCCGGGCCTGCTCCTCGAAGAGGTCGAAGAAGCGCTCCGCGCGCGGGATCAGGCGGAACACGGGCTCACCGACTCGGGAGGGCGGCGCGCCGGCGCGCCGCGCGGGCCTTCCACCACTCGAGGCCGATCGGGATGCAGGAGAGGATCACCACGACCACGATCACGACGTGGATGTACCGGCCGATGTCGGGGATCGCCTGCCCGAGGAGGTACCCCGCCCACGTCATGCTGGCGACCCAGCCGATCCCGCCCAGGACGTTGTAGGCCAGGAAGCGTCGGTACTCCATCTGGCCCACTCCTGCCACCACCGGCGCGAACGTGCGGATGATGGGGATGAACCGCGCCAGCACGATGGTCTTGCCGCCGTGCCGCTCGTAGAACTCCCGCGTCCGCACCAGATGGGCGCGGTTGAACCAGCGCGAGTCCTCGCGCGTGAAGATGCGGGGGCCGGTCCGGTAGCCGATGGCGTACCCGACGCTGTCGCCCACGATCGCGGCCACGCTCAGCAGGATGTTCAGCCACCAGATGTCGAGCGCGCCGGTTGCGGCCACCAGCCCGGCGGTGATGAGGAGCGAATCGCCGGGAAGGAAGAATCCGATCAGGAGACCCGTCTCGGTGAAGACGATGGCCGCCAGCGCGACGTACCCGCCCCACCGGACAAGCTCGAACAGCGCGGCCGGGTCCGTGAGCAGCTGGACGAGGTACTCGATCACGGCCGCCGACTCGTCCTCAGCGCGCCACCGCGCCGCCGATGCGCATTCCGTAGAAGGACCGCCAGACGAACACGAGCGCCACCGCGAAGAAGGCGGCGGCCAGCGCCCAGCTGAGCCCCGGCCCGCTCTCGGCCGTGAGCGTCACCGCCAGCTCCACGGCGAGCAAGCCGAAGAGCGTCGTGAACTTGATCACCGGGTTCAGCGCCACCGAGGAGGTGTCCTTGAAGGGGTCTCCCACCGTGTCGCCGACCACGGTCGCGGCGTGGAGCGGCGTGCCCTTCTCCTTCAGCTCCGTCTCGACGATCTTCTTCGCGTTGTCCCAGGCACCGCCGGCGTTGGCCATGAAGATGGCCTGGTACAGGCCGAACAGCGCGATCGAGATCAGGTAGCCGATGAAGAAGTAGGGCTCGACGAAGGCGAAGGCGAGCGTGGCGAAGAACACCGTGAGGAAGATGTTGAACATGCCCTTCTGCGCGTACTGCGTGCAGATCTCGACCACGCGCTTGCTGTCCTCGACCGAGGCCTTCGTCGTGCCCTCGAGCCGGATGTTCGCCTTGATGAACTCGACGGCCCGATAGGCGCCCGTCGACACCGCCTGGGTCGCCGCCCCCGTGAACCAGTAGATCACCGCGCCGCCAGTGATGAGCCCCAGGAGGTACGGCGGATGGAGCATCGAGAGCCGGTCGAGGTTCTGCGTGAGGCCGTGGGTCAGCAGCACGATGATCGAGAAGATCATCGTCGTCGCGCCGACGACGGCGGTGCCGATCAGGACGGGCTTCGCCGTCGCCTTGAACGTGTTCCCGGCGCCGTCGTTCTCTTCGAGCAGGGCCTTGGCCTTCTCGAAGTCGACGTCGAAGCCGTGGGTCTGCCGGATCTGCTGCCGGATGCCCGGGATCTGCTCGATGACCGACAGCTCGTAGACGGACTGGGCGTTGTCGGTGACCGGGCCGTAGGAGTCCACGGCGATGGTCACCGGGCCCATGCCCAGGAAGCCGAACGCGACCAGCCCGAACGCGAAGACGGCCGGCGCGACCATGAGGGTCCCGAGCCCGGCCGTGCTGACGGCGTACGCCACCGCCATGAGGGCCGTGATCGCGATGCCCAGCCAGAACGCACTGAAGTTGCCGGCGACGAAGCCGGACAGGATGTTCAGCGACGGGCCGCCCTCCCGGCTGGCGGTCACCACCTCGCGCACGTGGCCGGATTCCGTCGACGTGAAGACCTTGACGAACTCGGGGATGATCGCCCCGGCCAGGGTGCCGCACGTGATGACCGTGGAGAGCTTCCACCAGAGCGTGCCGTCCCCCAGCCCCGGGATCAGCAGGTAGGACGCCACATAGGTCATGGCCACCGAGACGACCGAGGTCAGCCACACCAGGGACGTGAGCGGGGCCTCGAAGTTCAGATGGGCGGCGCCCGCGTAGCGGCTCTGGGTCATCGCCTCGTTGAGCAGGTAGGAGACGCCGCTGGCGATGATCATGAGGACCCGCATGATGAAGATCCAGACCAGGAGCTGGACCTGGACGGTCGGGTCCTTCACCGCCAGGAGGATGAAGGAGATCAGCGCCACGCCGGTGACGCCGTAGGTCTCGAAGCCGTCCGCGGTGGGGCCGACGGAGTCCCCGGCGTTGTCCCCGGTGCAGTCGGCGATGACGCCGGGGTTCCGCGCGTCGTCCTCCTTGATGTTGAACACGATCTTCATGAGGTCGGAGCCAATGTCGGCGATCTTGGTGAAGATGCCGCCCGCGATGCGGAGGGCGGCCGCCCCGAGGGACTCGCCGATGGCGAACCCGATGAAGCACGGCCCGGCGTACTCCCCGGGGATGAAGAGGAGAATGCAGAGCATGAGGAACAGCTCGACGCTGATCAGCAGCATCCCGATGCTCATGCCGGACTGGAGCGGGATCGAGGACACCGGCAGGGGTCGGCCCCGGAGGCTCGCGAAGGCCGTCCGCGAGTTCGCCAGCGTGTTGATGCGCATCCCGAACCACGCCACGCCGTAGCTGCCGGCGATGCCGATGAGGCTGAAGAGAAGGATGATGACCACCCGGACCGCCTCGAAGTGCAGCAGGACGCCGAAGTACAGGACGATGATGACGGCGATGAACGCTTCGAGGACGAGGAGGAGCTTCCCCTGGGTCACCAGGTACGTCTTGCACGTCTCGTAGATCAGCTCCGAGATCTCCGCCATCGAGGGGTGCACGGGCAGGCGCTTGACCCGGCCGAAGACCACGAGCCCGAACACGAATCCGAGGATGCAGACCAGCAGCCCGCCCAGCAGCATGGTGCGGCCGTTGACCCCCATGAGCGCGATCTGGCCCACGTCGGGCATGCGGAGGCTCGCCTCGCCGCCGCCCGCGTGCGCGGCCGGGGCCGCCGCGGCGGGCGCGGCCGCCTGGGCCCACGCCGCGGCGGGCGCCAGGAGCGGCGCGAGCGCGACGGCCAGCAGGCAGGCGAGCAGGACTGGGACCGCCGCGCGGCGGCCGGACGACCAGCGCATCCCTTTCATGTGAGGTCTCCCGAAGCGATGAGTGCCGTGGAGCCGACGCAAACCGGCGAACAGTATAGCAGAGCCTCGGCGCGCCCCTTGCCCGACCGGAGGCGCCGCGACTACGATGGCGCCATGCTCGAATGGTCGCGCGCCACCGGCGTGGCCGCGCTCGCGCCGCCGCCCGCCGCGCGCGTCGCCGCATGATCGACGATCTCCTGCGAGACCCGCTCGGCGCGCTGCAGAACCTCGTCCTCATGCTGCCGGCGCTGCTGCTGGCGGTCACGATCCACGAGGTGGCGCACGGGTGGGTGGCCGACCGACTCGGGGACCCGACCGCCCGCTTGGCGGGGCGGCTGACGCTCAACCCGCTGCCCCACATCGATCCGCTGGGGGCGCTGGCTTTCATCCTCGCCGGATTCGGGTGGGCGAGACCGGTGCCGGTGAACGCGCGCAATCTCCGCCGGCCGCTGCGCGACATGACGCTGGTGGCCGCCGCCGGGCCGCTGTCGAACTTCGTCGTGGCCTTCCTGGGCCTCTTCGCGCTTGCGCTGGTGCCGCAGCTCGGCGGGTCCACATTCGTCGCGGCGCCCGTGGCGGGGATACTGCGGTACGTCTACACGTTCAATCTCGGACTCGGGATCTTCAACCTGATCCCGCTGCCGCCGCTCGACGGCGGCCACTTCCTCCCTTATTTCTTCCCGCGGGCGTCGTGGGGACTCCTGGCGCGGCTCGAGCAATACGGCCCGCTGCTCCTCCTCCTGCTCGTGTTCTCCGGCGCCACGCGCTACATCATGGGCCCGCTCTTCAGCCTGCTCCACAACTTCTACCTCACGATCCTCACCGCGATCCTCTGAGCGGCACGGCGACGGTCGGTGCGCGGTAGGCCGCGCGCCATCCCTCGCCAGAGCCGAAAATACGAAGGGCCCGGATCCATATGGATCCAGGCCCTTCGAGGTGACCCCGGCAGCGACCTACTCTCCCACGCCGTTACCAGCGTAGTACCATCGGCCCTGGAGGGCTTAACTACCGTGTTCGGGATGGGAACGGGTGTGGCCCCTCCGGTATGACCGCCGGGAAGCGGTAACCGTATTTCGCGATCCTCGAGCGCCGTCGCGTCGAATTCAGGATTGAAGGAAGCCAATCCGCGGTCAAGCCGCACGGCCGATTAGTACCGGTAAGCTGAACCCCTTACGGGGCTTACACCTCCGGCCTATCAACCTGGTCATCTTCCAGGGGCCTTCAGAGGCTTGCGCCTGGGAGGTCTCATCTTGAGGCGGGTTTCGCGCTTAGATGCCTTCAGCGCTTATCCCTGCCGCACATAGCTACCCAGCACTGCCCCTGGCGGGACAACTGGCACACTAGCGGTGCGTCCACCCCGGTCCTCTCGTACTAGGGGCAGCTCCTCTCAAACCTCCTCCGCCCGCGAGAGATAGAGACCGAACTGTCTCACGACGTTCTAAACCCAGCTCACGTACCGCTTTAATGGGCGAACAGCCCAACCCTTGGGACCTGCTCCAGCCCCAGGATGCGA
>JBIOVM010000006.1:0-35309 GCA_044867785.1 Candidatus Rokuibacteriota bacterium | reverse complement strand
GCTCCGGCCCGAGAGCCCCCGGAGCCCCGCGCGCTCGTTGAGCCACCGCTCGACCTCCGAGACCGTGACGCCTTCCGTGCGCGTGAGATGCCCGACGAGCGCGGGATCGACGTCTCCCGACCGCGTGCCCATGACGAGGCCTTCGAGCGGGCTGAGACCCATCGAGGTGTCCACGGATCGCCCGCCCTTGATGGCGGCCGCCGAGCACCCGTTGCCGAGGTGGAACGCGACGAGGGTCACGCGCTCGGCGGGAAGGCCGGCGAGCTCGGCGTACCGCGGGAGCACCGAGCGGTAGGCGAGGCCGTGGAAGCCGTAGCGCCGGATCCCGTGCTTCAGGGCAAGCTCGTGCGGAATGGCGTAGCGGGACGCGCGCTCCGGCATCTCGGCGTGGAACGCGGTATCGAAGACGGCGACCATCGGAACCCCGGCGCCGAGCGCCGCCCGGGCGGCGTGGATGCCCGCGAGGCTCGGCCGGTTGTGCAGCGGCGCGAGGACCTCCAATGCCTCGATCGCGGCGGCGACTTCGGCGTCGACCAGCACGGGCTGCGTGAAGCGCTCGCCGCCGTGGACGACGCGGTGGCCGACCGCGTCGACCGGAGCCCCCTCGAATGCCCGCTCCGCGGCGAGCCACGCGAGCACGCGGCGGATCGCGGCCTCGGGGCTCGGGATCGCCTCGCGCTGCCGGAGCGGGGCGCCGCCTTCCGCCTGGAACGTGAGGGTCGCCTGATCCCCGAGGCGATCGACGAGGCCGCGCGCCAGACGGCGGGGCGGCCGCGGGCCACCGGGATCGCAGACGAACGCCTGGAACTTGAGCGACGAGCTGCCGCAGTTGAGGGCCAGGACGATCATGGATCTGGTCGACCTTCGGGATGCGAGTCCCCTCCACGATCGCACGGGAGGCGGGAACCGCGCCAGACGACGTCTCGACGGGCGCCCGCATCCCACCGGACAACCCGGGGGCGGGAACCTCGCAGGCGTCCCGCCCGAGTCCCGGCGCTGTGCAACGATGGAGTGGTGGCGCGCGGCGGGCGCCTTGGCCGGTCGGCTGTGGCCACGTGAACGGGAGGCATGATGATCACCGTCTTGTCCGAGCACGAGCTGAGGCTGCTCGACGCGTACTGGCGGGCGGCCAACTACCTGTCGGTCGGGCAGATCTATCTCCGCGAGAACCCGCTGCTCCGGCGGCCGCTGGAGCTCGGTCACATCAAGGCGCGTCTCCTCGGCCACTGGGGCACGAGTCCGGGATTGAACTTCGTGTACGTCCATCTGAACCGCGTCATCCGGAAATTCGACCTCGACATGATCTTCGTATGCGGCCCGGGTCACGGCGGCCCGGCCATGGTGGCGAACACCTACCTCGAGGGCACCTACAGCGAACGCTACCCGCACGTGTCGCAGGACGTGGACGGGCTCCGCCAGCTCTTCCGGCAGTTCTCGTTCCCGGGAGGGATCCCGAGCCACGCCGCCCCCGAGACGCCGGGCTCGATCCACGAGGGCGGGGAGCTCGGCTACGCTTTGGCCCACGCCTACGGCGCGGCGTTCGACAATCCGAGCCTGGTCGTCGCGTGCGTGATCGGGGATGGCGAGGCCGAGACGGGCCCGCTCGCGACGTCGTGGCATTCGAACAAGTTCCTCAACCCCGCGACGGACGGCGCGGTGCTGCCGATCCTGCATCTGAACGGCTTCAAGATCGCCAGTCCGACCATCCTGGCTCGGATCGGACGGTCGGAGCTGGAGAGCCTCCTCACCGGCTACGGATATCACCCCTACGTCGTGGAGGGGGACGAGCCCTCGCCCATGCACCAGGCGATGGCGGCGACCCTGGACGCGATCGTCGAGGAGATCCGGGTCATCCAGCGCCACGCGCGAGAGCGCGGACACCCGGCGCGGCCGCGCTGGCCCATGCTCGTCCTCGCGACTCCGAAGGGTTGGACCGGCCCGGCGGAGGTGGACGGCAAGAAGACCGAGGGCTCCTGGCGCTCACACCAGGTGCCGCTGGCCAACCTGGCGAGCCAGCCCCAGCACGTCCGGCAGCTGGAAGCGTGGATGCGGAGCTACCGGCCGGAGGAGCTGTTCGACGAGGCGGGCCGGCTCCGCGGGGAGCTCGCGGCGCTCGCGCCGACCGGCGCCCGCCGCATGGGGGCGAACCCGCACGCCAACGGAGGGCTTTTGCTGACGGACCTCCGGTTGCCCGACTTCCGGCGGTATGCGACGGAAGTGCCCGGGCCGGGGGTGGCCACCGCGGAGGCGACGCGCGTCCTCGGACGTTTCCTGCGGGACGTCGTGAAGCTCAATCAAGACCAGCGCAACTTCCGCGTCGTCGGCCCCGACGAGACGGCGTCGAACCGGCTCGATCCTCTGTTCGAGACGACCGAGCGCACCTGGATGGGCGAGCGGCGCCCGGGAGACGAGCACCTCGGCCCCGCCGGCCGGGTCATGGAGATCCTGAGCGAGCATACGTGCCAGGGCTGGCTGGAAGGATACCT
The DNA here is from genome assembly GCA_044867785.1 of Candidatus Rokuibacteriota bacterium. Lineage (GTDB taxonomy): Bacteria > Methylomirabilota > Methylomirabilia > Rokubacteriales > DASRDR01 > DASRDR01. Next base: position 32,823 of record JBIOVM010000006.1, on the reverse strand, counting down.
CCTCACCGGGCGCCACGGCCTCTTCTCCAGCTACGAGGCCTTCATCCACATCGTCGACTCGATGTTCAACCAGCACGCGAAGTGGCTGAAGGTGACTCGGGAGATTCCGTGGCGCGCGCCCATCGCGTCGCTCAACTACCTGCTGACGTCCCACGTCTGGCGCCAGGATCACAATGGATTCTCGCATCAGGACCCGGGTTTCATCGACCACGTCGTCAACAAGAAGGCCCAGGTGATCCGGGTGTACCTCCCGCCGGACGCGAACACGCTGCTCTCGGTCGCGGACCATTGCCTCCGCAGCCGCGACTACGTCAACGTGATCGTGGCCGGCAAGCAGCCGGCGCTGCAGTACCTCGACATCGACGCGGCGGTGACGCATTGCACCGCCGGGATCGGCATCTGGCCCTGGGCGAGCACCGATCAAGGCGGCGAGCCCGACGTCGTCCTGGCCTGCGCCGGCGACGTGCCGACGCTCGAGACGCTCGCGGCGGCGGCGGTGCTGCGCGAGCACCTGCCCGCGCTCAAGGTCCGGGTGGTCAACGTCGTGGATCTCATGCGGCTCCAGCCCCGGGAGGAGCACCCGCATGGCCTGTCGAGCGCCGAATTCGACACGCTCTTCACCACGGATCGGCCGATCATCTTCGCCTACCACGGCTACCCCTGGCTGATCCACCGGCTCACCTACCGGCGGACCAACCACCCGAACCTCCACGTGCGCGGATACAAGGAGGAGGGGACCACCACGACGCCGTTCGACATGGTGGTCCTGAACGACCTGGATCGCTATCACCTCGTGATGGACGTGATCGACCGGGTGCCGGGACTCGCGGGCCGGGCGGGACATCTCCGGCAGCTCATGCTTGACCGGCGGACCGAGCACAAGGCGTACATCGTCGAGCACGGGGACGACCGTCCCGAGGTGCGAGACTGGACGTGGCCTCACGCCTGAGCCGCGTCGGCCGGGGACCTCGCCCACCGCGGCCCCGCCCGTCATGTGATCGGCGTCATATCCGGACTCGCGGGCCTGCGGGTCCGCGAGAGCCTGGCGGCCCGGCGCCTGGGGGAGCGCCTCGCATCCGCGCCCGCGGCAGAGCCTTTCGAGCCGGAGGCGCTGGCATCCGCGTGTGCATTCAGAGGGCGGCGTTCGCCTGACCCTTCGGGGTCCGCGACGACCGGCGAGCGTGCCCGCTGCCCGGTGCCCTGCGAGCCCCGTGACCTGATAAGCTAGCCACGAGGCGGTCGGTGGCTTCGAGCCGGGGCTCCGGCCGCCTCTCCGGTGGCCTGACCGAGCTTGGACCCGGGAGGCAGCTTGCTGCACGAACCAGGCGCGGCCGCAGCGCTCCGCCCGCCGTCGTGGGACTCCATTCCCATCCCGGCCCGGGCAGACCCCCGTGCCCCGGGCGGGCGCGCGCCCGCCGTGGTGCGCGGATGAGTGCCCGCGTGTGCGTCATCAGCCTCGACGCGGCCGAAGCGACCCTGATCGAGCGCTGGGCCGCCGAGGGTCAGCTGCCTGTTCTCGGAGCCCTCGCGAGAGACGGGCTGGTCGTGCGTCTCGCGAACTGTCTCGAGACCCTGCCGGGGTCGATCTGGCCCGAGCTGACGACGGGCCGTTCGGGCGGGCGGCTGGCGCGCTTCTACCACTCGCGCAAGCTGCACACCGGGGACACGCGATTCCGGCCGATCTCGACCGAGGAAGTCGACGCGTCCCAGTACTACTGGTCCGTGGCGAGCGCGGCGGGCCGGCGCGTGGCCGTCATCGACCAACCGCAGGCGGCCCTCTGCCGCGGGCTCGACGGGATCCAGCTCCTGGGCTGGGGCAGTCACGACCGGCCGTTCCCGGCGCAGGCGGAGCCCGGGTCGCTGCTGACGGAGATCCAGTCCCGATTCGGGGTCTATCCGGTGGCGTCGTGTGACGCGCGTGACAAGACCACCGAGGGTTACCGGACGCTGCTGGACGATCTCCTCGGTGCGGTCGAGCGACGCACCGCGGTCCTCCTCGACCTCATGGCCCGGGAATCCTGGGACCTCTTCACGTGCGCCTTCACGGAGTGCCACTGCGTCGGCCATCAGTTCTGGGGCTTGTTCGCGGACGCGGAAGGGCGCCGCGAGGTCCCCCCGGACCTGCGCGAAGCGATTCAGCGCGTGTACGCCCGGATCGACGGCGCGGTGGGCCGGATCATCGAGGGCGCCGGCGCCGGCGCCACCGTCCTCGTCGTGGCGAGCCACGGCATGGGCCCCAAGATCGGCGGGCCTCAGCTGCTCCCGGAGTTCCTCCTGCGCCTCGGCCTCGGCTCCGGCCGGGGCCTGGTGACCCAAGCCCGCTCCTGGCTGCCCCGGCGGTTCCGTCGGCTCGTGCGACGCATGGCGCCGGCCGGCGCCCTCCGAGGGCTTCAGGCGGCCGCCGGGTCCCTGCCGACGCCCCTCGAGTCCCCGCGCACGCGCGCGATCGCGGTCCCCAACAATCGCTGCGGCGCCATCCGCTTGAACCTCCGAGGCCGGGAGCCCCACGGCTGCGTCGAGCGAGGCGGTGAGGCGGACGCCCTGCTGGCGGAGATGCGCCGTGAGCTGCTGGCCCTCGAGCACCTCGTCACCGGCGAGCGGATCGTCAAGCGCGTCGTGACCGCAGCCGAAGCATACGGCCCCGATCATCATCCGGACCTGCCCGATCTGATCGTCGTGTTCCGCACCGACCTCGGCCCGTTGGAGGCGTGTCGATCGGACCGCGTGGGAGTCATTCGCGAGCCGTTCTGGGGCTCGCGAACCGGCGATCACACGACGGAGTCCCGGCTGTGGGCGCTGGGGACGGAGCGGCCGAGGGAGGCGGACCTGCCAGCGAATGTGGTCGACCTGGCCCCGACGGTGCTGCGCCTGCTCGACGTCGCGCTACCGCCCGGCTTGGACGGCCGCGCGTTGCTGGTGCCGTCCGCGCCTCCCGTGCGCGTCTGACGCGCGCGCGGCCCGGGGCCGGCAACCGCCACGCATGCGGCCGAATCGACTCCGCGGCCGCCGACGGGGGCGCCGCCGGGCACCGGCCAATGCCCCCTGACGCGGTCCGCCGGCGTGGCCCATCGCGAGCCGGTGCCGCGGAGTTCACCAGGGGTGGTCCTGTGCGGCCCGCCTACTCGCGCATCAGGCCCGGCCTCGCGTGGCTGAGCCGCAGGACGCCCGAGGCACGAGCGGTAGCCCGGCTCGAGCGCGACCGGCGCCAGAGCAACGGGCGGAGGTGATACGGTGCCAGAAGGAATCGGCCATCACTGGATAGATCTGGCCGGCTACTCCGCGTCGGCACTCGTCTTTCTCGCCTTTTACATGAAGACCATGATCCCGCTGCGCCTCGTCGGCATCGCCAGCAACGTCGCGTTCATCACGTATGCGATCGGCGCGCAGCTCTACCCGGTGCTCATCCTCCACACGATCTTGCTGCCCCTGAACTGCCTCCGGCTCTTCCAGATGCGGGCGCTGATCCGGAAGGTCCACGACGCCCACGGCACCCTGTCCATGGAATGGCTGACCCCGTTCATGCGGCGCCGGACGTTGACGAAGGGCGATGTCTTCTTCAAGAAGGGCGACCGAGCGACGGAGCTGTACGTGATGCTGAGCGGCTCGATCCGGCTGGTCGACATCGGCGTGACGGTGGGAGCGGGGAGCGTGCTGGGGGAGATCGGCGTCTTCGGGCCGAAGCATGAGCGCATGGACACCGCCGTCTGTGAAACCGATGCGGAACTTGGTGCCATCGACAACGACAAGGTCCTGGAGCTGTATCATCAGAATCCCAAGTTCGGCCGGTACCTGATGACACTCGTCATCCAGCGCTTGCTCGCCGACTACGTGAGGATGCGCGACATGCGGGTGATGGTCGGAAGCGGGGCCGCCTCGGAGAGGCTGCCCGACAGCCGCGCCTGACGAACGGATACGCTGTTCTTGCTGCTCTCGTGCCTGGATTGCCGTGTGGGAGAGCCGGCTCTGCCGGTCGGCCGGACGGGCGGTTGCGTCGTCTGAGCTTGCGGGTCGCTCTCAGCGCCTTGGTTGCGCCGACGGGAAGGTACTCCCGCGGGGCGCGGCGGGCTCCGGGCACATCAAAGGCGCTAGGTACGCGGTCTGGGCCTCCGCCGCGACGCGGTTGCCGCGAATCGTCCAGTGCGCATCCCGCGTCTTGTAGACCGGATCCGCCGACTGCTCGCTGGCGCGGACGAGGGCCGGCGTCAGGTCGAAGCAGGATAGAGCCCGGGAGCGGCAGTACTCGAGCACGATCCGATTGGGCAGCGCAGGATCGATCGTGCCCGTCCGCAGATCGGCATGGCGTCGCCGGCTCCGCAGCCGCTCGACCAGAGTGGTCCGCAGGCGCGAGTCGACCTGGAGGACCGACGGATAGACCGTGATCACCAGCCGTCCGCCGCCGCTCCGCGCCACGTGGACGCGCGCGGCCTCTAGCTCGTCCAGCGTCGGTCCCCAAACCCGCTCGACCGCGCCCGGATCCTCTGGGACGTGGAGCTGTCTCAGCTCGGTCGCGAGGATCTGTGTGAAAGCCTCGTCGTCGAAGATCGGCCCGGCGAGTGCGGGGGCGTCCTCGCGAAGCCGACGATCGGGGTCCACGACGCGCCCGCCCAGGCGTGGCCCGCCTGCCGGGGGATCCCCTCGCACTCTTCCGCCCGCGACCTCCGCCAGAGCGTCGGGATTCGGCACGCTCCGGCGGAGACGGAGCGCACTTTCCGTGAAGCCCCACAGGTAGGAGTGATCGAGCAACCGCCGACCCAGCCCGCGCGCGCGTAGGCGATGCCGGGGACCGTCGTTTCCGGCGTAGAAGTTGATGAGCACGAGGTCCGGCTCGTAGGTGGCGGACGCAAGCTCCACGATTGTCCGATAGTCCCGGACACCCGTCGCGCCGATCCCGAGGTTGAGGAGGTCGAGGTCGCGCCCCGGGCACGCGGTCCGGAGCGAGCTCTCCAGGAGGGTCATGACACTCTCGGGGTACGGCACGCTCCCGTAGGTAAAGGAGTCCCCCACCGCCATGATCCGGAACCGACCGAGGGGCTTCGGCACCACGAACTCCTCGTCGTTGAAGCCGAGCGCGTTCGTCCAGTGGTTGAACCACTCCCGGTGTGGGACCAGATGCTCGGGTCTCGAAGCGAGATACGCGGCGAGGGTGGTGGGCCGCCCAGGCGCGGGGCCGCCCTGCGCGGTCGACAGATACCGCACCTTCGCACTGAAGAGCGCGACGATGCGCAGGGCCAGTTCCCCTGCGGCGAGGGCGAGGACTAGGCCCAGGCAGGCGACGACGGCCGTGAGGACGCGTCGACGGGACCGCTGCACCGAGTCTCACGGTAGCACGGAGCCCGGGGATTTCCCCGAAGCCGGCGCGTTAGCTCGTCAGGGCGAGTCGAGGCTCGCGCGAGACCAGCGGCGCCACCGGTGTGCGCGGCAATCTCACCCTGCCCGGTTCATGCTCTACGTCGTCGACGTCCACGACGCCGGGACGTCATCCCGGCAGTCACCCACGTGGACGGCACCGCGCGCCTTCAGACTACCATCAACTCATCGAGCGATTTCGGCAAGGCCACGGATGTACCGGTTCTCCTCAACACGTCCTTCAACCTCAAGGGCGAGCCGATCGTCAACACGTCGGACCCCACCTCGGGGCGCTGACCTCCGAACGCCCTCCCGGGGCTGCTCCGGCCACGCGACTCCCGGCCGCGGAGGCGGAGGCCCCCCGAAGGATGCGGGGCGAGGCAGGGGAACCGCGAAGCCCGCGCGCTCGCTCTCCCAGAGGAGAACGGAGGGCACGGTGTCGGGTGCGGCGAGCCCCTGCCTCATCGTCGCGTGCTATCCTGGCCGCCGATGTCCCGTCCCGGCTCCAGGAAAGTCATCGACTTTCTGCAGGCCAGTCCGGTCTTCGCCGGCCTTCCGGCGCGAGAGCTCGAGTCCCTGGCGGCGACGGCCCGCGAGGAGTCGTGTCGGGCCCGAGAGTACATCTTCCACGAGGGCGATCCGGCGCTCTGGCTGTATCTCGTCAAGACCGGACACGTGCGGATCGTCCGGCACTCCCGCGTGGGCAAGGACGTCGTCCTGGAGCTCCTCGGTCCCGGCGAGATCTTCGGTGGGGTCGCGGCCATCGAGCGACGGCCGTACCCGGCGGCGGCCCAGGCCACGGAGCCGAGCGTCGTGGTGAAGATCCCGGCGGACGTCGTCATCGCGCTCGCGGAGCGGCACCCGCCGGTCGTGCGCGAGATGGCGCTGCTGATCGGGCGCCGCCTCCGGGCGGCCCACGACTCGGTCACCCGATCGGTCGAGCCCGTGGAGGCGCGCCTGGCTGCCACGCTGCTGCGTCTGGCTGACCGGGAGGGGGTCCGCACCAAGGACGGGGTCGAGCTGCCGTTCCACCTGACGCGGCAGAGCCTGGCCGACATGTCCGGCACCACCGTGGAGACGGCGATCCGCGTCGTGAGCCGATGGCTGCGGGACGAAGTCGTGGAGGACCGGAGTGGCCGGCTGGTCCTGCTGGACCGGGACGCCCTGCGCGGTCTCACCGAGGGGGAGGCCGGATAGTGGCCCTGTTCATCCGCTGGGTCCACGTCCTCTCGGCGATCACCTGAGTGGGCGGCATGCTGTTCACCGCGCTGGTGCTCGTCCCCACGGCTCGCGCGCTCGGCGATGACCGGCTTCGGACGCGGCTCATGCAGGAGAGCGGCTACCATCTGCCACCGGAGGGTCGTATGACGGGGGTCATAGTGGCCGGCGCGCGACCGCCATAGCCTGGAAGCGAGGAGGATCAGTCCATGGGCCAGACCTGCGAATGTGGATGCCGTCACGGTGCGTCGCCGAGCCCCGTCGAAGCAGATCGCACGGTACGCACCCTCGCCCCGCTGCCCGAGGACACGGTGGAGGCGGCCGCGCGTCGGTCGCCACATGGCCTTCCGATCCTGCAGCGCTTCGGCATCGACACCTGCTGCGGCGGGCACCTGACCCTCGAGCAGGCCGCGGCCTCGGCCGGCGTTCCGGTCGAGACGGTGCTGCGCGCGCTGGAGGCCGCCGGGGCGACGCCGACGACATGAGGCCCGCGGCCCTCGATCGCCTCCCCGAGACGGCGCGCGTCTACCTCGACGTCCGCGAGGATCTCCGCACGGGTCGGGAGCCGTTCGCCCGGATCATGGCCGCGATCGACGCATTGGGACCCGACGGCGTGCTGATCTTGCGGGCGCCCTTCGAGCCGCTGCCGCTCTACCGCGTCCTCGCCCTCCGCGGTTTCACGCACTGGACCGAATCCGGCGAGGCCGAGGACTGGCGAGTGTGGTTCTATCGCGAGGACGCGACGGCGAACCCGGCGGCGGGGCTCCCGTCTCGGGCAACGACCATGGGCTCGGCCGGGGGAGCGCCGCCGGACGCCGACTCCACCGTCCGGCTGGATGTGCGGGACCTCGAGCCGCCGCTCCCGATGGTCCGCGTCCTCGAGGCGGTCGAATCACTGGCGCCCGGCCAGCGCCTCGAGGTCCTGCACCATCGGCGGCCGATCTTCCTCTATCCGCAGCTCGAGGAGCGCGGCTGCCGGCACGCCACCGACGAGCCCGAGCCCGGCCTCGTCCGGATCGCTATCTGGCGGGGCGGTTCCAACACATGATCCCGGCGGGCATGCCTGCGGGTCGAGCCTCGGCGGTGACGCTGCCGCTCGCCTACCTGGCGACGGCGGCGACCGCCTTCGTCCTGGCCGCCCTCACGCTTCCGGGGCTGGGCGCGACGCTGGCCGGTCACTACTACCACCCGCGCCTCCTGGCCCTCACGCACGTCGTCGCGCTGGGCTGGATCACGCTGGCCATCATGGGCGCCAGCTACCAGCTGATCCCCGTCGTGATCGAGCGACCGCTCTTCAGTGAGCGCCTGGCGCGCTGGCAGCTCCCCGGGCTCGTGGCCGGGATCCTGGGGATGGTCAGCCACTTCTGGATGGGTCGCTGGGACGGCCTCGCGTGGGCGGCCGCGCTGGTCGGGGCCGGGGTCATCGCCCACGTGATCAACCTCGCCCTGAGCGTCCGAGGGCCGGCCCGCTGGTCCTTCACCGCCCGGGGGATTGCACTCGCGCTCGGGGGGCTCGCGCTCACGGTCGCGTTCGGGGTCACGCTGGCGATCACCCACGGCTCGCGCGTGTTCCCGGGCGGGCCGCTCGGGGCCGTGCACGCTCACTTCCACCTGGCGCTCCTGGGCTGGATCGCCCCCATGATCCTTGCGGTGGGGGCCCGCGTGTACCCCATGTTCCTCCTCGCGCCGGAGCCGGCCGGATGGGGAGCCACCATCCAGCTCGGAGGCCTGGGCCTCGGCGTGCCCGCCGTGGCCGCGGGGCTTGCGCTCGGCCGGCCCCCGCTCGTGCTGCCGGGCGCCGTCGCGGTCGCGCTGGCGCTGGGAATCCACGCGTGGTGGGTCACGGGCTTTGCCTGGCGACGGAAGCGTCCGACCCTCGACTGGGGACTGCGCTTCGTCCTCACCGGCACGGCGTGCCTCGTGCCGGCCGGGACCCTGGGGCTGACGCTCGCCCTCGGCGTCGGATCCGGGCCGCGGGTGTCGCTCGCGTACGCTGTCCTGGCGCTCGGGGGCTGGGTCTCCCTGACCATCGTCGGCATGATGCTCAAGATCGTGCCGTTCCTGGTCTGGTATCGGGCCTACGCGCCGCGGGCCGGTCGTGAACGAGTGCCCACGCTCGCCCAGCTCTCGTGGCCGGCCGGCGAGCGGCTCGCCTACGGGCTGCTCACCGCCGGGACCCTGGCCCTCGCCGCCACCGTGGCCGCCGGCGAGCCCGCGGCCATCGCGGTGACCGGGGCGATTGTGGGTGTCGGCGCGCTGGTCTTCGCGGCGGCCCTCGGTCGCACGCTGCTCCACCTTCGACCCTGCGCCGCGGGCCGTCACGCCCCCGCGCTGCCGGCACGGCCGTGACCAGCCCGTTCGTCGACCTGGGCCTGATCTACGACGTCGGGATCGAGGGACGCACCGTCCGCATCACCATGACGCTCACGGCGTCGGGCTGCCCGCTGCACGCGGTGATGACGGACTGGGTGCAGCGCGCGGTGCTCGGGATCCCCGGCGTCGAGCACGTCGACGTGTCCCTGACGTTCGACCCGCCCTGGACGCCGGCGCGCATCGCCGTCAGCTGAGGGCGCGGGCCGACCCTCCCCCCGGCCGTCAGGCGGCGCGAGCATGCTTCGCTGGGCCGCGGTCGGGGCCGTCGGGAGTTGATGCCCCGGTCCGAGCCCGATTCCCGCGCTGAAGCAGAGCTCTTAGGCGAGGACCATGACGCCATGGTCCGTCTGTACATCAAGACGAGCTTCATGTTCCTGCTCCTCGGGCTGGTCCTCGGCGGGTACATCACCGTTGTGGTGAACCTGGCCGGCCGGGCGGTTCCCTGGTTCCTTTATGCCGCGCACGGGCGTGTTCCAGGTTCCGGGAAGGGCTCGACTGGTTGTCGGCGGCCGCTTGCCTGCCTCGGCGGCCCGCGGCATATGTGATCCCCGTCATATTCGACGAGACGCTTGCCGGTCCACTCTGGTACCGAGAAGGGAGGAACTATGAGACGACGGGATAGGGTCCTGGTGGTCGGGGCGTGGCTGGCGTTCGTCGTGATGGCGGCAATCCATGGGCTCAGCGCCGCCGCCGATCCGAGCAGCGCGGGCCACCGGCACATGGCGCAGACGAAGCCGGCGACGCCGGCCCCCAAGGCGCCGGCTCCCAAGGTGGGGGCCAGTACCGCCAAGGTGGCGAAGAAGAGCCCGGCCGCGGAGTACACGCCGACGGTCCGCTTCCGCCTTCGGACCGAGCTGGCGGACGGCAAGATGGCGTTCGTCGGCGTCGGCGGCGGCATCGAGGGGATCGTCAACCCCCCGTTGCGGGTGGCCGAGGGCGACGTCGTGCAGGTCACCCTGATCAACAACGACAACGTCGAGCACGACGTGGTGTTCCCCGAGTTCGACGCCGGCACCGACAAGGTCGCCCGGAAGGGCGCCAGCAGCGTCACCGTGTTCCGGGCGGACAAGAGCGGCGAGTTCCCGTACTTCTGCTCGCTGCCCGGCCACCGTCCGGCCGGCATGGAAGGCAAGCTCATCGTCGGGACCGGCAAGGGGCCAGTGGCCGCCCTGCCTTCCTCCGTGAGCATCGTGCGCAGCCCGGTGGACTTGCCTGGCCCGCTGGCCGCCGGTCCGCCACGCACGTTCCAGGTCGAGCTCGAGGCGGTGGAGCTCGTCGGTCGGCTGGCCAACGAGACGACGTACACCTACTGGACGTTCAACGGCACGGTGCCGGGGCCGTTCCTGCGCGTGCGCGTCGGCGACACGGTCGAGCTGACCTTCAAGAACCGGAAGGACAGCCGGATGATCCACTCGGTCGACTTCCACGCCACGACCGGTCCCGGCGGCGGCGCCGTGGCGACCCAGACGCCGCCCGGCGAGACCAAGTCGCTCCGATGGAAGGCCCTGAACCCCGGGCTCTACGTCTATCACTGTGCCACGCCGATGGTGGCCAACCACATCACGAGCGGCATGTACGGGTTGGTCCTCGTCGAGCCCCCCGGCGGTCTGCCGAAGGTCGACCGAGAGTTCTACGTGATGCAGGGGGAGCTCTACACGGACCGGCCGTTCGGCCAGCGGGGCCATGACGAGTTCAGCGTGGAGAAGCTGCTCGCCGAGCGCGCCGAATACTTCGTCTTCAACGGCGCGGTCGGCGCGCTCACGACGGAGCACCCGATGAAGGCCAAGGTCGGCGAGACTGTGCGCATCTTCTTTGGCGTGGGCGGGCCCAATGCGACGTCGTCCTTCCACGTGATCGGCGAGATCTTCGACCGCGTGTACAAGGAGGCGGCCGTGGGGTCGCCGCCCGCCACGAACGTGCAGACGACGATGGTGCCGGCCGGCGGGGCGGCCATCGTCGAGTTCAAGCTGGACGTGCCCGGCCGCTACATCCTGGTCGACCACTCGCTCTCGCGGCTCGAGCGAGGGCTCGCGGGCTTCCTGGTCGTCGAGGGGGACGCGAATCCGGCGGTCTTTCATGGGACCGAGGGAGCCATGAGCGGCCACTGACACGGAGCGTGCTCCCGAACTCGGCGTGCATAGGGACCGGGCGGCCCGTCGTTGGACCTGATCGACCGGATGCCCGGCTCGAGAAACGAGCCGGGCAGTTCCGGCGGGCGCTGGGCGATTCCTGGGTCGACCCCGAGTCTCACACCTCGCGCTGACGAGGTGCCCTGCGGGATGCGGATCGCGGGGGCACTCGTCGGCGCAGTGGGCGTGGGATTGCCCGTTTCACCACTGAGCGACGACCCAGCCGCCATGCTAGCGTCGCCTGGTGGAGGTACAGGCGATGACTGGAATGGGAGCCGGCGGTCTTGGACGACGCTTGGAAGCCATGGCGCGCACAATCACGCGATTCGCCGGAAGCGCGAGCGGCTTCGGTCTCGCGCTGGCGACCATTGTGGTGTGGGGCATGACCGGTCCCGTGTTTCATTTCTCCGACACGTGGCAGCTCGTGATCAACACCGGGACGACCGTCGTAACCTTTCTGATGGTGTTTCTCATCCAGCGATTCCAGAACAAGGACTCGCTGGCTCTCCAGCTCAAGCTGAACGAGATCGTGGCCGCACTCGACGGGGCGAGCAACCGGATGGTCAACGTCGAGGATCTGTCCGAGGCGGAGCTGGATGTGCTCCACCGCCACTACGTGCGGCTGGCGGCGATGGCCAAGCGGGACGTCGACCTGAGGCAGTCTCATTCGGTCGACGAGGCGGCCACTCGGCATGAGATGAAGCACGGCCGGAAGAAGGGCGAACGCAAGACGTTGAGAAGGGATGACAAGTCCTGAGAGAGACCGGGAGGTCCTAGTGTTGACGGGTACGCGCCTCCGCGAGCGCGGTGCCGATCCGCAGCCCAAGGATGCGGCGGAAGTGACGGAGGTTGCCGGTGACGAGCTCGAGGTCGTGATGGAGTGCCGTGGCGGCAATCTGGAGATCGGCGTCGGCCAGGACCCGACCCTCGTCCTCGAGGTGGGCCTGGATAGCTCCGTAGACCCCGGCGATATCGAGATCGTACGGGATCACAGTGAGGGCCGGAAGGACCCGGGACTCGATGTTCCGGATGTGCCGCGCAGCGTTCGGCGAACGGTAGCCCCCCTTGAACAGCTCGCCGACGACCACACCGCTGGTGAACTGGTCGGCTCGCGGGATGGTTTCGAGCCAGCGCACGTACTTGGCGAGGGGCTTCGGCTTCAGGACCTCGGAGATTGCGTCGGTATCGAAGAGATACGCCACTCAGCTGTCCAGCCTGGCGATGTGCCGCGCCCCCGATCGCCGCCGCTTCGCCAGCGTCCGGACGAAGTCCTTCGATCCCTTCCAGCCTCCGGCCAGGGAAGCCAGGCCTCCACCCCGGCGGCCGCCGGCAATGGTCGCGACAAAAATGGTGGACAGGGGAGAATTGAACCCCCGACACCGGGATCTTCAGTCCGGTCAGGCCGGGGAACAGCCGGTCTCACGCGATCCACCTCGGTCGTCCGGGGGAGTCAAGAACGTGTGCGACGATCTGGGTTTCGCAAACGAGCGCGAGTTGGACGTGTGGTGACGGGCTGAGCTGATCAGTGAGCCCGTACTGACCCCGTTACTGCTCCACTTCCGCCGGCCTCCGGCGACAGGATCCTGTTCCAGCCTGCCGGCTCGGCCGCCTGAGGGATCAAGGCGTACACTGGGTCGAACACCTCCCCCGAGCCAGCGCGAGCCCGCCGGCCCGGGGGAACGGCTTGGGTAGCTGGACTGGCGTTCCCTACTTCACCTCGAGGGTGATCTTGTTGATCTTTCCGGTGAAGCGCGTCTCCGGGCCGATGCCGATGCCCTCGGCGACCGGGGTCTGATTGTCAATGCCGACGTCGGCCGTCTCGTCCGCCGAGAAGACGTTGGGCTGAGTCTTCTCGACGCGCCCCTCGGCGACGGGCGTCCCGTTCACGGAGAGGGTCGCCTTGCCACCTTTCCCGACGCCACCGCCGTCATAGGCGAAGTCGAGGGTGACCGTCGCGGGGCCAGGCGCCAGAGCCTGCGGTGCGGCCACGGTGTACCGCGCGAGCCCGAGGAAATTGTAGGTGTATGTCGGCTTGCCGTCCTTCACGTACAGCGACCAGCCGCCGAAACGCCCGCCCTGCGACAGGATCGCGCCGTTGGCGCCACCGGCCGGGATGTCGAGCTCGGCGGTGATCTTGCTCGAGCGGTTCTTCACGTTCATGAAGGTATTCTCGAGCATGCCCTGCATCCCCTCGTAGAGGGTGAGGGATGTGCGAGTGCCCAGGACATCCGGCCGGCCCGCGAGGGCCGGGTTCATGCGCTCGATGGTCCGGTCGTCGATCGGCAGCACGTGGTACTTCTGGGCTTCCTTCATAAACAGGGCCTGCATCTCTTTCAGCTTCGCGGGCTGCTGGGCGGCCAGGTTCCGGGTGAGACTGAAGTCGCTCCGCACGTCGTAGAGCTCCCAGACATCGGACGTTAGCGGCGGCAGGTTGCTCGTCTGCCAGGGTGCGCGGTGGATGGTTCGGGCGAACCAGCCCTCGTGGTAGATGGCGCGATTGCCGAACATCTCGAAGTACTGTGTCTTGTGCCGGTCCGCCGCTATCGCGTCGTTGAAGGTGTAGAGCATGCTGGTGCCCTCGATGGGCGTCTGCACCGTGCCGTTGACGCTCTTGGGCTGCGGCAAGCCGACCGCCTCCAGGATGGTGGGGGCCACGTCGATGACGTGCGAGAACTGGCTGCGCAGGCCGCCCTTCTCCTTGATGCCCTTCGGCCAGTGGATGACCGTGCCGTTGCGGGTGCCGCCGAAGTCGGACGCGACCTGCTTAGTCCACGTGAAGGGCGTGTCGAAGGCCACCGCCCAGCCGGCGGACATGTGCGGGAAGGTCTCCGGCCCGCCCCACTTGTCGATCAGCGGGATGAGGTCCTCCACCTTCTCTTCGACCGCGTTGAAGTAGGTCATCTCGTTGTACATGCCGACGAAGCCGCCCTCGGCGCTGGTGCCGTTATCCCCGGCGATGTAGATGAACAGGGTGTTGTCCATCACGCCGATGTCGTCGAGCGCCTTCTTGAATCGCCCGATCTGGTCGTCGGTGTGCTCCAGGAACCCGGCGAACACCTCAGCCTGGCGGGCGAAGAGACGCCGATTGTCCGCCGGCAGCGTGTCCCACGCCACGATGTCCTTGGGCCGGTCGCCCAGCCGGGTGTTCGCGGGAACCACGCCGAGTTGCTTCTGGCGCGCGAGCGTCTCGTTCCGGATCTGGTCCCAGCCCTTGTCGAACTGGCCCTTGTACTTGTCGGCCCACTCCTTCGGCACATGGTGCGGCGCATGGACCGCCCCGGTGGCGTAGTAGACGAAGAACGGCTTGTCCGGCGTCATCGACTGCTGGGCTTTCACCCAGTTGATGGCCTGGTTGGTCATGTCGACGGTGAAGTGGTAGTCCTTCGTGTGCGGGGGATCGACCTTGATCACGCCGTCGTAGACGAGCGGGTACCACTGGTCGGTCTCCCCGCCGATGAATCCGTAGAACTTGTCGAACCCCTGGTGGGTGGGCCAGCGATCGAACGGGCCCGATACGCTGGTCTCCCAGGCGGCCGTCTCGTGCCACTTGCCGAAGGCCCCGGTGCTGTAGCCGTTGAGCCGCAGCATCTCCGCCAGGGGCGCGACGCTGTTCGGGATCTGCCCGGTGTTGCCGGGGAAGGCCGTCGAGCTTTCCATGATCGAGCCGGTATTCGTGGTGTGGTGATTCCGTCCGGTCTTGAGCGCGTTGCGCGTCGGCGAGCACAACGCCGTGGTATGGAAGTTGTTGAAGCGCAGGCCACCCTGGGCCAGTTGGTCCATGGTCGGCGTGCGGATCGGCCCGCCGAACGTGCTGGGCCCGCCGAAGCCGATGTCGTCGATCAGCACGATCACGACGTTGGGCGCGCCCTTCGGCGCCTTGACCTCGAACCGCGCCGGCGGCTTGGCCTTGCGCGCGTCGAGCTCGGTATAGGTCGGCGGCTTGGGCTCCGCGATCGGCAGGACCGTGCGATCAAGCTTGTCCTGCGCCGAGACCGCCGTGGCGGCGATGGTCAGCGCGAGGCCCAAAACAGCAGAGGCTGTCACTCGCGTCATGCGTGTCTCCCTCTCTCGTAACGTCACCGGCTCGAAGCATCCGGGCTTCCAGCTCGTGTCGAAGCAGCCTAACATGGCGTAGAGCCGCGAGATCACGGGATTCACCGCAGAATGCATCCGGTCTGCCCTTCGTTCGCATCAGGCGCGAACGCAGTCCGACGCCACGCGCAACCCGATGGCCGCTAGCTGCGGGCGCACGTGAGTCCCGGTATTCGGGTGTTATGGCCAATGAGCCCCAGGTCTGCCCCTTAGGAGAGGGCGAGGAACGACGCTCCCGGGCCCGCGTCGAAGACCAAGAGTTCCGGAAGTCGGCCGCGGAGTAACGTCTCGATGTTCCTGGTTGAGCAGTTCCCCCGTCGGATCCAGACGACCTTGGGTGGGTGGCCTAGCAGGAAGCTTCGCTGGTGGAATTCCCCCGTCCTTGGACACGATGACGTGGCCATGCCGGGCCGCGTAGTTCCACGCGGCGTCGTCCGTGGCCCGCGACAGGCCGACGTCGCGAACGTGCGTCGATTCGGGGAAGAGGTCAGCCAGGGCTCGAACCAACCGGGGCGAGAGGTTCTGGTCGAGCAGGAGCCTCACGCAGGCGGGAGCGCCATGAGGCGGCGCTCACGCTCAGCCGCGAACGCCAAGCATGCCCGGATGTCCTCCGGCGTGAGGTCCGGGAAGTCGCGGAGGATCTCCTCTTGGGACATCCCCGACGCCAGGTAGTCGAGGACATCGTAGACGGTGATCCGAAGCCCGCGGATGCACGGCTTGCCGCCGAGCTTGTCCGGTTCGATCGTGATGCGCTCCCGATAGTCCTTGCGCCGAGAATACGGGTGGGGTTCAGTCAGGTCAACCTTGGCCGCGCGATCTGTGAGGGAGGCGCGGTAACGAGCCGAGTCGAAGAGGCGAGAGAAGATAGACGGCAAGATAAAGGGGTACGCCGGACGTCGGCCAAGTGCTTGTTGACACTAATCATTCTGTAGGAGAGCCGCGCGAACCCTGGCTCGTGATGGCCCTCTCCGAGGGCCGTGCGGGCTAGATCTGCGGTGAGGAGGATCGTCGCAGGGGACTTTCTCGCGTACAGCCGCGAGCACAAGAAGTCGGCGGAGCACGACGAGGCCCGGATGAGTCGGCTGAAGCGACGTTCGGAGAGCGAGCTGTCGGGGAGATCGGCACCCAGGAGGTGGAACAGTTGCGGGCCGCCCTGGGAAAGGAGCTCTCCGCGGCCAGCGTGAACCGACATCTGACCCTCCTGAAGGCCACCTTCAATCGAGCGATGAGAGCCGACCCGCCGAAGGCCGACCGCAACCTCGTCCGGGGGGTGAAGCTTCTGAAGGAGAACAACGAGCGGGTTCGTGTGCTGACGGACGCGGAGGAGGGCCGACTGCTCGCCGCGCTGCCAGACTACCTTCATCCCTTCGTTGTCGTCGCCCTGCACACGGGGACGCGGAGGGGCGAGCTCGCCCACCTCGAATGGGAGCACGTGGACTTCCACACCCGGACGCTCCTGGTGACGAGGAGCAAGTCGGGTGAGGGGCGTCGGGTGCCGATGAACCGCGTCGTCGTCGAGACGCTCCAGGCTCTGCGCAAAGCACGGAAGGTCTTCGCGGCGTGGTGTTCACCTCGCCGCGAGGGGAGTTCCTCCACAACTTCGGCAGGGCGTGGGAGCCCGGCCCATCAGCGGAACGCGGTCGAGCGGCTTGCACGTCGGCGTGGAGGGAGCAGGAAAACAACTGACCCCGTTACTGCCCGAGCAGCAGTCGGGGCGACGAGTGGGGGCGATGTAACTACCAAAAAAATGGTGGACAGGGGGAGAATTGAACTCCCGACACCGGGATTTTCAGTCCCGTGCTCTACCAACTGAGCTACCTGTCCACCGGGCCCACGGGGGAGGACCGCCTGAAGCGCCGTCACGATACCAGAGGGCCCCGCCGCTGTCCAGCGCGGGGCGGTGCGCCGCGCGGCGCGAGCGCCGGCGTCAGCCGCGGTGGAGGGCGACATCCACGCGGGCGAGCAGCTCCTTCAGGCTGAACGGCTTCACGACGTAGTCCGCCGCGCCGCCCTGGAGACCCGCCAGGATGTCCCGCTCCTGGCCCCGCGCGGTCAGCATGATGACCGGGATCGTGCGGAGGTGAGGATCCGCCTTCAGGCGGGCGAGAACCGCGAACCCGTCGAGGAACGGCATCATGACGTCCAGAATGATGACGTCGGGACGCTCGCGCGCCGCCGCCGCGAGCGCGGCCTCGCCGTCCGCCACACGTACCACGGCGTGGCCGGAGTTGACGAGCTTGAAGGCCACCATGTCCCCGATCTGCGGCTCGTCCTCGGCCACGAGGATCCTAGCCATCGTGGATCTCCTCGGTCCCCGCGCGGCGGCGGGCCAGCAGCGCGCGCACCCGGCCCACCGCATCCGCGGCGCGCTGGCCCCGGACGGTCTCGACGCGGCAGCCCGGTCCGGCGGCCGCGCTCTCGGACGACCAGGCGCCGATCAGGACCACGGTCGCGTCGCGGAACGCCGGATCACCGCGCCACCGAGCGAGCAGCGACGGAGCGGGACCGTCGGGCAGCGTCGGACCGAGGAGGATCACCGGGGCGGGGTTCGAGGGGATCGCCACCGCGTCGGCCAGGGTCCGAGCGGGATGCACGTCGAGGCCGGTCTCGACCAGGGCTCGCCGGACCCGCTCCCGGCGCGCGTCGTCGCCGTCCAGGAGGTAGAGCGGCACCGGCGTCCGCTCGAGCGCGCGCAGGACGGCCTCGCGCAGCCGGGCGCCGCTGACGGGCTTGCGCAGGAAGTCGGTGGCTCCGAGGGCCAGGAACTGCTCGGGCTCGTCCGACACCGAGTGGAGAAGCACCGGAATGGTCCGCGTCGCGGCCTCGCGCTTGAGCTCCCGCAGGACGTCGAGCCCGCTCATCGGCAGCATGCCCACGTCGAGGATGATGAGGTCGGGGGTGAGGCGGCGCGCCAGCTCCAGCGCCTCGGGGCCGCTCCCGGCGGGCACCGCCGCATAGTCCCACATCTGGAGATACTCGAGCAGGAGATCCCGAATCGCGACCTCGTCGTCGACGACGAGCACGGTCGCCGCGGCGCGGGCGGCCTGCCCCGCCTCGCCGGGGGGCCCGCCGACGGCCGGCAGCGTCACGCGGAAACGTGACCCTACGCCGGGCTCGCTCTCCACGGAGAGCGTCCCCCCATGCCCTTCGACGATGCCCTTGACGATCACGAGGCCGAGGCCGGTGCCGCCCGGATCGGGCCCTGTCCGGTCGCGGCTGCGGAAGAACTTCGTGAACAGCTGCCGCTGCTCCTCCGTGGTCATGCCGATGCCGGTGTCGTGGACCACGACCTCGACCGCGCCGTACGTCGACCCGGCGGTGACACCCACCCTGCCCGCCCGCGTGTACTTGAGGGCGTTCGAGACGAGGTTCCCGAAGACCTGGATGAGGCGGTCGCGATCCCCGACCACCGGCGGCAGTGGAGCGAGCTCCTCCAGGAAGATGAGGCCGCGGCGGTCCGCCTCGACGCGGAAGGTCGCCGAGACCTCGCGGAGCACGGCCGCGAGGTCGACCAGCTCCCTGCGAAGCTGCACCCGCCCGGCTTCGATCTTCGCGACGTCGAGGAGATCGTTGATCAAGGCGCCCAGCCGGTCCGCGCTCTGGGTCGCGATCTGGAGGAAGCGCCGCTGCAGGTCGGTCACCGGTCCCGCTTCGCCCTCGAGGACGAGCTCGACGTGGCCCCGGAGCGCGGTCAGCGGGGTCCGGAGCTCGTGGGAGACCGTGGCGACGAACTCGTCCTTCATCCGCTCCGCGGCCTTGCGATCGGTCACGTCGCGCACGATCACGACGAACGCCCGGCCGCCGTCGGACGTGACGGCGCTGACCGAGAGCTCGGCGGGAAAGCGCGCACCATCCGCCCGTACCCCCTCGAGCTCGGTGCCGGCGGCGGTTCGCGCCACCGAGGACCCGGCCAGCTGGAGACCCGGCAGGACGACCGCCACCGGCCGCCCGGACAGCGCCGCCGCCGGTTGTCCGAACAGCGCCTCCGCGGCCGGGTTGGCCGAAGTGATGAGACCGCCGCCGTCGGTCGTGAGGATCCCGTCCTTCGCGGCGTCGACGATCCGCCGCAGCTGACCGGCCACGCGCACCAGGTCGTCGGCGCGAAGCGCCCCCGGCTCCCGGCCCCCCGCCAGCGTCGTCGCCAGGCGCCGATGCCGGACGGCGACGGCCGCGAGGGTCGCGAGCCGGCCCAGGCCCTCGAGGTCGATGTCGCCGGCCGGCCGGCCCCGCGGCCAGACGAGCACCAGCTGGCCCGCCATCTCCTCCTCGAAGACCAGCGGCAGGCTGACCTCGCCGCCGTGGGCGGGCGCCGCGCCGGCCGGATCGCGGTCCGGCTCCGGGGCGACGCCCTCGGTGCCGGCGCGGGCGACCACGCGCGAGCCCCCGAGGCCGGTGTCGTACACGGCCACGTAAGCGAGGTCGGCGCCGGCAGCCTCCCGCGCGGCGGCGGCGATGCGGGTCAGGGCGGGCCCGACGTCGCCGGACGCGCCGAGTGCGCGCGTCACCGCCGCCAGCGCCTCGAGGTCGCGGCGCGCGCGCGCGAGGCTCTCGGGCTCCGACGCGTCGGACGGCACGGCTTCCATCGTCACGCGCGGCTCAGGCCGCGCCGCTCCAATCGATGGGGCGGAGTGTAGCAAAGGGACCCCTCGGAACCCGCATTTCGGGGCGGGCGGCCGCGACGGCATGGCGCGCGCCATTCCCGCGGCGGCGGGCCTGGGCGGGCCCTGAGCGGTCGAGTAAGATGGAACGCGCGGCCACGGGCCGCGAGGGGCAACGGCGTCAAGGAGGCCATCCACGTGGGCGAACGCGTCGATCCGATCACCGTCTCGGTCATCCAGCACCGCCTCGAGGCCATCGTGCAGGAGATGGGCGAGGCGATGCTCCGCACGTCGTATTCGCAGATCCTGAACTCGAGCCGCGATTTTTCCACCGCCCTCTGCGACGCGGAAGGCCGGCTCGTCGCGCAGGCCGAGCACGTGCCGATCCACGTGGGGGCCATCCCCTGGGCCGTCCGGTCGGTGCGGGAGTTCTTCGGGGACCGCGTCCGGCGCGGAGACGTCTATCTCCTGAACGACCCGTATCACGGCAACAATCATCTTCCGGACCTCACCGCGTTCGTGCCCGTCTTCTCCGGGAACCAGCTCGTGTTCTGGTCGGTGAACCGCTCGCACCAGAGCGACATCGGCGGCGCGACCCACGGCGCCTACAATCCCGGGGCGACCGAGATCTGGCAGGAGGGGCTGCGCATCACGCCGCTCCGGCTCTACGAGGCCGGCGTCGTCCGGGACGACGTGCTCAAGATGATCGTGACCAACGTCCGGCACCCGAGGGACTTCCAGGGCGACCTGGCGGCCATGATCGGGTCGGCCCGGGTCGGGGAGCGACGGCTCCTCGCTCTCCTCGAGGAGTATGGCGCGCCGATCGTCGGCCCCGCGATCGAGGCCATCCTCGACGGCGCCGAGCGGCAGACGCGGGCGTGCATCGCGGCGTGGAAGGACGGCGTGTACCGGGGGGAGGCGGTGCTGGACGACGACGGCCATGGGTTCCGGGACATCCACATCCGCGCCACCGTCACGAAGCGCGGCAGCGACCTCACCGTCGACCTCACCGACTCCCATCCCCAGGTCATCGGCTTCGTGAACTCGTCCTACCCCAACATGCGCTCGGCGGTCGCCATGGCCCTCGCGTATCTCATCGATCCCGAGACCCCGAAGAACGACGGCACGTTCCGCCCCCTCACGGTGACGGCGAAGGCCGGCACGGTCGTGTGGGCGAACCCGCCGGCGCCGCTCACGCTCTGCACGAACCACTGCGCCCAGGAGATCGCCGAGGCCGTGATCAAGGCGCTGGCGCGGGCGTGCCCGACCCGAGCGCTGGCCGGGTGGGGTCGGCGCTTCCGGATCGCGATCCAGGGGAAGGACCCGCGCAGCGGCCGGCCCTTCATCTGGCACATGTTCCACGCCCGGCCGGGCGGCGGCGCCTCCCCGGTCGGCGACGGGTGGCCCACGGCGGGCGAGGGTCAGGCGGCCGGCGGCATCAAGTTCGGGAGCGTCGAGGTCACCGAGGTCCGCTTCCCGCTCTTCTTCGCGCGGCACGAGTTCCGCTCGGGCTCGGGGGGCGACGGGCGCTATCGCGGGGGGGTGGGGTCGGTGCTCGAGCTCCACGCGGAGATCACCGAGCCCGCCCGGGCGAACACGGCGGGGGACGGGACCCGCCACGCTCCCTACGGGATCCTCGGCGGCCAGGACGGCCTGCCGCATCGCTACCGGCTCCGCTCGCGAGGCCGGCGCGACCGGGTCCTCCAGACCAAGGAGGTCGGCGTCGTCGTCCGGCCGGGGGACGTGTTCCTGGTGGAGTCCGGCGGCGGCGGCGGCTACGGCGATCCCCGCCGGCGCACCCCCGAGGCGCGGGCCTACGATCGCGAGAACGGCTTCGTGACCCGCCGCGCCGCCGCCCCGGCCCCCCCGGCGCGGCGACCCGGTCGGCGTCCGGCGCGCGCGACACGGAAGGGGCGCTGACGTGTACCGGATCGGCATCGACGTCGGCGGGACGTTCACCGACCTGGTGGCGGTGGACGAGCGAGGGC
This sequence comes from Candidatus Rokuibacteriota bacterium, assembly GCA_044867785.1. Taxonomy (GTDB): domain Bacteria; phylum Methylomirabilota; class Methylomirabilia; order Rokubacteriales; family DASRDR01; genus DASRDR01. The sequence goes on along the minus strand of JBIOVM010000006.1, from coordinate 11,079 downwards.
GCGTCACCCTGGCGAAGGCGGCCTCGACACCGCGAGACCAGTCCATCGGCGTCATGGAGGGCCTGACCCGGCTGGCCGAGGCGCTGGGGAGCGCTCCCGGCGCGCTCCTGCGCGACACCGAGCGGATCGTCCACGGGACGACCGTCGCGACGAACGCGCTTCTCGAGCGAAAGGGAGCCCGCGTCGGGCTCCTCACCACCGAAGGCCACCGGGACGTGATCGAGATGCGCGAGGGGCTCAAGGACGACCGCTACAACCTCCGCCTGCCGCCGCCCGAGCCCTTGGTGCCGCGCGCGCGGCGGCTCGGGGTCCGCGAGCGCCTCCGCGCCGACGGCCGCGTGGCGACGCCGCTCGACGCCCGCTCGCTCGAGCGGGCGATCGGCGACCTGCGCCGGGCGGGGGTCGAGGCGGTGGCGGTCTGCTACCTCCACGCGTATCGAGACCCGCGGCACGAGCGCGCGACCGCGCGCGCGCTCCGCCGGGCGCTTCCGGAGGCCTACGTCTCGCTCTCGTCCGAGGTCCTGCCCCAGATCAAGGAGTACGAGCGCGTCTGCACGACCGTCGTCAACGCCTACGTGGGCCCGGCCCTGTCGCGCTACCTCTCGCGCCTGGCCGAGCGCCTGGCGGGCGCGGGCTACGCCGGCCCCGTGCTCATCATCCAGTCGCACGGCGGGGTGGCCCCGGTGGCCGATGCGGTGCGGATCGCCGCCGGGGCCGTGCTGTCGGGGCCCGCGGGCGGCGTCGCGGGCAGCCGCTACTGCGCGCGGCTCCTCGGAGAGGGCAATCTCATCCCGTTCGACATGGGCGGGACCAGCACCGACATCTCGCTGGTCGAGCACGGGGAGGCTCACCTCTCGACGGACCGGGCGGTCGCCGGGCAGAAGGTCGCGCTCCCGAGCCTCGACATCGTGTCGATCGGGGCGGGCGGCGGTTCGATCGCCCGCGTCGACGCCGGCGGGATCCTCCGGGTCGGCCCCGAGAGCGCGGGCGCCGAGCCCGGGCCGGCCTGCTACGGCAAGGGCGGCACCGCCGCCACCGTCACGGACGCGAACCTGGTCCTGGGTTATCTCGACCCGGGAAACTTCCTCGGCGGCCGGACGCTGCTCGACCTGGACGCTGCACGGACGGCCGTGGACGAGATCGCCGAGCGACTCGGCACCGACCGGATGACCGCGGCCGAGGGCATCCACCGCGTGATCAACACGGTGATGGCGGAAGGGATCCGCGTCGTGTCGGTGCGCCGGGGCGTCGACCCTCGGCGGTTCGCGCTCCTGGCGTTCGGGGGCGCGGCGGCGCTCCACGTGACGGACGTGGCTCGGCGCCTCGAGATCGGGCGCGTCATCGTGCCGCGGGTGGCGGCGGTCCTTTCCGCCTGGGGCATGCTGGCCACCGACCTCCGGTACGAGACGGTCCGCAGCCACATCGGCGACGCGCGGCGGATCGGCGCGGCGGACTTGCGGGAGGTGTTCGCGGAGATGGAGGCCGAAGGGCGGCGGCGCCTGGCCGAGGCGTTCTCGGGGCCGGTGCGCGTCCAGCGGGCGGTGGACATGCGCTACGGGGAGCAGATCTTCGAGGTCAACGTGCCGCTCGACGGGGTCGACCTCGAGGTGCCCGACGCGATGACGGAGATCGTCGCGCGCTTCCACAAGCGCCACGAGGAGCTCTACACCTACGCCACGCCGGACCAGGAGGTCGTCCTGGTCAACGCGCGCCTGGCGGTCGTGGGCGAGCTGCCCGCCCTGCCGGAGGAGCCGGCCCTCCCCGCCCGCCCGCCGGCGGCGTTCCGCCACCGGCGCCCTGTCTACCTCGACGGATGGCGCGACGTCCCGGTCTACGACCTGGACGGCCTGGCCCCCGGGCAGGTGGTGGCGGGCCCCGCCCTCGTCGAAGCGGCGACGACGACGGCGCTCCTGCGCGCGGGCGAGCGGGCGACCGTGACGCCGCTCGGCTGGCTGGATGTGCGGTTGTAGGCGCCGCCCGTGAGTCGTGCACGGCGCGGCGGGCCCTGTCCGGCCTCGTGAGCGGGGCGCTCGCCCTCCCGATCCTCCTCGGCGTCGGGGGCCTGCTGCTGCTGGCGGCGGCGGGCCTGGTTCCCTACGAATGGGTCCGGCACTGGCTCGACCGGTTCGCCGCCGACGGGTCCGCCGACGCGTACACGGCCGCGATCCACCAGGGAATCGTCCGCCGGCTCCGCTACGCCGGTCTCGGGCTCCTGGCGCTCGGGATCGTGCTCCACCGAGTGCGGCACCGCCTGGCGGCGGGCGCGCGCGCCGTGGCCGCCGGCGCCATGGCCTTGCTGCGCGATGGGGCCCGGGGCATCCGTCGCGTGTGGTCGGAGGCGTCGACCGGGCATCGCGTCGCCCTGCTGCTGATCGTGGGCGTGGGCATCGGCGCCCGCCTGTGGCTGCTCGGGGAGCCGATGCGCTACGACGAGTCGTTCACCTTTCTCAACTACGCGCGTGACCCGCTGGTCCTGGGATTGACGCGGTACGACCTGCCGAACAACCACCTGTTCCACACCTTCCTCGTGCACATCGCCTACCAACTCTTCGGCGATGCGCCGTGGGCGCTGCGCGTGCCGGCCTTCCTGGCCGGGGTCCTCACCATACCGGCGACCTACCTGGCGGTGCGGGTGCTGTACGGCCGCGACGCCGCGCTGCTCGCCAGCGCCGTCGTGGCGACGTCGATGGCGGCGATCGAAGGCTCGACGAACGCGCGCGGCTACTCGATCGTCACGCTCCTGTTCCTCGCGCTCTTGTGCCTCGGCGCCTACCTGCGGCGCACGGACAACGCGACGGGCTGGGCGCTCTTCGCGGGCCTGGGGGCGCTCGCGCTGTACACGGTCCCGACGGGCGTCTACGCGCTCGCGGCCGTCGCCGGGTGGCTTCTCCTCGAGGCCTGGATCGGGGGCGTCCCCGTGGCCCGGCGGCGCTTCGTGCTGCGGCTGACGGGCGCCGTGGTGGCCGCTTTGGTGCTGACCGCCCTGTTGTACGCGCCGATCCTGATCCGGACCGACCTCGTCACGTTGCTCGCGACGAACCCGGTCGTCGCCATCAAGGTGCGCCCGATACCGTGGAGCGACTTTCTCGCCGGCAACGCCGGCAAAGTGATCGAGGCCTGGAGACGCTGGGCGTCCGACTTGGCGACGTCGTCCCAGGCGGTCTGGCTGGCGGGCATCGTGGCCGCCCTCGTCTCGCACCGTCGGGTGGGCCGGACCCGTGTGCCGTTCCCGGCCGGGTTCGTGGTGGGCGCCGTGCCGATCCTTCTCGCCCAGCGTGTCGTCCCGCCGGCACGGATCTGGGTCTTCCTGCTGCCTGTCTTCGCCGGCTTGGGCGCGGCCGGCCTCCTTCACCTGATGGGGCGCCTGATCGGGTGGTTGGGGTCGGGCCGGTCCCCGGCGCACCGGTCACCGGGCCTGGCGCTGGCCCTCGCACTGCTCCTGATCGTCGCCGGTGCCCTGAGCCTACCGGCGAGGAGCCGCGTCTACGCCTACAACCCGGCGGAGTTTCCCGGTGCCGAGGAGGCCGTGAGGACCCTCGCGCCGCGCCTGGCGCCGGACGACAAGATCCTGGTCCTCGGCATGTCTCTCGTCCCATTTCTCTATTACTCGGATCGCCACGGGTTGCCTTACCTTACCCATGTGCACGACTACGCGCTCGAGGGATGGGCGTCCCTGCGGGACGCCAAGCGGATCTTCGTGGTGATCATCGACGAAAGGCAGACGCTGGCGAGGGTGCTGACCGAGGCCCAGCTCACGGATGCGCCCCCGCCCGTCGAGATCGCGGCGCTGGACGACGGCCGTATCTACCTCGTGTCCCGCGACTGAGAACCGCGTGGGGCGGGGGGCCCCGAATGGGGCGTCCGACAAGAAGCGCCGGGTGTGGGAGTGGCCGGGGTCAGACGGAGCGCCGAGGGACCGGAGTGACCAGCGCGGGCCCATGAACGGGCACGGAGCGCCGAGGGTCTGATGCCGTCGCCGGAACCCGGCCATCGGGCGGTATTCGTCGATCGCGACGGCACCCTCATCCGGGATGTCGGCCATCTCTGCCGCGCCGATCAGGTGGAGATCCTCCCGTTGGTGCCGCAGGCGCTCCGCTTGCTGAACGAGCATCACTTCAAGGTCGTGGTGGTCACGAACCAGTCCGTGATCGCGCGCGGCCGATTGACCGAGGCTCTGCTGGCGGAGATTCATGGGACGCTGTTTCGCCGCCTGGCCGAGCTCGGGGGCACGATCGACGGCGTGTACTACTGTCCCCACCATCCCACCGAGGGCGCGGAGCCCTACCGACGCGTGTGCGACTGTCGAAAGCCCGATACCGGGATGGTCCGGCGGGCGGCGGCGGAGCTGGGCCTCGCCGTGTCGCGCTCCTACGTGGTGGGGGATCAGCTCTCCGACATGGAGCTGGCCGCCCGCAGCGGCGCGAAGGGAGTCTGGATTGGTCGGGCGGCCGCGATGCCGAGCGAGGCCTCCCGCGGGGTCGCTCGGATCGTGGAGAGCCTCTGGGACGCGGCCCGTTGGATCGTCGGCCCGGATCGACCGGCGGTGACGTTGCCTCGGGCATGATCCACGTGCGGTCGCTGCCCTTCTTCGTGATCCACTACACGCCCTTGACGGACCGCCGGGAGCACTTGGAGCGCCAGCTCGCGGCGTGCCGGATCGCCCGGGTAGAGTGGATCACGGAGCGGGACGTCGCGGACTATGACCTCGAGACGATGTACGACGCCTCGACGGAGCGCTTCCAGCGTCGCATGAGCACACCCTTCGGGAAGCTGAAGTACGGGGAGTACAAGCCGCTCGAGAGGAACGTGATCGAGGTGACGGCCCAGCACATCGAGGGATATCGACGGATCTGGCAGCGAGGCCTGCCGCACGCCGTGATGCTGGAGGACGATGTCGTGTTCGCCCGAGGATTCGTGACGAGGCTCGGACGGTATCTGCAACAGTTGCCGGATGACTTTGACGTGCTGTATTTCGGCGAAGGCCGCGGTCACCTTCATGTCGAGCGCACTCGTCGAGAGAGGCTGCTGGGCAAGCTCTATCGGAAGAACGTGTTCCGGCGCGAGAACTACCAGAGCCGATATGCGGACTCCTATCTCATATCCCACGGAGCGGCGGCGCGGCTGGCGCGGGAGATGGCGACGTTCCAGCTTCCCATCGACTGGGAGCTGAACTACGTGCAGACGAAGCTCGAGATGAAGGTCTACTGGGCGGAGCCGACCCTGTCTCGCCAGGGCTCGGCCTCGGGGATGTTCAGGTCGGGCTTGCGGTGAAGCGACTGTCCAGATCCGGCGCGGCCGGCCTCGGTGACGGGCCCGCCGAGCCGCCCGGCCCCGCGAGAGCGTTGGTCCGTCGCGGCGGCGCGTCTGCGGGCGAACGCCGGTGCGGCTGACCCTGGTCGTGTCGTCCCTCGGCCCCGGGGGGGCCGAGCGCGTCGTGGCGACCCTGGCGAGCGCCTGGGCACGCCGCGGACACACGGTGACGCTCCTCACGCTCGACGACGGCGCCGTCCCGCCTTTCTATCCACTGGACTCCGCGATTCGGCACGTGCCGCTCGCGGTGACGGCGGTCTCGCGCAGCCCGATCCAGGGCCTGACCCGCAACCTCGGCCGAATCCGCGTGCTCCGGCGAGCGATCCGCGGGAGCCGGCCCGACGCGGTCCTGAGCTTCACCGACGCCACGAACGTCCTCGCGCTGTGTGCGACCCGGCTCACCCGGTGGCCGGTGGTGGCCTCGGAGCACAGCGACCCCGAGCGTCACCCGCTGCCGGCGGCGTGGAAGCGCCTCATGCTCGTCAGCTACCGATGGGCGGCGGCCCTCGTGACCCCGAACGCGGAGACGCGCGAGTGGTTCCCGCCGGCCCTCCGCGCGCGCATGCGCGTGATCCCGAACCCGATCCCGGGCGTCCCCGCGCCGAGTCGGGATGGCGAGCGGCTCGGGCGCCTGGTGGTGAGCGTCGGCCGCCTGTCGGAGGAGAAGGGCCACGACCGTCTGCTCGAGGCGTTCGCCCGGATCGCCCCGGCACACCCCGGCTGGCGTCTCCTCATTGCGGGCGAGGGGCCGCTCCGCGCGGAGCTCGAGGCGCTGCGCGACCGGCTCGGGCTCCGCGGGCGGGTCGACCTGCCCGGGCTGGTGTCCGACGTGAGCCGCCTCCTGGCGCGGGCCGACCTGTACGTCCTCGCGTCGCGGCGAGAAGTCTTCCCGATGGCGCTCTGCGAGGCCATGGCGAGCGGGGTGCCGGCCGTGGCGATGGAGTACCGTGCGAGCGTGCGCGAGATCGTGCGCGATGGGGTCGACGGGGTCGTGGTGCCGTCCGGAGACGTGCCGGCCCTGGCGGCCGCCATGGCGCGTCTGATGAGCGAGGCGGGCGAGCGCCGGCGCCTGGGGGCGCGGGCGGCCGAAGTCGTCGAGCGGTACGGTGTCGAGCGCGTGCTGGGCCAGTGGGAGACGCTGCTGGCCGAAGTGGTGGCCCCCGTGGCCTCCGGGGTGGACCTCCGGGGGCCCGAGGCCGGATCCACGCGGGTGCCGTGACGGGCGAGCAGCCGATCCGGGTCGCCCTCCTCATCGACAATCTCAACGCGGCGGGCGCCGAGAAGCAGCTGGTGACCGTGGCGACGGGCCTCGATCGCCGCCGCTTCCGGCCGAGCGTCCTGTGCCTGACCGACACCGGCGCGTACGAGGGGGTCCTCCGCGCGGCGGGGGTCCCGGTGACGCTCATCGGCAAGCGACACAAGCTCGGGGCCCTCGCGCTCCGGCGGCTGCGCGCCATCCTGCGACGGGAGGGGCCCCACGTCCTGCACACCTGGATGTTCACGTGCAACCTGTACGGTCGGCTGGCCGCCCGGGGCTTGCCGATCGCGACTCTGGCCAGCGAGGTGGCGGCCGACGTGACCAAGTCCCGCCTTCGGCTCGCGATCGACCGCTGGCTCGCGCGATCGACCGATGCGTATTACGTCAACTCGAGCCGCGTCGCCCGCTTCTACCACCAACGGTGCAAGATTCCGTTCGAGAAGCTCGTGGTCATTCCCAACGGCGTCCGCGTCCCCGAGCTGCCGCGAGTGTCGCGCGCCGCCTTGGGCGTGCCCGAGAACGCGTTCCTCGTCTGTGGCGCCGGCCGGCTGTCCCCGGAGAAGGGCTTCGATCGGGTGATCGAGGCGCTCGCGACGCCCGCCCTGCGAGAGCGCCCCGTCGAGCTGATGATCGCCGGCGAGGGACCGTCCCGCGACGCGCTCATGGCCCTGGCCACCGAGCGCGGCGTGGCCGCCCGCGTCCATCTCCTCGGGCACCGCGACGACCTGCCCGGCGTGCTGAAGGCAGCCGACGCGTTCGTGCTGTCGTCGCTGCACGAGGGGATGTCCAACGTCCTGATGGAGGCGATGGCGCTCGGGGTGCCCTGCGTGACGACGCCGGTCGGAGGGGTGGAGGAGCTGGTGTTGCCCGGCGAGGCGGGCCTGGTCGTCGAGGCCAGCGCTCCCGCGCCGATCGCCGCCGCGCTGGGCCGGCTCCTCGACGACCCGCCCTTGGCGCGCCGCCTGGGCGCCGCCGCCCGGGCTCGGATGGCCCGCGAGTTCTCCATCGAGGCCAACGTCCGGCGCTTCGAAACGCTCTATACGAGGCTGGTGGCGCCGGGCGCTCCCGGCGGGGCGGCGGGCGGGGGACCGCGGCGCCCCGATCGCGTCGCGCCCTAGCGCCTCCGAGCCGAGAGAGCGGTCAGCCTGGAAGGCGGCCCGGGGAGCGCCCGGCCCGATGCTATCATCGCGAGGAATGCCCGCTCAGGAAGTCACGAACGACCCGTCGGCGCCGGACTGCACCGTCGAGGTGTCGGTGGTGATGCCGTGTCTCAACGAGGCGGACACGGTGGCGACCTGCATCGGGAAGGCCCTCCGGGCCATGCGCGCGCACGGGATCGCCGGCGAGGTCGTCGTCGCCGACAACGGGAGCACGGATGCGTCGGCGCGCATCGCCACCGAGAGTGGCGCGCGAGTCGTCTCCGTCGCCACGCGAGGATACGGGTCCGCCCTCATGGGCGGCATTGCCGCCGCCCGCGGGCGCTTCATCGTGATGGGCGACGCCGACGACAGCTACGACTTCGGCGAGATCCCGCGCTTCGTTGAGCGGCTGCGCGAGGGGTACGATCTCGTGCAGGGGTGTCGCCTCCCCGCCGGGGGGGGCCGGATCATGCCGGGCGCCATGCCGACCCTCCACCGCTGGATCGGCAACCCGATGTTCTCCGCGCTCACGCGTCGCTGGTTCCACGCCGTCGGCATTCGCGACGTCTACTGCGGCCTCCGCGGGTTCAGCAAGGCGTTCGCCCAGCGACTCGACCAGCGCTGTACCGGTATGGAATTCGCGCCGGAGATGATCATCCGGGCCACGCTGTTCGGCGGCCGGGTCACCGAGGTTCCCATCACCCTTCACCCGGACGGGCGGACCGCGCACGCTCGACACCTCAAGACGTTCCGTGACGGGTGGCGGACCCTCCGCATCTTCCTTCTGTATAGCCCCCGGCGACTGTTCGTCATCCCCGGCGCCGCGCTGGTGGCACTGGGGCTCCTCGGCTACGCGGTCGCGCTCCCGGGCGTCACCGTGGGGCGCTTGACCTTCGACGCCCACACGCTTCTCATCTCGAGTCTGGCGATCCTGTGCGGCTACCAGGCCCTCCTGTTCGCACTCTTCGCCAAGACGTTCGCCGTCAACGAGGGCTTCTTGCCAGCCGACCGCTTCCTGGAGCGCTTCTTTCGCGTCATGGATCTCGAGCGGGGCCTGACGCTGGCCGGGGTCACTCTGGTTGCGGGCGTGGTGCTCCTCGTCGCGGCGATCGACGTCTGGCGCCGGGCCGGCTTCGGGCCGCTCGACTACGCGCACACGATGCGGCTGGTGGTGCCGGGGGTGACGCTGTTCGCGCTCGGTTTCCAGACCGTCGTCTCGAGCTTCCTGGTGAGCTTCCTCGGCTTGGCGCGGCGATGAGCACCCCCGGCCGAGCGGAGCCGGCCGCCGGCCAGGACTACTTCAACCGCCGGCACCCCCTTCACGGGCTCAAGGCCCGGCTGGCCACGCGCGCCCGCCGTCGAATGTACCGGCGGGTGCTGGCCCTGGCGCGCCCCGACCGGGAAACGCGGATCCTGGACGTCGGAGTGACTCCGGACCTCGGGATCGCGTACAGCAACTTCTTCGAGCGCTGGTACCCGTACCCGGACCGCTTGACCGTCTGCAGCACGGAGGACTGCTCGGCCCTCGAGCATCACTTCCCCGGCCTCCGGTTCCGGCTGATCGAGGGCGATCGCCTGCCCTTCAAGGACCGGGAGTTCGATCTCGCGGTCTCGTTCGCCGTCCTGGAGCACGTGGGGTCGACGGCCCACCAGCGGCGGTTCGTGGCGGAGCTGGCCCGCGTCGCCCCGGCGTTCGTGGCCTACACGCCGTATCGGTACTTTCCGGTCGAGATGCACACCCTCCTGCCTCTGGTGCACTGGCTGCCGACTCGGTGGCACCGTCCCCTCCTGCGTCGCCTGGGTCTCGCCTTCTGGGCCGAGGAATCGAACCTGAACCTCCTTTCCGCGAGTGAGGCCCGGGCCCTGCTGCCGCCGTTCGGTTCCGGGGCGGTACGGCTTCTGTGGACCGCCGGGTGGCCTTCGAATATCGAGCTGTCGTGGCGCGCGACGCCGGATGAAAGGCCGCCGTAGCGGCCGGTCCGAGCCAGGCCGAGGAGCGGCGCTGCGGGAGGCGCGCGGGTCTCCGATGGTCCACGGGGCGGAGGCCCCCTCCGCGGCTGGAGCGCCGACTCCGGAGCGTTGCATGGAGCGCGTCAGTCCTTCGTCGGCGTCCAGGGTCCCCCGGAGGCTCGCGCTTCTGGTCGGGCCGGCTTGAGCCTGGCGGTGGGACTCGGCGTGGCCCACCTCCTCCTCACGGCGGACCCGGCGCGGCTTTTTCCGGTCCCGTTCTACCCCCTCCTGCCGGTTCCGGGTCCGTCCGCCCGAGCCGCGGCCGGCGCCGACTTCGCCCAGATCTATTTCGGCGCACGCGCCCTGCGGGCCGGGCAGTCCCCCTACGCCGAGCCGGCCACGGCGGTGCCGCTCGGACTGGCGTTGGCCATCCAAGGGGCCGCCTTCGGCACGGTGTCGTGGGAGTATCGCGCCGTCTCCCTCCTCGGGTTGGTGCCCGCGCTGGCGATCTGGGTCGAGCGCGCCGACCGGGTGTCGGCGCGGTTGAAGACGGCATGCGCCGCCGGGTTCGGTGTCTTCTTGCTGGTAGTGTTCCGGGTTCACAACCTCGCGCAGCCCCTGTCAGCGGAGACGGTCGTCTGGATCTACCTGGTGGCGGCCACGTGCTTCGCGGCCCTCGCGGGAGGGCTCGCGTGGCGACGTGGGGACTCGCATCGAGCCATGGGTGCCTAGACGCGCAGGGCTCAGCGGAAGAACGAAGGGAGCGGTTCTGCGCCGGTTCGGCCGCACTGGCGGGAGTGCGATCCCTCAATTCGGGCGGGGGGTGGTCCACCCGGCCCGCCGGCTGAGCAGGTCCAAGCCGCCGGCGACTCCCAGCCCGACCAGCGTCATGAGGAATCCGTATCGGAACCGGTGAAGCGCGCCCAGGTTGGGCACCGCCAGGGCGTAGACGCCCAGGATCGCCAAGCTGGGGAGGACCACGATCCACAGATCGGCCCGGCCCCGCCACCGCCACGCGGCGAACAGGAGCGCCAGGAGCGCCGGGTACACGCCCAACATCTCCACGGCGACCACCCGGCGGCCTGCGGTCGTCCACTCGGAGCTGCCCGCCCGTCCCCACGCCGTGGGGAAGGGCGCCAGGAGGGCGACCTGGAGCGCCCGGGGCAGATACCGCAACACATCGGTCGCCCGGTAGAAGCCGACATCGAGGTCGACGTGGCTCTGGCTATCCAGGTAGTTGACGACGAACGTCTCGCGGGTCAGCGCGACCTGGTAGGCGACCCGGTCCACCGCGGCGGGAAGCCACCGGCTGGTGTCCCAAGGAATCGCGATGACGCCCCGGCTCAGGGGCCGGTTCGCCTCGAGGATGTTGCTCGCGACGGTCGCGTCGACGGAGCCGTGCCGTGGCGCGCCGTCGCGCGG
>JBIOVM010000005.1:0-19361 GCA_044867785.1 Candidatus Rokuibacteriota bacterium | reverse complement strand
AGCACGCCCGCGTACCAGTCGAGCGCCGCGACGTTCTCCTTGCTGTCGAGCGCGGCCTTGCCGTCCTTCGTGAGGAAGTCCGCGCCGAACGAGAACTGCGTGTTGCTGAACATGGTGGCGTTCGCGTTCTTGAGCCCGCGGAAAACGGCCCCGTAGAGGGCCGGCGGGCCGTGGAGCTGCTTGGCCTGGGCTTCCCACTCCGCGTGCGTCTTCGGCGGCTTCAGGCCCTTCGCCGCGTAGAGATCCTTCCGGTAGAAGAGGATCACCGCGTCGACGAAGGCCGGCAGCGCCGAGATGGTCCCGTCCTTCTGGGTGATGATCGACTTCGCGCCGCCGGCGAGGTCGTCCCAGTCCCAGTCCGCCGGCGTCAGGGTCCGGTCCTGGAGGTACTTGTTGAGCGGCTCGTACCACCCGGCCTTCCAGAACCGCTTCTTCTCGACGTGGAGCGAGGTGAAGAACCCGTCGACGCCGCCCGAGGCGGAGGTCATCTCGACGACGAGCTTCTGGCGCGCCTGGATCTCCGGGAGCGTCTCCCACTTGACCTTCATCCCGGTCAGCGACTCGAACTCGGGCATGTTCTTCTCGAGCACCTCGACCCAGGGGTGCTTCGAGAGGATCAGGTAGAGCTCCTTGCCCTGGAAGCGCTTCCAGTTGAAGCCCTGGGCGCGGGCGGGGGTGAAGACGAACGGGCCGGTCGCGGCGGCGGCGAGCGCGGTCCCCCCGAATCGGAGCACCGTGCGTCGCGAGAGCGTCCGGGGCTGCGCAGTCGTCTCTACGTCGAACATCGGGTCCTCCTTTGGTCGCGGGTGACGTGGTGCGGTCTCGAAGCGCGGGCAGCCCGCGGGCGGCGGTCCGCTAGCGGGCCCCCGATGGTCCTCCGAGGTCGCGCGCGACCGCGAGGTCGGCGCTGAGGTCGCGGGCGATGGTCGGACTGAGCACGATCTCCTCGACGACGGTGCGCGGCGGCAGCGTCACGCAGAGCAAGATGGCGGCGGCCACGTCCTCCGGCTGCATCATGGTGGCGCGCGCGCGGGCGTCGGGCACGAGCGGTCGGTTGTCGAGGATCGGGGTGTCGACCTCCGCGGGGAGGATCGTCGTCGCCCGGATCCCCTTGTCCCGGAGCACGGTGTGGACGTGGCCCATCAGGTTCCGCACGGCGGCCTTCGCGGCGCTGTAGGGGGCCCCGCCGAGGAGCCCGGGCCGGAGCGCGGCGGCCGAGGACACCGTGACGATGGTGCCGCCGCCGCGCGCGATCATGTCGGGGAGGACCGCCTGCGTGAGCGCGTAGACGCCGGTCATGTTGACGGCGAACACCCGCTCCCATTCCTCCAGCCCGACCCAACGGACGTTGCGGATCCGGCTCGACGAGCCGGCGTTGTTGACGAGGATGTCGACCCGGCCGTGGCGCTCGAGGGTCCACCGCGCGAGCGCGACGGCCTCGTCGGGCTTCCCGACGTCGGCGGTGCGGGCGTCGGCGCGGCCGCCGGCCCGGGCGATCTCGGCCACCAGCGCGTCGAGCGGCGCCTGGCGCCGCCCGGCGACCACCACGGCGGCGCTCTCGGCCGCCAGCATGCGGGCGGTGGCGTGGCCGATGCCCGATCCCGCGCCGGTCACGATGGCGACCTGCCCGTCGAGCCTACCCATGCCGCCGGCCCCGCGGTGCGCCCTCGCCGGCCATCAGTGAGTCGACCGCCCCAGGACCCGCTCGCGCAGACCCTCGAGGGTGAAGTCCTTGCCGATCACGTACTCGCGCATCGCGCGCTCCTGCTCGTGCACCTTCTTGCACTGGGCGTAGACGCGGTCGGCGATCTCGAGCGGCACGGTGGCGACGCCGTTCGCGTCGGCGTGGACGAGGTCACCCGGCTGGATGCGTACGCCGTCCACGGTCACCGGCACCCCGACGTCGACGACGTTGAACGTCCCATGGGAGGCGGCCACGCCGAGCGCGAAGAGGTGGAAGCGCAGGGGGCGGATCCCCTCGAGGTCGCGCACGGCGCCGTCGGTGACGAGGCCGATCGCGCCGAGGCGCGTCGCGATCGTGGCCATCACGTCCCCGAGGTGCACCGAGTGGGTCGCCGACGGGCTGACGTCCTGGAAGACCAGGACCGCCGGCTTCGGCGCCGCCGCCAGCGTCTCCCAGAGCTTCATGAACGGCTCGCGGCGGCGCGGCTGACCGGGCGTCATGCTGTCGCACGTCGCCGTCACCGCGTAGCCGGCCATCACGCCCAGCTCGGGGGTGAGGCAGCGGACACGCGCGCCCGTGAAGCCTTCGCTGTCGTCGCGCGCCTTGAAGGCTTCGATGGCGTTGCAGATCGTGGGGGTGTCCACCGAGGCGAGCTCGGCGAGAAGAGCAGGATCGAGAATCCGTGGGGTCACGTGCGCTCCCACATGGCGGGCCTCGCCGCGGCGGGTCCTGTCGCCGGCTCGCCCCCGTCGCTCCTCGGCGCCGTCACCCGTGCCGCCACCTGGCGCAACGTGCGTTGCGCCAGGTACGACGGAAGGGGTCAAACGTCGCCTCGTCGCGCCGGGGTCGGAGCCGGCGCCACCCGCCTCAGCCGGTCCGGATGGCTAGCTTTCGGTTCGGTTCAGGAGATCCTGGAAATCCTTGTGCGCCTCCGCCAGCGCCTGCGCCGAGGGCATGCCCTCGATCGCCTTCTGGATGGCGACGCCGATGATGTCCCGATACTCCGTGACGCCCACGATCTCCGGCAGGCCGGGCTTCCCGATCTTGAGCGAGTCGAGGTAGGCGTCGTACCAGCTCTGCGGCATCTTGGGCTTCGCCTTGACCTCGGCGTTCGTCCACGCCGAGGCGCGGCCGACGCCCACGCCCGCGAGGAGCTCGCGCACGGCGTTCTGCTTGTTGGTGGACCAGCAGCAGAACATGTACGCCGCCTCTTTGTTCTTGCTCTGCGACGAGACGGCCATCGCGTTCGTGAAGGTGCAGGTGTGGTGGCCGCCGGGGCCCGCGGGCAAGACCGCGTAGGCGACCTTGCCGGCGATCTTCGACTTCGCCGGGTCCTCGAACTGATTGGCGAAATTGACGCCGTCGAAGTAGATGCCCACCTGGCCCTGCATGAACGCGGCCGAGCACTCGTACCAGTTGAAGTTCACGACTCCCGGCGGGCCGTACTGCCGGAGCATGCCCGCGTAGAGATCCATCGTCTTCGTCCACTCGGGGGTGTTGATGGCGGACTTGCCGTCCTTGGTGAGGTAATCCCCGCCCATCGCGAACAGCATGTAGGCCCACGGCGTCGCGTTCGCGTTCTTGAGCCCGCGGTAGACGATGCCGTACATGCCGGGGGGACCGTGGAGCGCCTTGGCCTGGCTCTCCATCTCGGCGAGCGTCTTGGGCGCCTTCCACCCCTTCTGGTCGTAGATGTCCTTCCGGTAGAACAGGACGAACGGGTCGACGAAGGTCGGGATCCCGCTGATCGTCTTGTCGGGCTGCTGCACCGCGAGCTTCGCCCCCGCGACGATGTCGTTCCAGTCGAAGTCCGGAGGCGTCAGCGTCGCGTCCTCGAGAAACTTGTTGACGGGGTGGTACCAGCCCGACTTCCAGAAGCGGCGCTTCTCGACGTGGGTGGAGGAATGGAAGCCGTCCACGCCGCCCGAGCCCCCGGTCATCTCGACGACCAGCTTCTGGCGCCCCTGGACCTCGGGCAGGATCTCGTACTTCACCTTCATCCCGCTCATCGACTCGAATTCCGGGATGTGCTTGACCATCTCGTCGACCCACGGGTGCTTGTAGAAGAGGAAGAAGAGCTCCTTCCCCTGGAAGCGCTTCCAGTTGAAGCCCTGGGCGCGGGCGGGGGTGAAGACGAAGGGGCCCGTGGCGGCGCCGGCGAGGGCAGCGCCCCCGATGCGGAGCACGGTACGACGGGAGACGGCGCCGGCGCGCGGCGCGGACCGAGTGTCGTCCATGACACCCTCCTTTGGCGTGCTAGGATCGATTTCGACGTACGGGTGCGCCGAGTAGTCTGGGACACCGGTCTCCGCCTGTCAAGGCAAGGCGACTCCTGCCGCGTCGACCGACCCCGAAAAACTTGGAGGGTTCCGCATGAAGCTTGGCTGCGGCTTGCCGACGTTTGGACCCTTGGCCGGGCCGGAGGCGCTGACGCGCGCCGCCGAGCGGGCCGAAGCCCTCGGATATCACTCCGCCTGGGCGGCGGATCGTCTGCTCGCGCCCGTCGCGCCGCGGTCACCGTACCCGGCCACCCCGGACGGCGTGCTGCCCGACTACTTCAAGCGCTCGATGGACCCGGTGGAGGCGCTGACCTTCGCCGCCGCCCACACGCGGCGGATCACGCTCGGGACGAGCATCCTCAACATGCCCTTCTACAACCCGGTCGTCCTCGCCCGCCGGCTCGCGACGCTCGACGTGCTCTCCGGCGGACGGCTTCGGGTCGGACTCGGCCAGGCGTGGTCGGTCGACGAGCTGGAGGCGGTCGGGGCCGATCCGAAGGCGCGCGCCGAGCGCGCCGACGAGTTCATCCAGGTCCTCAAGACGCTGTGGGGTCCGGATCCCGTCGAGTTCCACGGCCGGCACTTCCGCGTGGCGCGCTCGATCGTCGGACTCAAGCCCGCGCGGACGCCGCATCCGCCGCTCTACCTCGCCGCCTACGTGCCGGCGGCCCTGCGTCGCGCGGCGACGCACGCCGACGGCTGGCTGCCCTCGGGGCTCCCGCTCGCCCCGCTCGGCCAGATGATCATCCAGCTCCGAACCCTCGCGCAGGAGGCGGGCCGGGACCCGGCGCGGCTCGAGGTCGTCTACCTGGCGACGGGCGCTCACGTCACGGACGCGGCCCTCGACGACGCCAAGCGCGGTCTCCTGGCGGGCAGCGCGGCCCAGGTCCGGGCCGATCTCGGGCGGATGCGGGACACGGGCGTCACCGAGGTCATCGTCTGGAGCGGCGGCGCGACCGTCGATGCGCTCCTCGCGGGGCTCGAGCGGTTCCGCGAGGCCTCGGGATGACGGGCGCCGCGATGGGCGCTGCGCCGCATCCGATCCGGTTCGGGGTCTTCACCGGGGTCGCGCAGACGACGTGGCCCGACCTACTGGAGGTCTGGCGGCGGGCGGACGAGATGGGCTTCGACACGGGATGGGTGCCCGACCACTTCTACGCCGGCTACGGCGACCCGACGGGACCCTGCTACGAGGCCACGACCCTGCTGGCGGCGGTCGCCGCGCAGACGCGGCGCATCGGGGTCGGGCACCTGGTGCTCAGCAACACGTTCCGGCATCCCGCGGTCCTGGCCAACGTCGCGGCGACGCTCGACCACGTCGCCGGCGGGCGGTTCACGCTCGGCCTCGGGGCCGGGTGGCTCCAATCGGAGCACGACGGTTACGGGCTTCCGTTCGGCACGACCCGGGAGCGCATCGAGCGGCTGGACGAGGCGTTGACGGTCATCCGCCGGCTCCATACCGAGCCCCGCACGAGCTTCGCCGGACGCTTCTACCGTCTCGAGGACGCGCTCTGCGAGCCCAAACCCCTCGGAGACCGGCGCCTGCCGGTGCTGATCGGGGGCGGCGGCGAGCGGTTCACGCTGCGGGTCGTCGCCAAGCACGCCGACGAGTGGAACGGCGAGGTCGGCCCCAGCGCCTTCGCCCGAAAGCTCGACGTGCTGCGCGAGCACTGCCGCGCGGTCGGCCGCACGGCCGAGGACATCCGGGTGTCGGTGGTGCTGCGGAGCGAGGCCCAGGCCGAGGCGATGTGGGAGGCGATGGTGCGGATGCACAATCCCAACCTCCTCGCCGAGCGCCGGCGGCTCGAAACCGAAGGGGTGCCGGCCGCCCAGCTGGAGGATCGGCTGCGCGCCTGGCTGTGGGAGTCGCTCTTGCCTGTCGACGCGAGCCGCGCGGTCGACCGGCTCCAGGAGTACGTCGCCGTCGGCGTCACGCACTTCATCGTGGCGGCCCGCCCGCCCTACGATCTGGCGGGACTCGAGCGCTTTCTCACGCGGGTGGCGGCGCGCGTGCGCGCGTAGCCGCCGGCGCCGCCGTCCGATCAGGCCGGTCGGCCGGGGGCGGCCTCGTCGCGAGGGAACGCGGCGTGCGCCTGGGCGACCGTCCGCGCGCGCCCGCTCGCGACCACCGCCAGCGCTCGGAGACCGAGAAGCGACTCGTCGATCGCCGTCGGCTCGGTGACGGCGTAGCCGGTCGCCGCCGCCAGCAAGCCGGGCAGTGCGGGCATCCGGCGCGCGAGGCCCCCGCTCAGGACGATCCGGCCGAGGCGGCGTCCGGGATCGAGCTTCGGCACGAGCGCCGCGTACTGCGCGACGAAGGCGCGCAGCACGGACGCGAGGTAGTTCCGCACGGTCAAGGTGCCGTCCTCGATGCGGCCGAGCCGGCCGCCGCCCGCGTACCCCCAGGCGCCGCGGAACACCGCGAGGTCGACGTCGAGGCTCGCCCCTGCGACGTCGCCGGCATCGAGGCCGGCCAGCTGCGGCCAGAAATCGGGCGCGGGCGCTCCGCCGGCGCGCGCCGCGTCCTCGAGGAAGCCGAGGAAGGTCGTGAGCGCGCGGCCGCCCGGGATGTGCGTGATCGCGTGCAGCATGCCGCCGTCGAAGTACGGCCGGCGCTCGACGGCGGGGTCGTCGGCCGCCCGGTCGAGGACGGCCAGCTGCGATCCGGTGCCGACGTTCAGCGAGACGCAGTCGCCCGCCGTCACGCCGGCGCCGAGCAGCGTCGTCTGGTGGTCGCCGGCGCCCACGTGCATCGGGATCCGGCGGCTCCGGTGGCGCCAGGTTCCCGCGACGGCGGCCGCCTCCGCCGGCGAAGCCAGCCGCACCGAGCGGCCGGTCAGCTCGCGGACCAGCGCGACCAGCTCGTCCGAGCCTCGGGATGTCTCGACGTCGTAGAGCGCCATGCCGGCCAGCATGGTGGGATGTCCACGCCCGGTGGCGTCGCCGACGGCCCGCGCGAGCCACTCGGGCAGCGAGACGACGTGCAGACCGTCGGGGAGCGCGGTCTCGCGCAGCAGGTGAACGAGGTTCATGAGGGGCAGGCCCGGTCGCGGGCGCATCCCGGTGATCGCCTTGAAGCGCTCTCCGAGCGCGCGCGTGACCAGGCTGACGCTGTCGACGCCGGCGATCGGCTCGCGGGAGCGCTCGTCCTTCCAGCTCACGTAGGCCGACCGGGGCCGCCCCGTGTCGTCGGCGAGCGCGAAGCCGTGCATCTCGCTGCAGGTGACGATCCCGGCGAGCGGAGCGTCCAGCGTGGCCGCATATTCGGTGCAGAGCTCGAGGAAGCGCTCCCGGATCGCCTCGAGCGGGACCTCGAAGCGCCCGGGCGGACCGGGGCTCGGCGGGATGGCCGGATGGTGGCGCACACGGGTCAGCGCGCCCGTCTCGACGTCGACGAGGGCGGACTTCGTGCTGGTCGTCCCGAAGTCGATGCCGAGGTAGGCGCCGACGGAGCGGCTCACCGGTGCGGGGGCGTCACGACGAGGACCGGTCGATGACACCTCCGTCCGCGGAGCGGGGACGGCTAGACGGGCACGATGGCGCCGCGCGTGATATGGCCGTCCTCCTGCCGGCGGAACGCTTCGTTGATCTCGTCCAGCGGGAACGTGTGCGAGAGGATCCGGTCGTAGGGGTACCGCTCGCGCGTCCGGATCATGAGGTCGAGCGTCGCCTTCAGGTGCTCGGCCTCGTAGTGGGCGACGCCGATGATCCGGCGGTTGCCGAAGAGGATCCAGGCGGGGTCGAAGCGCGTCTCCCAGCCGACGTTGATGTTGCCGATCTCGAGATAGGTGCCTTCCGGCGCGGTCATCCGGAGGCCTTCGTCGACGACGTTCGGGTTGCCCACCAGCTCCATCACGACGTCGGCGCCCCAGCGCTCGGTGAGCTCCATCACGCGCTCGATCCGCGCCGCCGGCGTCGGGCATTCGCGGAGATCGACCACCTCGTCGGCGCCGAAGCTCCGGGCGAGCTCCAGGCGCTCGTCGATGCCGTCGATGACGATGACCCGCGACGCGCCCATCTCGCGGGCAACGGCGCAGGCGTAGACGCCGAGCCCGCCCGCGCCCTGGATCGCGACCGTCCGGCCGGCCTTGAAGCCGGCGATGTCGAGCCCGGCCAGGACCTGGGTGAACGCGCAGTTGATGCCCGCGGCCATCTTGTCGCTGATCTCGTCGGGGATCCGGAAGATCGCGTGGTTCGGGCCGAGGTAGAAGTACTGGCCGTAGCCGCCCTGGAAGTGGGGCCACACGTCGCACGGCACCGTCCAGTTGGACTGCCGCGTGGGACAGGACTTCGTCTGGCGGCGGAGACAGGCGCGGCACCGCCCGCAGGGAAGGAAGTACCGGTAGATCACGCGGTCCCCCTCGCGAAGCGGCTGACCCGACGAGTCCGTCGTCACCCCGGCGCCGAGCTTCGCGACCCGGCCCATGTGCTCGTGCCCCGTGTTGAGGGGCAGCTTCCGCCCGCGCTTCTCCAGGTCCTGCTCGCCCTTCCAGTAGTGCATGTCGGAGCCGCAGATGTTGGCGATGGACACCCTGATGAGGACCGCCCCCGGCCTGGGGTCCGGCACCGGGTACTCGCGGATCTCGAACCCCTTGCCCACGCCCAGCCACGCGGCCAGCTTGCCGGTCTCAGCCATGAGGGTCGCTCCTCCGGATGCGGGTGATCGATCGGACTCCGGGCGCAGTCTACCGCATCGGCCCATCGGCGTCAGGAGGCGGGGGCCGGGGCGGGGGCGGGCTCGCGGGACGGGTGCGGTACCATGGCGCGCGGGAGGACGGCCATGGAGTTCCGGGTCGAGCGGGCGGTCGAGCTGCTGAGCCGCACGCCCGCCACGCTGCGAGCCTTGCTGGCCGGCGTGTCGGACGAGTGGACGCGCAGCGACGAAGGTCCGGAGACATGGAGCCCCTTCGTCACCGTGGGGCACATGACGTTCGCCGAGGAGGTCAACTGGATCCCCCGCGCCCGGGTGATCCTCGAGCATGGCGAGTCGCGCCCGTTCGAGCCGTTCGACCGCGTCGCCCAGTTCGAGCGCTACAAGACGCTCTCGCTGGAGCAGCTGCTCGACGTCTTCGCCGAGCGGCGGCGGGGGAGCCTGACGGCCCTGGCGGCGATGAAGCTCACGCCGGAGCGCCTCGCGCGCCGCGGGACTCACCCCGACTTCGGCTCCGTGACGCTCGGCCAGCTGCTCGCCACTTGGACGGTCCACGACATGAACCACGTCGGCCAGATCGTCCAGACGCTGGCGAAGCAGTACCGCGAGGCGATCGGTCCCTGGCGCCGCTTCGTGCCGATCGTGGATCGCTGAGAGGGCGTGCCTTATCGTTCGAAGATGAGCATCAGGTACGCGAGGAACAGCAGGAGGTGTACCGCCCCCAGCAGCACGTTGGTGCGCTCGAGCGCGAACGTCAGCATGCTCACCGCCAGCGTCAGCACGAGCAGGATGGTCGAGGCGGCGTCCAGGCCGAGCACGATGCTCCGGTCGGTCACGAAGCCGATGAGGAGCACCGCCGGAACGGTCAGGCTGATGCTCGACAGCGCGGTCCCCAGCGCGAGGTTGATCGAGCGCTGGAGCTGGTTGGCCCGCGCGGCGCGGACGGCCGCGAGGGATTCGGGGGACAGGATCAGGACCGCGACGAGGAAGCCTCCCAGCGCGGCGGGGGCCCCCAGGACGCTGATCGCATGGTCGATCGGCACCGCGATGTACTTCGCCAGGAGCACGATCAGGGGCGCGTAGGCCAAGAGCAGCAGGCCGCGGGTAGCGGAGGACCCGCCGTGCGCCTCCGTGCCATGGGCTGCGGCCGGAGCGGACGCCGCGGCTGGCGCCACGAAGTAGTCGCGGTGACGGCGGGTCTGGATGGCCAGGAAGACGGCGTAGAGACCCACGGACATCACGATGAGGAACGTGGCCTGGAGCGGGGATAGAGTGGGCCCGGGCGAAGACACCGTGAAGGTCGGCAGCACGAGGCCGAGCACGGTCAGCGGCAGGAGGACGGCCAGAAACGCGTTCGCCCCGTAGAGGTTGTACGTCTGCTCGTGGTATCGGAGCCCGCCGAGCAGCAGGCAGACCCCGATCAGCCCGTTCAGCACGATCATCACGATGGCGAACATGGTGTCGCGCGCCAGCGCCGATTCCCGCTCCCCCTCGTACATGACCGCGGTGATCATCATCATCTCCATGCCGCTCATGCAGAGGGTCAGGACGAGCGTGCCGAGAGGCTCGCCGGTGCGATCGGCGAGGCCCTCGGCGTGGCGCACCACGGCGAACGCCGAGGCGAGGATCACCCCGAAGAGCCACGCCAGCAGGAAGGTGAACCAGGCGGCGCTCGACAGGTCGGCAAGCCAGCCCTTGCCGAACGCCAGGAACAGGGCCGCGGTCGCGATGCCGGCCAGGAGCGGCCCCTCGCTACCCAGCCGGCTTGGCCACTCTCGAGCCAGCGTCTTCGACACGGCGGGCACCTCGCTGCGGCCGCTCGGGCCGCCGAAGCCGAATGCGGCCACAGGATACGTGGGCCGATCGGGAACGGCAAACGCTCGGCGCGGCTGCGAGGTCGACCGGCCGGCGAGGCCGGACCGCCGGGCGGCGCCGGCGGCCCATGGTACGCTAGCCGCGTCGCGACCGGGCGCGCGCGTGCGCCCCCGCTCCCGCGAGAGGAGGCCTCGATGCGCGTCGGGTACTTCACGATGCCGCTCCACCCCCCGGGCGCCGATCCCGGGCGCACGATGGCGGATGACTTGGAGCAGCTCGTGTTCCTCGACCAGCTGGGCTTCGAGGAAGCGTGGGTCGGCGAGCACATCACGGCAGAGTGGGAGAACATCCCGTGCCCGGACCTCTTCATCGCCCAGGCGCTCGGCGTGACGCAGCGGATGAAGCTCGGGACGGGCGTCTCGTGCCTCCCGAACCACAATCCGCTCATGCTGGCTCAGCGCATCGCGCAGCTCGACCAGATGGCGCGCGGCCGCTTCCTCTGGGGCGTGGGCTCGGGCGGCTTCCCGGGCGACCTCGAGCTCTTCGAGCTCGACGCGAAGGCCGGGGAGCATCGCACGGTGACCCGCGCGGCGCTGGACCTGATCCTGGACCTCTGGAACGATCCGAAGCCGGGCGTCTACGAGGCTTCGCGCTGGCGCTTCCGCGTTCCCGAGCCGCAGGAGGACATCGCGCTCCGGCTCCACTTCCGCCCGTACCAGCGTCCGCACCCGCCGATCGCGGTCGCCGGCGTGACCGAGAAGTCCGACACGCTGACCCTGGCCGGCGAGCGCGGCTACATCCCGATGAGCATCAACTTCGTGCCGCCCCGCGTGCTGAAGACGCACTGGAGCTCGGTGGAGGCGGGCGCGCAGCAGGGGGGCCGGGTGGCCGACCGCGCGACCTGGCGGATCGCGCGCGACGTCCTCGTCGCCGACACGACGGCGGAGGCGCGCCGGGCGGCGCTGACCGGGTCGATGGCCCGCGACTGGACGGGCTACTTCTTCCCGCTCGTCAAGAAAGGGCGGGGGCTCGATGTCCTCAAGCAGGATCCGGCGATGCCGGACGGCGCGGTCACGCTCGAGTACCTGGCCGACAACACGTGGCTGATCGGCGATCCCGACGAGGTGGTGCGCCGCATCCGCGCCCTCCGCGCGGACGTGGGCGATTTCGGGACGCTGCTCGTCATCGGCCACGAGTGGGAGCCGCGGGAGCTCTGGACGCGGTCCATGCGCCTGCTCGTCGACGAGGTGCTCCCACGCCTGTGACCCCCGGTGCCGAGGAGACCACACCGTGACCACGCGACCGCCCGCCGACATCGGAATCCCCGTCGCCGAGATCGACACCCCGGCCCTCGTCGTCGAGCTGGACGCCTACGAGCGCAATCTCGACCGGATGGCGGCCTCGCTCCGGGGCACGCCCGTGCGGCTCCGCGGCCACGCCAAGACGCACAAATGCCCGGTGGTCGCTCTCCACCAGGTCGCGCGGGGCGCCGTGGGCGCCTGCTGCCAGAAGGTGAGCGAGGCGGAAGCGATGGTCTACGGGGGCGTTCGGAACGTCCTCGTGTCGAACGAGGTGGTCGGCGCCCGGAAGATCGCCCGCCTGGTCGCGCTCGCGCGGCAGGCGGAGGTGGCCGTGTGCGCCGACGATCCGGGCAACGTCCGCGACTTGGACGAGGCGGCGCGCGCCTTCGGCGTGCGGCTGCCGGTGCTCGTCGAGATCGACGTCGGGATGAGCCGGTGCGGCGTGCCGCCCGGCGAGCCGGCGCTCCAGCTGGCCCGCCACGTGGCGGCGCAGCCGGGGCTCCGGTTCGCGGGCCTCCAGGCCTACCATGGCCGCGCGCAGCACATCAACGAGGAGGAGAAGCGGCGCGCGACGATGGACGTGTCCATCGATCAGGTGCGCCAGACCGCGGACCTGCTGAAGCGCCACGGGCTCCCGTGCGAGACCGTGAGCGGGGCGGGGACGGGCACGTACCGGTGGGAGGCGGCGAGCGGCGTCTACACCGAGGTGCAGGCCGGCTCGTACTGTTTCATGGACGTCGAGTACGGAATGGTCGAGGGGTTCCCGCGGGAGTTCGAGCAGTCGCTGTACGTCCTGGCGACGGTGATGAGCCGGCCGGCCGCCGACCGTGCGGTCGTCGACGCCGGCCTCAAGGCGCTCTCGGTCGACAAGGGGATGCCCCGCGTCCGGGACCGGGCGGGCGTCGAGTATCAGCGCGCCTCCGACGAGCACGGCGTGCTGCGGCTCGAGCCGGACGGCCGCGGGCTCGCGCTCGGCGACCGCGTGTGGCTCGTTCCGGGCCACTGCGATCCGACCATCAACCTGCACGACTGGTACGTGGCCGTCCGCGGCGGCCGCGTCGAGGCCCTCTGGCCGATCACGGCGCGCGGTGCCGGGCTGTGACCGAGCCTGTTCGGCGCACGCGCCCGGTCGCCGGGCGTCCGGCGGCCTGGCTCGAGGCGGGGACGGGGCCGCCGCTCGTCTTGGTCCACGGCGCGGGCGGCAGCGCGGACCTCTGGCAGCCGCAGCTCGACGGCCTGGGCGACATCGCGCGCGTGATCGCGCCCGACCTGCCCGGGCACGGACACGAGCGGGGCCGCGGCGGCCAGAGCATCGTCGCGTACGCCGACTGGCTGGCGGGCTTCCTCGACGCGCTCGGCGGCGGTCCGGTCGTTCTCGTCGGCCATTCGATGGGCGGCGCGATCGCCCAGACCCTGGCGCTCGCGCGGCCCGAGCGACTGGCGGGCCTGATCCTGGTCGGCACGAGCGCGCGGCTCCGGGTTCTCGGCCGCATTCTCGAGCTCCTCCGCGAGCGCCCCGGCGAGGGCGTGGGCGTGATCCAGGGGCTCTCCTATGCCGTCGCGACGCCCGCGGAGCGCGTGGCCGTCGTGGACCGCGTCCTCCGGCAATGCGCGCCGCTGGTGACGCTCGGGGACTACCTGGCGTGCGACCGGTACGACGCGCGGCCGCGCGTCGGCGCGATCCGGATGCCGACGCTCGTCGTCGCGGGGACGGAGGATCGGCTCACGCCGGTGAAGTACAGCCGCTTCCTCACCGACGCGATTGCCGGCGCGCGTCTCGTCGAGGTCGCCGACGCCGGGCACTTTCCCCAGCTCGAGCAGCCCGCGGCGGTCAATGCCGCGATCCGGGAGTTCCTCGTGAGCCTGCCGTGCGGGCCGGCTCGCTGGCTCGCCGGGGCCACCGTGGAGGGCGTCGGTATCGTGGGGACGCGATGAAGAAGGGCCCGCTCCGCCGCGGCGAGCTCGTAGTCCGTCCCGGCGAGCATCGGGGCGACTACTTCCGCGTGCTCCAGGAGACGGCGCGCAGCCAGACGGCCGTCATGACCGTCGCCCCTGGGCAGGACGCCGGTCCCGCCGAGACGCACGCGGCCGACCAGATCGTCTACGTGATCGAGGGCGAGGCCGAGGTGCGAATCGGCGACGAGCCGCTGACCGTGAGGTCCGGCGCGCTCGTCCTGATCCCGGCCGGTACGCTCCACCACGTGCGGAGCGTGGGCGCCGGGCCGCTCTTCTTTCTCACCGTCTACGCCCCGCCGGAATACTAGCGCCGCCGCAGCGGGGCGCGCCCCGCTGGCTCCAGTCGGTCCACGCGCGCCGCCTCGGCCACGCGCGAGTCGTCGCACCGGTTCCGGTCAACGGAAGGGCCACCGCCATCAGGACGGCGCGGCTTCGCTCAGGCAACGCCGGGGGCGTGCCCCACTCCGACCGGCGTGCCGGCTAGCGCTTGGGCTGCTCGGGACGGACGCCGAGCTCGACCGGGATCTTCAGCGTGTTGCCCTGGCGGCGGATCGACAGCTCGACGCGCGTGCCCGGCGCCATGCCGACGATCCGGCGCGTCAACTCGGGCGGTGTGACGATCGGCTGGTCGTTGACGGCGACGATGACGTCGCCCTTCCTGACGCCGGCTCGCTCGGCGGGGGCGCCCTCCACCACGCTCTCCACGGCGACGCCCTTCTGGTCGCTCTCGGTTCCGTCCGTCGCGAGCGGCCGGACGGACACCCCGAGATACCCTCGGACCACCGAGCCTCGGTCCCGCAGCTGGAGCAGCACCGTCTTCGCGAGGTTCACCGGGATCGCGAAGCCGATGCCGATGGAACCGCCCGACTGGGAGAAGATTGCGCTGTTGATGGCCACCACCGCGCCTCGGCTGTCGATCAGGGGCCCGCCGGAGTTGCCGGGATTGATGGACGCGTCGGTCTGGACGAACTCGTCGTACGGGCCGCTTCCGATGAAGCGCTCCTTGGCGCTGACGATCCCGGTCGTGACGGTCTGGTCGAGGCCGAACGGGTTTCCGATCGCCATGACCGGCTCGCCCACCTGGAGCTGGTCGGAATCGCCGAGCGGGAGTGCGACCAGCTGGGCCGCGTCGATCTTGAGGAGGGCCAAGTCGGTCGGTGGGTCGGTGCCGACGACGCGCGCGGGGTAGTCGCCGCCCCGGGAGAGCCGCACGCTGATGTCGCCGCCGCCGCCCACGACGTGGTTGTTCGTCACGACGTAACCGTCGGTCGAGATGATGAACCCGGAGCCGAGGCTCGATCGCTGGCCGCCGGGCGGCGGCGTGCCCTCGAAGAAGCGGCGGAAGAACTCGGTCCGGGGATCGGCGACCCGCCCCTGGGTGCTGACGTTCACGACGGCCGGCCGGGCCGCCTTGGCGAGGTCGACCCAGAGCTTGAAGGCGGGCTGAAGCGGCCCGTCCTTGGGGGCGTTGGTCCAGAACTCGGCCGCCGCCCACCGGGGCGGGTGGAGGTCGACGCGGATGGACACCAGCCCGCCGATGACGAGCAGCGCCACCACCAGGACGACCGCCACCAGCCAGGTCACGCGCTGGGTCACGGCGCCATTCTACCCGATCCGTCCGGTCGTGATCCGGCCGTCACCTGGCGGGCGCTGCGGCTCGCGTGGCAGAATGGCCGAGGTCAGACCCCGCCGTGCACTGAACGCCGCGCACGGGGGCCGCTTCGGGGGTCTGACCCCAGCGAGGAGACGCGCATGCGCTACGAGACGATCCGGCTCGACGTGGCCGAGGGCATCGCGACGATCACGCTCGCGCGTCCAGAGGCCTACAATGCCCTCACCCTCGCGCTCGCTCGCGAGCTTCTCGGCGCCGTCCTGGAGGTGGACGAGGACCCCGCGGTGCGCTGCGTCGTCCTCACCGGCGCGGGGAAGGCCTTCTGCGGCGGGGGCGACGTCAAGGATTTCGTCCAGGGCCTGCCGCGGGTCGGCGTGCTGCTGAAGGAGCTCACGACCTACATCCACGGCGTCGTCTCCCGCCTCGTGCGGACCCCGAAGCCCGTCATCACCGCCGTCAACGGCGTGGCCGCCGGCGGCGGGCTTGCGCTCGCCATGGCCGGCGATCTCGTCATCGCCACCGAGTCCGCCCGGTTCACGATGGCGTACTCGCGCATCGCCGCGACACCGGACGGCTCCTCGACCTACTGGCTGCCGCGGCTCTGCGGCATCCGCCGCGCCGTGGAGCTCTTCTACACGAACCGCGTCCTCACCGCGAAGGAAGCGGTCGAGTGGGGACTCGCAACGCGCGTCGTCCCGGACGCGGAGTTCCCGGAGGCGGTGCGGCGCCTGGCCGCGGAGCTTGCCCAGGGCCCGACCCTGGCCTTCGGCCGAGGCAAGCGGCTCCTCCACCTGTCGACGACCGAGAGCCTCGAGACCCAGATGGAGCACGAGAGCCAGGCGATCGCCCAGAGCGGGCACACCGAGGACTTCGGCGAAGGCGTGCGGGCCTTCTCCGAGAAACGCGCCCCGGTCTTCCGCGGCCGGTAGGCGGAGCCGCTACCGCCGGCGGCGCTTGGCCGTCGCCCGCCGGGCCGGCTTCGAGGCGCGTCTCGTCGCCCGCGCCGGGGGCATCGCGGCGACCGCCCGGATCTCCACCAGCAGACCCGGTCGCGGCAGCACCGCCTGAACCGTCGTCCGGGCGGGCGGGTCCGTGGGGAAGAAGCCCTTGTAGACGTCGTTGAACGCCGCGAAGTCCCCGATGTTGCTGAGGAGGCAGAGGCACTCGACGGCGTGCGCGAGCGAGGTCCCGGCCGCCCGGAGGATCGCCTGGATGTTCTCCAGGACCTGCCGGGTCTGATCGCGGATGTCGCCCTCGACGACCCGGCCCGTGGCCGGGTCGAGCGCGACCTGCCCCGCCACGAACACGAGGTCGCCGTGGCGGATGGCCTGGGAGTAGGGGAGACCCGTTCGAGGACCTGCGTCGGTGCTGATGACCTGGCGCTTCACGTCTTCCTCCGTGTGTGGGGGTGAGCCGCCTGCCGGCCGCCTCGCGGACGCCTGACGCGCGCCTAGCGGACGAACGTCGCCCGCCGTGCGGTCTCGATGCAACCCCGGAGGTCGTCCGGGCCAAAGACGTCGTGCGTCAGGAGGAGCTCGAGCTCGTGGCGAAGCGTGGTTCGGAGCAGGTACGGGCCGTCGGTGTTCACAGTCGTCCGCACGCCGGCATCGCGGAGCCGCTGGTACACCTCGCGGAGCTCGTCCCAGCCCGAGACGGCGCGCGTCCGGAGGTTCGACGAGGGGCAGAGCTCGAGCACCGTCCCCTGGTCCGCCAGGCGTCGCATGAGCTCCCGATTCTGCGCGGCGGCGATTCCATGGCCGATGCGATCGGGCCGGAGCTTGTCCAGCACGGCGAAGACGCCGTCGGCGCCCGTGTGGGAGGTCTCGCCGGTGTGAATCGTCGTGCCGAGGCCGGCGGCGCGCGCCCGGGCGAACAGGTTGTGGTAGCGATCCACGTCGCTCCCGAACTCGAGGGTGTGCTTCTCCGGGCCGGCCAGGTCGATGCCCACCACGCCGCGGTCCCGGTAGCGCTCCGCCTTGCGGACGATGATGTCGTTCAGCTCGTAGTCGAACTCGCGGGCGAGGCAGAAGATCAATCCCGCACGGATTCCGTAGGCGAGGCAGGCGCGCTCCATGCCACGGATCGCGGCGGCGATGATGTGATCGAGATCGCGCTCGCCGCCCAGGTTCCGCTTCATGGGGTTGAAGCGCAGCTCGATGGTCGACACGCGGGAGGAGCGGTACTCCTTGCCGATGATCGAGTAGACCGACCGCTCGATGGCCGCGGGCGACGACTGGATGCGCTCGGTCCAGCGATGGAGGATGTCGAGGTAGCCGTCGAGGGAGGTGACACGCTCCGGATCCGCGTAGACGAGGTCCTGGAACTCCGGGTAGCTCTTCACCGGCAGCTTGAACCCGTGGTCGTGGGCGATCTCCCACAGGATGTGCGGCGCCACTGCCGCGCCCACGTGGATGTGGAGGTCGATGAGGTCCATCGCCTCCAGGAGCCGCGCCGCGCCCGTCGGTGAGTCCATCGCGGCTACGGGAGCGGGAGATTCCGCTCCGCCATGACCTGACGCAGGCGGTCGGGATAGTCGGTGATGATCCCGTGGACCCCGCTCTCGATCATCCGCGCCATGTCGGCCCGGTCGTTGACGGTCCAGGGGATCACGACGAGGCCGAGGGCGCGGGCCTGCGCGACCCCCTCGCGCGTCAGCTCGCGGAAGAAGGGCGACCATGCCGCGCATCCCGCGCGCGCCACCAGGCGCGGCACCGAGCCGAGGTCGTCGACGTCGAGGCCGGCGGTCCACGGCGACGGGCCCGGACGCCCCTGCTCCACGTTGTCGAAGCTGGGCTGCTGGATCGTCAAGCACACGGTCCGGATCTCGGGCGCGAGCCGCGTGATCTCGACGAGGGTGCGCCAGTCGAACGACTGAACGGTGGCCATCGCCTCCAGGCCCTCCGCGCGCCAGAAGTCCACGACGGCCTTCGCGAACGCCTCGGGGGAGGGGGCCTCCGCGGGCCGGTCGGGTCGGAGCTTGGTCTCCGCGTTCAGCCGCACGTTCCGGCCGGACGCCCGGGCGAGGGCGACGACCTCCGCGAGCGTCGGGACGCGCTGGCCGTCGGCGGCCGCCTGCTCGGGCCACTGCCGGGCGTAGCGGCTCCGCGGATCGAGGCGTCCCACGTCGAAGCGCTTGAGCTCCGCCAGCGTGAGCGTCTGGATCGCGGGCCCGGGCGCGGCGAGCCACTGCCCGTCGGGACCGCGCACCACGTCCGGGTTCAGCACCGGATCGTGGGACACCACCAGGACGCCGTCCCGAGTCAGACCGAGGTCGAGCTCCAGCGTGGAGACGCCGATCTCGAGCGCCTTGCGGAAGCCGGCGAGGGTATTCTCCGGGGCCAGCCCGCGCGCGCCACGGTGACCCTGAAGGTCGAAGGCGGTCGCCGGTCCGGCGGCCGCGGCCCCGACGGCGAGCGCGGCGAGGACGTACGGGGCGAGGCCGCCGCGTCGCGCGCGCATGCCCGCATCGTACTGCGGGCCGTCCAGCAGGAGAAGGGACACCCGCGAAGGCCCGTCGGACCCCGCGGTATACTGCCGCCGCATGTCGGTCCAGTCCGAGCAAGAGGCGCCGGTCGAGTCCATCGTCCGGGGCCCGCGGCTTCACCGGTGGGTGACGGGCGTCGCCCTCGGGCTGCTGGGCGGATTGGCCGTCCTCCTCCTGTGGCCGGCGCACGGGCTCGACGTGCTCGAGCGGCCGGAGGAATCGCTCGAGCGCATGGTCGCGCGCGAGATGGACCTGCGGGCCGCGGCGGCGCGGGCCCCGGCCTGGGAGCGCCCGTTGCTCCGCTTCGCGCTCGCCTCCGACGCCGAGGCGCGGGACGACGCGATCGCCTGGTACGAGGAGCTGGTGGAGGAGGAGAGCTCGCCCGTCGCCGAGCTCCACCGCATCGTCCTCCTCGCCGAAGACGGGCACGACGAGGCCGTCCAGGCGGCGCTGGCCGCCTGGGACCCGACCCACCCCGACGTGGCGCGGCTCGCGGCGCTCGCCCGCGCCGCCTACTCGCCAGCCTTGCCCGCGCCCGAGGATCTCCGGGCCGCGATCGACGCCGTTCGGCGCGAGCTC
>JBIOVM010000004.1:0-47280 GCA_044867785.1 Candidatus Rokuibacteriota bacterium | reverse complement strand
GCCAGCGGAAGATCTGGCCCATCATTGCCCAGTAACGGAAAGCCGCGCCTGACCGGATCCGGCCGCGATGGCGCTGGTCACCGCGAACTGGCAGCCGCTCGGATGTGGACCCGTCCTGAGATGAGAGGCTGAAGCCGATGCGGAGGGAGATCGAGTCAATGGACGCATGTGGTGCCGCGGTCATGGTCGCGCCGGCGCGCCGCGCCGAGCAGTTTCGGAAGGTTCCACAGAGTGGGTGCCGCTGGCCCACGATGACGGTCAGAGAGCTGACGATGGCCGCGGCCGACACCGCCCTCGCCGCCGACCCCCTCTTCCATCTCGGCCCCGGAGGCCACGTGGGCCGGATCACGGTGCGCTATTGGTACTTTCGTCCCGAGTTGAAGTACCTAACCTGTCAGGCATGCGCTGAAGGCGACGGTCGGTCCCTCGTTGAGCTCGAGGAAGTGGCCTGCCAACACCGGATCCCCGCTGACGCGCGGGCGCGTCCGTCATCGTCGTGGTGTGCGAGCGGGGCCTGAATGGAATCCGGACCGAGGATGAGCTGGACGGATCCGCCCCCGAAGCCGACGTTGTTCCTGAATGGGACCAAGGACGCCCGCTGGGCAAAAGGCCTTCTCGAGAAGTATGCGATTGACTTCGAGGAGCGTCACACATCGGATCCGTCCGTGTCCCTGCATTGGAACGGGACGACCTATACCGATCTCTTTGGGATCGCGGACTTTCTGATGTTCGCGGGAAGGCTGTCGCTGCCTGGAATGAGAACGCGAGACCGAACAGAGGGCGGTGAGCTCCCTGGTTCGCGAATCCCACTGTACGAGTCATGAAAATCACGATGCGCCTGCGTCTGGACGCTCACAGCCCGATCCCGATCCGGTGGCAGTTGACGGAGCAGCTGAAGCACGTCATCGAGGGCGGCGGCGTCCCGCGGGACCAGGCGTTGCCCAGCATGCGGGAGCTGGCCGGCTTCCTCGGCATCAATCCGAACACCGTGGCGCGTGCGATCGAGGATCTCAAGCGGAGCGGTCACGTGGAGGCGCGGCGGGGTAAGGGCGTGTTCGTGACCCCCGGGCGGTCCACCCGCCCGTTCCCCACTCGCCGCGAGGCCTTTCTGAAGGACGCGGTGATCCGGGCGGCGGTCCTCGAGATGACCCCCGATGACGTAGCGGTGGGCGTCCTGAGCGTGGCCGGAGTCGGGTTGGCCGCCCTCCGGGGGGCCGTCGAGGTGCTCCTCGTCGAGTGCAGTCCGCCGGAGCTTGACTTCGTTGGACGGGAACTCGAGGCGCACCTCCCGGTCCGCGTGGACAAGGTGCTCCTCAAGGACTTGGCGACCACCGTGCGACGGCAGACGGCGGTTAATCGCTGGGCCGCCGCGGTTACCAGCTTTGGCCATCTCCCGGAGGTGAAGCGCCGCCTGGGCGGCATCGGAATCCCGGTGGTCGCGCTCCTCGCCGAAGTGCATCTGGAAACCCTGCACCACCTGGCCCAGCTCCCGGTGGGGACGCGAGTGGGTGTGGTCTCCGCCGAGCACGAGACCGCCCATAACCTGGAGCACTCGATTGTCAACGCGGCCCTGCCCAACATCGCGCGGGTCGAGGCCAGCCCCGCGGACGGCCCGGCGTTGGGTCGGCTGTTGCGGCGGGTGGATGCGATCGTCTGTTCCAATTCGGCGGCCGCGCGGATCCAGGGGCTCGTGGGGCCCACGGTTCCCGTGATCGTCGACGACCGGGCGCTCAACCAGCGAGCCATCCAGATGCTGGGGGCCATCCTGGCCCAACAGGACGGCGACGACCCGACCGCCACCCCTCCCCTCGCCCGGGGACGGCTCGATCCTCGTGCAGTGAAGGCGCCCTCCGCCGGGTCAGATCCCGGGAGAGACGGCGACGGGGCAGTCAGGCGGCGAAAGACCATTAACCCGATGAAGGGGGAAGCGTGATGAATGTCGTGATGTGGGTGCTGGTGGCGGTATCGGCCGGCTTGCTCGCCGGGTTCGTCCTGCAGCGAGGGAGCTACGGGCGGGGGTGGGACGTCATCCTCGGCCTGATTGGAAGCGTCGTCGTGAGCTGGCTCTTCCAGAGCCAGTGGGTCGCTCCCGACCCGGGCCTGGTCGCGGTGATCCTCGTCGCGGCCGGCGGCGCAGCGGGCCTGATCGTCGCCCAGCGCACGATCTTTCCCGCGCGTGCCTAGGGCGGGCACACGTGGATGATGCGTCCCGGCGCCGTCGCGCCGGAGTCCGACCAACGTCGCGATCATGAAGAGAGGAGCCAACGAATGGACGCGAACCGAGACAAACGGAGTGTGGGACAGCGGTGGAGTGAGGCGCAACCGACCAAGACGGTGGCCTTCTGGTGTTGCGTGGCCTCGGCGGTGCTTACGATGATCGTCGGTTTCAGCTGGGGTGGCTGGGTCACGGGAGGCACGGCTCGGGCCACGGCGGAGACCATGGCCCGCGAGGCCGTCGTCACGCGCCTGGCCCCGATCTGTGTCGTTCAATCTGGGCGGGATCCGGCCAAGGCCGGGAAGCTCGTGGCGCTGAAAGACGAGAGCTCGTGGCAGCGAGGCGAGTATGTCGGCAAGCAGGGGTGGGCGACGATGCCCGGGGAGCAGGAGCCCGATCGCCGAGTGGCCGAGATGTGCGCCACGCTGCTCATGCCGAGTAGCTAGTTTCTAAAGCGCGGAGATGGCTCCTGCTGGAGCCATCTCCGGCTCTCACGCTCGGGGTTTCGGGATCCGCCTCGGCCGAGGGAGTTCGAAGATCTTCAGGCACAGGGGAACGTGATGCGAACGATGACGGGCTTCAACGCTCTTGGCCAGCACAGCCGGATCGCGTGGATCGAACGGGAACATGGCTGGGCCGCGACCCCGGAGGATATCATCACCGTCCTCTCGAACGAGGGCTTCGAGGAGTGCAAGCGTGAGCAGACGACAAGCCGGAGGAATCGCCGACCGGCGGGCGGCCTCTGGCAGGGCGTCAATCCCCGCACGGGATCTGTCGCGTCGGCGATCTGGGTGAATCGCGCAGCGTGGCCGCACGACATCGTCTTCATCGAGGTCGATGGGGAGTCGTTCGCGGGCGGCGAGGGTGGGTGTGACGATCCTAGGACTGAACCCATCACTCCCGAAGGAGCGGGGCGAGGTCCCGAGCAATTAGGACCGCCCAGGGTGGACAACGCGCTAGGGAAGGAAGCGGAAGGCGATGGGTGAGCGGGCCAGACGCGCAGCCGGCCACGTCCCGGACGCTAGGCCGGGAGCACGGCGGTGACCCGAGCCACGGCGCCGAGGGGGTTCACGCTGTGAGCGGGCCTACGAGGCCCGAGTCGCGTGAGGAAGGCCGCGGCGTCCCATCTCTGGAGCGCGATCCGTATCAGGACGAAGGCGGGGAAGGCTAAGGCTGACCGTTTTTCCGCCCGGCAAGCCGTCGGGCCACGCCGACTGAAGGAACGGGAATCTGAACGCGCGGGAGATCCGGTGTTGGCCTCCGAAATGGTAAGGATCCCCGAGGACTCGACGAAGGACTGAACACCCACTCTCACATCCGGACGAGGGAGGACCCCGACGATGGCTCACGCAACGAAGACCACGCTGCGCCCGCTCCATGACCGCATTCTCGTCAAGCGCCTCGCGGAGGGGGACGAGAAGCACGGGAGCATCATCATCCCCGACTCCGCCAAGGAAAAGCCCCAGGAGGGCCGGGTGATCGCGGTCGGCACCGGCAAGGTGACCGACGCGGGCAAGAAGATCCCGCTCGACGTGAAGACGGGGGACCGGATCCTGTTCGGCAAGTACTCCGGGAGCGAGGTCAAGCTGGACGGCCAGGAGTACCTCACCATGAGGGAGGAGGACGTGCTCGGCATCCTCAGCGCGTGATCGTCGCGGCTCCGCCGCGGTCATTTCTAATGTGCACCCTTGGGAGGGAACAAATTCATGGCCAAGCAGCTCTTGTTTCACGAGGAAGCGCGCGCCGCGCTCCTGCGCGGTGTCAACATCATGACGCACGCGGTCAAAGCCACGCTCGGCCCCAAGGGCCGGAACGTGGTCATCGACAAGAAGTACGGAAGCCCGACCATCACCAAGGACGGCGTGACGGTCGCCAAGGAAGTCGAGCTGAAGAACCCCTACGAGAACATGGGAGCCCAGATGCTGAAGGAGGTCGCCTCCAAGACCTCCGAGGTCGCCGGCGACGGGACCACGACGGCGACCGTGCTCGCGCAGGCCATCTTCCGTGAGGGCCTCAAGAACGTGACCGCAGGGGCGGATCCGATGGGGCTCAA
This sequence comes from Candidatus Rokuibacteriota bacterium, assembly GCA_044867785.1. Taxonomy (GTDB): domain Bacteria; phylum Methylomirabilota; class Methylomirabilia; order Rokubacteriales; family DASRDR01; genus DASRDR01. The sequence continues at coordinate 43,012 of JBIOVM010000004.1, read as the reverse complement.
GCGGGGCATCGAACAGGCGGTCGAGAAGGTCGTCGCCGAGCTGAAGAGCATGACCAAGTCGACCAAGGACAAGAAGGAGATCGCCCAGGTCGCGACCATCGCCGCCAACAATGACAAGACGATCGGCACCCTGATCGCCGAGGCCATGGAAAAGGTCGGCAAGGACGGGGTCATCACCGTCGAAGAGGCGAAGGCGATGGAGACGACCCTGGAGGTCGTCGAGGGCATGCAGTTCGACCGCGGGTACCTCTCCCCCTACATGGTCACGGACCCCGAGCGCATGGAGGCCGTCCTCGAGGACTGTCTCGTCCTGATCTATGAAAAGAAGCTCAGCGTGATGAAGGACATGCTCCCGCTGCTCGAGCAGGTGGCGCGGGCGGGCAAGCCCTTCCTGATCATCGCGGAGGACGTCGAGGGGGAGGCCCTGGCCACGCTGGTCGTGAACAAGCTGCGCGGGACCCTCGCCTGCTGCGCCGTGAAGGCCCCCGGCTTCGGCGACCGGCGGAAGGCCATGCTCCAAGACATCGACCCTGACCGGGGGCAAGGCGATCACCGAGGATCTGGGGATCAAGCTGGAGAGCATCAAGCTGGAGGATCTCGGGAAGGCCAAGAAGGTGATCGTGGACAAGGATGACACGACGCTCATCGACGGCGCGGGGTCGACCAAGGAGATCGAGGGGCGCATCAAGCAGATCCGGGCCCAGATCGAGGAGACGACTTCGGACTACGACAAGGAGAAGCTGCAGGAGCGCCTGGCGAAGCTGGCCGGCGGCGTGGCCGTCATCAAGGTGGGCGCCGCGACCGAGACCGAGATGAAGGAGAAGAAGGCGCGCGTGGAGGATGCCCTCAACGCGACGCGGGCGGCCGTGCAAGAGGGCATCGTCCCGGGGGGCGGCGTCGCGCTGCTCCGCGCCGCGAAGGCGCTCGACCACCTCAAGCTCGCGGGCGATGAGGCGACGGGGGCGAACATCGTGCGGCGGGCGCTGGAGGAGCCGATCCGGCGGATCGTGGAGAACGCCGGCCTGGAAGGCTCCGTGGTGGTCGAGAAGGTGAAGGCCGCCAGGGAGGTGGCCTACGGCTTCGATGCGGAGAAGAACGAGTACGTGGACCTGATGCACGCGGGGATCATCGACCCGACCAAGGTGGAGCGAATCGCCCTGCAGAACGCCGCCTCAATCGCGTCGCTCCTCCTGACGACCGAGGCACTGATCACGGACATCCCGGAAGAGAAGGGGGGCATGCCGGCCATGCCGCATGGCGGTGGCATGGGGGGCATGGGCGGCGGCGACTTCTAGTTCCTTTGAGTCTTACGCACCGAGGTATTGAGAGGAGAGCACTATGACCACCATGCTTCGCTGGTCCCCAACTCGGAAGTTTCACTTCCACCACGACGCCGACGCGCCATTTCCAGAGTTCTTCAGCGGTGCCACGGACGAAGCCGCTCAGCGTGCCCCGTCGTGGCTCCCCGCCGCCGAAGGGCGAATTGACGATGGTACCTACGTCATCCAGCTTGCCATGCCGGGTGTGGACCCGAAGGACGTCCAGGTGTCCTGGATGAACAACGTCCTCACCGTCAAAGGCGAGCGCAAGGCCGATCACGACACCACGGGCAAGGACTACTTCCTCCAGGAGCTCGGGTACGGCGCGTTCCATCGAAGCTTCGAGCTGCCCGAGGGCGTCGATGTTGCTCACGTGGAGGCGAAGTACGCGAACGGCATGCTCGAGGTGAGGGTGCCTGCGCCGCAGGTCGTGACGCCGAGGATGATCGAAGTCAAGGCCGCCTGATCCAGGGCGCCGAGGCCGTGCCGGTATCGACCGGCACGTGCCTCGGCCTCGCCGGATTTCGGCGTCGCCGAGGACCCGAGTAGCAAAGAGTTGAGGCTCGGACAATGGCGCGGATGCCTCAGGCCCTGGGACCCATGCACTGGCTGCGATGCACGTCATGCACAGGGCAGGATGACCTATTGACGATTGAGCACAGAGGGGTCGCGTCGGAGTCCGGCGCGCGGCAGGCTCGCACGAGGAGGTCGGCGATGAAGTGGCGGATGCAGTTCTACAACGAGAGGCGGGGGATCCTGGCGCGTTACGACATCGACGCCACGCTGCCGGCGGAGGCCGTGCAGCTCGGCTGGAAGGCCGTGCGCGCGGAGCATCCATCGACTCCGCGAGGAAGCCGGTTGAGCTTGTTCGAGCGGGCTGAGCACATTGGCGGTCAGGACCCCGGCGGGTGGGTCCTCTATCGGATCGGGAGGGACAGCGAGCACGGGCCCGCCGGCGTTGCACACACGCACGCGGCATGAGCAGGCTGGCGGGCGTGGCCGCCTCCACCGGCGGCGTGATCGGCTGCTAGTCTCCGAGAGGTGATCGTGCGGTTCTGGACCTGGCTCGCGGATTCCTGAGTGGAGGGCACGTGTCACCTAGCGGAGAGACGGCCGATGGCACAGGGCTCGATGCGTTCACGCAGATGGGGTTGGCGAGTAGGCTTCCCGGCGACGCCGACATAGTGTCGAGGTTGCTGGAGTTGCTCGGCTCCCTGCCGAGCACCGCGACCTACTCGGTGCCGATACCATCCACCGATCATGTCAGCGTGCTGCTCAACACCGCCTTTTGGGCGAGTCTTCAGCAGGAGGAGGGGCGACCGGTTGCCGTGCCCCTGTTGCTCAAATCACCTTCGACCACTGAGGATCTGATCTTCGAGCACTCCATACCGCTGGACGTCCAGGCGGTCGTCAAGCTTGCCCCAGCGGTTCACCGAGAGCGGCGCTGTCTTGGTATCCGACCGGATGGCTCTCAGGCCCTCGCGATCTGGGGCCTCACCCCGATCACCCCCACGGCGCTATGCGTGGATGTCAAGGGACCGGGACTGCTGGTGGTCAAAGGCATGCTCCGCAACGTGATGATCTACCATGCTGGAGAAGCGACCTTCCTCGAAGACGAGGACTACGACACCCTGGTCCGTATCACCCGGCTGGCGCTGCCGGCCGACACCCCCGCCGGCGATCGGTTCGTGAACGCCTATTGGACCACACGGGTGGTGGACTCCATGCGCAGAGCCGGGCATGGGGGCATCGTTCTTCTCGTGCCGAGTGGCACATCCGACTGGAGAGACGCGCTGAGCGACGCGCCGCGGTATCAGTGCTCTCCACCCTTTCGCGGCCTCCGCGACGCCCTGGATCGCATGCTCCCGAACCCGTACACCGCACACGCACTCATCGGGTCGGAGCATCTGCAGGACGCGGCGGACACGGTCGGCCAAGTCACCGCGGTCGACGGCGCCACGATTCTAGACATGGATCTGAGGTTGCTCGCGTTCGGCGCCATGATTCAATCCGGTCAGCTTTCCATCGGCGACGTGTTCTGCGTCGAAGCGGGTCGAGCTAAAGCTGGAGGAGTCACGCGCTCCATTCGGGAACTTGGAGGTGCCCGACACCGTGCGGCTGCGGAATTCTGCTGCCGGATCCAGGAATCAGTCGCCTTCGTCGCTTCGCAGGACGGAGGTCTGACCGAGCTCGGCTGGCTCAAGGCCGAAGGGAAACTGGTGGCGCTCCTTCACGCAGAGCGCTACCTCCTATGACGGCCGGGCGGACGCGCTCACGCTCAATTCTGCTCGAAGCCGGATCGGGTCGGTGCAGCTTCGTTGTCCTCGCGCACGACGAGCTGCTCCAAATGTGCTGTCGAAAGCCGGATCGCCACGTTCGCGGGAGGTGCCACTCGTGAACCCGCAGTGGCCCGGCCGCTCCCAGTGAGCGGGCGTGCCGCATGATGCCACGCACGCTCCTGGTGGCGAGCTCCCTGAGCGTCGTGGTCCTCGCCAGCTTCCTGACCCAATCTCCGCGCGCCCTGCTGACGCGGCTCGTGGCCTTGGACGGGCTCTTCTTCGGAATCCACGTGGTCGCGCGGCTCCTCCGGTTACCACTGAGGTCGCCCCTGTTTCTCAGCACGGATCAGGGATTCGCGGAAGTGTTTCAGTACCTCAAGTTCGCGTTGGCTGCGACGGTCTGGCTGGTGACCTATGTGCGGACGCGCCAGCCGATCATGCTCGGGTGGGGCGCCCTGTTCGCCTACCTCGTGCTTGACGACCTCCTTGAGCTTCATGAGAACCTCGCGACGTGGCTGATCCTCCGACTGGGTCACATGCCCACCTGGGGCCTCCTGGCGGAGGCGCAGATGGCCGAGCTTGTCCTGGGGCTCGCCCTCGGCGGGGCTGTGCTGTTCGGTCTCGGCCTGCTTTATCGACGCTCCGATACACCGGCCCGCCGGGTCTCGCGGGTCGTGGCCCTGCTGACCATGGCGCTGTGGTTCTGTGGGGTCGCCATCGATGCCATTCACAGTGCGGTGGAGATGGTGAAGCTCAGGTATCTGGACCAAGCCCTTATCTTGGCGGAGGACGGCGGGGAGATGCTCGTGGCCAGCGCGATCCTGGCCTATGCCCGACACCTCTGGACGACGGGATCTCCCGACCGGCAGGCCCGGTCCGGACGTGGGTGACCGACGTTTGACGGGATCACGCCGGCTCTGACCGACCGCGTCGTCGTGAAGCGCGTCGTGGCCCTCAGAACGGGCAGCCTGGCGTGACGACAAGTGGCACCTAGAGTGGCACCGGCGCTTCCGCCTATTCGAGAAATGCCCGTATGTTATTGTCGTGCGTACGTCCCCGTCGTCTAGGCTGGCCTAGGACCCCAGATTTTCAATCAGAGGGGCGGGGCCTGTCCTTTCGGGCACTTCCAGCGCGGGCGCCCTACGATTTGCCTACGGTCGGCGCGACCGGTCACGGCACCCCGCCGGCGTGGCGAGCCCATCGGCGGCATGACCGACTTCCGCAGGAATGGTGCCGAGCTCGCCTGAGCGATCAAGGACGCTTCTTCGCCCACGGCTGCGACACCGCCTGGCGGCACACACGGCGAACGCGCCTCTGCTTTGACGGAAGAAGGGCAGCAGATGGCCCCTCGCGGGCGTTCTCCTGGCTCGGGTAGTGACGCGAGCACCGCTCCTCGATGATCGGCCGCGCGCGGGCGCCGGATCCGCCGACGATCGATCCGTCGAGATCCCGATCGGCGTCGGCGTCAACCCGCGGGGACGCGCCGCGGAACCGGAAGATGGCGGGGAGCGGCCGACAGGAACCGGAGCTTGGCGGCCCAGTGAGCGGACCCTGACCGGCCTGCTAGCGCGCGGCCTCGAAGATCTTGCGGAGCGCGCCGATCTCCGTCTCGCCGGTGGACCGCCGCCGCTCGCTCCGGCCCTTGAATGCGATGAGCGTGCTTTGATGCGCGACCCTCCATTGACGCAGCAGGTCCTTGCTCGAGTCGAAGTCGACCCTGAACACCTTCACCGTGGCAAATTCGGGATCCGTCGAGAGCCTATGCACGATAGGCTCCTGCTTCTTGCAGACGGGTCACCAGGGAGCGTGCACGAAAACGACGAGACTCTCGCCGGATTCCTGCGCGGCCGCGAACGCGTTCGGCTCGAAGTTGACGACGTCGCCGGTGGCCGTGGGACCGGCGACCCCGCCGAGCGCGACCAGGACCAGTGAGGCGATGACGAGGGCGCGGCGATCCATGGATGCCTCCTTTCCGCCGTGGGGAAGCGGGCCGTCAGCCCGGACGGCCGGCACGATGTGCCTCCCGAGTGGTCACGCGCGCGTGCACTCCCCGCGGCTCCCTGGAGCCAGGCTCCGCCCGGCCATCCACGGCGAGCCGTAGCGTCCGCACCAGCTCGGCCAGCCGGTCGGGCCGCTCGGCGCGGAGCCGCTCGACGTGGCGCGTCAAGACCCGCACCGTGGCTGAAGCCGGCGTTCCACGGATTCGGGCGACGCCAGCGTGACACCGAGTGTCCCCGGATCGATCCGGTTGACGTAGCGAACGAGGCTGCCGCTGCCGTTCTCGAGGACGCGCATCTCCCCGCTCAGCCGACGCGCGTATCGCGCCGTGACCAGGTCCCACGCCGTCTCGTAGCCGCCGGTCACGCGTCGGAGTCGGGCGGTCACCGTGTACCGCTCGTTGGGGCCGTCGACCTCGTACTCGTAGAAGACCCGCCAGACCGTCGGCCCATCATGCCCGACGATCCGACTCTGCACCATCTCGGGCAGGAACGTCACATGGGCGTTGAAGTCGAGGTAGACGGCCATGACCTCGGCGGGGGTCGCTCCCGCCCGGGCGTAGACCGTCACCTCGGGCCATGGGAATCCCTCGATGGACCGCGGGCGGACCACGAGGTCGCCGCGGTCGAGGCGCTCGCGTTCGATGCCGGTCAGGGCGCCGGCGGGCTCCGCGGCCGTCATCGGGTCCCCGACGGCGGGCGCGAGCAGTGTCCCGGCGAAGGCGAGCATCGCGCACCGGTTGAGCCCCATCAGGTTCTGGCCGTCACCTCCACGGGGGCGGTCGTGAGCAGCGGGGCGAACGCCGGCGGGGCCAGGCCCTGCGGGACCAGCGCGAACGCCTTGGCGAACTGGCTGGCGAACGTCTGGTACCCCACGATGAACATCAACTCGACGGCTTCGGCCTCGGAGAAGTGCCGGCGCAGCTCTGCCCAGCATGGCTCGGAGACCGCCTGGTCCTCCCGCACCACCTGTTCGGCGAACGTGAGCGCCGCCACCTCGCGCGGCGCGAACTCGGCGCTCTCGCGGTACCGCGCGAGGGCGGCGAGCTTCGACTCCGGGAGGCCCACGCGCACGCCGACGGCGTGCCGGATGTCCACTCAGTAGGGGCTCCCGTACAGGCGCGCCACGTGCACGTTGAGCAGGGCGCGGAGCGGGGCGTCGATGACGCCGCAGCGCTCCAGGGCGGTGTGCAGGCCGCCGAGGGCCACCATCAGGGCCGGCCGATGAGCCATCACCTTTTCGGGTGTCGGCACCACGCCGAACATCCGCTCTCCGATACGGTAGGCTACCCGCAGGGTCAGTCCGGGTCGTTCGACCTCTGGAATCCTGGACATCTCAGCCTCCTCTAGGAGACGTGGGACCACATCAGGCTCCCAGCGTGCGCCGGCGCGAGGGGTGAGTTGTGAACGGAATGTGAAATGGCAACGAGCCGGGGGGACGGGGGGCGCCCACGTCAAGCCCTGACCCGGGCGACGGGAAGGCGTGCGGATGCCCACTGCGAGGATGCGCCGGGCCTGCCTGAACGGGGCCAGCCGCCGGTCGCTGCCGCGCCGCCGACACACTCGATTCGCGCGTCCGGGGGGCGATGGGCGACTCAGCCGGGTTCTCTAGCCGTCCAGCAACCTGACCGCCTCGGGTCCGTACCTTGTCAGGAGATCCCGGAGCGTGCGCCCCGGCTCATCGGCGAACGTCGTGTCGAGCAGGGTCGAGCCGGTCACGCGGTCTAGGCGGAAGTTCCGGAAGTCCTGCCGCAGCTCGCACCAGGCGGCCAGGGTCCAAGCGCGACCCCAGAAGAAGACGCCGAGCGGGCGGACGACGCGGTCGGTCGCCTCGCCCTGGGCATTGGTGTACTGGAGCCGGAGCTTGCGGCGGCCGATGAGCGCTTCGCGAGCCAGCACCAGAACGTCCCCCGTCGGTCCGGCCGCCACTCGGGTCGGCACGAACAGCCGCGCATCGCCGAGCAGCGCGTCGAGCGGCTTCGGGACGACGGTGGCGACCTTGGCCAAGAGCGTCTCGCTGGCGTGCGCCAGCGCCGGATCTCCGAGCTGGCGGACGATGCGGGCGCCGAGCACGAGCGCCTGGATCTCATGGCGATCGAACATGAGGGGCGGCAGATCGTAGTCCGTGCGAAGGCGATACCCGATGCCCGCCTCCCCATCGATCGGGGTGCCGGCGAGGATCAGGTCGCGGACGTCGCGGTAGACGGTGCGCTCGGAGACCCCAAGTCGCTCGGCGAGGATGCGGGCGGTCGTGGCCGAGCGGCGCCGACGCAGGAACTGGATGAGCTGGAACAGGCGATCGGCGCGGCGCATCGCCGCGATTCTGCCACGGCGGATGCGCCGCGCGTGTCGCTAAGCCGCCTTGGCCTCGACGAGGCCGATCACGTGCCCCTCGGGGTCCTCGAAGGCGCCGATCGTCACGTCGGGCATGGCGGTCCTCGGCATGACGACCTTGCCGCCGCGCCGCTGGACGTCGTCGAGCGTGGCCGCGACGCTGGGCGTCTCGACGTAGAAGGTCACCCATGGGCGGGCGCCCGGGTAGGCCTCGCCGACCCCGCCCGGGATGCCCCGTGGCTCGCCGGTGGCGACCATGCCGTACTTCATGGGATTGTCCACGTCGAACCGCCACCCGAACACCCCGCCGTAGAACTGCCGCAGCCGCTCACCGTTGTGACCGAGGACCTCGAACCACACTACGGGATGCGCCATCGCTGCTCCCCTTTCCGGTGATGTCATCACCAGGGTCAGCGTAGCGGTGACCTCCTGACAGCGTGGTGGCAGGAGACCTCAGGCCTCGGTCGAGCCGGTTGGAAGCACCCGACAGCGGACCCGGTCTTCGCGCGAGAGGCACCGTCGCGCGGGCGGCTCGGGCGCCGGGGGGAACGCAGATCCGGGGCCAGCTCGTGGAGCGGGGAGCCCTGGAGACGATCGCCCACTATCTGGCGCCGCTGGAGGAGGCCTTCTTGGTCACCGACGAGCCCTTCGGCGCCGGGCGGCTCCGCCCAAGCTGGTGGTGTTGAACCAGGCGCTCATCGGCCGCCACCGACCCGCAGGGCGCGCCGGAGCCCGCGCGCGCCCCGGCGCGTTTCGGCGCGTGGGTCGAGAACGCCTGTCTGGCCCACGACTGGAATGCCGGCCAGCGGGTGACGTACTGGCGCGAGGAGCCTCTGGAGGTCGACGGCGTCCTGGATGGGACCTGGGGGCGGTGGGCGGTGGAGGTCAAGACCGGAGCGGTCGGGCCGAGCGACCTGCGTGGGCTTCTCGAGTTCACGCGTCGCTTCCCGGAGTATCGGCCGCTCCTCGTCGGCGACGCCCGGGACGACTCGCGGTCGAGCGAGCCGGCATCGCGTGGATCAGCTGGCCCGCCTGTCCAGGCAGCGCTCGCCGCGGTCACGCTCGATGCGGCGGCTCTCGGGTTTGACGACGTACCTCGGCTCGATCACACTCGGCAAGCGAGCCGACCTCGTCATCCTCACCGCGGATCCCGAGCACGTGCCGGCAGATGACTTGGCCAGCCTGGGGGTCGAGGTCACCATGGTCGACGGTGAGGTCGTGTACCCGTAAGTAGCGCATATGATGTCTATACCCTTGGAGGCACGCATGGCACCGCATCTGCTCGTCAGCCAGTTGCGCTTTGCCCGCAGGGAATTTGCCCGCGGCTTGGACGGCGTCTCGGAGGAAGACGGAATCCGGCGGCTGTTGCCGATGAACTCGCTGAGCTGGATGGTCGGCCACCTCGCCAACCAGGAGCACCGCTACTGGGTCAGCCTGGCCCAGCAGAAGCTATTGTTCCCTCACCTGAACGACCGCGTCGGCTACGGCCAGCCGGCCAGCACTCCACCCTTGGCCGAGATGTGGGCCGTGTGGCAGGCGGTGACCGCCGCGGCTGACGCGTACTTGGATACGCTGACGCCCCAGATCCTGCAGACGTATTTACGGCGCGATGGCACGCCGGTGAACGAGAGCGTCGGCACCCTGTTGCTGCGCAACATCTACCATTACTGGTTTCACACCGGAGAGGCGGCCGCCGTCCGCCAGATGCTGGGACACACAGAGTTGCCCGACTTCGTCGGCGACATGATCCAGGCTCCGTACCGGCCGGAGAGTTGCTGAGCTGGAGAATCCACCATCCGGACGTCAGTTTCTGGATCGGTCAAGTAGCGACTGAGTCTACACCCCCGACGACTTGGCGCTCGGCCACAAGGCCCCGGCGGTCGTGATAGCGCATCCTCCGACGGGTCACCGTTGAGATCGTCGCCGCCGTCGAGGCGGGCGTCTTGAGTCGGGCACTGCCATGCCTGCCCAGCGCGGAGCCGCTGCTGGGCATGGGCCGAGATTGCAGTCGCAGCAGGTCTTTCTCCGATTCTCCCAGAGTCTAGACGTCCCATCGTCTAGCTTGGCCCAAGACCCAACGATGCAGCGTGACGCGCACACCACCCTCGGACCATGACGGCGGCTCTCCCCATCGCTCGGGTAGGACGCGGTCACGGTCCCGGACCGGTCCACCTCGCACCGCTCGATCATCGAGTGGGCACGCATGCGTGCCTGAGCCCTCGCTCCAACGCTCCCCTCGGCATAGCTCCAGCTCAGGGCTCGAGGAGACACCGCGCCACCACGGTCGGCCGGCCTCCTATTCGGATGCCCTTCGTTCCATGGCGACACCTTCCGGCTCGCACGGGCTGCGGCCCGCTCGAATCTCGGCGGCCGGGAGCCATCCCACGTCGCTGCGCTGCCCTCGGACCTTGCGCCAGTATCCGCCGTCGAACACGACGCGCCCGAGGACACGCAAGCGCCGATCGATGAAGTCGAGGGCTGTGAGCCTCTCCCCCGGAACGACGCGACCGATGATGGGCGCCCTCCTGAACGCATCGCGCCGCAGGGGGCTCTCGGAGACGGCCACCTCGACGAGGCAAAGACGGCCGCCCGCAGCCTCCTTGGTGCTCGTGGCGGCCTCAAAGGAAGACACCGAAAGCCTGGCGCGATTGTCGGTCACTTGCTCTCCGCAGCAACGGAGGTCGGCGGCCGTGATCATGTGTGCGGGGAGGTCTGATGTGATTCGCCCCGCGCAGCCACTCAAGATCGCGCAGAGGGTGACGGCCACGAGGGCGAGCCCGTAGTTCCGTCTCTCCAGGTCGCCCCTTGGAGCCACGACGTCACGTGGCTCCGCGCCCGTCATGGCTGCACGATTTCGCGTGAGGGTTGTGGCTCACCGAGCTCGCGCCGCTTTCCGCGCTTGAGCTTTGGGTGTTCTGGCCGTCTTCGCGGGCCGCGGTGGGCTTGCGGGCCTCCGGGCACGTTCGCGTGCGATCTCCGTCCACGCCCGCAGCGTCTCGGACACGCTCCATGCCTGGGCGATGCACCCGCGCGGGTGGAAGGGGGGATCGCCCTCGAAGAGCTCGGCGATGCTGCCCACGCCGAAGTCGTCGAGGTGGTGCGCCAGCGGCTCGAGAAACGTGCGGGCCGCCGCCGGGTCGCCATAGACGCGCAGGTGCGCCAGCACAAAGGGCCCGAGGAGCCACGCCCAAGCCGGCCCCTGGTGGTAGACGGCGTCGCGCTCCTTTGGACCCCCGCAGTAGCCGCCGTGGTACTGCGGGTGCCTCGGGGCGAGGCTCCGGAGTCCGAACGAAGTGAGGAGATGGCGCGCGCATGCGTCGACGACCTGCCGTTGCCGCTCGGGCGCCAAGGGGCTCTCGGCCAGCGACACGGCGAGGATCTGGTTCGGCCGGAGCGCGTCGTCATGCCCCATCGGGCCGTCGATGACGTCGTAGCAGTAGCCGGCCGCTCTGTTCCAGAAGCGGTCGAACCCGTCCCGCACCCGCATGGCGAGCGCCTCCCACGGGTCGGCCGGCTGTCCGAGCCGGCGGGCGAAGCCGGCCATCGTGCGGAGCGCGTGGTACCAGAGGGCGTTGATCTCCACCGCCTTGCCGGTGCGGGGCGTCACCACCCACTCGCCGATCCTGGCGTCCATCCAGGTCAGCTGGACTCCGGGCTCGCCCGCGCGGAGGAGCCCGTCGGCCGGGTCCTCGGCGAACCCGTAGCGGGTGCCGCGCCGGTGCCAGCCGACGATGTCCTCCAGGACCGGGAAGAGCTCCTTGAGGAGCGTGTCATCGTCCGTGGCGGCGTGATAGGCCCGGATCGCCTCGAAATACCAGAGCGTCGCATCGACCGTGTTGTATTCGGGCGCCTCGCCCGCGTCGGGGAAGCGGTTGGGGAGCATCCCGCGGTCCACGAAGTGGGCGAACGTCGACAGAATGCGCCGGCCGATCTCGGGACGGCCGGTCGCCACCACGAGGCCTGGGAGGCTGATCATGGTGTCGCGGCCCCAGTCCCCGAACCAGTGGTAGCCGGCAATGATCGACATGCCGTCGGGGTCGTCGGGCAACGGGCGCCGCACGACGAACTGGTCCGCGTTCAGCACGAGCTGGCGGATCCAGGCGGGCGCCGCCGCTGCGGCTGGCCGCGCGTGCTCCCACCGCGCCAGGAGGTCCGCCTCGTACCGCTGGCGCCGCGCCCACGCGGCCTCGCCGTCCGGCGATGGGGCCGCCTCGCTGGACAGGACGACGGTTCGAGCCGCGCCGGGCTCGAGGCGAACCCGGAGGGTCCCGGCGTGCAGGTGGTCCTCGTAGGCGTCGAGGCCACGCGCCTCCTCCGCGGCCAGACGAAAGCCGTGATACCAGGTGTGCGCGGCGCGGGTCTCCGCGCCCTCGGCGAGGACGACGAAGGGCTGCGCGCCGTCGAAGGCGACCACGCGGAGCCCGTTCGCCACTGGCTCCACGCGCATCTGCCAGCCGTCGCCCCGTGTCGTTGCGTGGTAGTCGCGATAGTTAACCAGCGTCTTGATCGCCACGTCCATCGGCTCGCTGGCTCGGAGCAGCCGATATCGGACGTACGTCGTGCTGGCACCGGGCTCCATGAAGACGCGCTTCTCCAGGAGCGCGTCCGCACAGGCGTACGTCCAGACCGGGGTCGTCCCGTCGAGCCGGAACTCCTGGAGGTCCGCGTGGCCGAATGGGTCGACGGTGCCGTCGGCCCACCGGTTGGCGAAGAGCGGACGGCTGAGGCCGGCGTACTCGACCTGCTCGTCGACCTTGGCGACGAGGAGGGTGCGCCCGAGCGGTGGCTTGAGGGCGGCAACGAGAAGCCCATGATAGCGTCGCGTGAGGATGCCCGGCACCGTGCCCGAGGCGAAGCCGCCGATCCCGTTCGTACAGAGCCACTCACGCGATTCCGCCATCGCCAGGTCGCCGCAGATCTCCCGGCCCCACGCGAGGCTCATGGCTGCACCACCTTCAGGGTATGGCCGTCGGGATCGCGGATCAGGACCCCCTTCGTGAAGCCGAGCTCCCGCTCGGGCGGGGCCGCGACGCTCGGGGACAGCATGGCGCAGGGGCTCCCGCGCACCGCGCGCGCCACGGCCTCCGCGTCGTCGCTGGCCAGGGTCGTCTGCCAGTGAACCAGGTCGTTGGGTCGCGTATCGGCCGGGACCGGCCGGCCGTCCCGGGGCGTCAGGTACTCGAGAAACTCGACGCCCGGACCCGCCGGCGCCCGCAGCGTGGTGATGCGCAGGCGCGCGCCGAACACGTTGTTCAGCCGCTCCTGCTCCGGGCCGTAGTTCTCGCTCGCGCCGGCGACGCGGAGCCCCAGCGTGTCGCGGTAACACGCCAGGCTCGCCTCGGTGCTGCCTACCACGATGGCGGTGTGATCGATTCCGAGGAAGAGCCGATCGGTGGACCGGTGCCATCTCGGGTCGCCCTTGCCCGGCGGGAACCAGAGGACCTCGAGGGGGTGACCGTCCGGGTCCTTGAAGTAGAAGGCCCGGATCCCGCCCGCGTTCGGGTTCCAGTCGGGCAGGCGCTGGGGCGCCGGTGACGCATGCTCGACCCGGTGCTGCCGGAGCCACGCGTAGGCGCGGTCCATGTCGCTCACGATGATCGCGATGTGCTGGAACCAGCGGTCGTGACTCCGCGAGTCCCCGGGGACCGGCCGCCCCCGGGGCGTCAGGTACTCCGTCAGCTCGATCGCCTCGTTGCCCAGACGCATGCGCGCGACACGCATCCGGAGCCCGAACACCCCCTGCAGTCGCTCATAGTCCTCGCCCCACACCTCGACCTCCGAGACCGTCTCGAACCCGAGGACCTGGCGGTAGAAGGCGATCGACCGGTCCATGTCGGCCACGGTCATCCCGACGGCATCGACCGCGCGGACGAGGCCCGCCGGCTGCGCGTCCGGTCCGTGCCCGGGGAGCCCCAGCCCGGCGGCGAGGACGAGGAGTCCCAGCACCGTGATCCGCGATCGGGTCGTCATCTCGGCTCTCTCCAGCCCGATCGGGGCCTCACCGGAGCCGCTCGAGCAGGTGGTCTCCCACGCGGAGGGCGTTCGCCATCACGGTGAGGGCGGGGTTCACCGCACCGCTCGACGGGAAGACGCTCGCATCCACGACGTAGAGGTTGTCCACCTCGTGCGCTCGGCAATGCTGATCCAGCGCAGACGTCTTCGGGTCCCGGCCGAACCGGACCGTTCCGTTCTGGTGGGCGACGCCGGCGAGCGGGATCCGCTGGCCGAGGTACAGGCTCCGCGCGAAGAGCCCCTCGTGGCACTCGTGACCGTGGACCGCGCAACGGGTCTGCTGCTTCATGAGCTGCTTCAGCGCGTCGATGAGCCGAGTGTGGCCTTCCTCGTTGTTCGGCTGGTAGCTCAGGACGATGTTGCCGGCCCGGTCGAGGGAGACCCGGTTGCTCGGATCCGGCAGGTCCTCCGAGGTGAGCCAGAAGTCCAGCGAGTGCTTGGCCATCAGGTCGAGGGTCCAGCCCGGAGCGATGGCGGGGGCGCCGGCCTTGAGCGTGGCCCCGTCGAGCTTGCCGACGAAGGAGATGTGCCCCATCGGGAACTCCCACTCGGGCGAGCCGAAATAGAAGTCGTTCACCGCGAGCGTCTTCTGGAAGATGGTCGGGTTTGGGCACTTCGAGAGGGCCATCAGCACCGAGTTCACGTGGCCCATGTAGTGGCGGCCCACCACGTCCGAGCCGTTGGCCAGCCCGCGGGGGTGCTTGTCGCTGGCCGACCGGAGCAGGAGGGCCGCCGAGTTGATGGCCCCGCCCGCCACGACGACCACGTCGGCCGAGTAGACTTCGGTGGTGCCGTTGCGCTCCACGATCACCCGCGTGACCTCGCGGCCCGAGGGGCTGGTCTCGAGCCGCGAGACGTAGGCGCCCGTCAGGAGCGTGACGTTCGGGTGCTCGAGTGCCGGATCCACGCAGAGGACCTGGGCGTCCGCCTTGGCGTAGACCAGGCACGGGTGGCCATCGCAGGTGCCGCATCGGATGCAGCGGCTCTTCCGGGGATTCGCCTCGTCGAGGAGGACGCCGAGCGGCACATGAAACGGCCGAAGCCCGAGCCGGGCGAAGTCGTCATGGAGCTGCTGCATGCGGGGCTCGTGGCTGACCGCGGGGTGCGGGTAGGGCGCGCTCGCCGGTGGGTCAGTCGGGTCCTCGCCCCGCCGGCCGTGCACGTGATAGAGCTGCTCGGCCTGCGTATAGTAGGGCTCCAGATCCTCGTAGCGAATGGGCCACGCGGGCGAGATCCCGCCCCAGTGCTTGAGCTCTCCGAAGTCCTCTCGACGCAGCCGGAAGAGCGCGGCTCCGTAGAACTTGGTGTTGCCCCCGACCCAGTAGTTCGTGTGGGGATGGAGCGGCTCGCCGTCCGCCGTCCGCCAGACCTCCTTGGTGTTGTACTTCCCCTCGAGGTTGACGGCCCGCGTGCTCCAGTTGTCCTTCTCGCGCGGAACGTAGTCGCCCCGCTCGAGGAGCAGGATGCGCTTGCCCGAGGGGGCCAGGCGATGGGCCAGCGTGCCCCCGCCGGCGCCGGTCCCGATGATGATCACGTCGTAGCCGCTCGTCTCGTTCATCGACGCCTCCCTTGGCGGGGACAGAGTTCAACCGGCCTTGGCGCTTAGACGCGAGCGCCCGGGGTCCAGGTTCCCGGGCGATGGTCCCGAGCCATCAGATCTCGACCGCGGCCCCGGCTCTGCCCCGAACCTCCGTCCGCCGCCCGCCCGGTCCCAGCCCGTACAGCCCGCCCAACCCGAGTGCCGTCCCGAAGAGGAACGGGCCGAGCATGTCCAGCCCCCGATGGCGGGCCAGGACGCCGGCCGCTCCTGGAAGGACTGCGGTTCCGAGGTAAAACGCGGCCACCTGGAAGCCAATCGCGTGGGTCGCGTAGGCTGCTCCCACACGGCCGGGCGTGGTTGCGATCAGGAGCGGGAAGATCGGCGCCAAGGCGAGGCCCAGCAGCGGGAGGCCGAGCGCGCCTGCCGCCGGACCCACGCCGGCCCACAGGACGAGGACTCCCGGGAACACGCCCGCTAGGCTTGCGCGCAGGAGCGTCCCCGCGGAGAATCGGCCCGTCAGCGCGCCGAGGACCACTCGGCCCAGGGTGAGGCTCCCCCAGTAGGCGGCGAGCGAGACGGCGGCGACGCCCGACGCGACGCCGCGCCCCTCGACGAGCCAGCTGTATGCCCACTGCCCGATCCCGACCTCCAGCCCGGCATAGACAAAGAAGAGGCTGACGCTCCGCCAGACCGCCGGCCGCCGGAGCGCATCGGTGATCATGGGAGCCGTGCGGGCAGGCCGAGCCGGCTGAGCGTCCACCGTCCAACGGCCGGCGGTGCGGGCGAACGCGACGGTCATCATCGCCAGCACGAGCCCGATCAGGCCGTAGGCGACTCGCCACGATCCGGTGGTGGCGAGGACGGTGCCGGTCAGGAGGGGCCCGAGCGCGGCCCCGCCGCCGTAGCTCGCGTGCAGCCAGCTCGTCAGCCGGGGCGAGAGGCGCGCCGCCGCGAACGCGTTGACCCCGGCGTCGATGGCCCCGGCCCCCAGGCCGACCACGACGGCGCTCACGACGACCACGGCCCATCCCGGGGCGAGCGCGTAGGCCAGCGCGCTGGCCGCCGTAGCGGCGCTGCTCGCCACCAGGACCCGCCCGAGGCCCATGCGGGCGACCAGCGTCCCACTGGCGACGCTCGATGCCAGGTAGCCGACCATGGCGGCGGTGAGGAGGACGCCGAGCTGGCTCATCGGCAGCGCGAAGCTCCGTCGCATGGACGGCCACGCCACGCCGAGGACGCCGTCGGGCAGTCCGAGGCTGAGGAATGCGAGCAGCGCGATGAGGCTCAGCGACACGCCGACCGGCTCACCCGGAGGGTCCGCCCCTCACGGTTGGGTCCGGGCGGCGGAGCGGTGGCCCGGGGCGTGGGGAGTCGAGCAGGCGGAAGAGGAGGTTGTCGGTGAAGCCGAGATCCTGAGTCAGCGCCAGATGGTCCGAAAAGAGGAAGGTGATGCTGCTCCACATGATGGGGGACGCGAGCCCCGGCGTCCACGGCCGACCGACGCGCTCGTCCAGCACCGCGCTGGTCCGGAGCACGGTCCCATCTCCGGGCCCCTGCTCGCGCACGGTGACTCTGCCCGACGCCGGGTCGACCGCCAGCCGGGACGCGGTCGGCTTTGCGTCGCCCGCGAAGAGGTGGAGGTCCAGGCCCGCCGGTGGCGTCGCCGGGCGATCGAGGGCTGCATGGAACTGGTTCGTTCGAGCGAGCACCTTCCGGAGATGATCCCGGGCGATCTGCCGGCGGGCGGCCGGATCGGGGACGTCGGGCAGGAGCCACGACAGCACGGGGTCGTGCTCGGCGGCCAGCCCCCAGCCGAACCGCTCCCAGACCGCCGGGTCAAGGACGTCGAGCGGCGGTGCATCCGGCTCGGGGCCCACGACGACGGCGCCATGGCGCGCACGCGGCAGGAGCTGGTAGATCGATGGCATCGTGCCGAGGACGGCGGCCTGGTAGCGCGGCAGGATGGGGGCGAACCGCCGCCCCTCGACGAGCTGGACCAAGGCGTCGGCGGACCCGGCGTTCGGCGTCCCGATCAGGATCGCGCGGTGCACGTGGGCCGCGCCCGCCCAGGTGACCGGCGGGAGTGAGCCGTCGGTCGGCAGGTCGGCCGCGCCGTACTGGAGGTAGTACCGGGTGAGCAACCCGCCCATCGAGTGGGCGACGATGTCGAACTTCAGATCGGGCCGATCGATCCCGTGGCGCTTCTTGAGCTCGGCGAGCACGTAGGCCCGCTTCTCCAAAATGAACTCGTGGAGCCGTCGCGCGTTCTCCGCGTTGTCGCGCCGCCAGTCGTACGGGAACTGAAAGCACGTGAAATGCCCCGGGCCGTAGTCGAGCTGCCCCATGCGGCCGAGGGTCTCGTCCCGGTACCCGCCGACGCCGAGCGTCCGCAGGATGTAGAGGTAGGCCTGTGGCTCGATCGGGAGCCCGAAAAGCCGCACCCGGACGCGATCGAGCGCGCCCGGGGCCTCCACGGCGTCACGGAGGTCGTGAAGGGGGCGCCCTTCGGCCATGGGGAGCGCCACGAGCCGGGCGCCGTCCGGCCGGCTCGGGTTCGCGTAGGTGCCGGCGAAGGCCCCCCAGACCACCCGGCCGGTGTCCCGGTCCACGAGCTTCGAGCCCCCGATGCCGGGGATCACGATCACCGGGTTGCGAATGGCGTCTCCGCTCTGGGCGGCGCGGTTGTACAGGCCCCCCAGGTCCGGGGCCGGCGAGAGGCCGGCGGCGCAGCCCCCCATCGCCCCCGCGGCCATCAGCGCGCCGATCGTGAACGTGCGGACCCTCGACATGACCCACCGTCCCGAGCCACGCTGGAGACCGCCCCGTGTGGCTCCGCCTCGCGCGGCCATCGGGCTAGACGAGCCAGCGGACCCACCGCGCGAGCCGGCTGCCCCGCGCGGCGGCCCGGTCGATGGGGGGAACCAGGAACGCATCCAGGCCGAAGCTCCGGCCGGCATCGGTCAGGAGGAAGAGCGCGGGGAACATGATGAGCATCGTGTAGGTCCAGCCCCACTCGTGGGGGACGTTCAGGATGCTGAGCGTGATGTTGGCGGCCATGCCGATGGCCACGAGGGACCCCAGCCGGGTGCCGAGCCCGAGGATCAGCGTGACGCCGATGAAGGTCTCGGTGATCAAGGTCATCCATCCGAAGAAGGTCCAGTTCGGGATCACGACGTTGAGCTGGAAGTCCTTGTACGCGTTCAGGGTCGGATGCTGGATTCCCTGCTGGAACCAGTACCAGAGCCCCCCGCCGGACTTCCGTCCGAAATCGTCGGACGGCACCTTCCATCCCGACTGCTGCCACCAGAGGTAGCCGTAGAGGATCCGGGCCAGCCCGAGGGGCCAGAGGGGCGCCATCGCCCGGAGCCACCCCGCGCGCGGATGATCTTTCGCGGGCGCCGCGTGGCCGTTTCGGGCGGATCCGGTCGTGACCGCTTCGGTCTGTAGCGTGGTCGGCATGGCCGTCCCTCCTGCGCGCTGCCCGTCAGTAGGCGCGCGTGCCGTAGTTGCACTGGAAGATGCAGCGTTGTGGGTTCTCGTGGTGGAGCTTGGCGCACAGCACCGTGTGCAGGCACCGGGTCACCGCGTAGACCTGGGCCGCGGCGAGCATGCCCAGGAGCGGCGCCGTGACGTAGACCCACAGTGCCGTCCACACCTGGGCGTGCACCGCCGAGCCGACGGTCCGGGCCGGGTTCAGACTCATGCCCGAGAGCGGTGCCTCGAGGACGATGTAGCTGGCCACGAGCGCCCCGGCGCAGAGCCCGGTGAACCGGTTGAGGTGGGGGCGGTTGGACACGGTCAGGACCACGATCATCAGGACGAACGCGATGGCGAGTTCAGCGGTGAACGCCACGCCGGCGCCGCCCGCGCCGGGCACCGTTACCGCGTAGCTCACCGCGGGGTCCGCAAGCCGAGGGTCAAGCACCGCCGCCGCGGCCGCGACGCCGCTCACCGCGCCGGCAAACTGGGCCGCGACGTAGAAGACCGCATCCCAGGCCCTTACTTTACCCAGGCGCCAGAAGGTCAGCGTCAGCGCGGGGTTCAGATGGGCGCCCGACCGCTGCCCCCACGGGGAGTAGATGATGGCGACGGCCGTCACGCCCATCGCGAGCCCCATCGGGATTCGCCGCAGCCCGGCGTTCGTCACCATCTGCCGGATTGGCGAGCTCGGGTGCTCGAGCAGGGTGGCGAACAGGCAGGCCGACACCATGAATAGGCCAAGACCGGCGGCCTCGATCAGGTACTCCGGCCAGTGCTGGCGCAGGGCGGCCAGCGCGCCATTGGACCGGGGCTGGGCGGCGGGTGCCGCCACGTCCGGCCGGTCGGCCATGTCCGTCCCGACCGTGGCGGGAAGATCGGTGACCTGGTCCGTCATGCGCGGCTGCCCACGGCCGCCGGCGACCGGGGTTCGGTCTCGGCCCGCGACATCGTCGGGGCGCGCTGCGTACGGACCTGGACCAGGTCCTTCGAGAAGACGACGTCCAGCAGCCAGTCGAGCGCGACGCGGACCTTCTTCTCGAGCCGGGGCAGCTTGGACAGGTAGATCGTCCGCCACAGCCACCACGCGACGAACCCCGAGAAGTTGACGCCCAGGATCTGGGCGACCCCGGTCCGCCGGCCGATCGATGCCAGGAGCCCGATCGTCTTGAACACGAACGCCTTCTTCTGCCCCCTGCCGATCGCGGCCAGGATGTTCTCCGCCAGCACCCGTCCCTGCCGCAGGGCGTGCTGGGCGGTCGGGGGATAGGGCTTCCCCGTGTGGGGGTCCGGGATGACGGCCGAGTCCCCGAGTGCCCACACACCGGGCCAGCCGGGCACTTCCATGAAGGCGTTGGCGGTCAGGCGTCCCCGCTCCTTCGGGCAGGGCAGCGTCGCCAGCAGGGGGTTCGGCGCGGTCCCGGCCGTCCACACGAGCGTCTTCGCGGGGATCGTGGTTCCATCGCCGAGCGTCACGCCGGCCTCCGACATGCCCGCGATCTTCGTGTTCACCCGGATGTCGACCTTCCGCTCGGTGAGCTTGTGCTGGGCGTAGGTGCCGAGCCGCTCGCCGAGCTCCGGCAGGATGACCGGGCCGTCGTGCACCAGCACGACACGGAGCTGCGCCTGGGTCAGGTTCGGGTAGAACCGGAGCGCCTCCCGCACGAAGTCGTTCACGGCCGCCACGGTCTCGACCCCCGCGAAGCCGCCGCCGGCGACGACGAACGTGAGGAGCGGTGCCTTCACCCGGCAGCACTCGGGGTCGGCCTCTTCCAGGCACTCGATGAGGCGGTTCCTCAGCGCGATGGCGTCGCCCAGTGATTTCATGGTGAGCGCGCGCTCTTCGACGCCTGGCAGGTTGTAGAAGTTCGTGATGGCCCCCAGGCCGATGACCAGATGGTCGTAGTCCAGTTCGTGGCCGTGCGCGTCACCGCCGTGCGACACGGCCACCCGGCGCGCCTCGAGGTCGATCGCCTCTACCTCACCCTGCACGAACTTCACCCGGCGCAGGAGCGTTCGGATCGGACTGACGATATCGGTGAGGTCGAGGTCGCTGGCGGCGACCTCATGGAGCATCGGCGTGAACAGAAAGAAGTTCTCACGGTTGACGAGCGTCACCTCGAGTGCCGCGCCCCGGGCCAGGGCCTTCTCGAGCCGGAGCGCGGCGTAGATGCCCCCGAAGCCGCCTCCGAGGATCACGACCCGTGTACGCGCCGCGCCACTCATGCGGGTCTCCATGGCCGTGACGCTAGCCGCCGCTCTGCTGAAGCAGCTTCGCCACGAGCCCGGTCCAGCCGGTCTGGTGGCTCGCGCCAATGCCCGCGCCGTTGTCGCCGTGGAAGTACTCGTAGAACCAGATGAGGTCGCGCCAGTGGGGATCCTCCTGGAAGGTCCGCACGCCCCCGTGGACCGGCCGCCGCCCGTCGGGGCCCCGGAGGAAGATGCGGGTCAGGCGGCGCGAGAGCTCGGTCGCCACGTCCCAGAGGGTGGCGCGAGAACCCGACCCGGTCGGGTACTCGACTTGGAAGTCCGGGCCATAGAAGTGGTCGAACTTCTGGAGGGCCTCGATCAGGAGGTAGTTGATCGGAAACCAGATCGGGCCGCGCCAGTTCGAGTTGCCGCCGAAGAGGCCGGTGCTCGACTCGGCCGGCTCGTAGTCGACGCGATACTCGCGTCCGTCGACCGTGAGCACGTAGGGGTGATCGCGGTGATGCTGGGAAACCGCGCGGATCCCATGGGGCGACAGGAACTCCTGCTCATCCAGCATGAGCCGCAGCACACGGGGAAGCTCCTCCCGCGTGACGATGGACAGGAGGCGACGTTCCCCGCCGCCTGGTTGCTCCATGGCCTCCAGGTGTTCGCGGAACTCCGGGCGGTTCCGGATAAACCACTCCATCCGGCGCTTGAAGCCGGGGAGCTTCGCCACGACGTTCGGCTCCAGCGTCTCCACGGCGAGGAGGGGGATCAGGCCGACCAGCGAGCGCACCTTCATGTACCGGTGTTCGCCGCCGGGGAGGTGGAGGGCGTCGTAGAAGAAGCCGTCCTCGTCGTCCCAGAGGGAGAGCTCCGAGCACGCCCGCTTGTCCATGGCGTGGGCGATCTGGACGAAGTGCTCGAAGAACTTGGAGGCCACGCCTTCGTAGGCGGGGTTCTCCCGCGCGAGCTCGAGCGAGATCGCCAGCATGTTCAGCGAGAACATGGCCATCCAGCTCGTTCCGTCGGATTGCTCGATGTGACCGCCGGTGGGGAGTGCCGCCGAGCGGTCGAAGACCCCGATGTTGTCGAGGCCCAGGAATCCGCCCTGGAAGACGTTCATTCCCTCGGCGTCCTTCCGGTTGACCCACCAGTTGAAGTTCAGCAGGAGCTTGTGGAAGACGCCTTCCAGGAAGTGGCGGTCGGCCCGGCCCGTCCGCTTCTTGTCGATCTTGTAGACGCGCCATGCGGCCCAGGCGTGGACGGGCGGGTTCACGTCACCAAGGGCCCACTCGTAGGCCGGGATCTGGCCGTTCGGGTGCATGTACCACTCGCGGAGGAACAGCTTGAGCTGCTCCTTGGCAAACTCCGGATCCACCAGGGCGAGCGCGATGGTGTGAAAGGCCAGGTCCCACGCCGCGTACCACGGGTACTCCCACTTGTCGGGCATCGAGACGACGTCGTCGTTATAGAGGTGGCTCCACTCGCGGTTCCGCCCGTCCTGGCGCTCCGGGGGCGGCGCGGGCTGGGCGGGATCGCCCTCGAGCCAGCGGCGGACGTCGTAGTGGTACCACTGCTTGGACCAGAGCATTCCGGCGAGGGCCTGGCGCATCACGCTCCGCGCGTCGTCCGAGAGCTTCGCCGGGATCACCTCCGCGTAGAACTCGTCGGCCTCCTCCCGGCGCTGGGCGACCAGCGCGTCGAAGCGTTTCCCGAAGGGCGAGCCGCGAAGCTCGCCATCCGTGAGGCGCAGCCGCACGACCGTGCTCTCGCCCGGACCGAGCAGTATCCGGTAGCGGACGGCCGCCTTCGTGCCCTCCTGGGCCGGGTTGACGGCGGCCGACTCCCCACGCACGACAGCCTCGTGGAAGGCGTCCTTGACGAACGGGGACTCGTTCTCGACCCCATAGAGGCGGCGGCGGTTGGTGTCGTTCTCGGTGAAGAACCACTCAGGGGCCCCGTCGGCGTAGAGCCGGTACGACCCGCCCAGGTCCGGATGCTCGACCGCGATGCACGCCGCGCCGTTCGTGTCGAGCGCCCGACGGAGCCGCGGTCGCGCTCCGCCCGCCTCCCAGGCCCAGGTATTCCGACACCAGAGGGTGGGGAGGAGATGGAGCGGTGCCGGGTCTGGGCCGCGGTTGGTGACGGTGATGCGAATCAGGAGATCGTTGGGCGTCGCCTTCGCGTACTGCGCGACGACGTCGAAATAGCGATCCTCCTCGAAGATCCCGGTGTCGACGAGCTCGAACTCGGGATCCCGCCGTCCGCGCCGCCGGTTCTCTTCGACCAGCCGCCCGTACGGGAACTCGGCCTGCGGGTACTTGTAGAGGCCCTTCATGTAGGCATGGGTCGGCGTCGAGTCCAGGTAGAAGTAGTAGTCCTTCACGTCCTCGCCGTGGTTGCCCTCGGACCCGGTGAGGCCGAAGAGCCGCTCCTTCAGGATCGGGTCCTTCTCGTTCCAGAGCGCGAGCGCGAAGCAGAGGCGCTGGTGGTTGTCCGAGATGCCGAGGAGCCCGTCCTCGCCCCATCGGTAGGCCCGGGAGCGCGCGTGGTCGTGCGGGAAGGAGTCCCAGGCGGTCCCGTGCGGGGAGTAGTCCTCGCGGACGGTGCCCCACTGGCGCTCGGAGAGGTAGGGCCCCCAGCGCCGCCAGTGGGCCGTCCGGGCCTGGGTCTCCGCGAGCCGTCGGTCTTCCGCCGTCATGGTCGGACCCTCCCCCGACGCGCTACGCGAGCGCGGCGACGTCACAGAACACCTTGATCGCGCCCTTGGCGCTGGTGAGCGTGTCGAAGAGCTCGCGGTAGTTCTCGAGGCCCTTCACGGGGTGGGTGAGGAGCCGCCCGAGCCAGCGGGCATACTCGGCCTCGGCCTGGGCCATGTCGCGGACGCCCAGCTCGAAGTACTCGCGGTTCGCGTTGACCGTGCCGACCATGACCTTGTTGCCGAGGACGAACTCGAGGTTGAGCTTGTCGGCCGGCACCTCGATCCGGCGGTCCCCGCCCGTGACGCTGGAGAGCACGAGCACGCCGTTCTTGCCGAGCGCCTGCATGCTGTCGAACACGACCGGGGAGTAGCCGGTGGCCTCGAAGATGAGGTCGAACGGCCCACACTTCTTCGCCCCGTCGGGGATCGGCACGTCGGCGGTCGACTCGTAGCGGGCGCCGAGTGCCTCGATCAGGTCAGAGTTGAGAAAGGGCTTGCGGGCCAGCCCGAAGGTCGTGACCTCGAGACCGCGCAGGCGCAGCACCAGCGTCGCGAGGAGCCCGATCGTTCCCGCGCCCATGACGGCCGCCCGTCGCGGGCGCCAGACGCGGAGCCGTCGCTGGATCTCGTAGGCCTGGGCGATGCCTTTCTCCACGACGGTCAGGGGCTCGAGCAGGACCCCGACCTGGCGGAGGCCCCGCGGCACCTTCACGATGAAGTCCGCGTCGTCCACGTAGTGCTCGGTCAGGAAGCCGTGACGCAGGTTGATCCCGCGCTCGAAGTAGGTGTCGTCCGTGGTCATGTCGTTCGTGCCGATCAGATCGTAGAGACTCGTCCCGGGCCGCCTCACGGTGGCCACAACGTAGTCGCCGGGCCGGACCGCCGTCACGTTCGGGCCCACGGCCTCGACCTGTCCGAACCCTTCGTGGCCGATCACCAGGAAGTCGTCGCCGGGAGGCGCGGCCCCGTACTCGGCGGCGTTGATCTCCTTGTCGGTCCCGTCGACGCCGACCCGGAGGACCTTGACGAGGACCCCCCGCCCGCCTGGCACGTCGGTGACGGCGGGCTTGGGCAGGTCGGCCAGGTGGACGCTGTTCGCTCTCCCGGGCAGGACGGCAATGGCCTTCATGAGCGATGTCCTCCGACGTGGGTGTGGAGCATGGGAGTTGGACACGTGACGGCCGCTGAACGGTTCGGCTCTTCGGCTCGCGCCGGTGGCGCCAGGCGCGACGCTGCCCGCGTTCGACTGACGTCAGGTGCCGGGCGACTGCGGCCGAGAGTAGGTGGGGAGGGGAGAAGTCGCGCGGGAGGGCTACGACCGGCCGGGGCCGAGTCGCCCGAGGAGGAGCTCGCGGAGTCGGTCCTTCAGCTCCTCCGGCATCTCCACCCCGCTCACCTCGCCGACGAGCCGCCGGCTCCGGTCGTAGGTCTTCAGATAGGCCCGGCAGGGCGCGCAGTCCTGGAGGTGGTGCTCGAACGCGGCGATTGTGTCCGGATCCAGCGCCTCCTCCAGGTAGTCGAGGAGGAGTCCGATGAGGTCTCGACACGTCAATGGCGGAGTCCCGGTCCCCGGTGGTGCCAGACCCTCCGACGACGGCTCAGCGCGACGATCGGGGAGACTCATGTACTGGACCCTCCTGTCACACCGCCACCGCCGTGGCGAGCCCATGCGGGGGCGCAACCTCTACCCAAGGCGCGGCCATCGTCCCGCGGCGGGCCAGGACCCGCTCGGGGTGGCCGAGATCCGACCAGTCGACCCCCCGCACCGGGAGGACCGCCAGGTGCGGGGCGTTCGGACTCAGCACGCCCCGGGAGAAGTCTGCCGACCGGAGCCGGTGATAGACGGCCTCCGCCACCGCGGCCTCGACGCGCGTCCCCAGGAACCGTCGGAGCGGCAGGAATGCCCGGACCAGGTCAGGGAGCGCGCGGCTGATCAGACCAAGCAGACTGGCCACCCGGCCGACCATGACGAAGCTGTTCCATAGGCAGCCGTCCTCGAGCAAGGTCCGCGCGAGATCCGGGGCCGGCTTTTCCCAGAAGCGTTGGACTCGGTGAAGAGACCACCCCTGCGGCCCGGCCACCGGCTCGGCGGGCTCGATCCATCCGTACTCCGTCTCGGGCCGGTCCGGGGTGACACCCAGGAGTGCGACCAGGTCGGGCCGAGCGGCCGCCAGGTCGAAGGCCGCCCCGACGTGCGCCATGAACGCCTCGTCGTCGGACACATAGTGGTCGGACGGGAAGATCGCAACGGAGTCGTTCGGTGCGGTCGCGGCGACCCGCAGGAGCGCGTAGAAGATCGCCGGCGCGGTCCCCCGGTTCGCGGGTTGTACCACGATCTGATGGGATCCGACGTCGGCCAGCAGCGGAGCATAGAAGGGCTCGTGGGCCGCCGTGACCGAGAAGACCGTCCGAGGTGCCGAGACCCCGTGGGCGACTCGCCGTCGCGTCTCGTCCAGGAGAGTCTCCTCGCCGAGCAGCGGGCAGAACTGCTTGGGGCGGTCGTCGCCGGCGATCCGCCGGGTCAGGTCGCGCAGCCGCGTACCCTCACCGCCCGCCAGAATGATGGCCCAGCGCTCCACGCGGGCCGGACGAGCCCGGTGGTCTCTCCATGTGGTGATGTCGGCCATCTCCCAAGCCCTCCTCGATCCCCTGGGGCGTTGGACACGGGATCCGTCCTCGTGGATTCGCCCGGCGGGACCCACCAGCCCCGACCCGGGCCGTTCCCGGGTCGGGCGAACCTCGGGGCCCTTCGCGTCGCGCCGGCGTCGGGTCAGCAGCGCGAGGCGGCGGAGGCCGGGAGACCCTGCGGGACGCCTGCGAACGCGAGTGCCCGGGTGACCTGTTCCCGAAGCGCCATCCGGGCTCGATGGAGTCTGGACTTCACCGAGGCCACGGAATCGTCCAGGATCGCGGCCGTCTCCTCGTTGGTGAGCCCTTCCATGTCCCGCAGCAGGACGACGACCCGGTAGTGGTCCGGCAAGCTGGCGATCATGCGGCGGACGGCGCGCCGGGTCTCGTTGGACAGCAGCTCCTCCTCGGGGGTCTCGGACCAGTCCGCCAGGAGCAGTGCCCGGTCCCCCTCGCGGTGCCCGTCCTCCCGGAACGTCGGGAGGTGATCCTCGAGGAACACCTCCAGCTCGACGCGCTTCCCTCGCCGCTTGATGAGCGCGGCATTGACGGTGACCCGGTAGATCCACGTGCCGAGGGCCGCCCGGCCCTCGAACCCCGCGATCTTGCGGAAGAGGCTCAGGAAGACGTCCTGGACCACTTCCTCGGCGTCGGCCTCGTTCCGGGTGATGCCGTACGCCAGCCGATGGACGCGGGGCGCGAACTGCTCCATGAGCTCTTCGAGGGCGGCCGTGTCGCCACCGCGCAGCCGGTCGATCAGGGTCGCTTCCATCTCGGTACGCATGATGGCCCCCAGTCCGGCGCGGGGCGGCCGGAGCCGGTCAGCATCGGGACAGTGCCTTGAGTTGCTCGCATACGAAGGCGGGGCAGTTGACGACGGTGACGCCGCCGTCGACGAGGTTCTGCAGGAGCCGCACGCCGCTTCGCTCGACGAACGCGACCTCCGAGAGGTCGAGGGTCAAGGACGCACCAGTGGCGAGGATCCGTTCACACGACTGCCTGAGCTCGTCCACCCACGGACCGATGACGCGGCCCTCGAGGCTCAGTGTTGCCCCGTCCCCGGGCGTCTCGAGCGTCGCGATCCTCAACATTCGGTGTTCCTTCCGCCGTCCAGGATGGGCAAGAGGCGTGCCCAGAACAACGGAGGAGACGAACTGCGGGCCAAGCGTGCAGAACGGTGGGCGTTTTCCGGGATCAGGCGAGCGCTTGGACCGGGAGTTACGTTCTACGGTATTTCGTGGCGCCGCTGAGACCTCGTAGTCGACGGGCGCCTGGCGTTACGACCTGTCGTGACATGTGGGTGCCGGCTCGACCGGCCCTTCCCAAGGCTACGGGGCTTCGTGACGGGCTCGCGGGGCTGTGATCCCGAGCTTCTCCATGCGGCTCCGGAGCGTATTGGGGTGGAGGTCGAGGATCCGGGCGGCGCCCCGGGGCCCGTGGATGACACCTCCCGTTCGCTCCAGGGCGGCGAGGATGTGCCGGCGCTCTGCTTCGTCCAACGTGACGAGGCCTGAGGCCTCGGCCTCGCTCGCGGCGTGGGCCTCCCGTCCACCACGGACCGCTGGCCCCGCGCTCTCGGGGTGGGCCTCGGTTTCACGGGCCCCCCGAGCGGTGCCCGTCACGGGGGCGAGATCCCGGTCCAGCTCCAGGATCGGCCCCTCGCACAGCACGACGGCCCGCTCGATGATGTTCTGGAGCTCCCGGATGTTCCCCGGCCACCCGTAGTTCGTCAGGCGCCCCATGGTTTCCGGCAACACGGAGCCGACTCGCTTGCCGAACTTCTTGGCGAAGCGCGACAGGAAGAACGTCACCAGCTGCGGGATGTCCGCTCGGCGGTCACGGAGCGGCGGAAGCTGGATCGGGAAGACGTTCAGCCGGTAGAAGAGGTCGGTGCGGAACCGGCCCGCCCGGATGGCCTCCTGGAGGTCCCGGTTCGTCGCGGCGATGACCCGCACGTCCACGCGGACGGTCCGGCTCGACCCCACCGGCTCGAACTCTTGCTCCTGAAGGACGCGAAGCAGCTTGACCTGCGTCTCGAGCGGGAGCTCGCCGATCTCGTCCAGGAAGATCGTCCCACCGTCGGCCAACTCGAACCGGCCCACACGGCGCTCGAGGGCGCCCGTAAAGGCGCCCTTCATGTGCCCGAAGAGCTCGCTCTCGACCAGGCCCGCGGAGATCGCGGCGCAGTTCACCTTCACCAGTGGCCGGTCCCGGCGGGCGCTCCGGCCGTGAATCGCGCGGGCGATGAGTTCCTTCCCGGTTCCGGTCTCTCCCAGGATGAGGACGCTGGTGTCGGTCGGCGCGACCTGCTCGACCTGCCGAAGGGTGGCGAGGAGGGCCGGGCTCGACCCTACGAGCTCCTCGAAGGGATGCTCCCGGCGAATCTCCTCCTGCAGGTAGACGTTCTCGCGCGCCAGCCGGTCGCGGAGGCTCTGGACCTCCTCGTAGGCCAGGCAGTGGTCGAGCGCCACCGCCACCGCCCCTGCCACCTGCTCGAGCAGGGCCCGGCGCAGGTCCGTGTAGGCGGTCTCCCGGGCCGCCATGAAGAAGAGCACGCCCAGGCAGCGCTGGCCGCTCAACAGAGGTATCGCGCAGAGAGACTGCATCCCCTCCCGTTCCATCACGTCGAAGGTGACGGGGAAACGCTCCCGCAGCTCGTCCCGGGAGGATGCGACGAGCCACTGCTGGGTTTCCTCGGTCCAGCGACACGCCGTGCCCGCCGCCGGCAATTCCTCCACCACGGCCGGAGCCGTTCCCGCGGCCACCGGCGCGAAGACGTGAGCCCTGAGCTTGTCCCCGTCGACGGGGAGCTCGATCCCGAATCGGTCGGACGGCAGGAGACCCCGCAGGGACTGGGCCAGGGCTGTGAAGAGCTCGTCCCGTTGAAGATGGCGGGCCACCGCGCGGTTGACCTCGAGGAGCGCGGCCAGCTCATCCCGGAATCGGCCCAGCGCTTCGTAGGCCATGCAGTGGTCCACCGCCACTGCCATGGCGGCCGCAATCTGCTCGAGCAGGGTCGGGGGGACCGTGGCCCAGGCGTGGGCCGGCTCCGCCAGCAGGCTGAGCGCGCCCACGCAGCGACCTTCGGCCAGGAGAGGCACGACGGCCACCGAGTCCATCCCCTCCTGCCGGAGCCGTTCGTAGCTGACCGGGAAGCTCTCCCGGACCTCCTCCGTCTGCGCCACGACCAACGAGCCGTGCTCCACGACCCACCCCGCGATCGTCCCGGCCCGTGGGAGGGTTTCGCCCTCGAAGAACTGGATGCCCGTCTTCCCGTAGGCGGCAAACACCGTCAACGCCGCCGGGTCGGCGCCTGGCAGCAGCAGGACCACGCGCTCGACGGGGATGACCCCGTGGAGCGCCTCCGCGACGGCCGTGAACAGTGTTCGCCGGTCGAGGTGACCGGCCACGGCGCGGTGAATCTCCACGAGCGCCGCCAGCTGGTCGCGGGCGACCCTCAAGTCCTCCGCGGTCCGCTCCAGCCGGAACGCGAGGTCGTGGCTGGCCCGTTCGAGGGCCGCCTCGGCGCGCAGCCGCTCAAGCTCGACGCGCGCGCGGTCCGCGAAGAGCCGGAAGACCTCCTGGAATGCGTGGTCGCCGGGCATCGGCTTGGTGTCGATGATCGCCAGGTGCCCCAGCGTGTCCCCGTTGGCGGCACGCAGCGGCAGTCCGAGGTAGCTGCGCGCCTGTATCTCGGTCAGCCAGGTATCCTTCGGGAAGCGCTCCTGCACACAGTCCGGATGGAGAGACAGGGAACCTTGCAGCACCTCCTCGCACGGCGTGCCTTCGAGGTCGTACTCGACGTTGTCGAGCCAGCTCCTGCGGCCCCAGAGCGCGACTGTTCGCACCCGGGTCGGCGAGCCGGCGAACTCCGCGACGAACGCGTAGGTGACGTCCAGTGCAAGAGCGACGTGCTTGACGACGTGGCGGAAGAACTCCTCCCCCGCCTTGTCGGCGGTCGCCGCCACGATGGAGCGGAAGGCCATGCCCTCCGGCATGGCCGCACCGTGCGAGCGGGCCTGCCACCCGGAGGAGCGCTCGCTCGGCATCACGCCTAGATCATAGCGTACCGCCGAGCCACGGGGGCTCGGTCGGCTCCGGGGCACGCGCCCACGGGGCGCCCGATGCGCGGGTTGCCGGCGCGTCCCCGCCCGCCGCGACGATGCTGACCTCCTCCGCGGCCTCGTCGTGTCACCCCCGGCGGCCCCGGCGACCGGGGCCGTGGCTCACGACAGGAGGTCGAGCGCGGCCAGCGACACGATCTCCACACCCACCGGCAACGCGTCCTCGTCGATGTCGAAGCCGGGGCGGTGCCAGATCTCGGTGATGCCCTTGTCCCGGTTCGCGGTCCTGAGCAGCATGAGGCAGCCGGGCGCGGCGGCCATGAAGAGACCGAAGTCGTCGGAGAAGCGGTTGCGCCAGCCCGTGATGATCTTCTCGCGACCGATCACCCGCTGCGCCGCCCGCTCGAGGGCGCCAGTCACATCGTCGTCGTTCACGAGAGCCGGGAGCGCATAGTCCACCTCCGAGCGGAGCGTGCCGCCGGCGGCGCCGACGATGGATCCAGCGACCTCGTCGATCCGGTCGAGCAGATGGGCGCGCAGCGCGTTGTCGTACAGCGCCAGGTTGACCTCGATGGCCGCTTGACCGGGTTGGCCCCGGCCCATGTGGACTTCGAAGGCGGCTTGACTGGGCTCGCCGCGGCCGCCCTGCTCCGCCCTGAGGGTCCGCACCCGGAAAGTCACGGGTTCGGCCGAGTGCCCTTCGCGCTCCATGAGGTCGTAGAGCGCGGTCGTGAGCCGTGCGGCGACAGGTGCGATGTCGCGTGTTGCCGGCGTGTCCACGGAAGGCGCCGGCACGGTGATCGTCAGGATCCGCGTGTCCCAGCTGGCCCAGAATGGGCCGCGCTGGACCACGGCCTGGCCGGCCTTGGCCATCGGCAGCACGTGCACGCTCAGCGACAGGTCGGGCTTGGCCCGCTCCAGCAGCCCGTCATCGATCATGCGCCGCGCGCCGCGCATAGGCTCGTCCGCCGGCTGGAAGACGAAGACCACGCGCCCCGCGATGCGGTCGCGATGGCGCACCAGTACTGCGGCGACGCCCGCGACGATGGCCGAGTGGGCGTCGTGGCCGCAGCTGTGGTTACGGTTCGCGAGCTTCGAGGCGTGCGCGCGGCCCGTCGCATCGTCCATGGGCAGCCCGTCCATGTCGGCGCGTACGAGCACGGTCCTCCCAGGTCTTGTGCCTTCGAGCACGGCCACCACGCCAGTGCCACCAATGCCTTCCTGGACAGCGAGCCCGAGGACGCGCATGCGTTCGGCCAGCGTCGCGGCGGTCCACACCTCCTCGAAGGCCAGCTCCGGATGTTGATGCAGCGCCCGCCGTAGCGCGATCAGACCTGGCGTCAGCTCACTGATGTCCTGGCTGAGGTCGATGGGCGCAGTCATCTGCCTATCCCGAAACGTCAGCGGTCAGCGGTGACCGCGTCGGCTTCCGCACGCTGCGCTGCCGCTCTCAGCTCCGCCTCCGCCAGGGTCGCGAGGTCGCGCAGGGCTTCGAGATCGGCCGCGCTGAGCTCCCGGGGGCCGATGATCGATCACACAGAGCGTGCCGACGCGGTGGCCATCCGGCGCATGGAGGGGATGCCCCGCATAGAACCGGATGCGAGGGGAGCCCACTACGAGGGGGTTGTCGGCGAAGCGGGGGTCCGCCAGCGTGTCCGGAACCACGAGGGTGTCATCACTCAGAATGGCGTAGGCGCAGATGGCGGCATCCCGCGGCGTCCCGGTGACGTCGAGGCCTTGGCGAGACTTGAACCACTGGCGGTCGGCATCCACGAGGGTGATGAGCGCGATCGGCGCGCGAGACAGCCGCTGCGCGAGGCGCGTGATCCGTCCGAATCGCTTCTCCTCCGGCGTGTCGAGGAGGCCGAGCCGGCGTAGCGCGACGAGCCGCGTCGCCTCGTTTGACGAAGAGGGGCGCGAAGAAGGGGAGGCCCTGAATGTGGTCCCAGTGCGTGTGGCTGATGAGGACATGTCCGCGCAGCGGTCGGGGTCCCCTCGCGAGGAGCGCTTCGCCGAGGGCGTGGGCGCCGGTCCCGCAGTCGAGCACGACGAGGGTGCCATCCCCGGCCACGACTTCCACGCAGGAGGTGTTGCCCCCGTAGCGCACCGTCGTGGGTCCCGGTTTTGAGATCGAGCCGCGCGTGCCCCAGAAGCGAACACGCATGGCGTCAGCGTCCTCTCTCCGCGTGACCCGCTAGGGTCACGGAACCCGCCGGCTGGGGACTCCCGGGGACGTTGGCGGAGACCTCGACGCGTGGAAGATCCCGACCCAGCGTGCCACGAAGCGTCACATCGCCTCCCGGGGGGTCGCCAGCGGTGTCCGGCAGGCCATTCGATGCCGGAGCCGGCGGTTTCGGTTCGGTCCGGGGCGACGAATGGCAAAGTGGTCGTCGAGATCGCCCGTGTGGCTGAACGTCCCCGCCGTTTCGTGCGCTGGCCGTCGCGTGGGTGGTGCGGTGGCCGTGTCGGCGGTGCTGCCCGACCCAAGCCCGAACCCTCCAGTCGCCCCGCCGCGTCCAATATCCGGGCATGGGTGCCGTGACCGAGGCCGCTGTCGGACCTGCCAGCACGCCAGCCAGCCCGGCAGCTCACGCTGGCGGGGGCGTGGCGCCCTCGGCCGGTCGGGTGCTCGGCCGGCGGTCAACGTCTCTGGCCCCTCGCATCGTGGTCCTGGGAGGGGGCTTCGCCGGGGTCACCACGGCACTCGAGCTGGCCAAACGCTGTGCCGGGGTCCTGCCGGTGCACATCACGCTCATCAGCGACCGAAATTTCTTCCTGTTCACGCCGATGCTGGCCGAGGCCGCGACCGGGGCCGTGGAGACGCGTCACGTCCTCCACCCGATTCGTCCTCTCTGCACTGCCGTGGGCGTCGAGTTCGGAGAGATGCGGGTCGAGGAGATCGACCTCGCCCGGCGCCGGGTGACGGTGCGACATAGCCGATCGCGCGTCCACCAGGAGATCCGCTACGACCGGCTGGTGCTGGCCCTGGGCGCCGCCCCGAATGTCGGCATGGCGCCGGGCGCGGCGGAGCACGCCCTCACCTTCAAGGGGGCTGGCGACGCCGTTCAGATCCGGAACCGGGTGATCGATCTCTTCGAGGCCGCGGCATTGACGGACGACCCGTGGGTGCGGCGGCGATTGCTCACCTTCGTCGTGGTCGGGGCAGGCCACGCGGGCACGGAGCTGATGGCGGCCCTCGAGGAGTTGGCCCGCGGGATTCTGCTCCGTCACTACCCCTCCATCCCGGCGGACGCGGTGCGCCTGGTCCTGGTTGGGAGTGCGATCCTGCCGCAGACCGCGTCCAACCTCGCGGCCTACGCCAAGGAACAGCTCCTCGCACGGGGCATCGAGCTAGAGACGAGCCGGGCCGCGAAGGTCTCGGCGGAGGGGCTCGGGCTCCAGGACGGGCGGCTCATCGAGAGCCACTGCGTCATCTGGACGGCCGGGAACCGCGTGAACCCCGTGGTGACGGCCCTCCCGGTCGCCAAGGCCAAGGACGGCCGGCTGCTCGTGGACGAGTTCTTCGAGGTGCAGGGGCCCGCCGGCGTGTATGCGCTCGGCGACAACGCCGCCCAGATCGACACTCACACCGGAGCGCCCTACGTCGCGACCGCGCAGGTGGCCCTGCGCCAGGGGCGGGCCCTGGCGGCGCAGCTCGAGGCGGAGCTGACCGGACGGGAGCGCCGCCCGTTCCGCTTCAAGCTGCTCGGAGAGATGGCGCCGCTGAGCCGGCGGACGGCCGTCGCCGACCTCATGGGATGGAAGGTCACCGGGTTCCCCGCGTGGTTCCTCTGGAAGACGGTCTACATGCTGAAGCTCCCCACGCTCGCGACGCGGGTCCGAGTGGTCCTGGACTGGACGGTCGAGCTGTTCTTCGAGCGTGACGTGTCGGAGCTGACCGTCGATGAGAAGGCGGGAGCCTGAAATGATGAAGCGAACACACGAGCCCGCGTTCTCGCGCGCCCGGCGGCTGCCCCTCTGGCGGCGCCTCGGCTGGCGGCTCGGGGCTGCCTTCGTCGCCGTGACGGCGGTGGCGATCCTCACCAGCGGCGGCCTCCAGTATCGCGCGCAGGCCGCCGCGATCCGCGCGTCCCTGGGGGCGCTCCTGCTCAACATCGCGCGGACCGGCGCCCTCCTCGTCGATCCCGCGCTCCACCTCGAGGTGCAGCTGACGCGGACGACCGACTCCGAGGCGTACCGGTACCTGCGGCGGATGCTGGCCGCGATCCAGGACGCCAACCAGGTCGAAACGCCCATCTACACGTTGAGCGACTACGAGCCGTCCGCGCGCCGGGCCCGCTTCGTCGTCACGAGCCGGGGCCCGGGTCTGCCCGGCGAGCCATACCCGCTCGTGCCGGAGCTGATCCCCGCCCTGGAGCGCGCCTTCGGCCAGGGCGTGCCGACGACGACGCCGATCTACGAGAACCAGAGCGGCACCTGGCTCACGGCCTTCGCGCCGGTCAAGGGCGCGGACGGCCAGACCCTCGCCGTCCTGGAGGTGGACTACAAGGTGGATGTCTATCTGGCTCAGCTGGCGGAGGCGCGTCGACGGCTCCTCTGGCACCTCCTCGCCGGCGGCGTCCTCGCGGCGGTGGCCGGCGTCCTCGTCGCGCAGCGCATCACCGGGCCGGTGGCCCAGCTGGCGGCCGTCGCTCGGAGCGTCGTGGAGGGGGACCTCACCGCCCGGGCCCGGGTACCTTCACGCGACGAGGTCGGGATGCTCGGCAACGTGTTTCACCTGATGGTCGAGCGACTCGCCGTGTCGAATCACAGCATGGTCGACGTTCTGGTTCGCGCCCTCGAAGCCCGCGGGGGCGAGCCGGGCGCACTCCGGCGCGTGGCCCGAGCCGCGGTGGTTCTGGCGGAGCCCCTCGGGCTCCCCCTCGCCCAGCGTGAGGCGCTCGAGCTGGGGGGGCTGCTGCACGACATCGGCGAGATCCGGACGCCCGAGGCGGTGCTGCGGAAGCCGGGTCCGCTCGACCCGGACGAGCGCCGGGGGGTCGAACAGCATCCCCTGGCGGGGGTCGAGATCCTAGAGTCGGTCCCGCTCCTGACCCCCGCGCTCGACGTCGTCGGGGCGCACCACGAGCGGTGGGACGGGAACGGCTACCCGCGCGGCCTGCGCGAGGACGCGATCCCCCTCACGGCGCGGATCTTCGCGGTGGTCGACGCTCTCGATGCCATGACCCACGACCGGCCGCACCGGGAAGCCCGCTCAGTCGAAGAGGCGCTCATGGTCGTGCGTGAGGAAGCGGGGAAGCAGTTCGACCCCCGCGTCGCCGAGCTGGCACGGGCGATGCCCGCCGCTCGGTGGGCGGAGCTCCTGGGCGCGGCCCGCTAAGCCGATCCGCAGCCTGACCCCCCTCAACACCCGGCGCGATCGGGGGCGCGGAGCCTGGCATCTGCGCCGCCACCTCGTACCGCAGCGATGAGCAGGCCGAGCGCCAGCGGCACGAACTCCGTCGCGGTGACCCACGCCGGGATCCGGAGTATGGGCTCGGCGAGGACGACGTACACGAGGGTCACTGCGCACGTGAGGTAGAGCCACGGCCACACCGGCGCGACCGCCAGGACCGGCACGATCCACATCGCGTACCAGGGGAAGAGGTTCGGGACCGCCAGGAGATAGGCGCCGGTGACCCAGACGCCGCACCGCGAGACCGGCGCACCTCGACCCCGGGCGCTCGCACCGACGGCGACGAGGACGCCCCCGAGCGCCAGGAGGGGCAGGCCCCGGGCCAACTCGCGCCCCGGGGCGCCGAGCGGGGTCAGGAGTGCCGCGAGCACGGTCCGGAGGACCCCGTTCGTGTCCTCCACGTGGAGGTAGCGGCCGAGCGAGCCGAGCGCGCTCGCGCCGTCGCCGACGTGGAGGGCATAGCCCACCATGAGCACGGCCGCGCACGCGCCGAGCGTGCGCGCCGGTCGCCGGGGCGTCACGGCCGCCAGCAGGAGGAGCGGGTAGAGCTTGATCAGCGTGCCCACCCCGACGAGTGCCCCTGCCCAGGGAATCGGGACATCGAAGGCCTCCTTCTGGGCTCGACACTTGCCTCGCGGCAGAGCGGGCTCCACCGCGGGATCGTTCCGTGCCGTGTCGTTCGACGTGACGAGACGTCGTGGAGGTTCGGGCCAAGCGAGCCGCTCACCTCACGTCGCCGCCCGTCCCGTCGCATCGTCGGCCTCTCGGGCAGGACCCTACCGCGGCGCTACCGGCGGAGTGTCACAGTCGCGTGAAATCCGGGCCTCGATGCCGCCCGGGTTTGCTCCCGAGCCGCTGGGTGCGGGCCGCCGCTCCTGTCCTCCGGGGCTAGAAGCCGGCCCCTCGGGTCGAGAGCCGGATGCGATAGAGCGCGGTGTCGCCCGTGACGTAGAGGACGGAGCCGTCCTCCCCCCAGGCGACGTTCGAGACGACGCCGCCCGTCTCGAGACTTCCCAGGTGCGTGCCATCGGGCGCGAGGACGTAGATGCCGCCCGGCCCCGCGGCGAACAGATGGCCGTCTCGGTCCGCTTTCATGCCGTCCGGCGCCCCCTTCAGGGTCTGGGCCCGCCCGGTGGCGTCGAAGAACACACGGCCGGGACCGAGGCTCCCGTCCTCCCGGACGTCGTACGCCATCCACACGGCGCGGGCCCGATCGGCGTTCGAGACGTAGAGGACCCGCTCGTCCGGCGAGAACGCGAGCCCGTTGGGGGCGCGGAGCTCGCTGGTCAGGAGCGTGACCTGCCCCTCAGTGGCGAGGCGGAACACGCCGCTGAACGGGAGCTCCTTCGCCGGATCGTCGAACGCCTTCGGGAGCCCGAAAGGCGGGTCCGTGAAGTACACGTTCCCGTTCGACGTGAACACGAGGTCGTTCGGGCTGTTGAGGCGCCGTCCCTGGTACCGATCGACGAGGGTCGTCTTGCGACCGTCCGGCTCGAGCCGCGCGATCCGTCGGTCGCCATGCTCGGCGAGCTCGAGCCGCCTCCGCGGGTCGAACGCGAGACCGTTCGGCCCTGGCTCACGCCCGGCAAAGGGCGCGACGCCCGTGTACCCGCTCGGCGTGAGGAAGAGGCACACCCCGGATCCGGGCGCCCATCGGTACACGGCATTCTTCGGAATGTCCGAGACGAGCAAGTGGCCGGCACGCCGGTCCCACACCGGCCCTTCCACCCACGTGAAGCCATCGGCGACCTTCTCCAGCCCGGCGCCGGGCGGCACCAGGCGATCCATGCGTGGGTCGAGCCGGACGATCCGGCCCCCGGGGCCAGTCGGGCCGGGAGACTGGGCGGGCGCGCTCGATGTGAGCGGCAGGACCAGGCTCAACGATGCCATCACGACGGTGCGCAGGATCCTCCGCCTCATGGTCGGCCTCCACACCCGGGTGAGGGCCGGTCGTGCGCCATGCGGTGTCAGGCGCGGCGTGGCATGGTGAC
This sequence comes from Candidatus Rokuibacteriota bacterium, assembly GCA_044867785.1. Classification (GTDB taxonomy): domain Bacteria; phylum Methylomirabilota; class Methylomirabilia; order Rokubacteriales; family DASRDR01; genus DASRDR01. Next base: position 5,061 of record JBIOVM010000004.1, on the reverse strand, counting down.
CACTGTGAGCACGTGCGGGCAGCTCAGCGAGCCGCAGGCGTCACACCATGCGTGCGACTCTCGACAGGCCTCGCACCACTGCAGTCGCACCCGGCTCACGTCGGAGCCCCGGCCGCGGCGGTCAACGTCTTCGGCCCGTGTGATCTCGTCCAGGGTCGGCACGCTCGGCTCGATCAGGGGCGGGCGCCACTCACGCTCAGCCGGATCCGGTAGAGCCCGGTCTGCGCCGCCAGGTAGAGGGTCCGGCCGTCGTCGTCGCCCCAGGCCAGGTTGTGCGGGTGCTCGGGTCCCTTGAGCGTGCCGAGGTGCTTGCCCTCCGGTGAGAGGATCCAAAGCCCGCCGGGTCCCGAGACGTAGAGGTTGCCGCGCTGGTCGACCTTGATGCCGTCGAGGGCGTCCTCGCCCGGCGCGCGGGTCATGTCGAAGAGGACGCGGCCGTTGGCCAGGCCCCCGTCCGGCTGGACCTCGTACCGCATGACGACCTTCTTCTGCGGATCCCAGTTGCCCACGTAGAGATACCGCTCGTCTGGGGAGAACGCGAGGCCGTTCGGGCCGGACAGGTCCGTGTTGACCAGCTTCAGCTCCCCGTTGATCAGGCAGAAGATCCCGCTGAACGGGAGCTCCTTCCGCGGATCGTCGGCGAACTTCGGCAGCCCGAACGGCGGGTCGGTGAAGTAGAGGGCGCCGTCGGACCGGTAGACGAGGTCGTTCGGACTGTTCAGCCGCTTCCCCTGGTACCGATCCGCGAGGACCGTCAGCGCGCCCGTCTTCTCGAGTCGGGTCACCCGCCGGTTGCCGTGCTCGTTGATCGTCAGCCGGCCGTCGCGGTCGAGTGTGAGGCCGTTCGAGCCCGGCTGTCCATACTCGCCGACATCTATCCCGGCATAGCCGCTCTTCGTCCGGAACACCGAGACCTGGCCGTCCGGCGCCCAACGGTAGATCGTGTTGGCGTTCGGATCGCTGAACAGGAGATGCCCCTCGGTGGTCGGGGTCCGGGGAACCCACACCGGCCCCTCGGTGAAGAGGAACCCGTCCGCCACCTTCTCGAGCTTGGCCGACGCCGGGATGATGGCGTCGAGCGCCGGGTCTCGCCGGATGATCTCGCTGCGGACCTCCTGAATCCGCCCGGCCTGGCCGGGCGTGTAGAAGTCCAAGGTGGCCGACCGGACCCAGATGAAGTTCCCCGGCGGATTCGACACGGGGCCGTTCATGCCGAAGACGGCGAGCTGGAACTGCTGGCCCGGCCGGACGGCCCGTCCCAGCACGACGCGGTTGGGGGCGTTGAAGCCCTTGACCAGGGGACCCCCCGTTTGACCGAGCACGATCGGCAGGTTCCCGTCCACCCACACCTCGGCGTAGTCGTCGACGACGATCTCGAAGACGACGGTCGAGCCGGCGGGGTCGAAGGGTCCGACCCGGTCGGGGATGGTCACCTTGATCCGGTACCAGTTGAAGCTGAGCCGCCCGTTGCCTCTGCGCGCCCCGAGCTGCGAGGCGGGCAGCGCCGCCCACGCCGAGTCGTCGAAGTCCGCGGCCCCGGCGTGGGGGGTGATGTCGTAGGTCCGGTTCGGGGGGCCGGAGGGCCGAAGGTCCGGGCCGGGGCCCCGGTGCTCCACCTCGACGATCTGGACGTCGCTGTACCGCCACTGCCCCTTGACGAGCCGGACGCCCTCCTCGGTGGCGAGGTTGATGATCGCCGCGGGCCGCGCGGCAGGCCCATCGACGGTGATTTGCGCCGCCGCCCCGAACGGCGTCACGGCCAGGATGACCATCGTCAGGACCGGACCGAGTCGGGCTCGTGCTCGCATGGGACCCCTCCTCTCGAGACGGGCGGGCTCGCGCGTCAGCGGACCTTCACCACGTAGTAGTTCAGCGGCCCCTGCACGTTCGTGAACATGTGCGGAACGCCGGCGGGGACCACGACCACGTCGCCCTTCACGATCCGGCGGCTCTCCCCGCCGACGATGGTCGAGCCGCGGAGCTCGTTCGGCTCGATCGGCTTCGCGTCGGGGACGCTGCCGCCCGTGGTGAACGTGGCCGAGCCGTCCAGCATGTAGATCAGATCGGTGTCGAGCGTGTGGATCTCGGCGACGCCGTCCATCTCCCGATGGCTGGCATGGACCATGTAGTTGCCCATGTTCACGAGGACCGCGCCCTTCTGGAACCCCGTGGCCACCATCTGGCTGTCGATGACCGTGACCTTGCGAGACGTCTCCGTCCCGGCCATCCCGAGCTTGAGGGTCTTGGCCGCCGCGGCGCCCGCCAGCGCGAGCTCCTCGTCCTGCTGGGCGCTCGCCGCGCCACTCACGCCGATGCCGCCGACGACCTCTTCGCCGACCACGATCGGGATCCCGCCCTGGAGCGGCGTGAAGTCCGGCAGGGCCACCATCGCCGTCCGGCCGTTCTTGATGATGTCCTCGAACGCCCGGGTGGGCCGCTTGAAGAGGGCGGCCGTCCGTGCCTTGCCGATCGAGATGTTCGCGCCCGCGGCGAACGTCCCGTCCAGTCGCTCGAGCGCCATGAGGTTCCCGCCGTCGTCGACGATCGCGATGACCCCACCGGGGGCCCGGAGCCGCCGGGCCTCGCCGATCGCGGTCGCGATGATCTGCCGTGCCCCTTCGAGGGTCAGCGCCTTCTTCTCCACCACCTGGGCCTGGCCGGTGCCGGCCCAGGCGACGGTCAACGCGGCCGCTATGATGCTCGCCAGCCATTTCATGGTGACGTCCTCCCCGAGTCCGATCGTTTGAGCTGGGCGACTCCGGTCGCCGGCCGGCCGAGCCCGGAACCCCGAAGGCTCGGAACGCGACCGGCCGACGCCGGATGACGCTCTACTTCATCATCGCGACCGGCTTGGCGAACGACGCCTCGCCGAGCACGACCTCCGCCCACGCGCACCACATCTGGACCTTCGCGACGTCCGGGATGTAGGCCGGGAGCGTGATCGACCTGTTGATCTTGTCGTCCTTGAGGGTCAGCCGGTTCAGCAGGTACGCGTTTCCCTTGGTGTCGATGACCTGCCAGTGCGGGTCCGGCGAACCGGGCACCTTGAAGTCGCCGGAGACCGTGAGGACGTGCTTGCCCCCCTGCATCTCGTGGGTCACGGTTCCGCCGTTGACGGCCTTGCCCGCGAAGGGCGTGGTCATGTCGGCCGCGAAGCCGGCGGTGACGCTCAGCCCGACGACGACGAGCGCCGACAGGAGCGCCACGGGGAGCGAACGGTTCTGACGAAGACGAGCCATACGACATCCTCCTTGTGAGTGGTGATCTGCGCCTCGGCCGCTGCTGCCGGTTAGATACGCCACCCGGGAGCCAGGGTTCGCGCTGCCCGTGTGAGCGCGCTGCACCCCTCGCTGCGCACCCGTCACGACGACTCCGACGCTGCCCCACCATCACGGTCGGCCATCGCGGCGGCCCCCGGGCCGCGCGTCACAGCGTTCACCTGTCTTGTACGCCCGACCCGCGGGCGAACCGGTCGGAGGCGTCGGTGTGTCTGATCCGTAGAAGCGACGTCCAGAGGGAGTCGGGGTGTCCGTGAGCTGCCCAGGGAGCCTGAAGACGTCTGGGATCGAGCCCGAGGGCTTGGTGGAGGGGGTCACATGGAGATCATTCGGGGACTCGCGATCAGTCTCGCCATGCTCCTGCCCATGGCGTCGAGCGCTGTTGCCCAAGCGCTCGACAAGAAGGTGCTGTCATTCGCCGCCGCCCAGAGGATCGCCGCCGTGGCGGCTGACGCCGCCCGGGCCAAGGGCGTTGGTGTCGTCATCGCGGTCGTGGACGACGGCGGCCATCTGATCCTGCTGCATCGTCTCGACGATACCCAGGTGGCGAGTGTCAACGTCGGGATCGGCAAGGCTCGCACGGCGGCCATCTATCGACGGCCGAGCCGCGAGTTCGAGGAGCAGATCCGGGCGGGCCGGATTGCGGCCCTCGCCCTGGCCGACAGCACCCCGCTCCAAGGCGGGGTCCCGATCCGGCTCGATGGGAAGGTGATCGGGGCGATCGGGGTCAGCGGCGACACGCCCCAGGTAGACGAGGCCATTGCCCTGGCCGGCGCCGACGCCCTCAAGTAGGCGGCGCAGCCAGGAGTCCAGTCCCACCAGCCCACGCGGGGGTGGCTGGACCTGAAGGCCTGCGCCGCACCTGATCACTCCGGGTCGGGATCACTGCCCGCCAGGTGGAGCGTTATCGTTGGCGACGATACGGGCACGAGGCGCGGGTCACGCCGCGGTCACGACGGATGTCGTGACGCCGATCTGCCGGAAAGGATCCTGCCGTGACTGAGAGAATCGGCCCAGTGGCGACGCTCGTGGCGGCCCTGACCCTTGGTGCGATTGCCACGAACACCGGGTCAGCCGAGCACACCACTGGTGTACGGGTGCGGGACTATGTTCCGAGAAGCCGCGACGAAGCGGCGATCCTCCGGCTGGTCCGGGCGGTCGCCGAGGGGTGGGAGCGGAAGGACGTCGAGCAGATCCTTGCCGCCTACGCGCCCGACGCGGTCCAGCGCGCGTGGAACGACTCGGCGCGGATGATCGACGTCGCCGGTGTGCGCGCCGAAGCTCTCGGCGCCTTTGCCGATCCGAAGCTCGGTCGGGTCGAGTTCGACGACCGCATCCACCGGATCTACATCGTCAACGGATCCGCACTCGTCGAGATCAACCAGCGATTTCACGGGTGGGGTCGTGACCACTACTACCGCGATTTCTGGATGTTTGCGCGCCGCGATGGCCGATGGTGGCTCGTGCGCTATGACTACGAACCGCAGGCGCCGTTCGACACGCGACGCTGAGTTGACGGCGGGTGACGTACGGACTGGGGCCGCCGCCGCCAGCGTCCTGGCCTATTCTGGCCGAAAGGCTAGCACGCTGCTCTTCGCGAGTTGTCACGCGCCATCACCTTCTCGGGCGGCGGAACCTGACGCGGACGGCATCAAGCTTTCACCATCCATGAGCGCGAGGCGCAAGTTGTGAACAGCATACAAACTGGGCCGGCCGGTCGCGCCGAGGGGAACCACGTCCTAAGCCTCGTGCTCCCGGAGTTGGCGTCGACCAGTCAGGTCAT
>JBIOVM010000003.1:0-10628 GCA_044867785.1 Candidatus Rokuibacteriota bacterium | reverse complement strand
ATCGCGAGGGTCGAGTCTACGCGGCGATCCCGGCGTACGCCGCCCACTTCACGCGCATGGGCGTGTCGCCGGTCGCGACGGCCGTCGCGGCGCCGGCCGCGGCCGCCGTGCCGGAGGCCCTCGCCCGCTGGGACGGCGCGGTCGACGAGGTCGTGGTGCGGGCGATCACCGCCGGCGACACCGTCGACGACACGCTGGCGGTCCTCGGCGCCGCGCGACCCTCGTCCGCTCGGTAGCCGACGCCGCGCCGGCCGGGGTCGACGGTGCCGGCCGACCGCGCTCGAGGGCGAAAGCGCCCTCTTCTCCCGATCGCTGGTCTGGGCGAAGATGCGTCCTGAGGAGGTGTGCCCATGCCCGAGGCGGCTGACCAGCTTCCGTTCGGCTCGGACGACCTGCGCCTGCCCGACTCGCTCCGAGGCCCCCTGCGCGCCCATCTGGCCGCGCTCCGCGACCGCTACCACCGCCGCGGCTGGGGCGGCCCGGTCGGCTTCGGACGCCGGCCGGCGCTGATCGTCGTCGACCTCGCGCTCGCCTGGACCGACCCCGCGCGCCCCGCGGTGGGGAGCACGGTCGACTCCGTCGTGGAGGCGACCGCTCGGGTGCTGGCGGCGGCGCGGGCGGCCGGCATCTTCGTGGTGTTCACGACGTGGGCCTACGATCCGGCCGCCCCTCCCTCACCGCACGACGCGAAGAACGCGCTCCACCTCGGGCCGGGCGACGAGAAGCTGCTCGAGATCGACGCGCGGGTCGAGCGCCGCCCCACCGAGCTCCTGCTCCGCAAGCGCTACGCGTCGGCGTTCAAGGGCACGAACCTCCACGAGATGCTGACCGCCCAGGGCGTCGACACGCTGATCGTCACCGGGCTCAGCACGAGCCACTGCATCTACGCGACGTGCCGGGACGCGACCGACAGCTTCCGGGTCATCGTGCCGAGGGAGGCGGTCGGGGAGCGGTGCGAGCTCTTCCACGAGGTGAACCTGCTCGACATCGAGCTCGACCTGGGCGACGTCCTGCCCGTCGACGACGTGATCCGCCACCTCGAAGCCGGAAAATCAAACTCCGGGGTCAGGCCCTGACTTTGACATCCCGACGGCATTCTCAAACTCGGGGTCAGGCCCTGACTTTGAGAGCCGGGGGGCGCCGCGGAGGCAAGGGTGGGGGCAGGCCCTGGCTCCGTCGGAAATCAAACTGAAGGCCTGACCCCGCAGTTTGACAGTTCCGATGCACCGCGTCACAAAGTGTCGGGAAGTGAAAGTCTGACCCCGAACAGGAGGAACGCATGACGCGCCGCATGGTCGCCTTTGCTCTCTTCGCGGTCGCCTGGCTGGCCGCTCCGCCCGCGTTCGCGCAGGGGCCCAAGGTCCTGCGGGTGGCGACCGACACGAACCTGCCGTGGCTCGATCCCCACATGGGGACCGCGTTCACGCTGCGCGAGCTCTCGTCCCACGTCTTCGAGGGGCTCGTCACGATCGGCGAGGACTTCGGCGTCATCCCGCAGCTGGCCGAGAGCTGGACGGTGAGCCCCAACGGGATCGACTACACCTTCAAGCTCCGCTCCGGGGTCAAGTTCCACAACGGCCGGACGGTCACCGCCGACGACGTGAAGGCGTCCATCGACCGCTTCGTCCAGGTCGGCGCGCGGCGCGGCGACCTCGCGGCGGTGCAGACCGTCACCGTCGTCGACCCGCTGACCGTTCGCATCTCCCTGAAGGAGGCGCAGGGCTCGTTCCTGGGCGCCCTGGCGAACCCGGTCGCGCTCCTCGGGATCATGCCGAAGGACCTCGTGCAGGGCGCGAAGGACGCGCTCCAGCCGCCCCAGCTCGTCGGCACCGGGCCCTTCCGTCTCGCGGCCTGGGTGCGCGATCAGCAGATCACCCTCGCGCGTTTCGACGACTACACGCGGGACCGCCGCATGCCAGCCTCGGGGCTCGGCGGGGACCGGTCCGCGCTGGTGGACGAGGTCCACATCATCTCGACCGGCGAGAGCGCGACGCGGTTCGCGGGCCTGGAGCGCGGCGACTTCGACTACGCGCAGGCGCTCGCCCCGACGGCCTACGAGCGCCTGCGGGCCTCGCCGGCTCTCGACGCCATCGTGCTCAAGCCCTTCACCCAGGTCATCCTCCAGTTGAACGCCAACCGCGCGCCCTTCAACCAGGTGAAGGCCCGCCAGGCGGTCTCCCGCGGCCTCGACATGGAGACCGTCATGCGTGGCGTGACCGGCAACCAGCCGGCATTCTACCGGCTCCAGCCGAGCCTCTTCTTCCCCGAGCAGCGCGTGTGGCACAACACCTCGGGCCAGGACGTCTACAACCGGAAGGACGTGGACCTGGCCCGCCGGCTTCTCAAGGAGTCCGGCTACGACGGCAAGCCGATCACGCTCGTCACCAACCGCGACATCGAGTGGCTGTACCGGGCGGCGGTGCCGGTGCAGCCCCAGCTCGAGGCGATCGGGTTCAAGGTGGAGCTCGTCGTGCGGGACTGGCCGGGGCAGATCGCGCAGCAGAAGGAAGGCAACTTCGACATGGCCACGAACGGGATCTCGACCCGTCCCGAGCCGACCGGGTTCGACTATCTCTTCCGCTGCGGAGCCTCCTACGAGACCTACGGCTACTGCGACCCGGAGATGGACAAGGCGCTGGCGGCGGGCGTGCGCGAGCGCGAGCCGGAGCGGCGCGCCCAGGCCTACGCCCAGGCGCAGAAGCAGTTCTACGAGACGGTGCCGCTGGTCAAGATCGGGGACATGTTCCAGCTGGACGGCGCCTCGAAGGCGCTGAAGGGCTACAAGGTCTTCTTCCTGCGCCGGTTCTGGAACGTCGGCAAGTGACCGGCTGAGCGGCCGCGCGGCGCGGCGCCATGGCGCGCTACGTCGCGCGGCGGCTCATGCTCTTGGTCCCGGCCTGGCTGATCATGGGCGCGCTGGCGTTCGCCCTGATCCGGCTCATCCCGGGAGACCCGGCGAGCGTCCTGCTCGGGATGGAGGCCACGCCCCAGGCGGTGGCCGAGCTCCGGGCGCGGCTGGGGCTCGACCGTCCGCTGCCCGTCCAGTTCGTCCTGTGGCTCTCCCGGGTCGTCGAGGGCGAGCTCGGCCGGTCGTTCTTCCTCGGTCAGCCGGTGCTCGACGCCATCCTCTCGCGGCTGCCGGTGACGCTCAGCCTGACCGCGGCCGCGCTGACCTGCGCGGTCCTCATCGGCGTCCCCACCGGCGTCCGCGCCGCCACGCGCCCGAACTCCCCCACGGACCTGGGCGCGATGGCGACCGCCGTGGTCGGCCTCTCGATCCCCGACTTCGCGCTCGGCCTCGGGCTCATCGTGCTGTTCGGCGTGGGGCTCCAGTGGCTGCCGGTCAGCGGCTACGTCCCCCTGTCGCGGAGCCCGGCCGGGTTCCTCCAGCATCTCGCGCTCCCCGCCCTGGCTCTCGGCATCCCGCAGGGCGCGCTGATCGCCCGCATCACGCGCAGCAGCATGCTGGAGGCGCTCGCCGCCGACTACGTGCGCACGGCCCGCGCCAAGGGGCTCGGCGAGCCGGCGGTGGTGGGCTGGCACGCCTTCCGGAACACGCTCATCCACGTCCTCACGGTGGTGGGCAGCGTCGCCGTCGTCCTGCTGGGGGGCGCGTTCGTCGTGGAGACCGTCTTCAACCTGCCGGGACTCGGCAACCTCGTGGTCATGGCGGTGAAGCGGCGCGACTACCCCCTGGTCCAGGGGTGCCTCCTCCTGATCTCCACGGTGGTGATCCTGGTGAACCTGGTCGTGGACGTGCTCTATGCCTACCTCGACCCGCAGATCCGCCATGGCTGAGCCGGCGACGGCGACGATGCCCGTGCGCGCGGCGCCGGCGCGCCGGCGCCGCGCCTGGCGGCGCCTCGCGCGCCACCGGCTCGCCGTCACCGGCGGGGTGATCGTCCTGGCCGTGACCGGGTTGAGCCTCGTGCTGCCTCTCGTGATCCGGACCGACCCGACCGCGCTCGACGTCCAGGCGACGCTCTCCGCGCCGTCGTCGCGCCATTGGTTCGGGACGGACGACTTCGGGCGCGATCTCTTCGCCCGGGTCGTCCACGGGATCCGGCTCTCGCTCCTGGTCGGCTCGGCCGTCCTGGCGGTGACCGGGGTGCTCGGCGCGATCCCGGGGCTGATCGCGGGATTCGTCCCCCGGGCCGACGCCGTGATCATGCGCGTCATGGACGCGCTGATGGCGTTCCCGGCGATCCTCCTCGCGCTGTCGGTGATGGCGATCGCCGGGCCCTCGACCGTCAACGTCGTCGGAGCGCTCGGCGTGGCCTACGCGCCGCGCGTCGCCCGCCTGGCCCGCGCGAGCGTCCTCGCCGTGCGGAGCCGGGAGTACGTCGACGCCGCCCGGGCGCTCGGCAACCCGCCCTTCCGGATCCTCGCCCGCCACGTCGCGCCGAACGCGGCGGCGCCGGTGATCGTGCAGGGCACGTTCACCTTCGGCTACGCGATCCTCGGAGAGGCGGCGCTCTCCTTCGTCGGGCTGGGGGCCGTCCCGCCAACCCCGAGCCTCGGCAACATCCTGGCCGACGCGCGCGTGTTCCTCCGCGACGCGCCCTGGATGATCCTGTGCCCGGCCGCGACGCTCTCGGTCCTGATCCTCGGCCTGAACCTCCTGGGCGACGGCATCCGCGACGCCCTCGACCCCCGCGCCGGCGTCAGACTCTGAACGTCAAAGTCGGGGTCAGGCCCTGATTTTGATGTGGGTGGCTCGGCCGTCGCCGGAGATCAAAGTCTGGGCCTGACCCCGGAGTTTGGCATTCAGGTGAGGGGGAAGAAGCGGAGGGCGTTGTCGCGGAAGATCCGGCGGTAGACGTCGAGCGGGAGGTTGCGGGCCCAGAGCCCGGCCCGCTCCTCCTCGTAGGGGTAGGGCAGGTTCGGGAAGTCGCTCCCGAAGAGGATCCGGTCGGCGTGCCGCACCAGGTCCGCGTCCCGCACCACCGCGGGATCGATGCCGGTGAAGGGCAAGGACGCCGGCGCCATCGCCATGGTCGTGTCGAGGTGGAGGTGCGGGTAACGGTCGAGGAGCTGGAGCGCCGCCCGCGTCTCGAACGCCCCCATGTGGCAGATCGACGCGCGAAGCTCCGGGAACCGCTCGAGGACGCGAACGAAGCGGGCGAGCCCGGTGAACTCGTTGGTGTGGGGCCCGGTGCCGACGTGGATCACGAGGACCTTCCCCAGCTCGACCAGCCGGGCGTAGACGGGCCGCATCCGCGGGTCGTCCGGATGAAAGCGCTGCACCTGGGTGTGGAGCTTCACGCCCGCCAGTCCCCACGCGCCGCACGCCTCGTCGACGACCGCGCCGGGATCGTCGTCCTCCGCGTGCACCGTGCCCAGCGGGATCCCGTCGGGGAAGCGGGCGCCCACGTCCCGGATCCAGCGGTTCAGCTCCCGGGCCATGCCCGACCGGTGGGCGTACGAGAAGAACGCGAAGCGCTCGACCCCCGCCGCGCGCAGCGCGGCGACGATCTCGTCCGGCTCGCTCGGGCCGCGGAGATCCCAGTCGGTGTGCTCGTCGAACCACCGGCGGATCGCCGCGAAGAGCCGCGGCGGGTGGAGGTGCGTGTGGGCGTCGACGTAGCGAAACCCGGCCGGCGGCTCCATGCGCTCGCTCAGGTCCGAGGCGACCAGGCCGTCCGGTGGACGACCCACTCGCCGGGGAGCCCCGCGATCGTCACCCCCGCCCTGACTTCCCCCGCCCGGACGAGCGCCGCGACCGCGGCCCGCACCTCCTCGGCCGGCAGGCCGAACAGGCGCGCCATCCCGCGAACGGAGCCCCACGCGGCGCCACCGAGGTAGCGCCCGACGAGGCGGCGCACCGCCGGCCTGCGCCCCAGGCGCCGTCCCTCCCGGACGCCCTCCGGGAGCCAGGCCTCGACCAGGTCCCAGCGGTACGAGAAGGAGGGCTCGTAGCGCTCCTCGCGCTTGACGACGAAGAGCCCCTGCTGGAGCTCGGCCACCGCGCGCTCGAACCCGCGCGTCGATCCGGGGTCGAGCATGAGGGCCTCCGCCCGCCACTCGCGCGTGTAGAGAGGATGGCGCCGGACCACGACGTCCATGAGGCGTTTCGCCGCATGGGAGAGGCGCCCCGCCTCGTACTCGACCCGGTAGTCGCGGGCGCGCTGCCGCCCGCGAACCAGGGCGTAGAGCGCCGGGAAGAGGTCGAGGGCGACCAGCACGGGCCGACCCTTGAGGGCCTTGCCGTAGTACACCTGGCGGCGGGCCGGCAGGGTGTCCTTGAGCTCCCACGTGAGTCCCACGCCCGCGTCGTGATGCGACCGCCGGGGCCAGCGAGGATCCCGCCGCCCGACGACCGCCTCCCAGAGGCACGCGAGCCCGTCCGGAAACCGGTAGAAGGTGGAGCAGATCCCGACCTCGTCGACGAAGGCGAGCGCGTCGCGCGCGCCGCGGACCCGGCGGGCCGGCACTCGACGGAACGCGCGATCCCGGATGCGCTCGAGATCGGCCGGAGCGGGAGCGCGCGGGATCCGGGTCACCGCCGCCCCCGTGGCGCCCCGCGGCTCAGCCGAAGACGAGGCCCTGCTCGCCGACGCGGTACTCCACGATCTCGTCGCTCATCGCGCTGCCGCGGTGCTTGGCGACGGAGACGAAGCGCCCGACCCGGAGCCCGACCTTCTCGCGCCCGAGCAGGAGCACCGTGTTGGCCACGGCGCCGATGTCCCCCGCCGCGACCTTCCGCGAGATCAGATCCTCCAGCCGGGTCTCCTCGGTCGTGACCAGGAGGAGCGTCGTGATCGACTCGTGATCGTACCGGTGGCCGTCGATGAACGCGCGGTGCTGCCAGACCGGCAGGCAGATCTCCATCCCGAGCGTCTCGGCGTCCCGGTGGATGATCCTCCGGTAGAGGTCGTCGACGATGTGGGCCTGGATCGAGTCGTCGCTCTCGCGCGGCTCGATGCCGTCCACGACGACCCGCCGGGCGCCGTTGGCGAAGTGAAAGTAGAAGAACGGACGGGCCGTGTAGAGCGCCCGCGCGTACGCCGCCTTCCACCCCCAGTCGAACTCCCGGCCCTCCGGCGTGGCGACCTCGTAGTCGGTCCGCCGCCCCACCCAGGGAAAGACATCCAGATACTGGGCCGCCAGCTCGGCCGCCGGCGGATAGGGATCGGCCATCGGGAGCACGGTGTGAGTCCAGCGCCGGAGCGGCCAGCCATAGAGCCGCTCGGCGTAGGGCGCGTGCTGCTGCGAGTCGCCCCGGGCGTTCATGTCGACGACGAGGCCGGCGGCGCCGTCGGCGGCGCGCCCGTGATGGGCGAACGTGAGCCCGACGTGCGTCTTCCCGATCCCCGTGGCGCCGTACACGACCGTCAGGGTCCCGGGCAGGAGGCCGCCCCCGAGCATCTCGTCGAGCCGTGGCAGGCCCGTGGACACGCGCGCCGCCGAGGTCACGAGGTCGAAGGATACGGACTGGCCGAACGAGCGTCAACCGCGGCGGCCCACGTCCATCGCGCGCCCACGGCACGACCGGGCTCCGGGGCGCGTGCCCCGAAGCGCTATGCGACGAGCAGCGACAGGGCCAGCGCCCAGAGGGCGAAGGCGCCCGCGCCCGCCGCGGCGGCTTCCACGTCGCGGAGAGGGATTCGCGCAGCGGCCCTTGCCACGTGTTGAGTCGCGATGGACCAAAAAAAAGGTCCGGGCGACGGGTGAGCCGGCGGGGGAAGCTCCCGCCCCGCCACGCCTCCGAGCTCGAGCTGACGCGCCGCGGACTGACGCCCGCCGCGGGGCGCATGCGCGCGCGTGCCCGGACTCGCGGCGCTCGGCGCCTGCGACGCGCGCCCGCGCTGCGACCTCGTCGCTTCGCCGCCGGCGTACGCGCGCCGCGACCCGGCGGCCGGGGCGCGACGGCAGGGCCGGACGGAGCCTTGCCGGACGACGGTGGAGCGGCGGACGCGCTCAGAGGCCACGGACGAGCCCCACGACCTTGCCGAGAATGCGGACGTCCTTTTCCCCTTCCCGGATGACGATCGGCGCCATCGTCGGATGCTCCGGCCGGAGGACGACCGCGTGGGCGTCGCGGCCGAATCGCTTCACCGTCGCCTCCCCGTCCACGAGCGCCACGACGATGTCCCCCGACTGGGCGTGGTCCTGACGTCGGACGAGCACCAGGTCACCCTCGACGATGTGGGCGTTGATCATGCTCTCGCCGCGCACCCGCAACCCGAACACATCGTCGCCCCGCCCGCCAACCCATCCCGGATCCAGCGGGAGGGCGCCCTCGCGATTCTCCTCGGCGAGCAGCGGCGCGCCGGCGGCGATGCGCCCCAGGATCGGCACCTCGCGCCGCGAGGGAGTCGGCATCGCCAGGGTGAGCGCCCGCGACGTCCGGCCCTCCGTGGCACGCCGGCGGAGATAGCCCTTTCGCTCGAGCGCGCGCAGGTGGTCGAAGGCCGCTCGGGGAGTCACGTGGAAGCGCCCGCCGATCTCGCGCACCGTCGGAGGGACGCCGTGCGTCTCGGTGAACGTCTGCATGAAGTCGAGCACTTCTTGCTGTCGCTGGGTGAGCTGGCGATCCATGGGTGTTCCTCCCGCCAGGAGTGTAGTCAACACCCGTTGATGCGGTCAAGAAAATTCATGCCGGAGCTCCGGGGTCCGGCAGAGGGGTCAGGCGGGCGGGTCGACCTCCGGAGGGGCGCACGCCGGGCAGGCCTTCAGCCCGTGGTCCCAGCCGTCCTGCACGGTCTTGAAGGGCACCCGCTCGGACTCCGGGATCCTCGCCCGCCACGCGCACTCGCGGCGGTGCAGCAGGCGGCCGCCCCGGCTGGTCCAGTACGGCTCCGTCGGAGCGTCCGAAGTGGAGACACCCTCGGCAACCTCGGCGCTGGCGATGGCGCCGTCGGTGCCCTGCCCGTTCGCCCCGTCGGCGGGGGCGGTCCCGCCGTCGGTGGCGCTCGTCGTCGCCGGTTCGAACGGTGACGGCGACCGCGGCGAGATGTCCGTGTCCGCGTTGATCTGCAGGTTCTGCTCGACGGTCGAGCGGAACTCGTCGCTCGCCCGCCGGAACTCGCGCATGGCCCGCCCCAGCCGCCGCCCCAGCTCGGGAAGCTTGTCCGGCCCGAAGATCAGCAGGGCGAGGACCCCGATGACAGCGAGTTCCTGGATCCCGATGTCCAGCATGGATTGGGCGAATCCTACACGATGGGGCGGACCCGCGCATCCGCCCTTCGGCCCTCGGCCTCCATCGCGCGATGCAGGAGGACGAGGACGGCGACCAGGTACATGTGGCTCCCCGACCACATCACGCCGCCGCCGAACGCCTGGTCGTCGAGCGCGCTCCAGTCGAGGAGGAGGCGGGGGGCCGCCGCGTAGGACGGGTAGTACGCGCGCTCCGCCAGTCCGAGCACGGCGCCGAGCAGGGTGTTCTGCGCGGTCGCCAGGATCAGGTACCCGATGCGGGCGCCGTACATCACCCCGCTGGTCAGCCGGCGGAATCGCGGCGCCGGGTTGACCACCGGCCACCAGAACAGCACCGCGGTCCCGAAGAAGGCGAGGTGCTCGACGTCGTGGAGCGCCGGCCACGCGAGCGCGGCCTCGTACGCGGTCGGGTAGTGCCAGCTCCAGAGCGTCAGCGTCGAGAGGGCGCCCGCCACGGGCATCCACGTCAGGAACGCCGCCGCCCGGCGGATCGGGCCGGGGCGCGTCAGGAGGCCGCCCAGACGGCGGCGGAGCCGCGGCGGCAGGGCCCACAGCGTGACTCGGAACGGCTCGCCCAGGAGCATGAGCGGCGGCGCGCCCATCACGAGGAGCTGGTGCTGCACCATGTGCGCCGTGAAGGAGAGCTCCGACAGGAGCTCGAGCGGCGAGCAGAGCGCCACGATGATGCACGCCAGGCCCGTCAGGTAGGACGCGAGGCGCCAGGTGGGCGCCGCGCCGCGGGCTCGCGCCGGGCGGCGGAGCCGCCACCAGCCGCGGACGTAGAGCGCCGCCAGGAGCCCGACGCACAAGACGACGGCGGGCCGCCACGTCCACGCGGCGGCGACGCGCCACAAGAGCTCGGACAGCCCGCTCGCCGCGGCCTCCGGCATCACCGGTCGTCCCGCGCTCCCGAGGACGGTCGGCGGCGCCCGGCCCGCTGCCGCGAGGCCACGGCTCGCTCAGGCCCGCGGGCTGGCGAGGAGCCGGCCGAGATACGCGCGCGCGCCGGGCCCCACCCAGTCGCGAATGCCGAGCACCGTGCCCACCAGCGCCCCCTGCCGGTCGACCACGAAGGTCGCCGGGAGCGCGAAGACCTGGTAGAGCTGGCTGGTCCGCCCGTCCGCGTCCAGGACCATCGGGAAGCCGAGTCCGTGCTCCCGCACGAAGGCTTCGACCTCCGCACGGGACTCCTTGAAGTTCACGCCGACGACGGTGAGCCCGCGGGGACCCAGCTCGCGCGACAGCGCTTCGAGCGCGGGCATCTCCTCGCGGCACGGCACGCACCAGGTCGCCCAGAAATTGACGAGCACGACGCGGCCCCGGAGATCGCGGAGGCGCACCGGCTGGCCGGCCAGGTCGCGCAGCTCGAACTCCGCGGCGGCGATCGTCTCGGCCGGCCGGGCCACGGGGAATGCGTCGGGACCCACGGCCGGAGCGCTCCGGCTCCAGTAGGCGGCGCCGCCGAGGGC
>JBIOVM010000002.1:0-31574 GCA_044867785.1 Candidatus Rokuibacteriota bacterium | reverse complement strand
ACCGCCGCGGCGATCGCAAGCGTCCACGTGATCGCGTGCTGTCCGAGTGTCCGGATCATGGTTCAGCCCTCCTCGTGGGTGCGGTGAGAGGTGGTGAGGAGCTTCGGTGTGTCGACGCCGTTCCGGGGCTCGGGCATCGCCTCCGGGGTGGTGGCCGTTGCCATCGTGACTCTCCTTGTCGTTCGGCGTTTCGGGGTCGGGGCCGCTCCTAGCGGCTCCGATGCGTGGCCAGGGAGATCCGGGAAGGAACGACCGGGGTCGGCCGGGCCGGGAGGCGCGGCGGGCCCATTCGATCGGCCGCCCACCAGATGGCGCCGATCAGGAACAAGCCGAGGTAGCCCATGAACCGATCGCCGACCGCCTCCAGCATCCGCATCGCTTGCCTCCTCGTCCCGGCTGTTCTCGAATCCCGCCGGGCGCGTTGACCCGAGAGAAGGGCAACGGGCGTGCCGGCCGGAGATGCCCGCGTAAACAAAGACTTAGGGGCCACAGCGGGCGGTCCGCCACCGTCGAAGGCCGGCGAATTCGGCAGTTTTCGACAGCGTCGGAAGCGGCTAGGATGGCTCCCGTATGGGCCGGTCGCCGGACTCTCAGCTCCCGCTCCCGCAGCTGCTCGGGGAAAGCCAGGCCATTGCCGGCGTGCGAGAGCAGGTCGTCAGGCTGCTGCGCCGGCAGTCGGAGGGCGCGCGCCGCCTGGCGCCGATCCTGATCCTGGGCGAGACGGGCACGGGAAAGGGACTCTTGGCCGGAATCCTCCACCGCGCGGGCCCGCGTGCGGCCGGACCCTTCGTCGACGTCAACTGCGCCGCCATCCCGGAGACCCTGCTCGAGGCGGAGCTCTTCGGCTTCGAGCGCGGCGCCTTCACCGACGCCCGCCACGCCAAGCCCGGGCTTCTCCAGACCGCGCATCGGGGCATGCTCTTCCTCGACGAGGTCGGTCTCCTGCCCGAAGCTCTTCAGGCGAAGCTGCTGAAGGTTCTCGAGGAGCGCTCGGTCAGACGGCTGGGCAGCACGCGGAGCGAGCCCATCGACGTGTGGATCGTCTCCGCGACCAGCGAGGACCTCCAGGCGGCCACGCGGGCGCGTCGCTTTCGCGAGGACCTCTATCACCGGCTCGCGGTCCTGACCCTTCGCCTGCCGCCGCTGCGCGAGCGGCCGGAGGACGTGGTCCTGCTCGCCGAGCACTTCCTCGGGCGTGCGTGCGAGGACTACGGGCTCACGCCCCGTGCGCTGGCTCCGGACGCGCGCGCCGCGCTTCTGGCGTACGCCTGGCCGGGGAACGTACGGGAGCTCGCGAACACGATGGAGCGGGTGGCGCTGCTCAGCGACGGCGGTGTCGTCCACGCGGAGGCGCTGGCGCTCCCCAGCCGGGCGGCCGCCGGGCCCACGCTCCGCGCTCCGCTCGAAGGGGTCCCGAGCGTCGCCGAGGAGCGGCAGACTCTCCTGGACCGCGAGGCGCGGGCCGAACGCGAGCGCCTGCACGACGCTCTCCTCGAGACGCGCTGGAACATCGCGCGCGCCGCGGCCCGCCTCGGCATTCCCCGGAACACGCTGCGCTACCGCATGGACAAGCACGGGCTCACTGCGGGCCCGACCGGGTCTCGCGCTTCCGCGGAGGCGGGCCCGCCGCCGAGGTCGGCGGCAGCCGAATCCGAGCCCGTCAGCGTCGCGCCGCCGCCCGGCAGCGTGCGCTGGGAGACCCGCCGCGTCACGTTCCTGCGGGCGCGCTTGCTGGTGGCCGCGGCCTCGCCGGCGCCGACCGAAGTCAGCCGGGCGCTCGACGCCGTCGTCGACAAGGTCCGGAGCTTCGGCGGGCAGCTGGACGAGCTGAGCGCGACGGGTCTCGTGGCCGCGTTCGGGCTCGAGCCGCTCGAGGACGCTCAGCGCTACGCGGCGTCGGCGGCGGTGGCCATCCAGAAGGTGGCCGAGCGCGCCCGGGCGGAGGATCCGGCGCGTCCTCCGGTCAGCCTGGCGCTACACACGGACGAGCTGCCCGTCGGGAGCCAGGGAGACCGGGCGGTCATCGACGCGGACGCCAAGCGACCGGCCCGCGCGCTGCTCGAGGCCCTCGCCGAGCACGCCGGCGCCGGCCACGTGGTCGTGAGCGCGCAGACCGCGGCGTTCCTCACGCGGCGGTTCGACCTGGCGGCGACCGGCGCGGTCGGACCGGCGACGGGCCCCGCCTACCGGCTGATCGGCTCCCGCGACGTCGAGCGGGAGCTCACCGCCTTCGTGGGGCGCGAGGCGGAGATCCGGTTCCTCCATGAGCGCTTCGAGCAAGCGCGGGCCGGGCGCGGACAGGTCGTTTCCATCACGGGCGAAGCCGGGATCGGAAAATCGCGCCTCCTCCGGGAGCTGCGGGCCCGGGTGGCCGGGGAGGCGAAATGGCTGGAGGGCCAGGCGGTCCCGTTCGGACGCACGATCCCGTTTCACCCGCTCATCGACCTTCTGCGGCGCTCCCTCCGCATCGACGAGGGCGACCGCGAAGCGGCCATCGTGGAGAAGATCGAGCGTGCGGTCTCCGAGCTGGGGCCGGATCTCCAGCCGGCGCTGCCGTTCGTGCGCTACCTCCTGTCCGTCGATCCCGGCGATCCGGCGATCCGCCAGATGGATGCGAAGCTCCGGCGCGCGGAGACCTTCGACGTCATGCGAGGGCTCTTCGCGCGCATGGCGGCGCACCGGCCCCTGGTGGTGGTGTGGGAGGACCTGCACTGGGCGGATCAGGCGATGATGGACTTCATCGCCGCGCTGGCGGACGGGATCGCGGTCCAGCCGATGCTCGTGATCCTGACGTACCGGCCGGCCACCACGCCGCCAGTCGGCGACCGGACCTTCCACACGCGCGTGGCGCTCGGCGGCCTCTCGACGGCCGACTGTGCGGCCATGGCGCGCAGTCTCCTGGCCGTGGACGAGCTCCCGGAGCCGTTGCAGGCGCTGCTCGTGCGCACGGCGGAGGGGAACCCCTTCTTCCTCGAAGAGGTGCTGCGCTCCCTCCAGGAGACCGGAACGGTCCGCGCGGAAGGCGCCCGGCTTCGGGTGGCGCCCCAGCTGGCCGAGCACGTCGTGCCCGACACGGTGCAGGACGTCATCCGGGCCAGGATCCAGCGGCTCCCCGACGCGCCGCGGCAGCTCCTAGAGCTGGCCTCCGTCGTCGGCCGGGAGTTCACCCGACGGCTGGTCGATCGGCTGGCCGGGGCGAGCGACGCCACCGATCGGGCGCTCCGCGAGCTCAAGGCGCTCGAGCTGATCCACGAGACGAGCGTCTTCCCCGAGCTGACCTACGCGTTCCGGCACGCCCTCATCCACGACGTGGCGTACCATGCGCTGCCCGCCGCGCGGCGGCGCGAGCTCCACGGCGCCGTCGCGCGGGCCATCGAAGAGCTGCACGGTGAGCGGGTGTCCGAGCAGTACGAGGTCCTCGCGCACCACTTCGCGGAGAGCGCGGAGTGGGAGAAGGCGCTGGAGTATCTCTCCAAGGCGGCGGAGAAGGCGACCCAGGCCTTCGCCATCCGCGAGGCGCTGGCCTTCTACGACCGGGCGCTCGAGGTGGCGGGCCACGCCGGCCCGGACGCGAGCGTCGCGAACGCCGTCGCCATCCACCAGGCGCGGGGGTCGCTGTACTTCCTCATGAGCGACTTCGCGCGGACCCGCGCCGAGGCCGAGCGCGTGGTCGAGCTCGCCCGACGGACCGGCAACCCCGAGCTGGAGAGCGAAGGGCTCGCCGAGATCGGCTGGGCCGCCATGTGGGGGCGCGACCTGGACGGCGCCATCGAGGCCGCGCGCCGGGCGGTCGAGGTCGCCGAGCCCGGCGGCGCGGCCACGCCGCTCGCCCGCGCCCATCTCACGCTGGGCTTCATCCGAGGGGTGACGGGGTGGCTGGACGAAGGCCGGGACCACATGGCCCGGGCGGTCTCCGCGGGGCGCGCGGGCGGCCGGCTGCAGGACCTCTCGCTGTCGCTGGCCATCTCCGGTCTCCTCCGGAGCTGGGAGGCCGACTACGCCGCCGCGTCCGCGCTCCAGGCCGAAGGGCTCGCCCTCGCCCGCCGGCACGACCTGCTGCTGCCGTTGCTCTTCAACGCCTTCGTGTACGGGATCACGCTCACCGGCAGGGGCGACTACGAGGCGGCCCTGTCGCTCTACCGGGAGGGGCTGAGCCTGGCCGAGCGCGTCGGCGACGAGGCCATCCATCACCGGCTCCTGAACTGCCTGGGATGGCTCCACGCCGAGCTCGGGGACGTCGGCGGCGCGATCGAGCTGAATCGAAAGAGCTCGGAGGTCGGGCGGCGGCGGAGCGATCCGGGCACGTTCCCGAACGCGCTGGTCAACCTGGGCGAGAACCATCTCGCCCAGGGAGAGCTGGCCGTGGCCGGCGATTACCTCGACGAGGCCCACGGGCTCTGCAGCGATCCGCAGGGAAGCCCCTGGATGCGGTGGCGGTACTCGATGCGGCTCTTCGAGGATCTCGGAACGCTCTGGCTGGCGCGGGGGGATCCGGCCCGAGCCGCCAGGTTCGCGCAGGAAAGCCTCGAGCTGGCCACCCGCACGAGATCGCGGAAGAATCTCGTGAGGGCCTGGCGCCTCAGCGGCGAGATCGCGGTGGCGCGCCGCGAGGTCGATCAGGCCGAGGAGGCCTTCCGACGGGCGCTGGCCATCGCGCAGGAGATCGGGAGCCCGACGCAGCTCTGGAAGACTTACGCCGCGCTGGGGGACCTTCACGCCGCCCGGCGTCGCCCCGACGCGGCCGGAGAGGCTTACCGGGCCGCCCACGCGGTGATCGAGCGCGTCAAGGCAGGCTTGAGAGATCCGGCGCTCCTCGCGAGCCTGACCGAGGCCCCCCTCGTGCGTCGGGTGAGCGCGCTCGCCGCCCCCGGGTAGCCCCCGGAGCGTCGCCGTCCCGGCCGGGCGCGCCGGGATGGACGCGCGCCTCGCGTCTCGTCGAGCGATGCGCCGGCGGCGCGCTAGAGCACGATCTGGCCGGGCGGGTGCCCCACCACGACGACGCACATTCCGCCGCGCTGGGCGACGTTGACGACGCGGGCCTGCGACGCCCGTCCGAGGATGGCGAGCCCGTACGAGCTCGGCGCAAAGCCGAACACGACGTAGAAGGGCTGGGCATGGAGCGTCCCGTCGGCGCTCATCACCGTGAAGTGGCATACGGGGAGCGGGACGAGACGCTGGGCCACCCAGCGCTCGCCGCCCGGCGCCAGGGCGGTGGCGACCAGCGCCTTCCACTCGGCCGCGTCGGTCGCGGGGCCGACGGCGACGCCGGTGCCGCCGTATCCGCGGTTCGGCTTGAGCACCAGATCTTCCCGGGCTTGGACGACGTACTCGCCGAGGTCCCCCTTCGAGGCGTCCGGCAACGTGGTGCTCCCGGGGCGCAGGAGGCGCGTCCAGGGCAGGTGGCGCCGGAAGAAGGCGCGCTCCTCGCTGCTGAAGTGGCGCCGGGCGAGCACCGGATCGCCCAGCACCTCCCAGCAGGCCTTCTGGTCCAGCTCCGCGGCGATCGAGGACACGACCCGGTTGGTGGCGAAGGCCTGCTGCATGGGGCGCACGTCCACGCCCTCGCCCTCGAGCTCCAGCAGATCCTCGACGGCGTAGTCGCGATAGATGAGGTCGATCACCCGGCCTTGGTAGGTCACCTCCTCGCCGTCGAGGACGAGCTCCGCCGGGTCGGCGTGGCAGACGTCGATCCCGAAGTGCGCGCGCACGTAGCGGGCCAGCTCGCCCTGCTCGTCGATGCCGTAGCCCGCGTACTTGGGCTCGACGAAGCACACGGTCCGGCCAGGCCGCCCGGTAGCCTCGAGATGATCGAGGAGATCCTGCATGACGAGGGCCCGGAAATCCTGGGCGCACTCCAGCTCGAGGTGGGGATCGCGCGCCCGCAAGGCCGGCAGCACGACGTCGGCCAGGATGCGTGACGCCGTCGGCACCAGGTGGAGCCCCCCGATGCCGCCGAGGTTCGGCTCCAGGAACCGGAGGCTCTCCTTCCAGCGCGGCGACCCGAAGTCGATGACGGCGTCGTGACGGCCGACGACCGTGTTCTGCTCGCTGACGGCCGGCGTCCAGTAGCGGCGGAGCCAGTCTTCCTCGTTGGCCGGCAGAGTCAGGATCGCCCGCACGTCCGGATCCTCGAAGTACAGCTCGGGAAGGCGCTTCAAGGCGCCGTGCAGCGCGAGCGTGGCGGCCCGCACGTACGCGAGCTGGTCGGGGAGGGCGGCGATCGGGGTGGCGAGGAGGCGGATCGTCTCCTCGACGTCGTCACGCACGTAGACGAGGTGGTTGGCGCGGGCCCGGCTTTCGATCTCGCCGAGCAGGGCGCGCAGCTCCGGCTCGGGGAGCCGGTGCATCGCCTCCTGGACGTGCGCGGCGAGTCGAGCCGCGGCCAGGCCCGTCTCCTGAACCGGCGTCAGCATGCTACGCAGCCTATCATCGTGCGTCGCTTTGGTACCATAGCTGCCCGTATGAGCGGCGACGCGGCGTACCTCGAGCTGCTGCACCGCGCCCGCGAGCACACGCTGCTGGGCTCGTGCGCGAGCCTCCTCGAGTGGGACGACGACGTCTGCATGCCCGAGGGCGGCGGCGAGCACCGCGCCGAGCAGCAGGCGCTGGTGGCCCGGCTCCTCCACGTGCAGACCACGGACCCGAGATTCGGGGATCTGCTCGCCGAGGCCGAGGCGAAGCTCGCGCCGGACCTGTCGCCCGGGGACCCCGCCGCCGTCAATCTCCGGGAGCTTCGCGAGGAATACGAGAAGGCGCGGCTTCTGCCCGTGTCGCTCGTCGAGGAGCTGGCCCGTGTCACCACGCTCGCGTACGACGCCTGGCGCGACGCCCGCGAGGATCGCGATGCGCGCGCCTTCCTGCCGTGGCTCGCCCGCGTGGTGACCCTCAAGCAGGCCGAGGCCGACTGCCTCGCCCGCGGCCGGGACCGATACGACGTGCTCCTCGACGAGTGGGAGCCTGGCCTCACCTGGGCGACCCTGGGCCCGATGCTGACCCGCCTGCGAGGGGCCGTCGGACCGCTCCTCGACCGGGCGATCGGCCGAGTCGGACGGCCGCCGGAGCTCCTGACGCGCCCGGTCGACGTCCGTCTGCAGGCCGAGGTGGCCCGGGAGCTCGCCACGTGGCTCGGCTTCGACTTCTCGTGCGGCCGACTCGACGAAGCGCCGCACCCGGCGACGATCCGCGTCGGCCCGGGCGACGTGCGCCTCACCACCCGTTTTCGGTCCGAGGCGTTCACGACCGGCCTGTTCACCACCCTCCACGAGCTGGGCCACGGTCTCTACGAGCAGTACTTGCCCGGTGAGCACTTCGGGGCGCCGGTCGGCGAGGCGCCGTCGCTCGGCCTCCACGAGTCGCAGGCGCGCCTCGTGGAGAACCATCTCGGTCGCTCGCGGCCGTTCTGGCAGTACCTGTGGCCGCGCCTGGCCTCACGTCTCGGCGCCGCGTTCGGGGACGTCACCCCGGACGACGTGTGGCGGGCCGTCAATCACCCCCGCCGGGCCGCCGACCGGATCAGCGCCGACGAGCTGAGCTACGACCTGCACGTGCACGTCCGCGTCGACCTCGAGCGCGCGCTCGTCGGCGGCGACCTCGCCGCGTCCGAGCTGCCGACGGCATGGGCGGAGGCCTACCGCCGCCTCCTGGGCGTGAGCCCGCCCGACGATCTTGCCGGATGCCTCCAGGACGGTCACTGGGCCGAGGGCATGATCGGATTCTTTCCGACCTACACGGTCGGGAACGCGATCGCGGCCCAGCTCATGCAGCGGCTCCGCTCGGAGACGCCTGACCTCGACCGGACGCTCGCCGCCGGAGACCCGGAGCCGCTGCTCGGCTTCCTGCGCGACCGCGTCCACCGGCTGGGCGCCCTCTACTCCACCGCGGAGGTGGTGGAGCGGACCACCGGGGCGCCCCTGTCGATCGAGCCGCTGATCGCGCACCTCACAACCAAGGCGGCGCTCTGGGGGTAGGGGCCGCTGACGGCCGGCGCGGTCGAGCATCGCCCGGCGCCTGGCGTGACGCGTGGCCGAGCGGCCCCTCGCGTCATTCGCGGAACGCACGGAGCGTGCGCTCGATCTCTGCGTGCGTGAGATCGGGAGCGAGGAGGAGCACGGGCATCGTCGCCCCGGCCGCGTACCATGCGGCGAGCCGCTCACGCGCCGCCTCGGGCTTGCCGTGGATGGTCAGCTCCTCCAGCAGGGCCTCGGCGCTCCGCGGCAGCAGGGGCGGCGTCCGAGGGGGGTTGGCTCCGACGAACGCCTCCGCTTCGGCCGCGTAGCCGAGGCGGCCGAGCGTCTCGACGCCGAGCTCGCCCATGGCGAGATAGAACGCGAGGAACCACACGGCGCGCGCCCGGCCGTCGGCGCCGTTGTCGCCGACCGCCGTCGGAATCGTCGGGTACACCGCGAGCGGTCGGCCTCGACCGGTCCGTGCCGCTCCCTCCCCGAGGAGCCGGGCGCCGTCTTTCAGCCGACTCCGGGGATAAAGAAACGGGAGCCAGCCGTCCGCCAGCTCACCCGTCAGTCGGACGCTCCCCGGCGCGCGGCCGGCGGCGAGGATCGCGATATCCGCGGCTGCGCCCGGGCCCAGCCGGAGCGGGCGCGCGCTCGCGGTGACCGCCAACGGGATGTGCTGCCCGCGGAGGAGCGCGCGAACCTGGGTGATGACGCTCCGCAGGCGCTCCACCGGCGCCCGGAACGGCACGTCGTGGAGACCCTCGGTCAACTGCGAGGTGCTCGCGCCGAGGCCAAGGAGGAAGCGCCCGCCCGACACCGCATGCAGGGTCGACGCCGCCATGGCGATCGCGGCCGCCGAGCGGCTCCACACGTTGAGGACTCCCGTCCCGAGGCGGATCCGTCGCGTGCGCGTCGCGGCTTCGGCCAGCAGGACCGTGCTGTCGTAGGACCATGTTTCGGGGAGGAGGAAAGCGTCGTACCCGAGGCGGTCCGCCACCTCGGCGACGTGGAGCAGGGTCTCGCGGCGCGTCTCGAGCGGAGCCACCGATACGGCCAACGCGCGGCTGCTCCCGCCGGGCTCCGGGCAGACGGCGGTCTCGCCCCCGTGGTCCAGGGTCATCCCAGGCCCTCCTCTTGGCGCGGACGTCGCACCGGCCCAGTAGAAGCAAGGGGGCTGCCTGCGCCGAGGCTAGGCGAACCGAGGACTTAGCCCTCCCAAGACACCGAGCGATGGCGAAGGGTGGCGGATTCGTCATCGTTCGACAGCGTGCGCCTCGCTCTCCTCAACATGGGCATCGCCAACGTGTTCATCGCCGACTGGGACGCGAAGTTCCACTACAACTTCTGGCGGCCGGTCACGGCGATCCGCAACGGCGACCAGGACGGCAACGACGCCACCGAGCGGGAGGCGGGGTGGTCGCCGCTCAACGCGGCGCCGATGCACCCGGAATACCCCTCGGCTGCCGCCATCATCGCTGGAGTGGGCGCGGGGGTCCTCGAAGCCGTCTTCGGCACGGGCCCGCTCGCGTTCACGATCACCGACTCCGCGAACCCGAACCTGAAGCGGCCGTTCGGCAGCCTGGCCCAGATGGCCGAGGAGCAGCGCGAAGTGCGCGTCTGGGGCGGGATCCACTACCGGAACTCGCTGGTCGTCAGCGACGAGATGGGCCGGAAGATCGCCGCCTACCTGGTGGCCAACACCATGAAGCCGACGCGGTGATCCTCGACCGCCGGCGGCCCGCTCCGGCGCCGCGAGCGGCGGAATCCTGCTAGGAGCGCCGCTCGATACGGACCAGGACGAGCCCCGGGCCCGTGACCGTCTGGCTCACCTCGCGGATCACGAGGTCGGGGCCCAGCGTGGCGATCGATCCCAGCTCGGATCGGCGCGCGAACACCCAGGCGGGCAGGGGGATCGGCGCGTCGGCGGGCGTGACGGTGCGGACCGGATACGACACGTAGACGAGCCGGTTGGACTGGGGCTTGCCGAGCGTGAAGACCGGCGCGGGCGCCGCGCCGATGACCGCGTCGATGTCGGCCCCGCGCCGGCGGGGAGCCCCGAGCCGCTCCGCCAGGAGCGGCGTGACGACCGCGACCAGGGCCGACTGGTAGACGAAGAGCCCCGCCGCGACGGCGAGGGCGCTTCCGGCCACCCACCGCCGCCGCCGAGCCACCGGTCCGAGGGCCAGTCCGGCCATGACCGCCACGGCGGGCGCGATCGGCATCGCATAGCGGGTCTTGGTCCCGGGCCAGGCCAGGAGCGCCAGCGTGCACAGGCCGGCGTAGAAGGCGAGGGGAGGCAGGATGGGGCTGGGCGGCGGGTCAACCCGCCCTTGCCGCCACCACGCGATCAGCATCGGCACCGCGAGGATCGTGCCCGGCAAGAGGTCGAGGGGGACGCCGACGGCGAAGCGCAGGCGCTCGCGCAGATAGTGCCGCAGGCTCAGGCGCAAGTCGTGGAGCCGCAGGTAGTGGAGCCAGGTGCCCAGGTCGCCCTCCCGATGCACCGCCACCGCCCACACGAGGGTGGCCGCCGCCGGGAGCGTGAGGCAGAGCACGAGGTCGGCCAGCGAACTCCAGGCGCGCCGCCAGAGCAGATAGCCGCCCACGCCGAGTGCGAAGAAGCCGACGGGCTGCGGGCCCTTGGCCATCGCCAGCACCGTCAGGAGCCCTCCGCAGGCGAGCCAGCGCCAGCCGGTCACGCGCCCGCGCTCCTCGCCGTTCCACCAGACGACGAAGGCGGCGAACGACAGGAAGGTGATGAGGGTGTCGGGCTCGGCGATCCTCAGCTTGCGCAGGATCACGGGGCAGACCATGAACGCCCCCGCCGCGAAGAGCGCGGCGGACGCGCTCGCGTACCGGCGGGCGACCCGCTGGACCAGGAGCGCGGTCGCCAGCACGGCGAGCATGGACGGCAGCCTCGTCGACCACTCGTTCACGCGGCCGGTCAACCGGGCGGCGGCGGCGATGAGCCACACGAGCAGCGTCGGCTTCTCGGCCCAGCGGAGGCCGAAGATCTCCGGCTCCAGGAAGTCGCCGCGCTCCAGCATGTCGCGCGCCATCGCCGCGTTGTTGCCCTCTTCCCAGACGAACGAGCGAACGGACAGATTGGGTAGCGAGATGATGGCCCAGACGAGGACGATCCAGGCCCAGGCCGGGACCTTGAGGACGGAGGGGGTCGCCACGGCGAACGAGTCGGCGATGAGCTCGCCCGCCCGAGTCGGACGCCACGATCGCATCGGCCTCCCCGCCGTATTGTCGTCGCCGATCCGCGGCCAGGGGCCACCCTCACCGCGACGTCGCTGGTGATTCAACCAGGTTTCTACCGCATGGGCGCCGGCCGGCGCAAGCACACGGAATCCGCGTGGGGCCCGCCGACGTCCGCAGCCGCGCCGGCCGAGGGTTGCTCGCCGTTCCGGCTGCTCGTGCCGGCGAGGCCCTCGGCGGGTGAGGCGAGGCGGCGCGGGCCCCCGTCATGGATGCTGCCCGCGGCGTCCCCGGGAACGCTGGGTCAGGGCAAGACCTCCCGGAAGGCATCGGCGATGACCTTGTAGCCGTCGGCGTTGGCGTGGATGTTCAGCTGGGTGCACATGTGCGTGAAGCCGCAGAGCGTGGCGACATTGAGCGGCGCATCGCCGAAGCCTGGAAGGGGAACGAGCGGGAGGAAGTCGGCGGAGTGGAACGCGGCCGCGACGTCCGCGACCGGCATCCCGAAGAACCGGTAGATGGCGCCGAGGAGCGCGTTGAAGGCGGCCAGCTTCTCCGCGGATTCCTGTGCGACCAGCTGGCCCGGGTTGCCGTCCGGAGCGTCTGGGCCGAACGCCAGCCACGCTGAGAGGATCGGATTGTAGTAGTTCATGCCGACGATGGGCACGTTCTGCCCCGCCGCCAGTCGGAGGGCGGCCAAGATCGGCGGCAGGTGCGTGGCAACCTGCATGAAGGCGTTCTTGATGCATTCGTCGTCGATGTCGAGACCGTTCACGCAGATCTCGATGTCGTTTGCCCCGATGTCGATCGTGACCAGCGCGATCGACCCTCGATGCTTGTTGAGAAACGCGAGCGCGTCGGCCAGCTGGGTGCCGTTCTTGTAGACGCAGGCGCTCTTCCCGCGAAGCATGGTCCGGGTCGTCTCGGTTACCTCGCAGCCGAGCTGGTGCAGGACCAGGCCCGGATGCGATCCCTGGAGCGCCGCGAAGAGCTCGTTGGCATAGCCCT
Organism: Candidatus Rokuibacteriota bacterium; assembly: GCA_044867785.1. Lineage (GTDB taxonomy): Bacteria > Methylomirabilota > Methylomirabilia > Rokubacteriales > DASRDR01 > DASRDR01. Next base: position 19,410 of record JBIOVM010000002.1, on the reverse strand, counting down.
CGTCGGTCGGTGCGTTCACGCCGCCGACCGGCTGAACGCCCCTCGACAGCGAGTCGCCCAGTGACAGGTAGTAGACCGGCCGCCCGGAGCCCGCGGCGGCCAGCGCGGTCGGCATGGTGATGAGGCCGATCAAGGCGATCAGTGCGGTGATTGCCCGTCCACGTCCGGTTGTCATGACGTCCCTCCCTCGGCGGCGAAGTGTGGTGCTCGCGGAGCCGCCGCGCCATCGCGCGGCTCGTCCGCGGCATGAGCAAGCGTCGAGCCATGGAGGAATCGCCCGTGTCGGCGAGATGTTACGAGAGAGAGGACCTTGGAACGCGTCCGAGCGGGTGGGCGAGGTGCCCCGAACTGGGGGTTAGCGCACGGAGCTTCGCCAATGGCGGGGGCGGGCCGCGGGGCCCGCCCCTCGAGACTCGGATGACCGGCTGCCGGCCTCTAGACGCGCTTGAGCGCTTCCCGATCGATCGGCAGGCGCCGGATGCGCTTGCCGGTCGCTGCGAAGATCGCGTTGCAGACGGCCGGGGCCACCGTCGGCACCCCCGGCTCGCCGAGCCCGCCGGGCGCCTGCCCCGAGTCGAGGATGTGGGTCTCGATGGTCGGGGCCTCGGAGATCCGGAGCATCGGATAGGTGTGGAAGTTGGTCTGCTCGACGCGGCCCTTGTCGACGGTGATCTTGCCGTAGAGGGTGGCGGTCAGCGCGTAGATGAAGCCGCCCTCCATCTGGGCGTTGACCTGGTCGGGGTTGACGGCGATCCCGCAGTCGATCGCGCACACGACCTTGTGGACGCGGACCGCGCCGTCCTCGGCGACCGACACCTCGGCGACGTGCGCGGCGTAGCTGCCGTAGGAGAAGCAGACGGCGATGCCTCGCCCGTGGCCCGCGGGGAGCGGCGAGCCCCAGTTGGCCTTGGTGGCCGCCAGCTCGAGGACCGCCTTGTGGCGGGGCGACTTCCCGAGGAGCGCCCGCCGGAACTCGTAGGGGTCCTGGCCGGCCAGGTGGGCGAGCTCGTCGACGAAGCTCTCCACGATGAACCCGTTCTGCGACGATCCCACCGAGCGCCAGAAGCCGAGCGGCACGCCGAAGTCCTTGTTGACCCACTCGATCCGGACGTTCGGGATGTCGTACGGCAGGTCCCGGAGCGCCGCCATCGCCGCCCCGTCGATCGAGCCCGCCGGCGCGAAGCCCTTCTGCACCAGGATGCCGGGCCCGACGACGCGGGTGAACCACGCGGAGGGCTTGCCTTGCGCGTCGAGCGCCGCGCGGAACAGGTTGTACGTCGACGGCCGGTAGAAGCTGTGGGTGAGGTCGTCTTCCCGGGTCCACATGACCTTCACCGGGCCGCCGCCGATCGCCTTCGCGGTCTCGAGCGCGTCCACGACGAAGTCGCGCTCGCCGCGCCGGCCGAACCCGCCTCCGAGGAGCGTCGTGTGAATCGTGATGCGCCCGGCCGGGAGTCCGGTCAGGCGGCTTGCCGTCTCGAGTGACCCGCCCGGGTTCTGGGTCGGGATCCACATGGTGCACGCGTCCGGCGTGATGTGAGCGGTCGCGTTCATCGGCTCCATGCAGGCGTGCTCGAGGTACGGCACCTGATAGATCGACTCGAGCGTCTTGCCGCCCGCCTTGAGCGCGTTGTCGTGATCGCCGTCGTTCCGGGCGACCTGGCCCGGCGTTCCCGCGGCGGCCGCGTACTCCTTGTCGATGGCCGGCGTGGACACCTGGGCGACCGGTCCCTCGTCCCACTCGACCTTGAGCGCCTTTCGGCCCTGAAGCGCGGCCCAGAACGTGTCGGCGACCACGGCGACCCCGCTCGTTACCTGGACGACGTGCTTGACGCCCGGGACCACCTTCGCCGCCGTCGCGTCGAACGACTTCACCTTGCCGCCGGCCACCACGGGGCACTTCTCGATCGAGGCCACCAGCATGCCCGGCACCCGCACGTCCATTCCGTAGACGGCCTTGCCGTTCACCTTCTCCGGCACGTCGATCCGCGGCCGGGCCTTGCCGATGTAGCGGAACTGGTCCTTCGTCTTGAGCGGGGGATTCTGGGGGACGGGGAGCCCCTGCGCCCTGTCGACCAGCTGTCCGTAGAGGAGCCGCCGCCCCGTGGGGCGGTGGATCACCACGCCCGGCTCGGTCGTCACCTCGTCGAGCGGCACGCCCCACTCCTGGGCGGCCGCCTCGCGGAGCATCTGGCGGCCGGCCGCCCCGGCCTTCCGCAGCATCTCCAGGTGGTCGCGGACGCCGCGGCTCCCGCCGTAGGACTGCTGGCGGGTGACGGGGTTCGCGTAGAGGCTCGGGTTCGCGGGCGCCTGCTCGACCCGGATCCGGTCCCAGTCGGCGTCGAGCTCGTCGGCGACGATCATCGGCATGGTCGTCATCGAGCCCTGGCCCATCTCGGGCACCGAGTTGACGATGGTCACGACGCCGTCGCGGTCGATCCGGATCCACTGGTTGGGGGCGAACACCGCGGCGCCCTGGCCCTCGGCCAGGAAGAGGTCGGCCAGGGGAAACCGGAAGCCCACGACGAGCCCGGTGCCGACGGCGAGGCCACCCTTGATGAGCGTCCGGCGGCTGAGACGTCCGCGCACGGTCGCCATCATGCACCTCCCCGTGCGAGCGCGGCGGCTCGGTGAATCGCCGCGCGGATCCGCGGATAGGTGCCGCAGCGGCAGATGTTCCCCGCCATGGCCTGGTCGATGTCCTGGTCCGTCGGCGTCTTGTTTTGGGCGAGGAGCGCGGCCGCCGACATGAGCTGTCCCGACTGGCAGAAGCCGCACTGGGGCACGTCGAGCTCCATCCAGGCGCGCTGCACCGGGTGGTCGGTCCTGGCCGACAGCCCCTCGATGGTGGTGATCTGCTTCCCCGCCACCGCCGACACCGGCGTGACGCAGGCGCGGATCGGCGTGCCGTCCACGTGGACGGTACAGGCGCCGCAGAGCGCCATGCCGCAGCCGTACTTGGTTCCGGTCAGCGCCAGCGTCTCCCGCAGCGCCCAGAGCAGCGGCATCTCCGGCGCGACGTCGAGCTGGCGGGGAGCCCCGTTCACGGTGAGATTGATCATAGTGTGGTGCACCTCTGGATCCCGCTGGATCTCTTCCGGCCTTACGAGAAGGTCACGGACCGCCCGCGACGCCGAGTGGCGCCCGGGCGGGCCGTGCCCACGCCTTCAACGTCGAGTCGCTAGCCTTTCAGGTGCTTGCCGAAGAACTCGGTGCACCGCTTCCACCCGTCGGCCGCCGCGGCGGCGTTGTAGGAGGGCCGGTAGTCCGCGAAGAACGCGTGCCCGGCCCCGGGATAGATCACGGCCTCCGCCGTCGGGTTGTGCGGCTTGAGCATCTCGATGAACTTCCGCACTTCCTCCGGCTTTGGGTTCTGGTCCGTCTCGCCGTAGAGTCCGAGGAGCGGCGCCTTGATGTCCTTGGCGACGTCGAAGCCGTTGACGGGCGGTGTGTCGGCGAGAGGGCGCGTCACGGACCCGTACCACGCGACCGCCGCGTCGATGTCCGGGTTCGTCGCCGCCACCTGGTAGACCACGCCCCCGCCCCAGCAGAAGCCCGTGATGCCGACCTTGTCGGCCCGCGCGCCGGGGCGCTTCTCCGCCCAGTCGATGGCCGCTTCGATGTCGCCCAGCAGCTGCTTCCGCGGCACGGCGAGAACGATCTTCAGGATGTCCTGGACGTTCGGGATCTGGCCGACCCCGCCTTCCCGCTGGAACAGCTCGGGGGCGATGCCGACGTAGCCCGCCTTGGCGAAGCGGCGCGTGACGTCCTTGACCCACTCGTGGACGCCCCAGATCTCCGACAGCACGATGACGATCGGATGGCCGGTGCCGGTGGCGGGGCGCGCCTCGTAGACCGGCATGTTGTAGCTGCCGATCGCAACCGTCTGGTCGCCGGCCACGAGCCCGTCGGTGTCGGTCTTGATGGCCTGGGCCGAGACGTTGTCGACGCCGACCGCGTAGCCGACGAAGGTGGCGGCGCCGACCTTGAGCGCCTGCCGGCGCGTCAGGGTGCTCGACTCGGCCGTGGCGTTCCCGTCGTGTCCTGGCGTCATGCGTGCCTCCTTCGAGTAGTCGGCGGTTGCAGGGATCGGGCGCGGTGATGGGCGGAACGACGCATGAGAATCGATGGGCCCAGGCTAAGCGGCGCTTCGACAGGGTGTCAAGCGAGAGCGGTCGAGAAGCTCCGTCGTGCGTTGGCGCCAGGACTTTTAGAAAACCCGCGCGAGCTCCGTACGGTTCCCGCTGCCTCCGTCGGCTCACGCGTCGCCTTCCGACAGGCGTGGCCTATCGTCGGCGGCTCGGGCCAACTAGAGTAGCGATAGGGACACATCCTGGGACGAGAGGGGAGCGACCTGATGACGACCGTGGGGCTGCTGCATCCGGGCGAGATGGGCGCGGTGGTGGGGGAGTGTCTGCGGGCGGCCGGCGCCCGCGTCGTCTGGCCGTCGGAAGGGCGCAGCGAGGCGAGCCGCCGGCGTGCGAGGGCCGCCGGCCTCGAGGACCTCGGCGCGCTCGCGGCCGTGGTCGCCGTGAGCGACGTCGTGCTGTCGGTCTGCCCACCGGACTCGGCCACCACGGTCGCGGGTTTCGTCGCGGCGGCGGGCTTCCGGGGCCTCTACGTCGACGCGAACGCCGTGGCGCCCGCGACCGCGCGGGAGGTCGGCGAGATCGTCGGCGCGGCGGGCGCGGACTTCGTCGACGGCGGCATCGTCGGCCCGCCGCCTCGCGAGGCCGGAGCGAGCCGGCTTTACCTCGCGGGAGCGCGGGCGGGGGAGGTCGCCGGGCTCTTCAAGGGGAGCGCGCTCGAGGCCATCGTGCTGCCGGGCGACGCCGGGACGGCCTCGGCCCTCAAGATGGCGTACGCGGCCTGGACCAAGGGCTCGAGCGCCCTCCTCCTGGCCGTGCGCGCCCTGGCCATACACGAGGGCGTGGACGGGGCCTTGCGCGCCGAGTGGGACCGCTCCCAACCCGGGCTCGGCGCCCGGTCGGAGGCCGCCCTTGCCGGCAACGCTCGGAAGGCCTGGCGCTTCGTCCGGGAGATGGAAGAGATCGCCGCGACGTTCGCCGCCGCGGGGCTGCCGGCCGGCTTCCACGAGGCGTGCGCCGCCGTCTACGACCGCCTCGGCTCCTACAAGGACGCCGCGGAGACGCCGACGATGGCCGAGGCGGCCGCCAAACTCGGGGTCAGGCCCTGACTTTGGTTTGGCCCTCGAGGTCGACTACGTCGGGCCGAGGGAGTTCCCGGCCCGCCCACCGGACGGCGCGCGTTCGTCAAGCGGGCCCCCAGAAGGCCTTACGCGCGTCACGGAGCAGGCGGGGGCCGCGGGCCCTCGCGCCGCTACCCGGCCTTCGCCCCGATGTAGACGACCTCGAGCAGGACGTTGTCCGGCGAGGCGAACATGACCTGGTAGTAGGTCTGCCCCTCGCCCTCGCCGAACTCCGGACGGTGTCGCGGCGTCCCGAACAGCGCGGGCACCTGCTTCTGCTTCAGGAATGCCGCGACCGCGTCGACGTCCTTCTGCTCCTCGGTGCGGATGCCGAGGTGGTTGACGCCGAGCTGGTCGTAGTCGGTCCTCGCCTTGCCCGGCGCGGAGGCGAACCAGAACGAGCCCTTGCCTTCGACGCCCATGCCGAGCATGTTCGCGTCCTCGTGCCAGCTCGCCCACCCGAGCAGCGTGAAGAGCTCCTTGTAGAAGGCCCGGTTTCCGGGCTCGATGTTGATCTGCACGTGGTTCCAAGCGGAGTGCATGGTCGAGATCGCCTCCGTTCCAGGTCGACTAGGTTCCGAAGAGCCGGTCGCCGAAGTCGCCGAGCCCCGGCAAGATGAACTTCCGGGCGTTGAGCTCGCGGTCGACGGCCGCCGTGTAGACCACGGTGTCCGGCACCGCGGCTCGCAGGCGCGCGATTCCCTCCGGCGCGGCGACGATGGAGAGCAGCCGGACGTCGCGGGCGCCGAGCTCGGCGAGCCCCTCGATCGCCATCACCGCCGAGCCGCCCGTCGCCAGCATGGGGTCGAGCAGGAACACCCGCGCCCCGCCCAGCTCCCTCGGCATCTTCTCGTAGTAGCGGCGGGCCACCGCCGTCGTCTCGTCGCGCTCGAGGCCGAGATAGCCGACCTGGGCCTGGGGCACGAGCTCGAGGAGCGCGTCGAGCATCCCCAGGCCCGCCCGCAGGACGGGCACGGCCACCACGCGCGCGCTCACGCGCCTCACCGTCGCGGTTTCCAGCGGCGTCTGGATCGTGTGCTCGCCGACCGGGAGGTCGCGCGTGGCTTCCGCGACCAGGAGGAGGCTCACCCGGTGGGCGAGCTGCCGGAAGGCGGCGTTGGGCGTGTCACGGTCCCGGAGCGCGGCCAGGACGTCCTCGACGAGCGGGTGGCGCACGACGTGGACGTTCATGCGATCACGCCGCCGCCTCGCCGTCGTTCGCTCACGGCGACTTGATGGGTTCGGGCGTGCTCGCCGGTCGAAGGACGAAGCGTTCCATCGACACCGTGGTCTGGCCGGTCGCCGGGTCGTGGCGAAGGCAGGACACGGTCGGGTAGTAGCCGCCGGTCGCCACCGCCTTCGGGGACTTGATCTCGTGGCAGGTCTGGGGCCGGGTCAGGAGGTAGTCCCGGCTCACCATCTCCTCGTAGAAGGTGACCTTCCCGCCGTACACGCCGAAGATCCAGCTGCGCGTGAAGGGCTTCTGTTGGAACTCCGGGCCGCTGAGGTCGACCAGGTGGTTGCCCATCGCGGGCACGACCGCGTCGACGTTGCGGAAGTCGGGGTGCATGTAGTTCGGCGGCAGCGGCTGCCTGCCGGTCTCGAACTGATCGCACCGGATGAACTCGGGCCCGCAGGGGCCTGCCTGGAGGGCGAACACGTTCCCGACGGGCTCCATGAAGAAGTGGACGTCGAAGTGGGGGACGTCGTAGATCCCGGGAGGGATGTGCCCCATCGGGTTCCAGTTGAGCAGCACCCACTTGAACGGAATGTCGTCGCGCTTCGTCGCCGCGTCCGGCAGCGGCAGGGCGTACTCGTAGGTGTGGAGACATTCGGACGCCTGGTCGATCTTCCCGTCCTTGTTCCGGTCCACGCAGTGCCGGAGACCGGCGTGATCGGTGGGGAGCCCGTCCAGCGCCGTCGGGGAGAAGACGATCCCGATCGCGTGGGGCTCGCCCTTGCCGTTCAGCTCCGCGTAGCTGGCGACGCTTCCCTTGCCGAGCGCCTTCTGCGCGCCGAGAAGCCGGCTGGCCGGCGCTGCCGGGGCGTGTCGGTCAGGGGCCGCGCAGCCGGCGACGCTCGCGAGAACCGTCAGGAAGCAGACGGCGACTGCGAGGCGTCGCGGAATGCCATGAGCTCGAACCGGGGTTGCCGTCATGAAGGTCTCGATCATCGTGTCCTCGTCTCGGCGTCGAGGCGTCTCGACGCGGCTCTGCTGCTCGGCTCGGGGTAGACAGACCGCCGCCGAGCCTACCACACCCCCGGCCGATCGTCAGCGCGCCGAGCGCGGGCAAGCCAGGGCCGGTGTCCGGCGCGGCTCGTGCTAACATCGCGCGCACGAGCGCCGGGCGCGACGCCGCCCGCCGCCGGCTCGACCCCATGACGACGCGCTTGATCGGTGCCCGCATCCCGCGAAACGAGGATCCGCGGCTCCTGCGGGGGTTGGGATCGTTCGTCGACGACGTCGAGCCCCGCGGCACCCTCCACGCCGCCTGCCTCCGCTCGCCCCACGCGCACGCCCGCATCGTCGCGATCGACGCCGCGCGGGCCCGCGCACTGCCCGGCGTGCACCTCGTCACGACCGCCGCCGACCTCGGCGAGCTCAACCAGCCCTCGCCCCTCCTGATCCCGCATCCGGGCCTCACGCATCCGCGCACCCAGCGGCCTCTCGCGGTCGACGAGACGCGCTACGCGGGGGAGCTGGTCGCGTTCGTCGTCGCCGAGGACCGGTACGTGGCCGAGGATGCCGCCGGGCTCATCGACGTCACCTACGAGCCCTTGCCCGTCGTCGCCGACCTCGACGCGGCGGCGCGACCGGGCGGGCCGCTGGTCCACGCGGATGTTCCCGGGAACCGCGCGGCGCGCGTGGTGCAGCGAGTCGGGGATCCCGACGCCGTGTTCCGAGACGCCGCCCACGTGCTGACGGAGCGCCTCTACATCGAGCGCAGCTGCGGCAGCCCGATCGAGGCGCGCGGCGTCGTGGCCGAGCACGACGCGCGGACCGGCCAGCTCCGGGTGTGGAGCTCGACCCAGGCGCCGCTCCCGATCAAGAACGGCCTGGCGCGGATCTTCGGCTTGCCGGAGTTCAAGGTCGAGGTGGTCGTCCCCGACACGGGTGGCGGCTTCGGCACCAAGATCATGCTCTTCTACCCCGAGGAGATCCTGGTGCCGTCCGCCGCGATGCGGCTCGGCCGGCCCGTGAAGTGGACGGAGGACCGGCTGGAGCATTTCGTGAGCGCCAGCCACGAGCGCGGGCAGCTCCACGAGGTGGAGGTCGCGTGCGACGCGGACGGGCGGATCCTCGGCCTGCGGGATCGCTTCCGGCACGACGCCGGCGCCTACACGCCCTACGGCATCGTGATCCCGCTCATCACGTCGACCCAGCTGCCCGGCCAGTACCGGATCCGGCATTACCAGGTCGAGTTCGAGGTCCTCTACACGAACCGGGTGATGACCACGCCGTACCGCGGGGCGGGGCGGCCCCACGGCGCCTTCGTGATGGAGCGCGTCATCGGCCTCATCGCCCGCGAGCTCGGGCTCGAGCCGGCCGAGGTGCGCCGCCGGAACCTCATCCAGCCGGACGAGTTCCCGTGGGACGTGGGCCTGACCTTCCAGGACGGCGGCCCCACTCGCTACGACAGCGGGAACTACCCGGCCGGGCTCGAGATGGCGCTGGACGCGGTCGGCGCGCGGACGTTCCGCGCCGAGCAGGCGGCCGCGCGCGCCGAGGGCCGGTACCTCGGGCTCGGGATCGGCTGCTACGTGGAGGGGACGGGAATCGGCCCGTACGAGGGCGCCCACGTCCGGGTCGAGCCGAGCGGCCGGGTCTTCGTGGCGACGGGCCTCACGACCCAGGGGCAAGGCCACCAGACGACGTTCGCGCAGATCGCCGCCGACGCGCTCGGGTGCTCGCCGGCGGACGTGACCGTGGTGACCGGCGACACCAGCCGGTTCAACTGGGGCGCGGGGACGTTCGCCAGCCGCGCGCTCGTGACCAGCGGCAACGCGGTGGCGGCGGCGGCCCGGAAGGTGCGCGACAAGGCGCTCCACCTCGCCGGCGAGCTCCTCGAGGCGTCACCCGAGGACATCGAGCTGGTCGACGGCGCCGCGCGGGTCCGGGGCGTGCCCGGGCGTGCGCTCACGCTCGGCGCCCTGGCCACGGTCGCGAACCCGATCCGCTACGCCTACGGGAAGGAAGCGTCCGAGGCGGCGCTGCGCCTCGTCAAGCCGCGCCAGGGCGCCGTCCTTCGCGACGACGAGGAGCCCGGGCTCGAGGCTCGTGGCTACTACGCGCCGCCGTCGGCGACCTTCGCGAGCGGCTGCCACGCCGCGATCGTGGAGGTCGACGTCGAGACCGGCGAGGTGACCTTCCTCAAGTACGTCGTCCAGCACGACTGCGGGGTGGTCGTGAATCCGACCATCGTCGAGGGCCAGATCCACGGCGGGGTCGCCCAGGGCATCGGGGGCGCGCTCTACGAGAAGCTCGCGTACGACGAGCACGGCCAGCTCCTCGCGGGGAGCTTCATGGACTTCCTCATGCCCACCGCCGCCGAGATTCCCGACATGACCGTGGTCCACTTGGAGACGCCGTCGCCTCTCAATCCCCTGGGGGTCAAGGGCGTCGGCGAGGCCGGCGCGATCCCGGTCCCGGCCCTCGTGGCCGAGGCGGTGGACGACGCGCTCGCGCCATTCGGCGTGCGGATTCGCGAGATGCCGCTGTCGCCGACCCGGATCCGCGAGCTGATCGAGCAGGCCGGGGTCGGGCCTTGACGTCCGTGCAGCTCGAGCGCGCTCCCGCTCTCGAGGTGTCCCGAAGGCGAACCCTGACCGCCGTCCGCGTGAGCCGGTGTGCCCGCGAGCGGCTCGAGACAGGGGTGCGGGCGGTGGTGCGCGCCGTCCTGCGCCGCACGTGCCACCTCGCCGTCGAGGACGGGCCGCTCCTGATCCTCTCGACGCCGGAGGTGCCGCTCGCGCCGAACGCGCTCGCGGTCCGGGCGCCCGCGCCCACGCTCCGGGAGGCGGGGCTCCAGGTCACCCAGGTCGTGGCCCTGGGAGCGAGCGCCCTCGCCCGTGATGCGGACTGGTGCCTGGCGGTCGACCAAGCGTCCACGTGGGAGCCCCGCCCGCGCGTTCGCCCGAATCGCTCGCGCGTCCTGGCCGATCGGCTCGAGGCGACGCGCGCGACCGTCGTCGCGCTCGGGACCGGGGGGTCGCTCCTGCCGCTTCTCTGGGCCGCCGAGGTCTCCGCGCTCGCCCCGAGCGTCGTCCGCTCCGCGAGTCTTCCGGCGCGGACCCTCGCCGAGGCGTCGATCCGGCACGACTCCCGCGCCATCGTCCGGGCCGCCCGTGGGCTGGCGGGGCTCGGCCCCGGCCAGACGCCGTCGGGGGACGATCTTCTCGGCGGCTTCGCCGGCGCCTGGGCCCTTGTCGGAGAATCGCTCGGCCTCGGCGGCGCGCGACACCAGCGGGTCACGGACGCCATCCGGGAGGGCGCCGAGCGAGGCGCCTCGCCGCTCGGTCGCGCGTGGCTCGAGCATGCCTGCCGCGGCGAGCTGCTGGAGCCGATGACCTCGCTCGTCGGCGCCCTTCTGGCCGAGCCCGTCGGAGACCTGGACGCGGCGGTCCGCGGCGCGCTCGCCGTGGGGGCTTCGTCCGGGACCGACTGGATGGTGGGGTTCCTCCTCGGGGCCGACGCGGTCCTCGAGGCGGGCCGAAGAGATCGGCCATGGTGACGCGGGGTCGCGTGCGGCCCGACAGCTTCGTCGACTCGGTGGCCCTCATGCAGGTCACGGAGCGGGTCCGAGCGCTCCCGGGTGTCCGCGCGGCCGCGCTGATCATGGCGACGGACCTGAACCGCCGGCTGCTCGAGGAGACGGACTTGCTCCCCGCGGAGGCCAAGCAGGCCGGGCCGGCGGATCTCGTGATCGCCGTCCGGGCGGAGAGCGGCGCCCACGCGGATGCCGCTCTGGACGAGGCCGAGCGATTCCTGGCCACGCGCCGGGAGGAGCCGGGGCCCCTCCGGAGCGAGCCGCCGCGCTCGATCGTCGGCGCCGCGCGCCGCCTGCCGGGTGCGAACCTCGCCGTGGTGTCGGTGCCGGGACCCCACGCCGCCGCCGAGGCGCACCAGGCCTTGTCGGCCGGGCTTCACGTGTTCCTGTTCAGCGACGGCGTGCCGCTGGCGGACGAGATCCGGCTCAAGCGCCGGGCCCAGGCCCGCGGGCTCCTCGTGATGGGACCGGAATGCGGGACGAGCCTCGTGAACGGGATAGGGCTCGGCTTCGCGAACCGGGTCCGGCGCGGCCGCGTCGGGCTCGTCGCCGCGTCCGGAACGGGGCTCCAGGAGGTCTCGAGCCTGATCCACCAGCTGGGTGCGGGCGTCTCCCAGGGCATCGGAACCGGCGGGCGCGATCTGGACGAGGCCGTCGGGGGAGCCTCGACCCTCCAGGTGCTCTCGTGGCTCGGCCGCGATCCGGAGACGCGCGTGATCGGGATCGTCTCGAAGGCGTCCTCGGCCGGCGTGACCGAGCGCGTGCTCGAGGCCGCCGCCGCGACCGGAAAGCCCGTGGTGGCGTGCCTGTCGGGCTGGCGGGGGACGACGCCCCGGGGCGTCCAGAGCGCCGCGACGCTCGAGGCCGCCGCGCTGGCGTGCGTCCGGGCGCTCGGGCGGAAGCGGCCGGCCTTCGAGGCGCCAGGCGGCCGGTCGGCCCGGCCGTCGCCCGGCCGCGTCCTCGGGCTGTTCACCGGCGGCACGCTCTGCGAGGAGGCGCGAGGCATCGTCGGCGACGCCGGGCGGGCCTTCGTCGACTTCGGCGATTCGGAGTACACGCGCGGCCGGCCGCATCCGATCATCGACCCGAGCCTCCGGAGCGCCGCGGTAGCCCGCGCCGGGGGCGATCGCGAGGTCGGGGTGGTCCTGGCGGACGTGATCCTCGGGGACGGCGCGCACCCGGACCCGGCCGGTCCGCTCGTCGCGGCGATCGGCGAGGCGCGCTCCCGCGCGCGTCGCGCGCGCCGCACGCTGGAGGTCGTCGCGCACGTGGTGGGGACCGACGCCGACCCGCAGGGTCTCGCGGCCCAGACCGAGACGCTGCGGCGGGCGGGCGTCCGCGTGTGTGCGACGAATCGCCTGGCCGCCGAGCTGGCCCGCGATCTCGTGCGAGGGCGCCGTGACCACTGAGGGCGGGCTGTTCGGGGCGGGGCTCGAGGCCGTCAACGTGGGCGTCGATCTCTTCGCCGACGCGCTCCAGGGGCGCGGCGTCCCGGTGAGCCGGGTGGACTGGCGTCCGCCCGTGACCGACGCCGTGGCGACGCTCTGGCGGGACGACGTGGACGCTGCGAATCGCGAGGCGATGCGGCGCCTCGCGGCCGCGCAGCCCGTCCTGGTCGACGTGCGCCCCGCCATGGAGGTCGTGCCCGGGATGACGCCGACGACCGTGCTCCATGCCGGCCCGCCGCTCCCGTGGGAGCGGATGAGCGGCCCGGTCCGCGGCGCGGTCGTCGGCGCGCTCCTCTACGAGCGCCTCGCCGCGACGCCCGAGGCCGCCGAGCGCCTCGCCGCGTCGGGGGCGCTCACGTTCGACCCCTGCCATCACCACGCGGCGGTCGGGCCCATGGCGGGGATCACGACGGCCCGCATGCCGGTCCTGGTGATGGAGAACCGGAGCACCGGCAACCGGAGCTACTCCACGCTGAACGAGGGCCTCGGCAAGGCGCTTCGCTACGGCGCCAACGCGCCCGACGTGATCGAGCGCCTCCGGTGGTTCGAGGCGGTGCTGGGCCCGGCGCTCGGCGAGGTGCTCCGCAAGATCGGCGGCGTCGACGTCCGCAACCTGATCGCGCAGGCCGTCCAGATGGGCGACGAGTGCCACAACCGAAACCGGGCCGCCTCCGCGCTCCTCATCAAGACGCTGGCGCCCCACGTGGCCGCGCTCGACATCCCGGCGGCGGAGCGCGAGCGCATCCTCACCTTCGCCGCGGGGAACGACCATTTCTTCCTGAACGTGGGCATGGCGGCGTGCAAGGCGGCGCTCGACGCGGCGCACGGCGTGCCCAAGAGCAGCCTGGTGACCGTGATGGCGCGGAACGGCACCGAGTTCGGCATCCGCGTCAGCGGGCTGGGCGACCGGTGGTTCACCGGGCCGTCGGGGACGCCGGTCGGCCTCTACTTTCCCGGCTTCGGCGGCGAGGACGCGAACCCCGACATGGGCGACAGCGCGATCACCGAGACGGCCGGCCTCGGCGCCTTCGCGATGGCGGGGGCACCGGCCATCGTCCAGTTCGTCGGCGGCACGCCGGCCGACGCCCTCGGCCACACGCGCCGCATGTACGAGATCACCCTCGGCGAGAGCGAGGCGTACCGGCTGCCGGCGCTCGACTTCCGCGGCACCCCTACCGGCATCGACGTCCGGCTGGTGCTCCAGACGGGGATCCTGCCCCAGATCAACACCGGCATCGCCCACCGCCTGCCGGGGATCGGCCAGATCGGAGCCGGCCTCGTCAACCCGCCGATGGCGTGCTTCGAGACGGCCGGCCGGGCGCTGGTCGCCGAGCTGGCGCGGCTCGAGCGGTGACCCCTCGTCGCGCCGCGCGGCCCGCGCCGACGATGCGCGCGTACCTGGCGGCGCTGCCCGCCGACGCTCGCCGGGAGCTCCGAATGCTCCGGGCGGCGATTCGCGCCGCCACGCCCCGCGCCACCGAGGGGTTCGGCTACGGGATTCCGGCCTTCAGGCTCGAGGGGCGGCCGCTCGTCTACTATGCGGCCTGGAAGCGTCACACCAGCCTCTACCCGATGACCGCGGCCATCCGGCGCGCCCATGCCGCCGAGCTCGAGGGATACGAGACATCGAAGGGAACGATTCGCTTTCCGCTGGACGCTCCGCTCCCGACCGCCCTCGTGAGGCGACTCGTGAAGGCCCGGATCGAGGAGTTGCGAGCGACGGGGCGGCGAGCCACCGGCCGAACGCCGGCCGCGCGAAGGGCGCGGGCCCGCTCTCGCGCGGCGCTCGCCCGATGAGCGCGCCGGAGGATCACCGGCGAGGCGGCAGCGCATCGCGCCGGCGGACGTGGCTCTCGTCGCTCGGGGTGGCAATCGGGATCGTCGTGGTGTGGGAGGGGAGCAAGGCGCTCTTCGCGATCCCCCGGTACAAGCTCCCGCACGTCCACGAGATCCTCGCCGAGTTCCTCCGGGAGGGGGCCGGCGGCACCCCGTGGATCCTGATCATGGCGCACAACGCGGCCTACACGGCGCTCGAGGCCCTGATCGGCTTCACGCTGGGCGCCGTCACCGGGCTGGCCCTGGCGGTGCTCTTCGCGCGCTTCCGGCTGCTCGAGCGGGGTCTCCTCCCGTACGTGATGGTCTCCCAGACGGTGCCGATCCTCGCGATCGCGCCGATGGTGGTCGTGTGGCTCGGCACCTCGTGGCTGTCCAAGGCGGTGATCGCCGCGTACCTCACGTTCTTCCCCGTCACGGTGAACATGCTGCGCGGGCTCCGAGCGGCGGAGCCGGACGCCCTCGCGCTCATGCGGGCGCTCGCCGCGACGCCTCGCCAGGTATTCCTGAAGCTCCGATTCCCGGCGTCGCTCCCGTACCTCTTCACCGCGCTCCGGATCTCGGCGACGGCCAGCGTCGTGGGGGCGATCATCGGCGAGCTGCCCGTCGGCAGCCGCTTCGGCATGGGCGTCGTCATCATCAACGCCGCCCAGTACTACAACTGGCAGCCCGCGAACCTCTGGGCGGCCATCCTCGTCTCCGCCCTCCTCGGGATCGCCTTCTACCACGCGGTGGCCGCCGTCGAGCGGCGCTTCGTGCGCTGGCAGCCCGCCTAGTCATGAGCGCGCTCGTCGGGCCTGCGGACGAGGTCCTCGAATGATCGACCGCCGCGCCTTCATCGGCAGCCTCGGGCTCGGGACCCTCGCAAGTATCCAGCCGGCGGTGCTGGCGCGGGCGGACCAGGTGATCCAGTAGGGCCGAAGGGAGGGACACGCGTGATCCGCCGAAGGCAGTTGCTGGTCGTGCTCGCGGCGAGCACGCTCGGCGCTCCGCTCCGCGCGGTCGCGCAGCCGGCGACGGCGTTCCGCGTCGGGTGGCTCTCTCTCGATCGGGCGGCCGGCTCGCCGTTCTTCGACCCGTTCCGCGCAGGCTTGCGCGATCTGGGCTGGGCCGAGGGCCGGGACCTGATCCTCGATGCGCGCTGGGCCGACGGCTCGAGTGAGCGCGCCGACTCGATCGCCGCGGAGCTGGTCAAGTCGAAGCCCCACGTCATCGTCACGCAGGGAGGCGCGATTCACCCGGTCCGCCGAGCCGGTCCCACGATGCCGGTCGTGTTCGGGTTCAGCGGCGATCCGGTGGAAGCGGGCCTCGTGGCGAGCCTCGCCCGTCCCGGTCGCAATCTCACGGGGGTGACCTTCCTTTCGCTCGAGCTCGTGGGCAAGCGGGTCGAGCTCCTCAAGGATGTGATGCCGAAGCTTTCGAGGGTCTCGATCCTCGCCAGCCCGGAGCATCCCGGCGAGCAAGCGGAGCTGCGCGCCTCGCAGGCCGCCGCGAAGGCGCTCGGCCTGACCCTCGAGTACTTCCCCGTTCGGAACGAGGGAGAGCTGGAGCAGGCATTCGCGGCGATCGCGAGAGCGCGCAGCGAGGCGGTGGTGGTGTTTCCCGACGCCCTGACGCTGCGCACTCGCGAGCGCATCGCCCGGTTCGGACTCGAGCATCGAATGCCGGTCGTCTCGGGCTGGGCCCAGTTCGCGCAGAGCGGGTGTCTCATGACCTATGGCCCGAATCTGCGGGCGTCCTTTCGGCGCCTCGCGACCTACGTCCACCGGATCCTCAGAGGCGCGAGGCCGTCCGAGCTGCCCGTCGAGCTGCCGACGAGCGTGGAGCTGGTCGTCAACATGAGGACGGCCGCGGCTCTCGGCATCACGGTTCCGCAGGCCGTGCTGGTCCGTGCGGACCGCGTCCTCGAGTGAACGACCGCCGCCGGGCAGGCCGAGGTTAGGTGGCACGCGTGGCGATCATCCGGCTCGAGGGCGTGAGCAAAACCTACCCCAGCCAGGCCGGCGAGACCGAGGCGCTCCACGACGTCTCGCTCGCCGTCGAGCGCGGGGAGTTCGTGTCGCTGATCGGCCCCTCGGGGTGCGGGAAGTCGACGCTCCTCCGGATCGTGGGCGACCTGGTGACGCCGTCGGCCGGCTCGGTGACGGTGAACGGGAAGAGCGCCGAGGCCGCGCGCCTCGACCGCGACTACGGCATCGTGTTCCAGGCGCCCGTGCTCTACGACTGGCGCACGGTCGAGGCGAACGTCGGCCTCCCGCTCGAGGTGATCGGCCGGCCCCGGCCCGAGCGCGACGAGCGCGTGCGGACGCTCCTCGAGCTCGTCGGCCTCGCCGCCTTTCGCCGTCACTATCCCTGGCAGCTCTCGGGCGGGATGCAGCAGCGGGTCGCCATCGCCCGGGCGCTCGCGACCAACCCGGCCATCCTGCTCATGGACGAGCCGTTCGGCGCGCTCGACGAGATGACCCGCGAGCGCCTGAACCTGGAGCTCCTGAGCGTCTGCCGCGAGACCGGGGCGACGGCGCTCTTCGTCACGCACAGCATCGCGGAGGCGGTCTTCCTCTCGAGCCGCGTCGTCGTGCTGACGCCCCGGCCCGGCCGGATCGCGCGGGTGGTGGACGTCGACCTGCCGCAGCCCCGCAGCGAGAAGACCCGCGCCCTGCCCCGGTTCTTCGAGCTGGTCACCCTCGTGCGGGAGCACCTGGTCGAGGATCCCGCGCTGGCCGGGGGGCGCGCCCCCGGCCCCGGCGGAGACTGACCGTGCGGCGGGTCCGCGAATACCTGCCCGTCGTCGGTGTCTTCGTGGCCGGGCTCGTCCTGTGGGAAGGCTTCGTCTACGCCTTCTCGATCCAGTTCTACCTCTTGCCGGCGCCGCACGTGATCGCGGCGACGCTCCGGGAGACGTACCCGCTGCTGCTGGACGTGGCGCTTTACACGTTCGGCGAAGCGCTGGCCGGCTACGCGATCGGCTGCGGGGGCGGCGTGCTGATGGCCACGCTGGCGAGCCGGTTCCCGGCCTTCGCGGGGGTCGTCCTCCCCTATGCCATCGCATCGGCCTCGGTGCCGATCGTGGCGCTGGCGCCGCTCGCCATCGTGTGGTTCGGGATCGGTCCCGGGTCCAAGATCGCCATCGCGGCCCTGATGACCTTCTTTCCCACGTTCGTCGGCACGCTCCGGGGCCTCCTGGGCGTGGACGCGCGGAGCCTCGAGCTGATGCGGAGCCTCGCCGCGACCGAGTGGCAGGTGTTCTGGAAGCTCCGGCTCCCGCACAGCCTGCCGCACATGTTCACGGCGTTCCGGGCGTGCACCACCCTGGCCATGATCGGCGCGGTGGTGAGCGAGTTCTTCGGCGGCCCGATGAGGTCCCTCGGCGTCTACATCAAGAGCACCGCGGCCCTCTTCCAGACCCGCCAGGCGTGGTCGGCCATCCTGGTGACGTGCGTGCTCGGGCTCCTGTTCTACCTCGGGGTGGCGCTGGCGGAGCGTCTCGCGATACCGTGGCGCGCAGGGGAGGAGCGCGGGGGGGCGTGACCGCGACCTCCGTATCCGGCTTGAACTTCATGCGACGGCGGAGGGACTGACGATGACGAGACGGAAGAGCGCGGTGACAGGGCTCGCCGTGACGGCGCTGGTCCTGGCGGGTCTCCTCTGGGCGGGGACGGTCGCGGCGCAGGCCACGAAGGTGCGGGTCCAGCTCAAGTGGGTGACCCAGGCCCAGTTCGCCGGGTACTACGCGGCCAAGGCCCAGGGGTTCTACAAGGCCGAGAACCTGGACGTCACCATCGTCCCCGGCGGCCCCGACATCGTGCCCGAGCAGGTCGTGGCCGGCCGCGGCGCGGAGTTCGGGATCGACTGGCTGCCGAGTCTGCTCTCCTCACGCGAGCAGGGCGTGCCGCTGGTCAACATCGGCCAGATCTTCGCCCACAGCGGCATGCGGCAGCTCGCCTTCAAGACGTCGGGGATCAAGACGCCGGCGGACCTCAAGGGCCGGAAGGTCGCGGTGTGGTTCGGCGGCAACGAGTTCGCGCTTCTGGCGACACTCGCCAAGTACAAGCTGGACCCGCAGAAGGACCTCACGCTCGTCCAGCAGCCGTTCGACATGAACCTGCTGCTTCAGAAGCAGGTCGACGCGGCGGCGGCCATGACCTACAACGAGTACAAGCAGGTGCTGGACGCCGGGGTGAAGCCGGAGGACCTGGTCGTCATCGACTTCAACGCCGAGGGGACGGCGATGCTCGAGGACGGGCTCTTCGCCCGCGAGGACTGGCTCCGCGCCGGCAAGAACAAGGAAACGGCCGCGCGGTTCCTCCGGGCCTCGCTCAAGGGGTGGGAGTTCTGCCGCAATCAGGCGGCCGCCTGCGTCGACCTGGTGCTGAAGGAGAGCCCGGTGCTCGGCAAGCCGCACCAGGCCTGGATGATGGCCGAGATCAACAAGCTCGTGTGGGGCCCGCCGGCCCCGAAGACGCCGGCCGGCAGGATGGACCCCGAGGCGTTCCGGCGCACCGCCGACATCGCGCTGAAGTTCGGCGTCATCAAGAAGCCCGCCGAGCCCTCGGCGTACACCCACGAGGTGTGGGAGCTGTCCCGGACCTTGAAGTAGACAGGCGGGAGGCGCGGGCGCATGGACCTGGTGATCCGCAACGCGCGCGTCGCGGGCGCCGACCCGCCGGTCGACATCGGCATCCGCGGCGAGCGCATCGTCCGCGTTCGCCCGGGGCTGGCCGACCGGGGGGCGGTCGAGGTCGAGGCGGAGGGCGGGCTGGTGACGCCGGCCCTCGTCGAGCCGCACCTGCACCTCGACGCGGTCCTGACCGAGGGGGAGCCGCGGTCCAACCGGAGCGGCTCGCTGTTCGAGGGGATCGAGATCTGGGCCGAGCGCGTGAAGAGCCTGACCGTCGCCGACATCACCCGCCGCGCCGATACGGCCCTCCGCTGGCTCCTGGCCCACGGCGTCACGAACCTTCGTGCCCACGTGGACGTCTGCGACCCGTCGCTGACGGCGGTGCGGGCGCTCCTTCCGGTGCGGGAGGCCTGGCGGGGTCTGATCGACATCCAGCTCGTCGCGTTCCCGCAGCAGGGGATCCATTCGTTCCCCGACGGCGAGGAGCTCATGGTCGAGGCGCTCGAGCTCGGCGTCGACGTGGTGGGCGGCATT
>JBIOVM010000001.1:0-18068 GCA_044867785.1 Candidatus Rokuibacteriota bacterium | reverse complement strand
TGCGCTCGAACCGCCAGGGGACGCTCGTCAGCCACGCGCAGGCCAGCGTCGTGACGGCGGCGAGCGCCAGCACGGCGACGCCGCGTCCCCAGTGTGGGCGGCGCCGCGCGATCTGCGCGATCATGCGGACCGCGAGGATGCCGAGCGCCAGGCCGGCGGCGGCGTGGGCCATGCGCGCCAGGTCCGGCCGAACCAGCCAGATCATCCCGAAACCCACCGGCAGCAGGGCCAGGATGCCCCCGACGCCGCGCCACTGCCCGGTGTCCGGATCGTACCGAGCCAGCTCCGCCCATGCCACGAACAGGCAGACGTAGCCCGCGATGAAGATCCCGTCCTTGTGGATCTGTGAGACCCAGACCAGAGCGGTCGGATAGAAGACGAACGGGGTCACCCCCAGAGCCGCCCAGCGCCAGTCGGCGACGAAGCCGCGCAACAGCCGGAACAGGAGCGCGGCGGCGGTGGCATGGAGGCCCGCGTTCAGCGGGATCAGCGTCCAGGGCTCGGGCCAGGTCAGCGCGTAGACGGCGCTGGCGATGCCGATCGGCGCGTTCTGGAACGGCCGGAGCTCGAACGCGCTCCACCCCTCGGCCCGGATGCGCTCGGCGCGTCCCACCGCGTAGTTGTGAAAGGCGATCCAGTCGCCGCCGACCAGGAGGCCGCTGCCCGTGTGCCAGGCCGGGAGGAGGTGGGGCAGGACGACCAGCTGGACGAGCAGGGCCGCGACCACCGCGTAGCCGAAGGTGCTCGCCCACACGTAGACGATCGGCTTGCGAGCCCCGGATGGGGTCGTCGTGGCCGCTCGGCGGGTCACACGCCAACCGGGGCCAGCGCCTCGCCCACGGCGCCGGCGCGGCCGTTCGCCACGAGCTCGTACAGGCGCCGATACCGCACCACGCAGCCGTGGAGGCTGAAGGCGTCGGCGACCCGCCCGCGAGCGGCCTCCCCCACGCGCCGCCGCTGCTCGGGGTCGTGAGCGAGCTCGAGGATGGCGCGGCCCAGGGCCGGTGGGTCGCGCGGAGGGACGACGTATCCCGAGACACCGTGCTGCACGGCTTCGGCATTTCCGCCGGCGTCGGTGACGATCATCGCGAGACCGGCCGCCATGCCCTCGAGCACGCTGTTGGAGAATCCCTCCTCGTGCGAGGCCAGGATCCCGAGGTCGCTGGCGGCCAGAAGCGCGGGCACGTCGTTGCGCAGCCCGAGCCACCGGACCCGTTCGGCGAGGCCCAGGGCGCCGGCCCGCGCCCGTAGGACCGCTCCGGCCCCGTCGTCCCGGCCGGCGCAGAGGAGAGTCCAGTCGGGCGGGAGCTGCCCGGCGATCCCCCCCAGGGCGTCGAGCAGGTCGGTGTGCCCCTTGTACGGGATGAGGTTGGCGGCAGTCGTCAGGACGAGCGCGGTCGGCGCGATGCCGAGAAGAGCGCGGGTCTCGCGCGGGGGCGACAGGTTCCTGAACGCGTCCAGATCGACGCCGTTGTAGATGAGCCCGAGCCGCCGGCGCGGCACGCCCTCGGCGGCGAGCTCGGCCACGACCGCGCGCGAGTTGCCGAGCGCGGCGGCGACATGCCGGTGGAGCCGCCGCTCGAGCCACGCCAGGGTCGGGTGCTTCTGCTGGTAGCGGTTCAGGTTTCGCCGGCTCATGACGACCGCGCGGTGCCCCGCCAGGAGCGCCGTCGTCCCGCCGACCAGGTAGGCCGCGGGGAGGAAGAGGTGCACGATGTCGGGGCGGCGCGCCCGGATCAGTCGCCAAAGCGTCGTGGCGGCGAGCAGGAGGTGAAAGGGGTCTTGGCCCTGTTGCGGAAGCGTGCCGGGAGCGCTCCCCTTTGCCGGAATGACCTCCACGCCCGCGGCTTGGAAGCGCGGCGCGAGGCTGACGCGGTCGGTGAGGGTGTACACCAGCGGGCGCAAGCCCTCTCGCGCGAGGGCCGGGAGCACGCGCAGGAGATGGTGCTCGGTCCCCCCGACGTCGAGGTCGCGCGTGACCACGAGGATCGTCAGCGGCACCGGCGCTCGCTCAGCCCACGCGCGCCGACATCGGCGCGCGCCCGACGTCGCGGCGGGCCAGCCGCCGGCGAAGCGGCGCGGGAAGGCTGACCGCGGCGGCCACCGTCCACAGATATCGTGTGCGGAGCGCGGCGCGTCGCCGTGCGACCGCGGCCAGCAGGAGGCGGACGGCGTAGCCGCGGGACGTGGCCAGCATGTAGCGCGCCCACCGCAGGAGCTGCTCGGCCCGGACGGCCGCGAGCTCCGCGGGCTCCGCGCCCACGGTGCCGCAGAACCGTTCGGCGAGGGCCGCCTGCAAGGTGTGAAGCGACGCCACCAGGTGGGGGTACCGGTGGGTGATCGGATCGATCCAGGTGCCCCCCGAGATCACGGCCAGCTCCTCGGCCGCCGGCGCCGGCAGCGCCACCGCGAAGCGCTCGAAGTTCTCCCGGATCACGCGGGTGAACGCCGCCAGGTGGAGGTCCGCCGGATTCCGGTGCGTCATGTTCTGCGGGTGGACCCGGTACAGGTGAAGCACCTCGGGGATCGCCTCGAAGTCCCCGTGTGGCGCCAGCCGGTTCCACAGGTCGAACTCGTCGGCCCTGAAAAGCTCGAGGCGATAGTTGAGGTCGTGAGCCCGCAGGGTGTCCAGGCGCAGCATGACGGTGGGGTGGACGATCGGGTTCTGCCAGAGCAGGAGCCACTTCGTCACCGTCGACGATCGTGGATCACCGAGCACGGTCGGCAGCCGCCGCCCGTCGGGATCGACGGTCTGGGCGAGGCTGTGCACCAGGACGGTCCGGGGCGCGCGATCCAGGCAAGCCTTCTGGACGGCG
Organism: Candidatus Rokuibacteriota bacterium; assembly: GCA_044867785.1. Lineage (GTDB taxonomy): Bacteria > Methylomirabilota > Methylomirabilia > Rokubacteriales > DASRDR01 > DASRDR01. Next base: position 15,252 of record JBIOVM010000001.1, on the reverse strand, counting down.
AGGCGCTGGGGGAGCGCCTGGTCGTCGCCGTCCATGCGGGCGAGGTAGCGGCCCCGCGCCGCCTCGACGCCGCGCCGAAGCGCGGCCGCCAGCCCCCCGTGCGGCATGTCGATCACGCGGACGCGGGGATCCCGGATGTCGGCCAGGATCGCGCGGGTGCCGTCCGTCGACCCGTCGTTGACGATCACGATCTCGAAGTCCTGCCACGTTTGTCGGAACACGCTGTCGAGCGCCTCGCGGAGATAGCGCTCGACGTTGTAGACCGGCATCAGCACCGTGATCGGCACCGCCTCGTCACGGGGCACGGTGCGCGACTCCGGCGCTCACGCCTGCGCGACGAGGTGATGGAAGATCGCGCGGTGGCGGGCGAGCCACGCCTCGCGATCGAAGCGGTGCACGGCGCGCCGACGGGCGGCGGCGCGCCAGCGATCCGGCGCGGCCATCACCTGGAGGACGCCGTCGGCGAGGGCGTCGGCGGCGGGCACGTGGATCTCCTCCCACGAGTCGGGGACGTCGAGGAGGACACCCGCCTCGTCGCCGACCAGCTCCGGCACCCCGCCGCTGCGGGAGCCCACGACGGGCACACCGCACGCCAAGGCCTCGATGACGACGGTCGGACAGGGGTCCTTGTACTTGAGATGGAGCAGGACGTGCGCCCGCTGGAAGATCGCGGGAGCCTCGCGCTGGCTGTACGGGGGGAGCACCTCGACCGCATTCTCGACGCCGAGCGCGCGCATGGCGCGTGCCACGTCGGCGCCCGCGTCCGGCCAGTCGAGCACGCCCGCCACCAGGAGTCGGGCGTCGCGGCCCCGCCGGCGCAGCTCGGCGACGACCTCCATCGCCCGGACCACGCGCGCGCGGTGTTGATGGGACCCCGTGGCCAGGAGCGTCCACGGCGCGGCCCGGAGCGGCTGGGCGGCGGGCCGGAACCCGGCGGTATCGACGCAGTTCGGCAGGACCTCGGCCGGCGCGGCGGCCGTCCCGAGGAAGCGCGCCGCGCTGGCCCGGCAGAACTCGCTCTGATACAGGATGTGATCGGCCTGGCGCATGGCCGCGCGCATCGTGGCGTTGAGCCCGCGGGCGTGGCGGCCGGCCCAGGCGGGATACGCGACCCCGTCCTGGTTCCACACGACCTTGATGCCCCGGCGACGCGCCCAGCGGGCCAGCTCGTCGACGAACGGCGGCTGAGCGCTGCTGACGAGATAGAGGACATTGAAGGCATCGGGAGCGTCCGGAAACGCCTCCTGGAGGTGCAGGAGCTTCACCTGCCCGCCTCGGACCGGGCCGTGCGCCGCCGGGGCGTGGCCGTAGCTGACCCGTACCGCGCCCCGGGGCACCGAGACCTGGCGCTGCGCGAGCGCCTGCCGGTAGCGGAGCCGGCGCCATGCATGGCCCGCCCCGCCCAAGGCTTCCCGCACCGCGCTCACCACGGTACCCTAGCGCCGTGCACGCGGTTCGGCCGGCCCTTGACCTGTGGGCTCACCGGCCTGCGGCGGGGCCGCTCCGGAATCGCTCGACCGGCCGAGGGCCGGTGCGCATCCTCACGCTGAAGGGCCCACGGGGCCGACGGGTTGCGGCTCACGCAGCCGACCCGGCCTCCTCGCGACGCGCCGTCATGGCAAGAATGGTACTCGATCACGTTCGCCGGCAGGGGCATCCGGGTGGACCGGGCGCGCGGCGACGGCGGACGGACGGGACGCCCGGCTGAAGCGCCCGGCGCCGGTCGACGCGCGTGATCGCTAGGCGCTCCGTGGTGATCCCCCAGGCCAGGCCGGCTCCCACGCGCGACACCGTGAAGGGTGCGCCACGTCGGGCGGTGAGCCTCCTGCGTCTCACGGCCCCCGGCCGGCGGCTCGAGTTTCTTCTCCGGCGCTGGCGCGCGGGCCAGCGCCGGCGCGACCGGATTCCCGACGACTGTCGGCCGAGCATGCCCGACCCCCCGTACCCCCCCTATCACACGGGTCCCACCCTGGAGGAATCCTTCTTCGCCTACGCCGGAACGCGGGCGTTCGCGCGCGAGTACATCCCGGTGTTCTGGACGGCTGCCTACCTGCGTGGCCGGGCCCAGGCCATCCAGCCGGCGCTCTTGTCGCTGAGCCCGTCCCGCCGGTATTTCACCGTCTGCCAGCACGACGAGGCGCCGCGCGAGGTCCTGCCGCCGGACACGCTCGTGTTCTCCGCCGGCGGTCTGTACCGCGGTCCGGGGAACGTCCCCATCCCGCTGGTGTGCGGCCGCCTCCGCGACCCCATCGAGGTGAAACCGAAGGACGTGCTCTGCTCGTTCGTGGGCACGCTGACGCACCGGATTCGGACGGAGGTCTGGCAGCGGTATCGCGAGGATCCGGCGTTCCGGTTCGCGGCGTTCGATCGGTGGACGGCGGATGTGCCGCCGGACCGGGTCGACCTCTTCGTCCGGCTCACCGAGCGGTCGCGGTTCACGCTGTGTCCGCGAGGATTCGGCCCCACGAGCTTTCGCCTCTACGAGGCGATGCAGCTCGGGTCCGTGCCCGTCTACCTGAGCGACCATCACCACCTGCCCTGGGCGGACGAGATCGACTGGAGCGAGATCTCGGTCCTGGTCCGCCCGGACGAGATTCCCGGTCTGCGCGAGCGCCTTCACGCGATCGACGAGGTCTCGTACCAGCGGATGCTGACGAACATCCGTCGCGTGTACGACGACTACTTCACCCTCGCGGGCGTGTGCCGCCAGATCGAGCGGCGCGTGGTCTGAATGGCGCTGCGAGTGTCGAGGACGCAGCCTCGATGACGCCGCGCCCGCTCAAGCGTCCGCTGTACCGGATGTACCAGCTGGGCTACTGGATCCGGCGTGGCGAGTGGCGGGTCGTCGCGGCGCTCGTCCGCGGGGGCCGCCTCTCCCGACCTGCCGGGGCGGTCTCGGCGGCTCAGGTCTCCATCGCCCTCACCGTCTACAACCGCGCCACCCTGGTGGGCGAGGCGGTGCGCCAGGTTGCGGCGGACCCGCGCGTCGCGGAGATCGTGGTGAGCGACGACGCCTCGGAGCCGTCGGAGTACCGGCGTCTCTGCACCATCCTGACGGAGCTCGGGCCCAAGGTGCGCATCCACAGGAACGACCGCAACCGGGGGCCTCTGTGGAACAAGCACCGCGCGGTGTCGTTGTGTACGAGCGAGTTCGCGATCCTGTTCGATTCGGACAACGTGCTGGAGCCGGGCTACCTGGACCGTCTCTTCCGGGCGGCGCCCTGGCGCCGCGACTGCTTCTACTGCCCGGAGTACGCGCGTCCTCGCTTCGACCTGAGGCTCTTCGGCGGGATGACCCTCGACCTGGCGCTCGTCCGGCGCGCGATGCTCGCCGACCCGTCCGACCGCCGGATCGACTTGCTGCTCAACGTCGGGAACCACCTGGTCCCCGTGCGGGAATACTGCGACGCCATCGGGCCGTTCCGGGATCTGGCCGTGCACGCGGCGGACGCCTTCGCCGCGAGCTATCTCTGGTTGCGCCAGGGCGGGCGGCTCCACGTGCTCCAAGGCCTCGCGTACGATCATCGTGTCCACGATGCCAGCTATTCGCAAGCGACCCGGGGGGACACGACCCGCGGGATTGCCGGGATCCGTGACGCGATCCTCGCGGAGCGCGCGTGGCCCCAGGGTGCCGAGGACGGCCTTCGCGGCGCCGGGGGCGCCTGAGGCACGCGGATCTGCCCCACGGAAGCTTGGTTCCTCCCGCGCCGATTGCGGGTTCGGGTACGATGACCGCTAGCATGAGGGGGGGAGCACGCCAGAGCTCGGGAATCCCGGCAGGCCCGTGGCGCATGCGGGCCGCGACGTGATCGGCCGCTACCCGGCGGCGGCCATGCGCCTGATCGCGCAATGGTGCCGGACCGTGAATCGCCGGCACAACGTCGTCGCGCGGCACTTCCGACGGCGCTGGGCCCGTGAGCGCGGCATGCAGGCGCCCCCGTTCGATCTCGCGGCCCACGAGGGTCTCCTGGACTACCGGGACTACCACCGCTACGCCACGATCGCCATGGCGCTCGCGCGCGTCGAGGCGGAGGGCATCGCCGGCGCCCTCGCCGAGGCGGGCGTCTACCAGGGGTGGGCGAGCCGCTTCATCCACCGCCTCGCGCCCGCCCGCCGGTACTATCTGTTCGACACCTTCGCGGGGTTCCACCCCGATGATCTCGAGTCGGGAGTCGGCGAGGACGGACGCTTTCGCGACACCTCGCTCGAGACGGTGCTCCGCAACATCGGCGACACCAGCAACATCGAGCCGCGACCCGGCCGTGTCCCCGACACGTTCGCGGGCCTGGAAGGTGAGCGGTTTGCCTTCGTGTTGCTCGACATGGATCTGCATCGACCGACGTTGAGCGCCCTGACCTTCTTCTATCCGCGGCTCTCGCCGGGGGCCTACCTGATGGTGCATGACTACCACAACCCCGAGTCGGACTGGGGCTGCAAGCGGGCGGTCGACGAGTTCATGGCGGACAAGCCGGAGGGCGTGGTCGAGCTCGCCGACATGTGGGGGTCCGTCGTGCTCCGCCGCGCTCGGTTGGCGCCCGACAAGGACCGAACGTGACGGTACGGCCGCCCACGGTTTCGCCCGGAAGGCCGGCGCCGCGCGACTCATGGACTCGACGCGTCAACCAGCTGCTCGTGCTGGCCGGCCTCGAGCCCTTTCGCCTCCTCCACACGGCGCGCACGCTGCCGGTGTACCTGCGCAACTACCGGACGTACCGGCGCCTGCAGGACGGCCCGACGCCGCCGGATTTTCCCGTCACCCGTCACGTGCCGATGCTGCACGACCGCACGGCCAGCGCCGGCCGGCGCGGAGCGTACTTCCACCAGGATCTCCTGGTGGCGCGGCGCATCCTGGAGCGGCGCCCCGAGCGCCACGTCGACATCGGATCGCGGATCGACGGCTTCGTGGCGCACGTCGCCCTCTTCCGCGAGATCGAGGTCCTGGACATCCGTCCGATGAGCGAGCGGATCCCCAACATCGTCTTCCGCCAGGTGGATTTCATGCGGGAGGATCAGCCACTCGTGAACTACTGCGACTCGGTGTCCTGCCTCCACGCGCTCGAGCACTTCGGCCTCGGGCGCTACGGCGATCCGGTGGACCCGGCCGGGCACCTCAAAGGATTCCGTAACCTGCATCGGATCCTCCGGACGGGCGGCACGTGCTATCTCTCGGTCCCGATGGGACCGCAGCGGACGGAGTTCGACAGCCAGCGCGTGTTCTCGCTGGACTATCTGCTGCGAATGGTGGCCGACGGCTTTCGTCTCGAGCGCTTCTCCTACGTCGACGACGGCGGCGCGCTGCACGAGAACGTCGCGCTGGGCCCCGAGCTGGTGGCGACGGACTGCGGGTGCACCTTGGGCTGCGCGATCCTCGAGCTCGTGAAGGTGCGCTGAGTGCCGCCCCCCGTGGGATGACCGCATGCCGAGCCTGGGCCCGATCGGTGGGCTTCTCCACAGCAAGCGTCTCAAGGCCGCGTTGGATCGGATCGCCGCCCGGCGCGACCGGCCCCTCCCCGCGGCCACGCCGCGTGACGAGGGGCTGGTGACGGAGCTGCGGCGCCGCATCGCGACGCTCGACCCCCCGCCGCCGGGCGACGGCCAGCCCTCCGAGCGGATCTGGCGCCGGTTCGTCCAGCAATTCCGCGACAGCGTCGGCCGGGAGGATCCGCGCGCCTTTCTGCGCTGGCCGCCGATCGCCAAGGCGATGTTCGTGAGCAACCAGCCGTACCTGTCGGTCGAGCTGCTCTCGCTGCGCGCCCGGCGCGACTGGCGGTCGCGCTGGCGCCCGGCGCTCCGGGAGTCGCCCGTCGGCCATCCGGTGCCCTTCTGGGCGCTCCCCTGGAGCAGCGGCAATCTCATCCACCACGCCTACCATCTCGCGCAGTTCGAGGCGCGGACCGGACGGCCGGCGGAGCAGTTCCCCGCGGTCGTCGAGTTCGGGGGCGGCTACGGCAGCATGTGCCGGCTGGTCCACCAGCTGGGCTTCTCGGGTCGCTACGTGATCTACGATCTACCCGAGTTCAACGCTCTGCAGACGTTCTACCTGGGAGCGCTGGGTCTGCCGCTGGTGGACGCCGATCGACTCGCGGGGGCCGACCGGGGCGTCGTGCGCGTCTCGGACCTGCCGGCGCTCGCGCGGGCCCTGCGCTGGGCGGATGCGAGCCGCGGCTTGTTCGTGGCCACCTGGTCGCTGAGCGAGACGCCGGCGCACGTGCGCGAGACGATCATGCCGATCGTGGAGCAGTGCGCGGGGGTGCTCATCGCGTACTGGCGAACCTTCGGAGAGATGAACAACCACGAGTACTTCAGCCGCTGGGCGGCCGAGCACCCGGCCTTTGCCTGGTCGCATCGCCCGATCTCCAGCCTGCCCGGGCACTTCTACCTCTTCGGGACGCGGTTTCGGGGGGCGACCCCTAGGCACGTGCCGCCGGCCCGGCAATCGGCGCGCGCGGACTCCACGGAGACTCGATGAGCAAGGAAGAGCACGACGCCGCGGCGGCGATCGTGCGCAGCGTCGCGCGGCACGCGGACCGGCCCTGGTACCGGAGCGCGCGGGCCGTGCTCGAGCGACACCGCCTGCGCGGCCTGGCGTGCCTCGATCTCTGCGCGGGCAACGCGGAATTCTCGGAGACGCTGCGGGACCGCTTCGCGATGCGCGTGACCTGCGCGGACTACGCGCCGGCCCACCTCGAGCACCAGCAGGCGCTCGGGTTCGACACGGTGGCGGTCGACCTCGACGGCTCGGCCGAAGCGGTCGACCGGGCGGCCGCGGCTCGCGCGGACGAGTTCGACCTGGTGGTGTCCCTGGCGGCCATCGAGCACGTCTTCGACTCCGACAACTTCCTGCGCTTCTGCCACACGGTGCTGAAGCCCGGGGGGCTCTTGCTCGTCAACACGCCGAACATCGCCTTCGGCGGCTACCGGCTCTTCACGTGGCTGAGCGGGGGCCGGCCGTTCGGCGAGGGGCACCACGTGCGCTTCTGGGACTTCCGCTTCCTCCGGACGAACCTCTTCTTCAACGGCTTCGAGGTGATCGACGATGCCCGCGAGTACTACGGCCTGCCGAACGACGTGATGATCCGCGCCTTGCGGGGTCGGCCCGGCCCCGGCCGGCTCCTGTCGCGGCTCTTCGGCGTCTGCCGGGGGCTGCAGCGGATTCCCGGGCTGCGCGGCTGGTGCGCGGACGAGCTGACGGTCCTGGCGCGGAAAGAAGCGACGATCCCCGTCGGCTTCCAGTACCGGCGGATCCGCTCGGCGCTCGACCGGCTGTCGGATGACCCCGCGCGCGAGACCGTCCTGGTCCGCCTCCGAGCGGCACGGCAGCGCGGCTGGCTGGACGAGCACCTCATGCTGAAAGCCCTGGCCGACGAGGCGGACGCGCGAGCGGAGCCTCAGTGACTGACTGGTGCCTGGGTGGCGGTTAAGCGCAATGTGGCGACTGGCGAAGCAACTCGGCAAACGTCTCATGCCTCAACGCTGGCACCCTCAGCCGTACTTGATTCGCCGCATCCTCAAGGACTCCGAGATGACCGTGCATTCTGGACCTTTTCAAGCGATGAAGTACGCAGAGACTACCGTCGGCAGCGTCCTGCTCCCGAAGATTCTGGGCGTCTATGAGAAGGAGTTGCATCCGATCATCGAGAGGGCCTGCGCCCTCGACTTCCAAACAATTGTCAACATCGGCGCGGGCGAAGGGTACTACGCGGTCGGGATGGCAAGGAGGAGTCCCGGCGCGCGGGTGCTTGCGTTCGAGATGGACGAGCGTGGACGAATTGCGATGGAGCGGCTCGCTCGCCTCAACGGAGTCTCCGGTCAGGTCACGATTCGGGGCGTCTGTACCACTGCTGACTTGGCTGGCGTACTGTCGTCGGGCCGCAGGACGCTCGTGATCTGTGACGTGGAGGGAGCCGAGTTGTCACTGTTGGATCCCGTGGAGGTCGGCGGGCTCCGTTCCTGCCATATCTTGGTCGAGCTTCACGAGTTCGTCTTCCCAGGAGTAAGTGACACGTTGCGCGAACGATTCTCGGCAAGCCATCGGATTCAAACCATCTGGCAAGAGGATCGAACGCGACGGGACTATCCGAGTCGCGCGCTGTACGCGTCGTTGCTACCTGAGCATTATCTGCAAACCGTGATGCACGAACGTCGCCCGCAACGAATGTCGTGGTTTTGGATGAACCCTCATGGGGATCGGCGCTAGCCGCATGCATCACGTGTGTTCGCTCGAAATCAGATACCAGCCCACGGGGCACCCCCGCACCGTTCAAGGCATAGCCTGGCCCCAGGTGAAGCTTTCGGGCCTCGCCAAGTTCGACGGGTCGAGCGCGCGATGAGTGAGCCGCGAATCGTTGGCGTGATTCTCATCCGGAACGAGGATCTGTTCATCGAGCGGGTCATCCGGAACGTGCTCGACTTCTGCGATTGGATTCACGTGGCCGACCACCGGTCCACCGACGGCACGCCGGCGATCCTGCGGCGCCTGGCTGCGGAGCAGCCCAAGCTCGAGTACCGGGTGGTGAGCCATCCGTCGGAGTCGCACGACATGATCGCCGGCTATGCGGGGACGCCGACCTGGGTCATGGGCGTGGACGGGGACGAGGTCTACGACCCAGAGCGCCTCGCCCGCCTGCGCCGAGAGCTGCTTGCCGGCGCGTACGACGGGAGCTTCAAGCTGCTGGGCAACGTCCTCAACGTGCGCCGGCTCGATCTCGAGCGGAAGGTGGCGCAGGGCTATCTCGCGCCACCGTGCCGCAGCATGGTGAAGCTCTACAACTTCAACGCCATCGAGGCCTGGCCTCCGCCCTGTCCGGAGCGGCTGCACGGCGGTGTCATCACCTACCGGCCCGGCTACAGCGAGGAGTCATCGCGGGCCCTCCACCACGAGCTCGACTGGGACCGGACCCCGCTGCGCTGCCTGCACCTCTGCTTCACCCACCGCAGCAGCCGGGACCTCGAGCGTGGCGAGCAGGTGAGGATCCGCAAGGGAGTCGGCGAGACGAAGCACTGGGGCTTCAACCTGCGCTCCTGGCTGCTCTCGTTCTTCGGCCGGGAGGACATCCCCTACTTCAAGCGGGAGCTCTACATGCGGGGGCCTCTCGTCGAGAAGGACATCCGCCCCTTCCGTCTCGACGGCGAGATCCGGACGTAACACCCCCGGGGCTCCGGCGACGGTCACGAGCCGACATCGTCGGCCGCCTTCCGCGCGTCAGCGGCCGGACTTGTCCCTCAGGGCCCGCCAGCCGGCGGACGCCACGCGGCCCAGCCGCAAGGCCGCCTTGAGGGGCCACAGGCAGAGCCGGAACGCCCGCTCCTCCCGCGCCGACGGGAACACGACGTCCATCGCGGCCAACGCGCTGAGATTCGGGCAGTAGAGGCGAAATCGGTCCGCATGCCGGTTGAGTCGCGCCCCGATCAGGGGCAGGTCGTCCTGACGACCGTGGAGCCCCACGACGCGCTCGCCGTAGCGAAGGAAGCCGGGGGCGATCGTCCGGAAGTTGTACTCCGCGCTGAGCAGATACCACCGGAGAGAGGAGGCATGAAGCTGGCGCTGGAAACTGTACTGGTCCAGGCCCGGTACGCGGCCGCGCTCGGCGAAGAGGCGATCGTAGTCCGCCGCCCAGGCGCGAAAGAACGCCTGCATGATGGGCGCGGTCCGGTAGCCCAGCAGGCCGGTATTGTACTGGCGGACGGTCGCGGGCGTGCCGGGGACGTGGTGACCCCACGGATCGCGCGCGACCAGCAGGTCGTAGTGTCCCAGCATCTCGAAGAGGTCGTCGAGCGGCCCGGCGACCTGGACATCCGTATCCAGGAAGATGGTCCGCTCGAACGGCGAGTCGGCCAGGGGCAGGATCTTGTCGGCGTGATGACGCTGGGGGTTCTCCAGGACCCGCACCGTGACGTCGGGCAGGAGCGTCGCGGCCAGCTCCGGGCAGTCCGTGGTCAGCACGGCCTCGACGCCGGGGTGGTGGCGGCGAACGGTCGACCACGAGCGCGCCGCCTCCTCGACGTAGGATGGACGACTGGCCACGTACACGAACCCGAGCGAAGCGCCTCTATTCACGCGTCATCACCACCCCCGCGCGAGCCGTGCGATGCGAGACCCCTCCGCAAGTCTAGGGCTCCGAATCCGCCGGTGCTTCGGGAAAAAGGTCGCCGGTCCGGACCGGTGTGGCGCGGCGCGTCGCGTCCTCGTCCAATCCGACCAAAGGCAAGTTTCGGGGACCCAGTGAGAAGCTGGACAGTGATCGGCTCGCCCAGCGAATAATGTGGACACCAAGACGATGAACGCGATCCTGATGCCCACGTGCGAGCCGTACGCGCCCGTCGCGGCGTTTACCCGGGGGCGCCTCGACGCGTGGTGGCCCGCGCATCCGGACGTCGTCGTCTGCGGCCTCGCCGCGCCGGCGCCGGCGCTCGGAGAGTGTCTGCCCCTCACGGTCGATCCGGACGACTGGGTCGGCATCGTGCAGGACGCCGTCCGGCGTCTGGAGGAGCGCGGGACGGAGTGGCTCTATCTCGTCCTGGACGACCACCCGCCGTTCGGACCCTGTAACGTCGACTACCTCAACCGTCGGCTGCCCGAGATCGCCGCCGAGCTCGGCGCGATCCAGGTCAACCTGCTGGGTTGGGACCAGCATCAGCCGCAGGAGGGCGCGATGCTCGGCCGGCGGCACCTCTTCTGGCAGCGCAACAGCCCGGACTTCCGCTGGAACTTCAGCCTCCATCCGGGATTCTGGCATGTGCTAACATTGCGCCGCATGCTGGAGTCGCTTCGCTCGAACTCGCCGGACATCCGATCCGCTCGCGAGTTCGAAGGGGCGATGCCGGCCGCCTGCCGCCGAGTCGACCCGGGCCTTCTGGAGCGGACCTACCGCGTGCGGGGCGACGGCTTCACCGCGGGCGGCCGCTGGTTCGAGTCGCGGAGCATGCGCCTGCTCACGCAGCGGCTCATCGGTCCGACCCGCCTCGCGGTGCGGCTCGGCTGGCCCCGGCGGGTGCCGACGATCGATGCGGCGGTGCTGACATACCATCGGTACGCCAACGGTCCGTACCCGATGTTCTGGAGCGGCCTGGTGCGAGGCCGGAAGCTCCACGAGGAGGCGCTGCGATTCCTGGCGTGGACAGGTCAGTCGGCGCTGGCGGACGACCTTCGGCGGACGGTGCGGCTCGCATGAACGCGATGATCCTCGCCGCCGGCAAGGGAACCCGGTTGCACCCGATGACCGAGACGCTGGCCAAGCCCATGGTCCCGATCGGGGGCCGGCCGGTGCTGGAGCACACCGTCCGCTGGCTCCGGGATCACGGGGTGCGCCGGGTCGCCGTGAACCTGCACCACCGGCCGGACTCGGTGCGCGGCCATTTGGGCGACGGCTCCCGCTTCGGCGTCGAGATCCGGTACTCGGAGGAGCCGGAGCTCCTGGGCACCGCCGGCGGCGTGAAGCGCCTGGAGTCCTTCTTCGAGGATCCCTTCCTCGTCGTGTACGGCGACGTTCTCACCGATCTGGATCTGGGCGCCCTGACGGCCTGTCACCGGGCGGCGGGGGTCGGAGTCCACGGCACGCTCACGCTGGATCAGCGTCCCGACGCCGCCCAAGGGGGCGTCGTCGAGCTCGACGGGGACCACCGTATCCGCCGCTTCGTCGAGAAGCCCAGGCCCGGTGAGATCGATTCCTCGTGGGTGAACTCCGGCGTCATGGTGCTCGATCGAGCCCTGCTGGCGAGGATCCCGGCCGGCCGCTTCAGCGATTTCGGCCGCGACGTGCTCCCCGCGTGGCTCGCGGACGGCATTCCCCTCTACGGCTGGCCGCTGCCGGAAGGGACATTCCTGGTGGACGTCGGGACTCCGGAGAGCTACGCCCGTGCGGAGCGTGAGTGGCGTCAGCCCGGCGCCATCCGTCCCGGGGTCGGTGTGTCGGCGAGTGGGCCGGGGGCATAGCTCGGCGGCCGAGACCGGTCTTCGCTCCCGCCGACCGGGTCATCCCCGGACTCCCGCTGCCGGGGACGCCGGCTCCCCGCCTGCCGTGTCGAGACGCGCGCGATGACCACGCGAGTGGTCGTGACGGGGGCGGCGGGGTACATCGGCAGCGTCGTGACCGAGCTGCTCTGCGACGCGGGCCATGACGTCCTGGCGTGGGACCACCTGGGCGGCGGGCACCGCGCCGCGGTCGACCGACGGGCTCGCTTCACCCGGCTGGACCTGCTCGATCGGGACGCCGTCGGGCGCGCGTTGCGCGCCGAGCGCCCCGCGGCGGTCGTGCACCTCGCCGCGGAGGCGCTCATCGACGTCTCGGTGCGGGATCCCGGGCGCTTCTATCGCGCCAACGTCGTCGGCGGGATCAACCTGCTGGACGCGATGGTCGAGGCGGGGTCGACCCGCCTCGTCTTCTCCTCGACCGCGGCGACCTACGGCCAGCCGGTGGGCTCCCCGATCACGGAGGCGATGGCCGGGGCGCCGTGCAACAGCTACGGCGAGTCGAAGTGGGCGTTCGAGCGCGCGCTGCCCTGGTACGAGACGGCCCACGGACTCCGGTACTTCTCGTTCCGGTACTTCAACGCCTGCGGCGCGACCGACGCTCACGGGGAGGACCACCGGCCGGAGACCCACATCATTCCGCGGCTGCTGACGGCCGCCCGGGATCGGGCGGGCGTCTTCCGCCTGTTCGGGACGGAGCGGGCGACGCCCGATGGCACCTGCGTCCGGGACTACGTCCACGTCGTGGACATCGCCGCCGCCCACGTCCGCGCGCTCGAGCAGCTGGAGGCCGTCCCGTCCGGCGCGTTCAACCTGGGTCTCGGCCGCGGGTACTCGAATCGCGAGGTCATCGCGGCGGTGGAGCAGGTGACCGGGCGCACGATCGCCGTCGAGCCGGAGCCGGCCCGGGCGGGGGACCCCGACACGCTGGTCGCCGACCCGGCGAAGAGCCGCCGGCTGCTCGGCTGGACGCCGCGGTTCACCGACCTCGAGTCGATGGTGGCCACCGCCTGGGCCTGGCGGCAGGCGCACCCGGAGGGCTACGCCGCGTGATCATCACCCGCACGCCGCTGCGCGTGAGCTTCGCCGGCGGCGGCACCGACCTGCGCGCCTTCTACCAGCGCGAACGGGGCGCCGTGCTCAGCGCGGCGATCGACAAGTACATCTACATCACGGTCAACCGCAAGTTCGATGACCGCGTCCGGGCGAGCTACTCGGTCACGGAGATCGTGGACCGCGCCTCCGAGCTGCGACACGAGCTGATCCGCGAGGCGCTGGGGCTCGTCGGGATCACGGGCGGCGTCGAGATCACCTCGATCTCCGACGTGCCGTCGCAAGGCACCGGGCTCGGCTCCTCCAGCACCTACACGGTCGGCCTCCTCAACGCGCTCTATGCGTTCACCGGCCGGCTGGTGAGTGCCGAGCGCCTGGCCGCCGAGGCCTGCCGCATCGAGGTCGACATCTGCGGCAAGCCGATCGGCAAGCAGGACCAGTACATCGCCGCCCACGGCGGCCTGCAGTTCATCGAGTTCAACCCGGACGAGAGCGTCTTCGTCCAGCCGATTCCGTGCACGGGGGAGCTTCGACGCGAGCTGGCGGCGAGCCTGCTCATGCTCTATACCGGGCTGACCCGCTCGGCCGGCGACGTGCTGACCGCCCAGCGGGCCAACACCGAGAAGAACGGCGAGACGTTCGCGATGCTGCAGCGGATGCGCGACTACGCCGACGCCTTGCGGGAGCGGCTCTGCGCGGGCAACCTTGACGGGTTCGGCGAGGTGCTGCACGAGGGCTGGATGCTCAAGCGCGCGCTGGCCGATGGCATCACCTCGGAGGCGATCGACGACTGGTACCAGCGGGCGCGGGGCCACGGCGCGATCGGGGGCAAGCTGCTCGGCGCCGGCGGCGGGGGCTTCCTGCTGCTGTACGCGCATCCGGATCGTCACGCCGGGATCCGCGCGGCCCTCCCCGAGCTGCGCCCGATGCCGTTCTCGCTGGAGCCCCAGGGAAGTCGGATCATCTTCATCGAGTAGCGCCGCGGGCGGACCATGTGACCGCCCACCGAGGGAGAGGGAGGAATGGCGGACCGGTCGGTCGACAAGGCGTCGTTCACGCGCGAGTACTTCGCCAGCCTCAAGGCGGTCATCGACCGGATCGACGTGGGGCAGGTGACGGCCTTCATGGCCGAGCTCGAGCGCGCCTACCGGGACGATCGCCAGGTCTTCATCATCGGGAACGGCGGGAGCGCCGCCACCGCGTCCCACATGGCCACCGACCTCGGAAAGACGGTGTTCGGCCGGCCGCCGAGCTCTCGGCGGCGCCGCTTCCGGGTCACGTCGTTGACCGACAACGTGGCGCTGATGACGGCGATCGCGAACGACCTCGGCTACGAGCACGTCTTCACCGAGCAGCTCGTCATCCTCGCCCGCCCCGGCGACCTCTTGGTCGTCGTCTCCGGCAGCGGCAACTCCCCGAACGTCGTCCGCGCCGTCGAGTGGGCGCGCGAGACGGGCCTGCGGACCGCCGGCCTGCTGGGCTTCGACGGCGGCGCCGCCCTCCCGCTCCTCGACGCCCCGGTCCTGGTTCCCGACTTCAACTACGGCTTCGTCGAAGACGTCCACCTGGTGCTCGATCATCTGGTGACGGCGTACTTCAGCCGCCAGCTCCAGGCCCCGGGCCGCGCCCCGGGCTGAGGCACTATCCCCGCCTCATGGGGTGCGGACTCCCTGGCCCAGAGCCGTCGGGGTGGGCCGCGCACGGCCCGGAGTGGGGCGGACCAGGACCTGGGCCGAGCCACGGGGCCGGCGCCGCCTCGACGGAGTGGCATGATGATCGGGCCGGACGACGCGCCGGCGCGTGAGTGACCGGCAGACGCGACGGGGAGAGCCAGCCGGCATGGCGAAGTTCCAGGTGCACTTCACGGGCGGCGAGGGGATCGGCTGGGCGCTCGACCACGACCTCCAGCACCTCCGACGCCTCTCGGCGGATTTCGTGGATGTCGTGCCGCTCGAGAAGGCCGAGATCGTTCATACCGTCTTCTGGCACGCCCTGCTCAGGCTGCCTCGGCGGCAGCTCGAGGGCCGATGCGTCGTCGCGAGCCTCGCGGACAAGCCGCAGATCGTGTTCTCGCGGCCGGAGTATCTGGGAGTCCCGGACCTCGTGGATGTCTGGCTGTGCGAGTACTACGACTCCTTCCGGTTCGTGAGCAACTGCGGACTGCCCTGCATGCTGTTCCCCGACCCGATCGACCTGGGGCAGTTCGTGCCGCCCGCCGATCGCGCGGCGAG